>JAETNR010000074.1 GCA_021772055.1 Blautia sp. | reverse complement strand
ACTTATCTTTGGTGATTGATTCATTTGTATCCATGATCTTTATACCTCCATTATCTGGAGAGTATTGTATCAGAAAAAAATAAACGATTTAAGGTACGTCTTTTTTCATACTTACTTGAATTTGATGGATTTGTGAAGTAATGGAAAAAATATCATATAGTGCATGATCAACATCGCAGAGCACTTACCCCCAAAATCCCCCCTGTGGCATTCACGGCATCTATTCCGTAATGCTGCAGGGGGATTATCTGTTTTTCTATTTAGCTGCGCTCACGCTGCCGGACAGCCATTCCTGAACCAGCTGGACACTGACTTTAGCTGCCTCTGCGATTTTGTCGATTTCAACACCCATTTTTGAGAGGGAGAGAGCCATGTCCTTCGCTTTTTTCAGCTCGCCCTCCCTCTGAGCTTCCATCATCTCGTCACGCATTAAAGTTTTCATCGCTTCACACATCTCAGGATACCTCCTTTTCAATTCATTATATAGATCATAGTTTGCCGATACGCTTACCTGCAGGATTGCATCCACATTGAGCAAATCCCCCTGGTCGGTAAGCTTACGTGCATCCTTAATAAAATTTCTGGCGTCTTCTTCTGATGCATCTCTGGAAAGCACCCTTAAGCTCCTGTGCTTTTTGCTGTCCAGTTCCCTTGTCACGATAACCTGTGCCGGAAGCTGAAGCCCGTGGACATAGTATACGCCATTGTACTTCTTTTCAATCGTAAACCCATATCTATCCAGGCTGTGGAACATTTCTTCCGGCTTTCCTTCCCGCACCACCGATATGGTCATCTGGTCGACAGGAATTTGGTCAACCGTCTCTCCCTGGCTCTTAAACAGATAGGCATAAGCCAATGTCTTAAAAAAATCATCAATTGTCAGCCCATCTCCGGGTGATTTGTACTCTACCACGTTGTATTTCCTGAAAATATGGCCGATCTCATTCTCTATCTCTACATTATCCCGCTTTTCAATCACCAACAGGTCAATCTGCAATGGTTTCTTACTAAGGTTATATTCACGTTGAAAATCAAGCTCTGTTTTGTTTGCTATAAAATCAAGCTCCGTCGCCGCACAGAAAGCGGGATGCCATTGTATATCCATGTCTGAAAGGGTAATATTCTCGTTCTCCACCGGCGGCCTCCTTTTTTCAGTAATTGTTTTAATCATTGTTATTGTTGTATTTCTATAAAACGTTTTGCCCGTGAGTTTTCCGCAAGGCAGTTTATCTATCCATTTTTATCTTACCATCAAAGCAGCCGCTTAGCAAGATTGTGGGCAAAAATTCACGGAATATTTAGAACTGTTTGTTACTTTTCACACGGCACTATCCCGCGAGGTTACTGGGAACGGAGTGAACAGTAACAACTATTTCAAAAGCATGCGGATCAGATGCACCCGGCAAAAGCAATGGCCGGTTTTTCGTGTCCGGCTTGCTATTCACTATTTTATGAGGTAAAATAAAGTCAGGGCGACGAAGCGATACTTGTGCCGCAAGGAAAGGGTGAGCCGTATGCGGAAAAAAAGCTGCCGATTGGCATTGATGACTTTGAAAAACTGCGAAGGGAAGATTTTTATTATATAGATAAAACTGGTCTTATCTGTGACTTGTTGAATAATTGGGGCGTGGTTAATCTGTTTACTCGTCCGTGCCATTTTGGAAAAACATTGAATATGAGTATGCTGAAAAGCTTTTTCGAGATAGGAACGGATAAGAGCTTATTTGACGGACTTCATGAGTTGGATTCCAGTATTGACAATTTGTGGAGCATACTCTTTACCACCGGCTATCTGACCCAGACGGATAAGGCGGTAAACGGTATCTATAAGTTGGTGATTCCCAACCAGGAGGTGTGGGAAGTCTTTATTTTACAGATACAGGAATGGTTCCGGATGACAAAAAAGAGAACTGTAGGAAGGTGAATGGCGATGGCAAGAAGAGTCAGCATTGGGCATCAGGATTTTGAAGAGTTGATCGAGAATGATTATTTTTATGTTGATAAAACTTTTTTTATCAGGGAATGGTGGGAAAATGGTGATGCGGTTACTTTGATTACCAGACCGAGACGTTTTGGGAAAACCCTTACCATGAACATGGTGGAGAAGTTCTTTTCTGTAAAGTATGCAGGAAGAGGGGAATTGTTTCAGGGGCTGTCCATCTGGCAGGAGGAGAAATTTCGTGATCTTCAGGGAAAATACCCGGTGATTAGTTTTTCTTTTGCAAATATCAAGGAAGAAACGTATGAGAAAGCCAGGGAAAAAATCTGTCAGCTTCTGGCAGCAGAGTATCAGAGGAACGCCTTTCTTTTGGAAAGCGGTTGTCTGACAGATGGAGAAAAGGAATTTTTTAACAGGAAGACTTCAGATATGGGTGATATGGATGCTACTTTGGCACTAAATCAGCTTTCGGAATATTTGAGCCGATACTACGGAAAAAAAGTGATTCTTTTGCTTGATGAATATGATACACCCATGCAGGAGGCTTACGTAAATGGATACTGGAAGGAACTGGCGGCATTTACCAGAAGTATGTTCAATGCGGCTTTTAAGACAAATCCGTATCTGGAACGGGCAATCCTGACGGGAATTACCAGAATCAGTAAGGAATCTATTTTTTCGGACCTGAACAATCTGACGGTGGTTACAACCACAACAAACTGTTATATGGATAGTTTTGGATTTACCCAGGAGGAAGTTGATAAAGCCCTTGAGAAATATGGGCTGTCCGATCAAAGAGAAGAGGTAAAAGAATGGTATGACGGTTTTACCTTCGGAAACAGGCGGGATATTTATAATCCATGGTCTATCCTGAATTATCTAAAAAGAGGAGAGTTCAATGCTTACTGGGCGAATACCAACAGCAATAGCCTGGTGGGGAAACTGATCCGCGAGGGAAGTCCTCAGGTGAAGATCATGATGGAGGATCTTCTCATGGGGAAAGTGCTGCATACGCAGATCGACGAACAAATCATATTTGACCAGCTGGATTACCGGGAATCAGCGATTTGGAGCCTGCTTTTGGCCTGCGGTTATCTAAAAGCAGAAAAGCACATGATAGATATCAGGAGCGGCAGGGAAGAATATGACCTGGTGCTGACAAATAAAGAGGTTTTCATCATGTTTGAACGCATGATCGGAGATTGGTTTAACCGGCATTCTGCTCCCTATAATGAGTTTATCCGGGCTTTGCTCAGGGATGATATCAAAGCTATGAATGTGTATATGAACAGGGTAGCTCTTGCAACCTTCAGTTTTTTCGATACAGGGAAGAAACCTTCCGGGGATACGGAACCGGAGCGCTTCTATCACGGCTTTGTTTTGGGATTGATCGTGGAACTGGCGGACAGATATATGATTTTGTCTAACAGAGAGAGCGGTTTCGGAAGGTATGATGTATTGCTGGAACCTGAGGACGAAAGAGACGACGGAATCATCCTGGAATTCAAGGTGTTTGATCCTGAGGAAGAAAAAAATTTGAAAGATACTGTACAGGCGGCACATGCCCAGATAGAAGAAAAAAGATACGATGCGGTTCTGATTGCCAAAGGAGTAAAGCCGGAGCGGATCAGAAAATATGGTTTTGCGTTTGAAGGGAAAAAAGTCCTGATCGGTTAGAACGGCGAAAACGAAAAAGAGCTGACAAACATAAGTCAGCCCCTTTTCATTTCCGGAAATTTTATTTGCCGTGATAGTACTGGAAGCCTTCGAAGAATTCATCGAGTGTAGCACGGTAGATCTCGGTCAGCGCCAGTAAAATACTGATCTTGATGCTGTATTTCCCCAGTTCCATCTGGGAGATTACTTCCCGGCTGATGGAAATACCGCGGAGCTGAAGCTTTGCCGCCACCTGCTCCTGTGACATGCCAGCTCTTTTTCTTAAATTCTGGAGATTCTTTCCTATGGAAATATCCTGCTTAATTTGTGTAGACATGGTTTTCCTCGCTTTTTTGGAATCTATAGATTACATAATGATTTTATTGAAAACATTAACAGTATATTGGAATGTATAGATTCCGGTTATAGCTTTCTTTAAGGATTGTTTTATTTTTTTTATAGAACAGCTTGCTTTTCTCGTACATATTGTTTAAAATAGAAACGATGTCTTTATTATGACTGATACAATATAATAGGAGGATGATTTATATAATGAGTAGAAAAAAGGACCGGCTTCCCGGTAAGATTATTTCTGCCGTCTTTTTTGTACTGGTATTTGCTTTCATTACACTTCTGATCTATACGAAGCTGCTGCCTGTGAAGTATCTGATTATTGTCTGCGGCGTGTTGATACTTCTTGTTATGATCGTATATCTGCTGGTTCGGAAGATCAGGCATAAGATTCCGTTTGTGATCGGCAGTGTGCTGATGCTTCTTGTAGTTGTAGTGATGGGACTGGGAAGTCTTTATATTTATAAAACAGTAAGCACCATTGACAACATTACCGGTGTCAATACGGAAGTGGCCAAGATCGGCGTTTATGTGCTGAATGATGATGATGCGCAGTCCATTAATGAGGCTTCCGGCTATACATTTGGGATTCTTACCGCCCTTGACAGGGAGAGCACGGATGAAACTGTGAAGCAGTTAAATGCGGAGCTTCCGTCTCCGATCCAGACGCAGGAATATACCACTTTGACAGAGCTTGCGGATGCTGTTTTAAGAGGGCAGACCGGTGCGATCATTCTGAATCAGGCTTATCTGGATGTTGTGGATGAGATGGACGGCTACGCGAACTTTTCTCAGATGGTACGTGAGATTAGCACCAGACATGTGGAGACAGTGATTGAACGCACAGAGCCCCAGCGTGTGGTGGATAACAGCGGGAATACCAACAGCAGCGATATGGTCTTCACTGTGTACATCAGCGGGATTGATACAAGAGGGGCCATGACAGCCAAGAGCAGGAGCGATGTCAATATTATCGCCACGATTAATACAAAAACAAAACAGGTACTTCTGGTTTCCACACCCCGTGATTATTTTGTCCCTCTTTCCATTTCCAATGGTGTGCCGGACAAGCTGACCCACGCAGGAATTTACGGAATCAATGTATGTATGGATACTCTGGGAATGCTTTATGAGCAGGATATCAACTATTATTTCCGTCTGAATTTCGGCGGATTTGTGAATATCATCGATGCGCTTGGGGGAATCACCATTAATTCGGATTATGATTTTAACTCCGGAAATGTGACTGGTTATCATTTTAACCTTGGAGAAAACTATGTAAACGGAGAGCAGGCGCTTGTATTTGCAAGAGAGCGTTATGCATTCCAGGAGGGAGACCGCCAGAGAGGAAAGAACCAGATGGCTGTCATCGAAGGTGTGATAAACAAGGCTCTTTCGCCGGATCTTCTGAAGAATTATACCTCTGTACTCAGCGGGATTGAAGGAAGTTTTGAGACAAATGTTCCGTATGATATTATTGCTTCTCTGGTACGTGATCAGTTAAATGAAGGCGGAAACTGGAATGTGGTAAGCTATAGCGTGGATGGCTCAGGGGATACCCAGAAACCTTATTCCATGAGCCAGGCGGCCTATGTTATGGTTCCTGATTATTCCACAGTAGATAAGGCGAAGGAATTAATGACACAGGTGCGCAACGGAGAAGTGATCAGTCAGCAGTAATGCATATATTTTTTGCAGAAATAACACAAATATTCCGCTTGTCTATTAGGACAGTATAGGATATAATAGTTATGTTTGCAGAAAATGTACGTGGATTTACCAGAAGGAAGAGATGAAATAAATGTATGAGAGGACTATATGATATGCATTGCCATATTATTCCCCATGTAGACGATGGTGCGGATAATATGGAAGAAGCAATAAAAATGCTTAAGCTGGAATATGAGGAAGGTGTGCGCCATATTATTGCCACGCCCCATTTCCGGTTTAATATGTTTGAAACTCCTCTTGAGAAGGTTCAGGAGCAGTTCCTGGCTTTAAAGAGTGAAGCCTTGCATATTGGCGAGGAGGGCATTGATCTGCACCTTGGATGTGAGTTTCATGTGAATATGAATATGGCGGAGATGCTTCGCGAGAAGCGGGTGCTTACCATGGCCGGCTCCAGATATGTGCTTACGGAGTTTTCCGGGGCTGCTCCCCAGAGCCAGATCAGGGAACGCTTATATTCTTTGATTTCCAGCGGCTATAAGCCGATCATCGCACATGTGGAGCGTTGTGCGAAACTTCGCAGTGATATGAATTTTGTAGAAGAGATGGTAGAAATGGGAGCCAGGATTCAGGTAAATGCAGAGAGCATTATGGGGAAAGAGGGCTTTGGAACCAAGCGCTTCTGCTTTAAGCTGATGAAGTCAGATCTACTTCACTTCGTAGGAACGGATAGCCATGGAAGTTCCTACCGGGTGCCGAAGATGAAGGATGCGTATCTTTCTGTTGCCAAAAAAATTGGCGAAGAGTATGCAGAACAGATTTTTATCGATAACCCGGCAAGAATGATTAAAAAATAGGGGATGGAAGGACGAAGATGGAAAATCAGTACACCACGAACAATGATGAAATTGAAATTGATTTAAAAGAGATATTCGGATTGCTGCTCAGCAAGATCTGGATCATTATCCTGGCCGGAATTACGGCAGGACTGCTATTCATAGTGGTAACCATGTTGTTTATCACTCCGAAATATGAATCTACCACGAAGATGTATGTGCTGAGCAAGCAGGACAACAGTACACTGACCAATGCGGACATGCAGACCAGTTTGTCTCTGACCAAGGACTATGCGGATATGATCACCAGTCGTACAGTTATTGAAGGGGTGATCGCGCAGCTTGGATTGGATACCAATTATAAGGAACTTTTGAATAAGATTTCCGTAGGCACAAGCACAGATACCCGTATTCTTGTGATCACGGTTACGGACGAGGATCCTTACCAGGCATGCCAGATCGCCAATGCGGTCCGGGATATTTCTGCCAACCATATTCAGAACGTTATGAATATTGAGGCCGTAAATGTTGTGGATACGGCCAATATTCCGGATGAGAAGGCAAGCCCGAGCCTTTCTAAGAATGGTGTGATCGGCGGTTTGCTGGGTGTGATCATTGCTACGGCAATTATTTTGATCGTTTATCTTACAAATGATACCATTAAGACACAGGAAGATGTGGAGAAATATTTGCAGCTAAGTGTTCTTGGTACGATTCCGTTAATGGAAAATGATAAGAAGTCCAAGAAACAGAAGAAGGGTAAAGGGAGAAAGAGATAATGAGACAGATTACAGTTGCTCGTCCGAAATTAAATTATAGTGTAGATGAATCTTACAAATCATTGCGTACGAACCTGCTTTTCTGCGGTGATGATAAGAAAATTATTGCAATCACAAGCTGTACCCCCAATGAGGGAAAAAGCAGTGTTTCCTTAAATCTTTCCATTTCTCTTGCAGAGTCAGGAAAGAGAGTGCTTCTTGTAGATGCGGATCTCCGTAAATCCGTACTTGTAGGAAGAACAGAGTTGGATGGAGAGATCAAAGGCCTTTCCCACTATCTTTCTCAGCAGGTTTCACTGGAAAACGTGATCTATGCAACCAATATTCCAAGATTTCATATTATCTATGCAGGAACTGTTCCTCCCAATCCTGCAGAACTTCTTGGAAGCAGGCATTTTAAGAATCTTCTGAAGGTGGTTGGCGATGTATATGATTATATTATTGTTGATACGCCGCCGCTTGGAAGTGTAATTGACAGTGCAGTTATTGCAGATCAGTGTGACGGATCTATTATAGTACTGGAATCCGGTGTGATCAGCTACCGTTTTGCACAGGAAGTAAAGGAACAGCTGTCCAGATGTGCGTGTCCGATTCTGGGGGTTATTCTGAATAAGGTGGATGTGAGCAAACAGGGTTACTATGGAAAATATTACGGCAAGTATTATGGAAAGTATGGAAGGTACGGAAGGTACGGCAAATACGGCAATGATGAGGAGTAAAAAATCGTATGTCTAAGAAGTTAGCTGTTTTCATGGCAATTATCTGTGCAGGTTTGATTGCATTTGTAGTATGGTTCAGGTATGGTTCAGACAAGACAGGCCCGGAGATTAGGTGCAATAATGAAAATTTGGTTTATCGCGATGGTATGAGTGATGCCGAGCTGCTGGAAGGTGTGACGGCATATGATGAGAAGGATGGGGATGTAACGGCCTCTCTTACGGTGGAGTCTGCTTACCCTGTAGAAAATGGCCAGGTAGTGGTTATCTATGTTGCAAAAGATAACTCCAACAATATTGCCAAGGCCAAGATGTTTTATTTTTATGACCGGGAAGCTTCCCAGGGAAACGTGGAAAACGATGGGAATCCGGATCAGGGAACAGACGGGGGAGGGCAGGATCAGGCTCCTGGCGCTGATACGCCTGAGACAACTCCGGATGCCGGAAGTATAGGAGAAGGCGATACGGAAACAGTCTCAGATGACAATACCCCTTCTTCTGAAGCAGATGCAGCTTCTTCCGAGGGAGAACAGCGTCGGCAGGAACAGGAGAAGATCGCAGAGGAGATGCCTGCAGGATGCCCGAGAATCTATCTGACGGATTATCTGGTAAAGGTTCCTGTAGGAACAACCGTTGACCGGCTTTCCTATGTGAAAGAGATTACGGATGACTCGGATAATGTTTATGATCTTTGGACAAAGATTCAGATTATGGGAACGCTGGACACTATGATAGCGGGTACCTATGAGTGTACTTATTATGTAGTGGATTCTCAGGGAAATACTTCTAATCAGGCTGTACTGCAGTTTGTTGTAGAGTAAAGGTCTTTAAAAATCTGACAGGTAAAAACAGGACTGAATTCTTTAGGAATCCGGTCCTGTTTTTTTACTTGATTTTGACATTGTGGGATTCCCTCCAGTTTTGAAGAAACTCCATCTGCTCCTGGTCTGAGATTGCCTGTGAGACAGGATCATTTCCTGCTGCAGCACAGCAGAACAAAACAAGTATCTGTATGGTAAAAAATAGTACGATGCACAAAATCAGCATAATAGCCCTCCTTTTTCCCTGATATGTACCAGTATTTGTATTTGAATGGAATTTTATACATAGGAACACGTGAATTTTATGATAGAATATGCAAAAAGCCTGTCCATGATGACAATATTCCTTTGTGGCAGGTATTCAGGCAATGGAATAATCTAAAAGAAAGATATCCTGTATTTGGAGATTTTCATGGAACAGAGGCAATATACAGGCAGAGGAATTACAGTGGCGATTCTGGATACGGGAATATATCCTCATCGGGATTTTGGAAATCGGATCAGAATTTTTCAGGACTTTATTTCTTTTCGGAGACAGCCTTATGATGACAACGGACACGGAACCCATGTCTGCGGAATTCTGTGCGGCAGCGGAATCAGCTCTTACGGGAAATACAAAGGAATTGCGCCGGAATGCAGTGTGGCAGCCTTAAAAGTGCTGGATCGCTTCGGCAACGGAAATAAGGAAAATGTACTGAGGGCTTTTGAATGGCTTTTGAAATATGGAAAGCAGCAGGGAATCCGTATTGTAAATATTTCTGTAGGAACCACCTACAAAACAAGAAATGACCATGATACGCTGATACAGGGGGTGGAGAAGCTTTGGGACAATGGGTTTATCGTGGTGACAGCAGCGGGAAACCAGGGACCGAAGCCCTATAGCATTACAGCCCCGGGATGCAGCAGAAAAGTCATTACCGTTGGCTCCAGCGACCTTCTGGAGGGCAAAGCGGCAGTTTCCGGAAGAGGTCCCACATGGGAATGTGTCTGCAAACCGGATATTGTGGCTCCGGGCAATCGAATCGTTTCCTGTGCAGCAGGCAGTTCCTCCTATACAGTGAAGAGCGGAACGTCCATGTCTACCCCTGTAATTTCCGGAGCCATTGCCCTGCTGCTGGAAAAAAATCCGGAATTGACCAATCTGGAGATTAAAATGATGCTCAGGGAAAGTGCAGATGATCTTGGATTACCCAGAAATCAGCAGGGCTGGGGTAAATTTAACTGTAAAAAGTTCCTGTCTTTGTGATTTTTTTGGCAAATTGGATGAAACTTGCAGCAGTGCATAAAAATAGTTGACGTAATAGGGGATTTTGGATAAAATATGTATTATATTAGGACGGATAAAGCGGAGGATATTATGGAAAAAATTAAAATGCAGACTCCTCTTGTAGAGATGGACGGAGATGAAATGACCAGGATTCTCTGGCAGATGATTAAAGAGGAATTATTGCTTCCTTATATTGATTTGAATACAGAATATTACGACCTTGGCCTTAAGCACCGCAATGATACGGATGATCAGGTGACCATTGATGCGGCAGAGGCCACGAAGAAATACGGCGTAGCAGTAAAATGTGCCACCATCACACCGAACAAAGCCAGAATGGAAGAGTACAATCTGAAAAAAATGTACAAGAGTCCCAATGGAACGATCCGTGCTCTTCTGGACGGTACTGTATTCCGGGCACCCATTATTGTAAAGGGAATCGAGCCCTGCGTGCGTAACTGGAAGAAACCGATTACCCTGGCCCGTCATGCCTATGGGGATATTTATAAGAATACAGAGCTTTCTATTGAGAAACCCGGCAAAGTAGAGCTTGTTTATACTTCTGATGACGGAGAAGAAAAGCGCGCCCTTGTTCAGGAATTTAAGGCACCCGGGCTTGCCATGGGTATGCATAATATGGATGCCTCTATTGAAAGCTTTGCAAGAAGCTGTTTCAGTTATGCGCTTGATACCAGACAGGACGTATGGTTCGGTGCTAAGGATACCATTTCCAAGACTTATGACGGCAGATTTAAAGAAATTTTTTCAGAAGTTTATGAAAAAGAGTTTCAGGAAAAGTTTGAACAGGCAGGCCTGACTTATTTCTACAGCCTGATTGATGATGTGGTAGCCCGTGTGATGAAGGCAGAGGGCGGATTTATATGGGCATGCAAGAATTATGACGGCGATGTGATGAGCGACATGGTTTCTTCTGCATTTGGTTCCCTTGCCATGATGACTTCCGTGCTAGTTTCTCCTCATGGATATTATGAATATGAAGCTGCCCATGGAACTGTTCAGAGACATTACTACCGTCACCTGGAAGGAAAAGAGACTTCCACCAATTCTGTTGCAACGATTTTTGCATGGACAGGAGCTCTCCGCAAACGGGGAGAACTGGATGGAAATAAGGAATTGGTTTCTTTCGCAGACATGCTGGAGAGAGCAACGCTTACCACCATTGAGTCCGGCAAAATGACCAAGGATCTGGCTCTTATTACCGCTCTTCAGGATCCGGTTGTACTGAACAGCAGAGACTTTATTCTTGCTGTAAAGGCTTCCCTGGATGAGCTTATGAAATAACGGGGGGCTTCCACTCCGCTTTCAGCTGCAAAATTATTTTTGCCCGCTTCGTAAGGGCTTTCCTAAAGTTGTGTGTAATCTAATTTATTGATACACTCCATAAAGAAACCGCAGGCATTTTTATAAAATGTCCTGCGGTTTTTGAATTAGGCATCAGGCCAGGTTCTCCCATTTTTCGTAAAGTTCTTCCAGCTCTTTTTGGACGGCTTCTTTTTCTCTGCTCAGCTCGGTGCATTTTGCAACGTTGGTGCAGACATCGGGAAGTACTAAGGTGTCATCAATTTCTTTGTCTCTGGTTTCCAGTTCTTCAATACGGGACTCCGTTTTTTTTAGTTCGTTTTCACGCTTGCGTTTCTGCGCCTGTTCCTCCTTTTGCTGCTGCCAGGAGACTTTGCTTTCGGAAGTCTGTGACTGGGGTTTTGCATCAGTTTCCCTTACAGGTGCATATTTTTCCGTCAGCTCGTCTTTTTTCTCCAGATAATAATCGTAATCCCCAATGTAATTTACCACTCTCTGGTTGGTCAGATCCAGGATCCTGGTGGCTGTCTGATTAATAAAATAGCGGTCATGAGAAACGTATAATACAGTTCCTGTATAGCTGTTCAGCGCTTCCTCCAGGATTTCCTTGGAGGCGATATCCAGGTGGTTCGTAGGCTCATCCAGGATCAGAAAATTTGCCTCGGAAAGCATGAGTTTTGCAAGGGAAACCCGTCCCCGCTCGCCGCCGGAAAGAGCAGAAATTTCTTTAAAGACATCATCTCCTGTAAAAAGGAAAGCAGCCAGCATATTGCGGATCTCCGTTTCCGTAAGAGTGGGATAGGTATCGGAAATCTCCTGGAAAATGGTTTTTTCCATATGAAGGACATGGTGTTCCTGGTCATAATAGCCGATCAGAACCTTGGATCCCAGCGTGATCCTGCCGCTGTCAGGGGGCAGAAGGCCGTTGATGATCTTCAGCATCGTTGTTTTTCCCGTGCCGTTGCTTCCAATGAGGGCAACCCGTTCTCCTCGCTTGATGTCAAAGGAAATATTGGTAAAAAGGTTCTGCCCCGGAAAGCTTTTGGAAAGCTCTTCCACTGTCAGCACGTCATTGCCGCTGATAAATCTGGGTTCCAGGGAAAGACGCATCTGATCCTGTATCTCTGCGGGCTTATCCAGACGCTGGATCTTATCCAGCATTTTCTCACGGCTTTCTGCCCGTTTGATGGATTTTTCACGGTTAAAGGATTTCAGCTTGGCAATGACTGCCTCCTGGTGCTTAATTTCCCGCTGCTGGTTCAGATAGGCTTTGTACTGGGCATCCCGAAGCTGGGCTTTTTTCAGGGCAAAAGCAGAGTAGTTGCCGCTGTAGCTTAAAACTTCCCCTGCCTCGATCTCCACGATCTTGGTAACCACTTTGTCCAGAAAATAGCGGTCATGGGAGACGATAAAAACAGCTCCCGGATAATTCATAAGGTAGGTTTCCAACCAGGAAATACTTTCCATATCCAGATGGTTGGTAGGCTCATCCAGAAGAAGAATATCCGGTTTGGAAATCAGGAGTTTGCCCAGGGCTACCCGGGTTTTCTGGCCGCCGGAAAGGGTTTCAATTTGTTTGTCAAAATCCTCCTCCGAAAAACCAAGGCCTTTTAATACTCCTGTGAGTTCGCTTTTGTATGCATACCCGTTCTCCAGCTCAAATTCGTGAGTCAGGCGGGTATAGGTGTTCATAAGAGCTTCAAGCCTGGCTCCCTGGGTATGCTTCATTTCCTGCTCAATAGAACGCATGCGTGATTCCATGTCCAGGATGTGCTGCTTGGTAGTGAGCAGCTCTTCATAAATGGTATGATGCCCGCGGATATCCTGATACTGCGCCAGATAACCGAGGTTCTTATCTCTGGAAACCACAACCGTTCCGGAGTCTGCAGGGATTTCCTGCATGATGATGCGCAGAAGCGTGGTCTTGCCTGCACCGTTGCTGCCAATAAGTGCAGCTTTTTCACGTTCTTCTATATGAAAGGATGCATCATGGAGAATGACCTTTTCGCCAAAGGATTTACAGATGTCCTGACATGATAAAATCATAGAAATTCCTCCATCTTTTCTCTGCTGATTACATGATTCAAAGTTCATTATATCGAAATTAGAGATTTTGTAAAGCAGATTTTGGGAATTTTGTCGAGATAGAGGTTACATTTCACGGGATGCGGGGAGGGAGGAAGAGGGAAGGGGCGCCTGTCTATGCGGCATGCGGTTTCGGAGCACAAGAAATAGTAAGTTCCCCGAACTTCTGCTAAAAGCGTTCAGAAAATCCGTGAACTCGCCTGACGGCTCAGACAGCACGGATTTT
>JAETNR010000073.1 GCA_021772055.1 Blautia sp. | reverse complement strand
TGGAGGGATTCCAGGAATGCACCAGGGAGGATTTTTCCAGAGAAGAGCAGGAACGGATGCTTGAGGATGCAGTAGAGACGGCTAAAAAGGCGGAACTTGTGGTAATGGCGTTAGGCTTCCCGTACTGTGTAGGCCAGGTGCCAGTGCACTATAATGAATATGCTACGGGACGCCCCATATTCCGGGAAAGGATAAGGACAGATTCCGTTCAAAATATCTGGATATTCCCAATACGCCCCTTTATCCATTCGGATATGGATTAAGCTATACGGAGTTTTCAATCTCTCCTGTTGAGCTTAGCAGTTCGTCCATGACAAGACAGGGGCAGATAACAGCTTCTGTAATGGTAAGAAATACAGGAAAGGCAAAAGGGACGGAAACCGTACAAATGTATATTCAAGATATTGCAGCAAGCGTTGTGCGCCCGGTAAAAGAGCTTAAGAGCTTTTTGAAGGTTACTTTGGAGCCAGGTAAAGAACAAAAGGTCAGCTTTGCAATCACAGACAGGGAGATTAGGTTCCTGTCGGAGAACGGAATATGGGAAAGCGAATTAGGAGAATTTGAGGTGTTCATTGGCGGTAGCAGCGCCACGGAAAATGCCGCTGGATTTTCCCTGACGCTCTTATATACGGTTTATCTGATATTTATCTGATAAGGAAGAAAAAATGTTACTGTGGTTCCCTGTAAGGGGGCTGAGGTAACCGTTACGGAAGCATCGCTGCCATAAAACAGCTTCAGCCGCTCTTTTGTATTGGAAAGGCCGATGGAGTGGGAGAGCTTTTGGCTGGTGCTTCTTTGACAGTAAATCTGCCCAAGCTCCTTTTCCGTCATGCCGGAGCCGTTGTCTGCTATGGAACAGACGAGGGAAGCCTCCTGGCGGCAGATGCAGATGGAGATACAGGGATTGGGAAGATTTCCTTTAAAACCATGCAGAATAGAATTCTCTATCACAGGCTGAAACAGCATTTTAAGGATAAGACATTCATAAAGGGAGTCCTCCTCAAGGCAGATATCCAGGGCAATTTTCTGAGGGATATGAAGCTGCACTACCTGAAGGTATTCACGGATGTATTCCAGTTCCTCCCGGATGGTAAAATGGTCGTTGCCGGATTTTAATGTTTTTTCCAGGAGGCGGCCAAAGGAGGAAATTGTATTGGCAACAGGTTCGTCATGATTAAGGATGGCCATCCACTTAATATTATTTAAGGTATTAAACATCAGATGGGGGTTGATCTGGGACTGAAGCACCATGTAACGGAAACGCTCCTTTTCATTTTCCTGTTCCAGAAGCTTGCGCTGCTGTGCCTGGGTTCTTTCAAATAAAATGGAGAGCTGTTCAGCCATATGGTTAAAGCTGGTTCCAAGCTCCGTAAGTTCATCCGAAGTATTGGAATGAAAACGGCTGGAAAAGTCTCCTTTTTCTACATTTACCATCAGCTCCTTTAATGTGCGGATTGGCTTTAGGAAGGAGTGGAGTATCAGAAGAATAGCTCCGATAAAGCATAGGATCACCGCAAGGTCCCCAAGCATAAAAAGAGAGCTGTAGGAAGAATCCCGATACAGGTCTGCCTTTCGAATCAGGGAGGTAAAGGTCCACTTATTATATAAAGGATATGATAAGACCAGATAATCCTCTTTATGTGCAATGTAGTCCTGATAGGATTCTCCAATAAGGGATTTGTCCTTTGCTGAAATAATTTCGCCATCCTGGCTGCACAATAGATTGATGCTGTCTGTATACAGTGTGGAGGACTGAAGGATGCGGAAAAGTTTTTCTTCATCAACGATCAGCAGTGCCTGACCCAGATACTGTTTTTTGTAATTGCGGATAGTTTTGCCGATACAAAGTACAATATCATCGGATTCCTTGCCAAGATTTCGCATAGAAGTAGAAAAATAGGTGTAATTCAGATTGTTTTCTTTTATGGCATCCAAAAATCCTGTCGTAACCTCACTATCCCATACAGTGTGATCTTTGATATAGTAGGTACTGTATGCAGTCTGCCTGGTATCCAGGATCAGAAAGTCTACTGTGCAGTAGAAGACATATTTTTGGAACTGCGTCGTAATGCCGTCAATGGCGATCCTGGTGCGAAGTTCATTATTGAAGGTTTCCTTCGGAGAACTAAGGGCTTCATAGAGAGAGGAATCCGTGGAAAGCAGATTTAGTGTAACGCCCATTTCCCGAAGAAGCGTCTTAAGGGTATTGTCTACATTAATGACTGCATTTTCAAAGGCAAAATTTGTATTTTCCAGAATCCGGTTTTCCATATGAAGTTGGAGCAAAAGATTTAACCCCATGACCGGCAGGATAACAAAACATAAGATGCAGGCAGTGATTTTAATCTGAAGTCGGCTGAATGTTTTTTTCATACTCAGTTTCCTTTCTTGTACTGATTGGGAGAAAGCCCGGTGGCTTTTTTAAATACCTTGCTGAAATAGCCGGTATCATGGAATCCTGTCAGTTCCGCAATTTCTGAAACAGTGTAGTTTTGTCCGGATTCCAAAAGGGTGCGGGCTTTGGCAATTCTATACTGGATCAGATAATCGCTGAAGGTCTGGCCTGTTTCTTTTTTGAAAAGATAGCTGAGATGATTTTTGCTGATGTTGATATACCTAGCAACGTCAGACAGGGAAATATCATCGCTGTAATGCTCTTCAATAAAATTTGCAGCAGCCAGTACATCATTTCGAATATTCTTATACCCTTTGGACTGAAGGAGGGCCATATAGGTCTGGATAAAGGAATCAAGGTAGGACTTAAGCTCCCAAAAGGAACGCATCTGGGCGATATCCTGATAAAAATAAAGATATTCCTCCGCCATGTCCGCCAGGGTCAATTTCTTTTCTTTTAAATAATTTCCAAGTGTATTAATAAGATCAATGGTATCCAGCTTGACGATTCTGGGATCCGGTTTTTCCTTCAGTACCCAGAGCGTATAGGCGGCAATTTGCTCAGTGAGGGACTGGAAATGCTGGTGGCGGATAATCTCACCGATATTGCGGTAAAAGGCTGCTCCGATCCTGGTATCCTCATTGTGGTAAAGCTTTTCCAAATTAGAGTAAATGCCAATACAGCCGGAATTATCATAAAACAATGCATTCATGGATTTTTGAGATTCGTGGAGGGCCTTATTCAGAGCCATGGTACATGGACAGCGGCTGCTGATCCCAACCAAAATGGAAACATCCATACAAGAGGAAAGAAAGCGGTGAAGCTTTTCCATGGATTCTGCAAGGGAGTGCTCCAAAACTTCGGATTCGGAGGTTTTGGAAAATCCTGTGTACAGAATAATAGGCTCGGAACCATTGACAAGGCAGGGGTGCAGACAACTGACGGGATGTTTCATAAGCCACTGGGTGATAAGCTGCAGCAAAAGACTGCGCACCTCTTTTGTAAAAGAAGCACCGTAAAAAGTAATTGCGTAATACTCATCAGATACCATTTCTTTTGGAGCCTTGAGGCTGTCAAGTTCAGGAACTTCAAGCAAAGCCGGAGCAGCCTGGGAGCTGGCCCGCTCTGCCAGGATCTTTTTCGCCACATCGCCTAATACGCTGCATATTTCTTCCGGTGTGGAGGAAAGCTTTAGTATATAATCCCGCACGCCTTTTTTAAAAGCGTCCCGAACATAGCTGTAGTCCTCATGGCAGCTTAAAATAATAATATTGGTTCTGATATTTTGCTCCTCCAGCTTCTGTATAAGGTCCATTCCTGTCATGCCGGGCATCAGAAGATCCAGAAGGATAATATCAGGCATATGCTCCCGGATCATTTCCAGTGCCTCCAGGCCATTGGAGGCTTCCCCCACCAGCTCCAGATCCATTTCTTCCCAGCGGATACAGCTGATCAGTCCCATTCGGACAATAAATTCGTCATCTACAACTAACACTTTTAACATAGTTTGTCCTTCTTTCGTAGAAACAGTGTGCAAAAAAAAAGGTTTTACTAAAGTGATTATGCATTATTTACAGCTAATTTGCAAATGGTGGAAGAAAATGCATATTATTTTACCTTTTTTCGGATTATATTTCTGCCTTATGGAAGAAATCGTATTTTTTTACAAATAATACAGGACTGTGTTCATTGTGAAAGAAAGGGGTTTATGGCAGAATAGAGTCACAAAATAAATGATAAAGAAACGGAGGAACGAAAATGAAAAAAAGAATGAAGAAAATGCTGAGCCTGGTTTTAAGCGTATGTATGACGCTTCCGGTATTTTCGGCAGCAGCAGTTTACGCAGAACAAAAGGAGACCATCCGTGTTTGGTACTGGGAAGATAATGACGGCTCTTATGCAGATGCATATTCCACATGGAGCGAGCAGTATCCGGATGCAGAACTGGTACTGGAAGCGGTTCCATGGAACAGTTACCACGATATGCTCATTGCAGCGGCTGCATCAGGAGACCTGCCGGATGTTTATAAGATTCAGCCAACCTGGATTCCGGAGCTGAGAAGTCTTGGTGCTATTGCAGAGCTTGATGATTATATTGATTCCTGGGACGGGAAGGATACTATTCCAATGAGTATGTGGGAATCTGCCAAAGCAGGCCAGGAAGCTACCTTTGCATGGCCCCACAGCCTGGTAGTTCTTTATTTGTACTGCAGAAAATCCTATTTTGAGGAAGCAGGAGTAGAATATCCAAAAACAATGGATGAATTCTATAAAGCGTGTGAAGCTCTCACAAAAGATACGGACGGAGACGGAGCAACGGATGTTTACGGATTCAGCATGAGAGGCGCTAGAGGCGGACACTTTATGTGGGCAGGCCTGACGCTGAATAACGGCGGCGGTTTCTTCGGGGATGACGGAAGCGTTGTGCTGAATACACCGGAAATGGTGGAAGCAAACCAGAAATATCTTGATATTTACCTGAATGGATGGGCGCCAAAAACAGCACCTACTGACGGATATACGGAAATTGTACAGAATTTCGAGAGCGGCGTAACAGGAATGCTGATTCACCATCTGAATTCCGCAAATGAGATTACGGATGTTCTGGGGGAGGACGTTGATGTAGTACCTCTTCCGGAAGGCGCTGCAGGAAGATATCTCCCAAGCGAACCTTGTCATTGGGCGGTTTCCGCAAACAGTGAAAATACAGAAACAGCAATTAACTTCCTGAAATATGCATCAGAGGAAGAAACCCATAAGGCTCTTTGCAAAAATGCAGGCCTTGTACCATTCATTACACCGGTAACTGAGGATCCGGAATTTACAGAAAATAAATTCTGTGCTGCTTCTATGGAATATCTGGATGATGTGCAGATCTTCCCGGTCTGCAATACATGGGGCGACTGGTCCGAAACTGTTTGGCCGCAGACAATGCAGCGTGCCATGATGGGCGAGATCTCCAGCGAGGAAATGATCCAGATTCTTGCAGACAATCTTGCAGAGGAATAAAAGAACCGAATGTGTAATAGCTAAAAGAGCCGGGCCAATGAAGGAACAGTCATTAGCCCGGCGGAATTACTCTTAAGGAGGAAGCAGTACATGGAAAGAAAGAAGAAAATCCAGTGGCAGCCTATGCTCCTGCTGGCACCGGCAATTCTGATTGTAGTCCTGATCATCGGATATCCTGTGGCAAGGGCAATCGTCCTCAGCCTGTACAAATATGATATGACAAACCTGCAGAATGTGAAATTCATCGGCTTGCAGAATTATACAGACATTTTTACGAAAGATGATGCTTTCTGGCCGGCACTGAAAAATACAGTGTTATGGGTGGGAGTAACAGTAACCGCACAGCTTCTTCTTTCCTTGTTGCTGGCCAATATTTTAAACAAATCCTTCCGCGGCCGGGGAATCGTAAGGTCTGTGGTACTTATTCCGTGGGTGACGCCCTGCGTTCTGATTTCATTAATGTGGGCATGGATATTTAACGGAAACTACGGAGTTATGAATGAGATTTTAAAGAGCCTTCATCTTATTAAAGAAAATGTGGCGTGGATCGCTCAGCCCAATACTGCACTTTGGGTTCAGATTATGGCAATGATCTGGCAGGGAATTCCTTTTTTTACAATTATGATCCTGGCAGCTATGCAGTCCGTACCCAGGGAACTGTATGAATCAGCCAGCGTGGACGGAGCGTCTTCAATGAAGCAGTATTTTTATATTACCCTTCCGGGAATTGCCTCCACCATCGTATCTACAGTTATGATCAGGCTGATATGGGTGTTTAATAACGTGGACATTGTTTATACCATGACAGGCGGAGGGCCTGGCTACAGCTCCCTTACTTTGTCCGTATACACTTATCTGCAGGCGCAGAAATCCATGAAATTCGGATACGGCAGTGCGGTAGCCATTATCGGAGCGATCCTGATGTCCATTGTGATCTTTATTTATCTTCGCATTACCAGAGAGCAGGGAGGAATGATTGACAAATGAAAGAGAAAAAAAGCATAGGAACCTTTTATATACCCATGATATTTTTCCTTGTTACCGTATTATTTCCTTTTGCCTGGACATTCCTTACATCATTAAAGAAAAAGAATGAAATGTTTGCACAGGAATTTCGTTTCCTTCCCGCTGCACCTACACTGGACAGCTATCGGGAATTGTTTGAGAAAACAGATTTTTTCAGCAATATGTGGAACAGCCTTGTAGTATCCTTTGCCACAGTGCTGATCGCAGGCATAGTGTCCTTTATGGCAGGCTATGCGCTTTCCAGATACCGTTTCCGCATGAGGAATGCCCTTATGTATTTTTTCCTTCTGCTGTATCTGGTGCCCAGCACATTGCTTTTGATACCTCTGTATACCATTTTTAATAAGATTGGGATCTTGCACACACAGCTTTGCCTGATCGTGGCTTACAGTACTTATTCCATCCCGTATTCGGTTTGGCTGACAACGGGATTTATTAACCAGGTGCCCTTTGAACTGGAGGAAGCTGCAGCCCTGGACGGCTGCAGCCTGGCCCAAAGGATGTTCCGGATTGTGCTTCCTCTTTTGCGTCCTGCTCTGGTGGCATCCTGCAGCTTCATCTTTATCACCTCCTGGAATGAGTATACCTATGCAAATATGTTTACAAATAAAGCATCCAGAACGGTGACCGTGGCATTATCTAATTTTATGTCCCAGTACAATATTCGGTGGGATTTGATCACGGCCGGTGGAATTGTGGTAGTAATTCCGGTTGTTATTATGTTTGTGTTCGTACAGAAGGATTTGATTGCCGGACTGACTGCCGGCGGAGTAAAGGGTTGAGAAAGATCTAAAAGAAGGGAGCATTTATGGAAGAATTAAAAAAGGTTTGTTATGTGGTGACAAAAACGGATAATGTGGCAACAGCCATGGCGGATATCGAAGCGGGAGAGGTAAAGCTTACCGGAGACGCACCGGAGAAAAG
The DNA here is from genome assembly GCA_021772055.1 of Blautia sp. Taxonomy (GTDB): domain Bacteria; phylum Bacillota; class Clostridia; order Lachnospirales; family Lachnospiraceae; genus Blautia_A. The sequence continues at coordinate 6,378 of JAETNR010000073.1, read as the reverse complement.
GGCGGGGGTTTTGGCAGTGGAAGCTATTCCTTTTGGGCACAAAATGGCGCTTTGTGCTCTTCATCCAGGAGACAGGATCATTAAATACGGAGCGCCAATAGGCATTGTTACGGAGGAAATCCGGGAAGGCGAACATGTACATATGCACAATATGAAAAGCGCCTATGATTTTCGCTCCGCCCAGCTGGATCCCATGACAGCACATGCCAAAGACATTGAATATAAGACATATTAAGGATAAGGGAGGTGCAGGTTTGAAATGAAAGAGGAGTTACTGTGTCAGGGATATCTGAGAAAGGATGGTTCCAAAGGAATCCGGAATAAAGTCCTGGTTATTTTTACGGTGGAGTGCAGCAAGCATGTATGCAGGAAAATTGCAGATTATTTTCAGTGTCTTGGAGAGGACGTGGAAGCCATTGGGTCTCATTCCTGTCTTCATAATCAGGTAAATATCCGAAGACTTTTGAAATATTGTACTCATCCCAATGTGGGAGGGGTTCTGGTTATCGGGCATGGATGTGAATATACCTATCCGGATCTTCTTGCAGAGGCTGCGGAAAAATCAGGAAGGGAGGCTGCCTGGTTTTATCAGCAGGAAGCAGGGGGAACCCAGAAAAGTATTGTAAAGGGTATGGCCATTGTACGGGAAATGCTGGATAAACTGAAGGAAACGCTTAGGGTTCCTATGTATCTTTCCGATCTTGTGGTTGGAGGAGAGTGCGGAGGATCAGATTTTACATCCGGACTTGCAGGAAATGCCCTGGTAGGCAGTGTGTTTGACTGTGTAGTGGATCATGGAGGAACGGCAGTTTTTGAGGAATTGAGCGAGGGTATCGGGCTGAAGGAATACCTTATGGAGCGCGGGGCTAATGAAAAGGTAAAAGTCGATATTGCCAGGGCTTATGACAAAACCGTGGACTTCTGTGCGGCATATGGACAGTTTTCCATTGCGCCGGGAAATATGGACGGTGGACTGACTACGATTGAAGAAAAAAGCATGGGCGCTACTGTGAAAAGCGGAAGCCGCCAGATTCAGAGCGTTTTGAAGGTAGCACAGACTCCGGCATGCAAAGGCCTCCATCTTCTGGATGTAATTCCGGATGAGAAACTGGAGCCGGCTCATTTTATTGCTGCGGATCCTTCGGATATGCTGGAGCTAGTTGCAGCAGGATGCCATGTGGTATTTCTGGTCACAGGCAGGGGACATGTTGTAGGAACACCGGTAAGCCCGGTAATCAAAGTAACGGGAAATCCCAGAACCTATGAAAGAATGTCCGATGATATTGATTTCTGCGCAGCGCCTCTGCTTACCGGAGAGGAGTCCAGGGAAGCTATAACCGGACGGATGATGGAGCTTTTAAAGAGAGTCTGCGGCGGTGAACCAAGCAATGCAGAGCGTATGGGACACAGGGAAGGAATTTTGTATTTTAATTTCCAGAATCCAACGGAAGTTCCTGCGTGCTGGGATTTCGGCAAAGGAGGTCACTGATTTGGAAAAAGAAATACAGGGAATCATTCCTCCTTTGCTGACTCCGCTGGATAGAGAGGGAGATGTGGACGTTCCGGCCTTGAAGAGGCTGATAGAGCACTGTATAAGAGGAGGCGTAAGCGGAATCTTCGTGCTTGGTTCCTGTGGAGAAGGGACTGTGCTTTCCAGGGAACAGAGACGATGTGCTGCAGAAAAAGCGCTGGAGATAACAGGAGGGCGCATTCCGGTTTTAGTAGGAGTTCTGGAAACCTCTGCAGCGGGGATCACGGAAGAGATTAAGGAATATGAGGAAATGGGAGCGGAGTATTTTGTGGCTGCGGCGCCATATTATTTACCCCCCGGAAGTCAGGAGGAGATTCTGGAACATTTCCGCTACATTACAGAGCATATGCATGGAAAGCTGATTATTTATAATATTCCCCCATATACAAATTCAGACATTTTGCCAACGACTATGGAAAGACTTTTGGAAATGCCGAAGGTAACTGCCATTAAGGATAGTACAGGAAACTGGGCATTGTTCCAGAAAATCCTGTTTGCAGAAAAGAAGGGAAGCCTGCTGAGCGGGAACGAGGATCTTTGCGGAGCTGCAATGCTTTTGGGAGCAGATGGCTGCGTGCCCTGCCTTGCAAACATTTATCCCGGGTTTTATGTGGATATGTTGGTGTATGGAAGAGAGAAAAATGTGGATAAGATACTGGAATATCAGAGAGCCATTGTGGAAATGAAGGAGGTTTTCCAATATGGCAGGAGCTGGATCGCAGTAGTGAAATATTTATGCGCAAGAAAAGGGTTGATTTTGCCGTATGTGGGCAAAATCCTTCCGGAGCTTACGGAGGGTGAAAAAAATGCCATAGAGGAATACTTAAAAGATCATGAATCCATGTATGAAAACAGGAGGAATTACCTTTAAGGAGGAAGTATAGATGACAGAAAAAGAATTGATCATAAAAGCAGGCAAGGATTTGGATGAAAGGCTTGAAGAAGCAAAAAAAACAGGAAATCTGGTGGTAAAAGATGCAGTGGAGGATGAAAGGACTATCCGGGAGACATTTCAAAAGGGACAGGGAATCTTCCGCCTGTTTCCTGCATTTGTTCCCAGGAGATTTGGCAAGGCGGGCCGCAGACTGAAGCTGCACCCGGATGATTATTTTGCATTTGGAATGGCAAGAGGCTCTATTACGGAAAGATGGTTTGCTTCTACCATTGCGGCGCAGAATGGGGAAACTGCTAAGGCAGACGAGGGTATGTCCTATGTATGCGTGGATTATGACAGCCAGGAGAAATTCTCTCTTAGGAATGCAGTGAAGGTTCTGGGAGAAGAGCTGGTGGGAAAAGAGCTGATGGAAAAGTATAACGGTTGGCCTATGTATTCCAAGTTTTTTGACAATGAGAATCCATTGTTTCATCATCTGCATCTGACCTTTGAGGATGCACAACGGGTAGGGAAGCTTGGAAAACCGGAATGCTATTATTTCCCTAAACAGCTTAATAATTATTCAGGAGAATCGGATTATACTTACTTTGGATTTGATCCGGATGTGGATCCGGAAGAAATTAAAGAGAGGATTCGTAAATTTGCAGATGATGATACCAGGATTACAGATTTGTCCAGAGCATACAGGATTGAACTTGGAACAGGATGGTATACGCCTGCGGGTGTGATCCATGCACCTGCATCTGTACTGACTTATGAGCCGCAGTGGAATTCTGATGTAAACTCTGTATACGAAAACATTGTATCCGGTGAGGTCTATCCGCCGGAGATGCTGGACGAGGAGCTGCCGGAGGGATGCAAGGATGCGGAGGACGTATTTAAGCTTCTGGATTGGGAGAAGAATGTAGACCCTCATTACAGAAAGCACTATTTCCGCAGGCCCATTATAGAGGCGGAAACAGGAGCATATACACAAAAATGGATTACTTATGCCAATCCTTATATTGCGGCAAAAGAGCTGACGGTAAATCCGGGACAAAGCGTAACTATTTGTGACGGAGCAGCATATGGCTGTATTTTTGTACAGGGTCATGGTACATTCGGCGTATATGACTGTGAGGCCCCTACACTTCTTCATTTTGGACAGCAGAGCTCGGATGAATTTTTTGTATCGGAGAAGGCAGCAGTTCAAGGTGTGACTATTACAAATACAAGTAAAGTGGAGCCGCTGGTTGTCCTGAAACATTTCGGTCCAAACTGCCCGGGAGTTCCGGAGGAAATGACGGAGTAGGAAAAGGTATGAGATGTTTACTTGGAATTGATAATGGAGGGACTTTTTCCAAGGCAGCGATTTTCGATGAGGATGGAAATCAGATTTCCGTTGCAAGCCTTCCGACAGAGACGATTACCCCTAAGCCAGGTTATACAGAAAAGAATCTGGAGGAGCTGTGGGAGGTAAATGCCAGAGCAATCCGCAGATCTATTGAAAAAAGCGGTATTAACCCAAGGGACATTGCCGGAGTCTCTTTTTCCGGAGCGGGAAAGGGGCTGTACATGGTAGGATATGACGGAAGACCTTCCTATAATGGTATTATGTCCACAGATACAAGGGCCTGGGCGCAGGTAGAAAAGTGGTACAAAGACGGAACGAACAAAAAGGTTTATGAAAAGACTTTCCAGGAAATCCTTGCAGTGCAACCGGTAAGCCTTCTGGCGTGGTTTCAGGAAAATAAGCCGGAGGTACTTCAAAGGACAAAATATATTTTTGCAGTGAAAGATTATATCCGATACAGACTTACAGGGGAGGTTTACAGTGAGTATACGGACTGCTCAGGAGGAAATCTGGTAAATATGATTACAGGACAGCATGACAGAGAACTGATGGAACTGTACGGACTTGAAGACTGTTATGAAAAGCTGCCGCCCTTGAGGCATTCTGCAGAAATCTGCGGATATATAACAAAAGAGGCAAGTGAGAAGACTCTGCTTCCCCAGGGAATTCCTGTGGCTGCAGGAATGTTTGACGTGAACGCCTGCGGAATTGCGTCCGGTCTTTGTGATGAGGAGCAGATGTGTATGATCGCAGGTACCTGGAGTATTAATGAATTTATCGGAAAGGCTCCGGTAACTAATGGTACGGTTGCACTGAATTCCATGTTCTGCATTCCCGGGTACTTTTTGATCGAGGAGAGCAGTCCCACTTCTGCAGGAAATATGGAATGGTTTATTCACAGCCTGATGAAGGATGAACTGGAAGAGGCAGAAAAAGAAGGCAGATCGGTTTATGACCTTACAAATGAGTGGGTGGCTTCTATTGAACCCCAGGATGATCATATGATTTTCCTGCCGTTTCTCAATGGATCCAATGAAAATCCACTGGCAAAGGGTACTTTTGTAGGAATGACTGCCTACCATAATAAGAAGCATATGCTCCGGGCTGTTTATGAAGGAATTGTATTTTCCCATGTCACTCATGTAAGGAAGCTTTTAAGAAACAGGGAAATTCCAAGGAGTATCCGACTTTCGGGAGGAGCAGCAAATTCAGAGGTGTGGGTACAGATTTTTGCGGATGCACTGCAGATTCCCATTGATGTGGTGGGGGATAAGGAGCTGGGAGCTCAGGGTGCAGCTATGGCTGCAGGAATAGCCGCAGGGATTTATAAGGATTACCCGGATGCAGCGGCAAGAACCGTGACTATAACCGGAACCGTTTATCCTAGACCGGAATATAAAAAAATTTATGAGGAAAAATATGCCGCTTACCGTGCTGTGATCGACGGATTAAACGGGGCGTGGATCCATTTTAAAAATTAGGGCATGTCCTTAAGAAAAGGTAAGATGTTGAACATGCTTTGACGGAGGATTTGAGAAACAGTATGAAAGCATATACATTAGGGGTGTATGAAAAAGCAATGCCGGGAGAGCTGACCTGGAGGGAGCGGCTGGAAGCTGCAAAAGATGCAGGCTATGATTTCCTGGAAATCAGTATAGATGAGACAAATGCAAGGCTTGCCCGTCTGGACTGGACAAAGGAAGAGAGGCTGGAGCTAATAAATACAATGTATGATACAGATGTTCCTATCCGAACCATGTGCCTGAGCGGACATCGGAAATATCCTATTGGTAGCAGCGATGAGGCAACCTGTGCAAAGGGGATGGAGATTATGGAAAAGGCCATTCTTCTTGCTGCGGATCTTGGAATCCGGCTTATCCAGCTTGCCGGATATGATGTATATTATGAGGAATCTACTTCAGAAACAGTGGAGCGTTTTGGGGAAAATCTGAAAAAATGTGAGCAGATGGCAGCTGCAGCAGGCGTTCTTCTTGGCTTTGAAACAATGGAAACGGAATTTATGAATACGGTGGGAAAAGCCATGGTTTTTGTGAACCGCCTGAATTCTCCATATCTGGGTATATATCCGGATATGGGAAATATTACTAATGCGGCAGCAGCTTACGGGACGGATGTGCTGGAAGATATTCGAAAGGGCAGGGGACATCTGGATGCAGTGCATTTGAAGGAAACGGTTCCGGGGGTGTTCCGGGAGGTGACATTTGGAACAGGCCATGTGGATTTTCCGGCTGTGATAGAAGAAGCCTGGAGGGCAGGTGTGCGCAGATACGTTACGGAGTTCTGGTATACGGGAAATCCCCGATGGAGAGATGAAATGAGGCAGGCAGCCAGGATGATGCGGGAGATTTTGAATACCCAGGAGAGAAAAATGGAAGAGGATACAGTTTGCATATATAACTGAATTTAATTGATTACTTGTAAATACAAGTTGGATTTCGAGGATACAAGTGTTATAGTATATTATAAGAGAAAGATACTGTAACCAATATCAAAAAGGAGAAAATGAGTATGCTGGAAAAACTGAAAGAAGAAGTATATAAGGCAAATATGGATCTTCCCCAATATGGTCTTGTGACCTTCACCTGGGGTAATGTAAGC
>JAETNR010000167.1 GCA_021772055.1 Blautia sp. | reverse complement strand
ATGTTGCCATGAGTCAAAAAAGAGAGGTCAGGCAAGCCCTCCTCTCTCTGTCCGTCATACCAGCTGGTTATTTCTTTTTATCTCTGTCATTAAATGATTTAAGCACCATCTGCGCCGGATAACAATAGGCATAAATACAGCTCTTCATAAGCTCCTGCTCCTGCTGGTTCTTACATACGCTGAGAATCATCTCTTTCTCATCCGCCTGCAGGTATGCTTCTGCGCTGTTGCCTCCGATTTCCCGTATCTCCTTGTAAATCCGATATTTCTTGTAATAATCCAAACCGCCGAAATACTTTGCCTTAACCGGCTCAGGTACAATATTCAGTTTATACTTGTCAGACATCCTTGCCAGTATATTATGTATCTTCTCACAGTTTTCCCTGGTATTGTTCAAATCAGGCATGCAGTACAAATAGTCCATATGGAACCCCTTCTTCTGTAAACAAATTCTGATGATATTATGACAGATTTTTCCTTTGTATGCAAGGGGTTTTTTAAGCCGTGTCAAGGAGCATCGGCATAACCGGCTTTTGGTTCCGTTTTTTCCCGGAGCCTGGCGGTAATGGTGTGTTTTATTGTCCGGCCGCCTTGGGCTTGTCCAAAACGCCTGCAAACCGGAATTACCCTAACGATATTTTTCGTATCCGCACTGTTCTTTTACTTCTTTTCCTAAAAGCGTAATTGCCTGTTCAGGACAACGGCTGATACACCGGTAGCACATTGTACACCTTTTACCCGCAGCTGCTTTTCCGTTTTTCATAGAGATATTTTCCATTGGGCATAAGGAGACACAAAGCCCGCAGCCAATGCAGCTTTTATTGATTTTCAGCTTATCCGTGTAATCTGCTGTTTTTCCGTAAAACCAAAGACGCTGCCCCAAAAGACCTGCCAAATGGGAAATGAACGTTATACCGTCTTTTGGATATATCCCCTGTTTTATAAGCAGCGCGGCAGATTCTATCTTTTTATCAGCCTGAATAATGATTTCTCTGTTTTGTTTAAGCGTCTTTTTCAGAAGCTTACTGTCGCATACTGAGTCCGGCATACGGATATGAAGTCCGCCCAGAATAACTGCACCATATTTTCTGAGTAATCTTGCGGTACAGCCAGCGCCGTCACCGCTGAACGCACCCATTGTTGAAACACATAACAGCTTTTTTCCCTTCCACAGACCGGCATTTCTGTGTATAAAATCCCTGACCATATAAGGTGCGTTTGAAAACTGCGTAGGATATCCCAGTATAATCGTATCATTATTTCGTATTGCCTCAACGGTCCCCCGGCTTTCTAAAGGCATGGATTCTGCGGAGGAATCCAGTAGTCCTGTTAATTTTTCAATGCAATGCCTGGTGTTTCCCGTACCGCTCAGATATATTCCGATCAATTCTATCCACCTCGTAATGTTCGATTTCACATTCTGCTTTCTATCATTTGGCCGTTCATTATATCAGGGATTATGCCATCCCGCTTTC
>JAETNR010000166.1 GCA_021772055.1 Blautia sp. | reverse complement strand
AACAGCCCCGGTTCGACTACATGCATATCATGCGGACCATGGACATCATGGAGGAACATTACGATGAATACATCACCCACCTGTTTGAAAAAAGCAAAAACATCGTAAAGAGGGACACTTCCGTCTGCTTCTATGACTGCAGCAACTATTATTTTGAAATAGAAACCGAAGATGACGATTACGTGGATGAAGTGACCGGGGAAACGGTCAGGGGTCTGCGCAAATATGGCCCCTCCAAAGAACACCGACCCAACCCCATCGTGGAGATGGGACTGTTCATGGACAGGGACGGCATCCCACTTTCCATGTGCATCACTTCCGGCTCCGACAACGAACAGACTACCGCCATCCCGCTCGAGAAGAAGCTCACTCAGATGTTCAAAGGGAAGAAATTCATATACTGTGCGGATGCAGGCCTCGGCTCCCTGAACATAAGAAATTTTAATTCCATGGGTGGGCGCGCTTTCATTGTTACCCAGTCCGTTAAGAAGCTGTCCGCTGCCCTGAAACAGGCCGTCTTTAATGACTATGGCTATAAGCTCCTTTCCTCTGATGCGCCTGTAACCATTCAGCACATGAAGGATTTTGACAGGTTCGATAAAGGGAACAAGGGATTGTATGACGACAGGGCTTATAAGATCCTGCAGGCCGACAAGGCTTTCGATCTGGGGCTTTATGAGGAAAAGATGCTCAAGAACGGCAAGACAAAGATGGTAAAGTCAAAAGCCACTGTAAAACAGAAGGTCATAATCACCTTCTCCAGAAAAATGATGGAGTACCAGCGCCATATCCGTAACCGTCAGGTCGAGCGGGCCAAAAAGATGCTTGACACCCTTGACCCGGACACCTACAGAAAGGGGCCTCATGACGTCACCCGTTTCATAAAACGTACCTCTTCCACAAAATCCGGGGAGGAAGCGACAGACCTGTATGAACTGGACAAAAGCGTCATAGAGGAAGAGGAAAAATATGACGGTTATTATGCCGTGGCCACAAACCTTGATGACCCGGCAAAGGACATAATCGAGATCAGCTCCAGCAGGTATAAGATAGAGGACTGCTTCAGGGTAATGAAGACGAACCTTTCCGCACACCCGGTATACCACCAGAAGCCCGGGCGCATTGTCGCCCACTTCATGATCTGTTATACTGCATTGCTGATTTACCGGCTGCTGGAAGCAAAGCTGGACCATTATGGGACACACTTTACGATTGATAATATCATTGAAACCCTGAACAACATGGAAGTAGCAAACATAGAGGATATGTGCTATATGTCAACTTACAATAATTCGCAGATCTGCACAGCCTTGAATGCTGTTTTTGGTCTTGGTCTGGACAAAAAATACTACCAACCCAAAGAACTGAATAAAATAATCAAAAAAATTTCCAGGTAGGCTTTCCATACAACATCCATAATCATCTAAAAAATGGCGCAACCCCAGTAAAATCAAGGGATAGCGCCATTTTGCATTTCTTTAAGTGTTAAAGACGGGAT
>JAETNR010000165.1 GCA_021772055.1 Blautia sp. | reverse complement strand
ACTTCAATTAGGCTTTTGGTAAAATCACCAAAAGCCTGCTATACTTTAGCCAAGATCGGATCAAGAAGCTGTCTTACTTCTAGCCTGCATTCTGCATAGAGCTGTAGAAATTCTAGGAAGGGAAATATTCCAAAATACTGCCCTGAATATACGACCACTGATTTTGGTCTGCTCTCTTTGTAGTTTTTCATCACTACTGGCAGTGATTTTCCTATATATGCTTTTCCTTCCTCCATGTTTTTGTAGACCTGGAAATATAGATACCCTGTCAGTGTCATTACGATATGATAGGTGATATAGTTATACTGGGTGCTTTTAAAATCCGTTATTTTCCAGAAATCTTTCATCTGGCGGAAGTCCTCCTCGATTTCTGGGCGCAGTTCATACGTGCTTATGATCTGGCGGGCTGTCCGCTCTGTGTCAGTTGTCATAAACACAAAGTATTCCTCTGTCTTTTTATCATGGACGACACATGCATTTACAGGTACATCCTGCCCTGGATTTTCACTCTGCCATAAAGGACCAAGATCTGTTACCAGCTGGATTTCCTGGTCTTTCCTTTTCTTATTCGGATGCTTCTGCCAGTTCCCGGCTTTCTTAGCCAGGTTTACAGCATCCTCGAAAATGGTCATGTTTTCTTTTGCTGGAATGTAGGTATCTACTTTACGTTCAGTTTTTAAATAATTGAGTATATCACGTGACAGAAACCCTCTGTCATTGACCAGAATGTCATACGCTTTCAGGCACGGCGTTGTTTTAAGCATGTCTTTGACAAGCTCAAGGTCATGTGTCTTTAGTGTGCCAAATATGGCTTCTTCTGCAATCCCTGAATCATCCATAATCCCTCTTAAAACACCAAGCTTATACCCGCGCAGAGTTTCTCCGTCTATCTTTACTACGGAAGAATTTTCATAGTTTTCATTTTGAAGGTTTACAGGAATTTTTGTACAATCGAGGATATGGATATTCGGTTTGATATTCAGTCTGGGCATCAAGTGATCCTGAACATAGCTGTTATAGAAACAAATCCATTCTTCACTGGAGTATTTTAAAAGCAGCTTACGCATGACACTTTCAGAAAAAAGCCCTTCATTAAGGTCGCGCTCGTTGTCCCATACGTTCCATCCAAGTTCAGCCAGCAGCTCAGCATCGGTTACAGCAAAAGGGACATCGGTGAGGCTGGTTTTAATCTTGAGCTTTGCAGTGACTGCCAGACACAGCAGGATCTCAAAAGGAATATGATGGTTATCCCTGCGTTTATCAGGAAGGGCATTTTTAAGCATCTCGATCAGCCCATGCTTTTTCATAGAAAGAATGATGTCATCTATAAGGTTTGGGAGAGCCATATCAGCGGCGTCAATATTACCAGACCGAATCGCCTGATATACCTTTTCTTTATCTTTTCTGCAAAGTTGAATCATAATACAGTTCCCCCTCATACGTATAAAAAATCACAAATAGTATATCAGATTTTGGCTGCTGTGTCCAAAAGACTTTTTGAAG
>JAETNR010000164.1 GCA_021772055.1 Blautia sp. | reverse complement strand
ATAACTTCTCGGAATTAGCTTAGACCATCTGATGATAGGCAGATATCACAATAAGTAAAACTGAATATAGAATGGTGATGGAAGAAATCTGGCCTGTTTGAAGCCGAAAATGCTCAATGGGCACGACTTTTAGACATAGTGGAAACTATGTCTTGAAAAAAAGCATGGTATAGCGTAAACTATCATTATTAAGCGGCTAAACTTAATAATGACTGGAATGCCTCGACAGATGGCATTTCCCATGCATCGAGATGTTGGAGCATCATGGTGCAGTAGAGGCGGCAGTACCACATCATAGATGAACGGTGTCTGCCGTCTTCTAATTTATAATCTTCTTTTTCACGCTTGTTGGAGCGTTCCACAGAAGTTCTTCTGTCATATTCCTTATCCCATTCCTTACTGTTCCTTGGCGGTATGTTAAACATACGGGGATTGTCTTTCGTAGGTGTATGTACTACACGCCCATACGGGGAGTCCGAACAGGGAGTTTCGCAGTGGCATCCCGATTTACCGGCTTTCGGGCAGCGCCATTTACAGCGGTTCCTGTTTGGTTCTACGCCGTCTGGTTTCATACGTAAGCCCAATTTACAGACAGGGACACCATCGTCATCAATTGTGAAGGTGTCTTTGTAAATAAAGTTACCGGTATTTCCGGGATTAAGATCAATGAAAGGCTGGATACCGGCTTCCTGGCAGTAACGGTAGACGGCATCCGCATCATGTGCAGCATCCAGGAGAAGCTTAGTAACCCTGTATTGCGGAAGCCATGTCTTCATGGTAAAGAAAGAATGCAGGAAAGAGAGCATATCATGTCTGGAAGCCCGTTCCAGAAGCGGAAAGACTGGAAGGTCGTTTTCTGAATCGGATGCAACAAACATGTAAAGGTGGTAGCCGTTAAAGTAGCAGTCCCTTGAGGAATCCCATCCGATATTACAGTCAGGCTGAGAGAACTTCCGATTGCAGTCACAGTGGATATTGCCACTTTCGGAGCAGCTGCACACTTTCTTATAGCGGAGCCTTGCAGAAGTCCTTACAGGGGTGCCGTCACCGGCAAGTGCAATATTTGAAGGATCAATAAGCCCTTTGGAAACAGAAACATCAAGAAACTGCTGTTTATACAAACTCTTCTTTTTATGTCGGAGCTGTGTAGAAAGATGTTTCTGGTCAGAGTTCCACATGTGCCAGAAGAAATCGTAAAAGGTACCGATGCCGGGCACATCATCCGGGGAAAAGCCGCTGATGATGGCATATAAAGGGCATTCCTTAAGCTTAGAGACCCAATCCGTAACGGAAGAGATCTTCAGTTTTATGGAGAGCAGGTAAGAACGCAGCATGGAAGCAGGATCTCTTGGCAAAGGTCCAAATTTAGAATAGGAATCCATAAGGATATTAGGAGTCTCAGAGAGATCCATATGCCAGAACTGCACAATGACTTTCCAGGTCTGCCTGGATATAGAAAAAGGATCAGGGTAATACTTCAAAAAATTAGAAATAAAGAAGTCCTGATA
>JAETNR010000163.1 GCA_021772055.1 Blautia sp. | reverse complement strand
TTACTGTGAAACTTTAACTTCTGGGAAGCCAAAAAAGCGCAGACTTCCCCCATCAACCTTTTTGACGTTTATTTTGAACTCAGCTAACAGGTTCAGGCGGCAACTACCGGAACCTCCCACCCAAGCGCTTTTAACTTCTTTAGGTACGCATTAATTTTACGTTCCATGTTGAATTGGTTGTAATAATCAGCACCCAGATCTTTGAAAACAACTCCATCCTTGAGTATGTGATAGATGGCTATAAGCATGGAATGGGCAACTGCAACATAAGCCCGTTTTTTTCCACGGTGGGAACTGATTCTCATGAACTGCGCATAAAAGTACGAATTTTTATTTCTTGTAGCGGAATGCGCACAGACTACCAGGGTTGAACGTAAAAGAGCATTCCCTTTTCGCATTTTTCCGGTCTTCCTCTTTTGGGCACTCTCGTTATTGCCGGGACATAGTCCTGCCCATGCAGCAAGATGACCGGCCGTTGGAAAACGACTCATGTCTGTACCAATCACCGAAATAATGGCCTGGGAACTGTTTTTTCCGATACCAGTTACATCCTGGATTGCTTGTGTCGCTTTTTTTTCTTCCGGTTTCATAAAGTTATCAATCTCATCTTCCAGATTGTTGATATGAACATTGAGTTCATCCAGATGGGACAGCAGCTCTTTCATCATTCGACGTTGTAATGGGGTCATGACACCATTTAAATCATCGATAAGCTGTTCCTTGCTGGCTTTGAGATTGTGGGCAATGATTTTCTGTTTATACATTTCATCATACTTTGCTTCGTCGAAGAATTCTCCGGTGAGAAGGTATTCCAGAATGTTGCGCGCACTCATGCAGTTGATGTCAGATACAGTACCGGACAGCTTTATGTTGGCACCCTCCAGCATCTTTTGGAGTCGGTTCAATTCCCGGGTGCGTTCACTCACGAGGCTTTTCCGGTAGCGGACCAGTTCCCTTAACTCCCTCTGCTGTTTATCCGGGATATAACTGGCTTTTAATAATCCGTGCTGAAGAAGCTCCGCAATCCATTCCGCATCCTTTGTATCGGTTTTCCGCCCCGGGACTGCTTTCATATGGCTGGCATTCACCACCATAGCCTTTAGTTCAGAAGACTCGAGGATGTTATACAGAGGCTTCCAATAGGACGCTGTGCTTTCCATTGCGACCATTTCACAGCCACCGTTCTGAAGCCAGTTAGCTAATTCAAGAAGCTCTCTGGTTGTTGCACCAAAGTTCCGTAACTCCTGCTTGCTGCCTTTTCTAAAGCAGGCGACGATGAGCTTTTTGTGCACGTCAATACCACAACATTTGTCGTAAACTTTATCCATATGGTTACCTCCAAAATAAAATTTACGGCACGGTACTCTGTCTATTATTATTTTACTGTACGTCCTTCTGCCGCAAGCGGCTGGACAGATGGTGGTGCAAATGAGAGTACCTAAAATCAGTTTAGCGAACGGGCTACAGGCCCAAATTAGTGCCGATTTTTGCCGTTAATGTCAGTATAAGCTCAATCAAC
>JAETNR010000162.1 GCA_021772055.1 Blautia sp. | reverse complement strand
AAAATACTTTCTTTTGCGAAATAAGCGGCAGAATGCTGTTTACTACATATCTATTGTCAAAAATGACCATTTTTTTGACGGCCTGTGACTGCACATTAAGATGCCAGTCTGTACCCGGCCATCAATTGTTTTTTCCTTTCCATGTCGGAATGAACATATATTCTCATCGTGGTGGTAATGTTGGAATGTCCCAGAAGTTCACTGAGGGTTTTCATATCAAATCCCCTGGAAATGCAGTTTGTGGCAAAAATGTGGCGGAGCATATGGAAGTTGAAGTAGGGAATTCCCAGCTGTTCCAGGATTTTCTTAAAACGGTATTGCAGCGTGCGGGGCTCCAGATATTCCTTTTTCTTTCCTGCAAGGATATATCCTTCTCTGTTTCCTTTTAGCCTTTTCAAATAATCAAGCAGATAGGCAGGAACCGGAATTTCCCTGTTGGAGCTTCTTGACTTCGGATCAGATATAATGATCTTCGTCTTCTTGTCCTCTTGCTGGAAGGTACGGATTCTCTGCATGGTTCCTCTTATTTGTATGGTGCCCTCTTCCCAATTTATATTTTTCCACTGCAGGGCACATAATTCCCCGATACGCAGGCCGCAGCATCCGGATAAGAGGATTCCTATGCTGGTAGCGTCCTTTTCTTCCGCTTTGTATGACAGATAAGCTTCCAGCCTGCGAAGCTTATCGCCTTCAGGAGGGGTAATCGTCCTGTTTTGGGCGGGCGCCGCCGGGGAAAGCCACTGCGGTACGCCGCAGTGATATTTTTTATCCAGGAAATGAAAGATTTGGCTTGTTATTATCTGGATTTGATGCTTATAAGCTCCGGAATATTTCTTTTGTTCCCCTTCCTTTAAACCGGGTAAGGAGACCGGAGGATCGATAAGCAAAGCATCCGCAGTCTGCGTTCCCCACAGGGGAAGGACATGCTTTTCCGTAATGGAACGATAGGTGGCATAAGTGGATTCCTTCCATTTACTCCTGTTTTCTTCCAGCCATAGTCCGGCGGCTTCTCCCAGGGTCATTTTATCCGGCAGCTGTGATTTTTTTCCTGCTTTGCGCAGTACGATCTGTTTTCCGGCAAAAAGCTTTTCCCGAACCTCTCTGTATGATTTACCGTACACGGAGCGGTATAAGGCCTTTGTGCCGGACGGATTTGGTATCCGATATCGTCCCTCCCATCTGCCGTCTTTTCTTTTATATATATTTTCACCTTTTCTTGCCATAAATTCCTCCATAATACTGACGAAATATTTGACGGTTTATAAATTAACCAATCCTGTTCATATAGATAGTGCTCCAAACGTGATTACCGGTTAATCTTTTTACCGTTATTTAATTTTTGAATTTCAGAATTTTTGTTACGAATAATTTTAAAAATAAAACGTTTTTACGTTAAGTGACATTTTAGTGTAATATTTTACGCAGAGATTGACAAAATTCAAAACTTATTTTATAATGAAAGCCAAATGAACCATTAAAAATAAGTTGCAGAATATATTGTTTTTTTCGCAAAAGAAAGTATTTT
>JAETNR010000161.1 GCA_021772055.1 Blautia sp. | reverse complement strand
AAAATAATTGTACCATATATCCCGGTCTCCTGCAAGCAGAACCCGCAGAAAATCGGGATTTTTTCAATTTTTTTCTCTAAATTTTATTTAGGTGGAACTTTTTCTGGAAGTTCACATTGAAATTACCTCTAATCAAAACGTCAGTTATTTCAAGTTGAGCAACGAAAATGAAATAAAACCCAATTTGAGAAGCATCTGTCGCAAGATAGGTGCTTTTCTTATACCCATTTAAGAAGGGAGCGTGATTTCCTATGGGAATTTTATCTGGAATATTTAAGGCCAGAGACAAGCCTACCAATGTGACTGCCGGTAGCGGCTATCGTTTCCTGTTTGGCAGTTCCACCTCTGGCAAAACCGTGACGGAGCGCACTGCCATGCAGATGACCGCAGTATATTCCTGTGTTCGTATCTTGGCAGAGGCCGTGGCCGGTCTTCCACTGCATCTATATCGCCGATACCGGAGGCAAAGAAAAAAACGAAAAGAATTATAGCGCGGCTTCCCAAAAACAACGCATATCGGCATTATCTTCATTTTTGAAATATGCTTCCGGCAGGGAGATGGCCTCCCTCGGTGCCTACAATGCAGTTTCTCAGACACAGACCCCGAAAGTTCCCAGAACGGTTTTCCCGTATTTTTCAGCGGAAGAGATTCGTATTTTATTGAGCATTCCTGAAACGGAAGGTAAATCTGACAGCCGGGATGTTACATTACTGGCATTGCTCTATGATTCCGGTGCAAGGGCACAGGAGGTATGCGACATACTGATTGGCGATATAACATTCGCTAAGACTTCCACTATCAGGATCCATGGGAAAGGAAACAAAACACGCGAACTCCCTATGTCTTCAGATGTTGTGAAACTGATAAAAAGATATCTGGCTGAAAGGGGGAAAACTTTGAAAGATAACAGGGATGAACACCTCTTCCCAAGCCAGAGGTCTGACCGGATAACAACTGCGTGTATCCGCAACCTTGTCTGCAAATATGTAACTTTGGCAAAAAGTAATCATCCGGCTTACTTTAAGGAAGAAGGTTATTCCCCACACAGTTTCCGTCACAGCAAAGCGGTTCACTTGCTTGAAGCGGGGGTGCCGCTCATATACATAAGAAACTTTCTGGGACATGAATCTGTTCAGACCACAGAGATCTATCTGCGTATCCATCAAGGCTCTGTTTCAAAGATATTGAAAGAAAGAAAAACGGAAACAAATATACCGAATACACTTGAGCAATCGCATTCAAAAAATCAGGATATACCTGATTTCATTCAGAATGCAAGATAAATAATTATGTTATGAGTTTTTGGAATAAATGGCTGAAATACAACATTTTTGTGGATTCCGGCCTTTCTCAAAAACTCAGCACATAACACATCTATTTTATTCCCAAAATGGCAAAATCCTTTGATTTATTGTAAGCGCTCAATTTTCAGCCGTTGATAGAAAAATACCCGGCTACTTTTCAGTAGCCGGAGTACCTTGACAATTCACATATGATTAATTCCCGTTGCTTGCACGGCGTTTGATTTC
>JAETNR010000072.1 GCA_021772055.1 Blautia sp. | reverse complement strand
GCAGGAGAAACGGACAAGGGGAACTACGGTGAAAAAGAAAGGGGATACTTATTATCTCTATAAGCGGACCTCCAGGCGTGTCCACGGAAAGAAATACCCCCAGCCAGTAGATACCTATATCGGTATCATTACGCCGGAAGGGGTCATAAAAAGCGGAAAGAAAAAAATATCCCTGGACGGGATCGAAGTGAAGGAATACGGATTTTCCCAGGCAGTATGGCAGCTCTGCCCCCAAGGGTGGAAAAAGCCCCTGGGAGATGACTGGGAGGATGTCCTTTCCATCATCCTGTGGAAGTGGTCGCCGGAAACTTACCTTACAAAAGAAAGGAAGCTGAAGCCGGAACAGGATTTCCACTATCAGCTTAACGCCCAGGCTTCCTCCCTGAGCAGGCGGATTTATAAAGAACACGGGGTGGGACTGCAGGAACTGCAGGTACTGAAAAGCATTTACCTGCTGTACATCGGAAAAGAAGTGGTGGTATCAAAGATTAGCCCGGAACAGGAACGGCTGCTGGGAAAAACAGGGGTGGCTCTTTCCCTGTGCTGAAAACGGATTCCGTACAAAGCCGCTTGTGGAATATATGAGGGCCGTGCCGGACCCCAGATGCGGCCGGGAAACAAAACACGACCATGCGGAAGTACTGGTATGTCTTGTGGCCGGTTTTCTTGCGGGGAGGACAACCATACGCAGGAGCCTTAGATGGTGTGAAAAGCATTTAGAAGAATTGAGGGAATATCTTCCATTAAAGAATGGCATCGCTTCCCCGTCCACGGCATGCCGGCTCCTGTCAGGGATCGACGAGGAACTGTTTGCGCTGGAATTCATGGAATGGATCGGTGAGATCGTGGATACAAAAGGGCTCCATCTTGCGGTTGACGGGAAGGCACTGCGGGCAGGAATGGAGAAAGTGAAGGATTTCCGGGCACCGATGATTCTGAATGCGGTGGATGCGGCAACGGGACTGGTGGTAGCACAGATGCCCATAAAAAATAAGGACTGTGAGATCAAAGCGATACCGGAACTGTTGAAACTGGTGGATATTCAGGGAAGCGTCGTCACGGCAGACGCGGTGGGAACCCAGACACAGATCATGGAGCAGATCCTGTCCCAGAAGGGGCATTTCGTGCTGATGGTCAAAAAGAACCAGCCGCAGTCTTATGAGGAGATCGTGAAATATTTGGGGGAAATGTCAGAAGATCATAAAAGAAGGAAGGAGGACGAAAACTACAGGCCCAGATACCCTGGGATGCAGGGAAAATATGAAGAAACCAGCCAGAAGGAGAGAAATCGGGACAGACAGGAATACCGGTGGTACAGCGTATGCACGGAATGCAGTCTCCTGACAAAGACACAGAAAGAATGGCCCTTTGTAAAAACAGTGGGATTAGCCAGACAGATCCGGATACCGGTAGAAAGGGACGGGCAGGGAAACGACATTACACCGGATATAAAAACTTTTCTGGAAAAAGGTTCAAGGCGGAGGCCGAAACCGGTCCAGGATGGGGAGGCAGGAAAAGATATCCAGAAAACAGGGATGATCTCGGACCTGGAACTGACGGCGGAAGAAATGGGGAGGATAAAAAGGGAGCACTGGGCGGTTGAAAACCGTCTGCACCATGTACTGGATGACGCATTCCGTGAAGACAGGTCACCGGCAAAGAAATCAAAGAACAATCTGGCGCTGATCAGGAAGTTTGCCTATAACATCCTGCGGATAGCCATACTGTATGGCGACTGTGCGGGGATTATGACAGAAGCCATGGATGATTTCAGCGATGACCTTCTTTTGAGAAAGAAATATGTCTTCAGCGGAATTGAGAGTTTTTATTGATATAAAATCAGCTGAAAAGAAAGAAAAGCTGTGAAGGCGGCAGGCTGTCCGGATTCCGAACCGGCTGACAGCAGGTTCCTAACAAATGATGTCGTTTGGAAGCATTCATGAAACAACCCTGATATTCCTACAGAAAGCACTTGCATTATATAGAAATTGATGGTATAATGCTTTAGCAACTCTGTTGGTCTATAGAAAGGAGAATTACTGTGAAGGTTAGAAGTTCTGTGAAACCAATTTGCGAAAAATGCAAAATCATAAAGAGAAAAGGCAGTATCAGAGTAATTTGTGAAAATCCAAAGCATAAGCAGAGACAAGGTTAATTATTAATTTAGGAGGTGTAATACACACATGGCTCGTATTTCAGGTGTTGACTTACCAAGAGAAAAACGTGTTGAAATCGGTCTGACTTACATTTATGGCATCGGCCGCGCAAGCTCCAACCGCATCCTTGCAGAAGCAGGCGTTAACCCCGATACCCGTGTTAAAGATCTGACTGACGATGAAGTAAAGAGGCTGGCATCCGTGATTGCTGAGACTCAGATTGTTGAGGGTGATTTACGTAGAGAAATTGCCATGAACATCAAGAGACTTCAGGAAATCGGCTGTTACCGCGGTATCCGCCACAGAAAGAGTCTTCCGGTACGCGGACAGAAAACCAAGACCAACGCAAGAACCCGCAAAGGTCCAAGAAAGACTGTAGCAAACAAGAAAAAGTAGAGTACTTAACGAGGTCTTTCACGAGTTTAGTACGAACTTTGTTTTTTGACCTTAGTGAGATTTTTTACGAACTTAGGGAAAAGAACAACCTTAATTACTAGAAACTGGTAACAGGAATCGGGTTATATGTTTTAAAAACAGGAATAACGGATTCTAGGAAGAAGCAAAGAAAGTAGGTTAGTTTAAAATGGCTAAAAAAGTGTCCACTGCAAAGAAAGTGACAAAAAAGCGTGTAAAGAAAAACGTTGAACGCGGACAAGCACACATCCAGTCATCTTTTAACAACACGATAGTGACTTTAACAGATGCACAGGGTAATGCCTTATCATGGGCAAGTGCTGGTGGTCTGGGATTTAGAGGTTCAAGGAAATCTACTCCATATGCGGCTCAGATGGCAGCAGAAACTGCAACAAAGGCAGCTCTTGTACACGGTTTGAAATCAGTAGATGTTATGGTAAAAGGTCCTGGTTCAGGACGTGAAGCAGCAATCCGCGCCCTTCAGGCTTGCGGATTAGAAGTAACCAGCATTAAGGACGTAACCCCGGTACCGCATAATGGTTGCCGTCCGCCGAAGCGTAGAAGAGTCTAATCTTAGGAGGTAAATAAAGTGGCAGTTGATAGAGTTCCTGTTCTTAAAAGATGTAGATCCCTTGGCCTGGACCCCATCTATTTAGGAATTGACAAAAAGTCCAATAGAGAGTCTAAAAGAGCAAACAAGAAAATGAGCGAGTATGGTACTCAGTTAAGAGAGAAACAGAAAGCAAAATTTATTTATGGCGTGTTAGAGAAGCCCTTCCGTAACTACTATGAGAAGGCAGCCCGTATGAAAGGGCAGACTGGTGAAAACCTGATGATCATGTTGGAGACCAGACTGGACAACGTATTGTTCCGAATGGGTATCGGGAGAACCAGAAAAGAGAGCAGGCAGATTGTCGATCACAGGCATGTTTTAGTAAACGGTAAGTGTGTAAATATTCCATCTTACTTGGTAAAGGCCGGAGATGTTATCGAGATCAAGGAAAAGTTCAAATCCGCACAGAGATACAAAGATATCTTAGAAGTAACCGGAGGCCGTATGGTGCCGGCTTGGCTGGAAGTTGATCAGGAAGCATTAAAGGGTACTGTTAAGGAACTTCCTACCAGAGACGAGATTGATGTTCCTGTAAATGAAATGCTTATCGTCGAGTTGTACTCCAAATAAAAAATCCATCATTGCTTTGGCCTGCATATTTTGCAGGCCGGAGCATGGTCTTTATTCTGAGTATGTACCCTTGATTATATGACCCAGAAGGAGGGGCTGTTAGTGTTCGATTTCGAGAAACCAAACATTGAAATTGCAGAGATTTCAGAAGATAAGAAATACGGAAAGTTTGTAGTAGAACCGCTTGAGAGAGGCTACGGCACCACGTTGGGAAATTCCCTGAGAAGAATTATGCTTTCTTCTCTTCCGGGTGCAGCAGTCAGTCAGGTGAAAATCGACGGCGTTTTGCATGAATTCAGTTCGATTCCTGGTGTAAAGGAAGACGTAACGGAAATCATTATGAACATCAAGAGCTTGGCAATCCGGAATACCAGCGATACCAATGAGCCAAAGATTGCGTACATCGAATACGAGGGTGAGGGTGTGATTACCGGTGCAGACATCCAGGCGGATGCGGATATCGAGATTATGAATCCCGAACAGATAATTGCTACCCTAAGCGGCGGCACAGACAGTAAGTTCTATATGGAGCTTACCATTACCAAAGGCCGCGGTTACGTCAGCGCAGACAAGAACAAAACCGAAGATATGCCTATTGGGGTGATTGCGATTGATTCCATTTATACCCCGGTTGAGCGTGTTAATTTAGCTGTACAGAACACCCGTGTAGGACAGATTACCGATTACGATAAGCTGACTTTGGATGTATTCACCAATGGGACCTTAGCTCCGGACGAGGCGGTAAGCCTTGCAGCCAAGGTATTGAGTGAACATCTGAATTTATTCATTGATCTCTCTGAAAATGCCAGAACTGCTGAGGTTATGGTGGAGAAAGAGGACAATGAGAAAGAAAAAGTTTTAGAGATGAATATCGACGAGCTGGAGCTTTCTGTTCGTTCTTATAATTGTTTGAAACGGGCCGGCATCAATACTGTGGAGGAATTATGCAACCGCACTTCAGAGGATATGATGAAGGTTCGGAACCTTGGCCGCAAGTCCTTAGAAGAAGTGTTGGCTAAGTTAAAGGAGCTGGGACTCCAGCTCAACCCCAGCGATGAATAACCCGCTGTAGGATAACACTTTTATGGAGTAAAAGCGCTCTGTCAGTAAGACCGATGAAGCATGACAGTGCGTTCCACAAAATGGAGGAAAATTTATCATGGCAAAGTATAGAAAATTAGGCAGGATTTCCGATCAAAGAAAGGCCCTGCTCCGTAATCAGGTAACTGCTCTTATCTACAACGGCAAGATCAAGACCACTGAGGCAAGAGCTAAAGAGATCCGCAAAATTGCGGAAGGACTTGTTGCAATGGCTGTTAAAGAGAAAGATAACTTCGAGACCGTTAAGGTTACCGCTAAGGTTGCCCGCAAGGATGCCAACGGTAAAAGAGTAAAAGAAGTGGTAGACGGCAAAAAGGTTACCGTGTACGATGAAGTTGAGAAAGAAATCAAGAAGGATTTGCCTTCCAGATTACACGCAAGAAGACAGATGCTGAAGGTTCTGTACGGAGTAACCGAGGTTCCTGCTCAGGCAGCCGGCAGAAAGAGAAATACTAAGTCTGCCGATTTGGTAGCAAAGTTATTTGATGAGATTGCTCCCAAATATACCTCCCGCAGCGGCGGCTACACCAGAATCGTTAAGATTGGGCAGCGTAAGGGCGACGGAGCGATGGAAGTTCTGATTGAGTTTGTATAATTGATAACAGAGTATTTTTGAACCACCGTACAGGCATGTGCGGTGGTTTTTTAAATTAGATATCCGGCAAAAGCATACGGCCTGCCTATGTTAGAAAAAAGTCAGAATATTGTAAGTTGACGGTAGACTCCCTGGGGCCGTATAATAAAGACAGATAAAGGAGGCGGGTACATGAGTAAATTACGTAAAATGATTCAGATGGTGGTGGCGGCATCGCTATTTTCCGCGGTATTAGCACCCCAGGTTTGGGCCAGAACCGCTATAGGCAGCTTTGGAGTACATGTAAAGACTAATCTGCAGGCCGGAGACACCTTGCCGGATATGAATGTGGGAAACAATGGGGATACCAACTATGTATATTCGAACTCGTCCAAATACGACGTATTGGATGTGGAGTGGTCTACTTCAACCGATAAAGAATTAAAAATCGGTGAGACGCCTAAGATGAAAATTTATTTGGAAGGAGTAGACGATTACTATTTTCGCAACAGCTACAGCTCCGGCAATGTTTCCGTAAGCGGGGCAGATTTTGTAAGTGCAAAAGTCAGCAACGGACAGATGGTGCTGACGGTTAAGGCCAGGCCTGTAAAAGGCGAGTTTGATCCTCCGGAAGACGCTTATTGGAGCGGTTCCAGAGGTCAGGCCAGATGGGTAGCTCCAGACGAAAAATATGCATCCTCAGGCGCTTACGATGTATACCTTTACCGGGGCGGCACTCTGGTGAAAAAACTTGAGAATTATAAAAGAACCTCAGCAGACTTTTATCCCTATATGACCAGAAAAGGAACCTATACTTTCCGTGTGCGTACCGTTCCCTCTACCAGTAAAGAAGAGGAATACGGCAAGAAGAGTGAGTGGATCAAGTCCGATGAGCTTTATATTGATGATGATCAGGTGTCTGACGGCAGCGGCCAGAACACAGAGAATAGTTCCGGCACCACTAATTCCGGCGGCATTACCAATGTAGGCTGGCAGAATCTTAACGGTTCCTGGACTTTCCGCTATCCTGACGGCAGCTACCATAGAAACGGCTGGCTGAGCGTAGACGGACGCTGGTATCTTTTCGATTCCAATGGGATAATGCTTACTGGCTGGCAGAAGGTAAATAATATTTGGTACTATTTAAGCCCGTATGAAGGGGGACCTTACGGAGCCATGCATGTGGGATGGCTGAAGGAGGGGAATGTCTGGTATTATTTAAATCCTAACCAGGGAGGACCGGAGGGCGCTATGTGTACCAACTCCTGGATTCAGATCAATGGTAAAACCTACTATGTAAATCCTAACGGCGTTATGGCTGAGGGTTGGAATGACGTAGGCGGCCAATGGCATTATTTCTATCCGGGCAGCGGAGAGATGGCGGTGAATACGGTTATTGACGGTTTCCCGGTGGACAGCCAGGGGATCTGGAACCGGAGCGTTATGACACGGTAAATCTCTATATACCTTGAAGCAGCTTTTGACGGACAAAGAATATTAGGAGGAACCGAAAATGAAACACTTTGGAAAACTGATAGGCTTGATTTGCGGCCTGACAGCTGCTGCTATGATCTCTGCGCCGGCGTATGCCGATGTCTCCCGAATTTCAATTGAAATAGAGGATGTAATCAATAATGGAGAAGAGATCCGAGAACCAGATATCAGTCTTTCAGACGGGAACTGTCAGATTGCCGACATCCAGTGGTCCAAGGATGTATCAAAATGGAAGCCGGGCTCTAAGGTTATGGCAAACCTTATCCTGACTTCAGATGAAGGGTTTCAATCCTCTTATAATGCGGGCAATTTCCGGATACAGGGCGGAAATTATTCAAATTCTTCCAGAACAGATAATAATACTCTGAAGGTGCGGCTGACCTACATTCCCAGAATTCAGCTTGGAGAGACAGAAAAGGCCGGCTGGAGCAGTGAGAAAGGTCATGCTGTCTGGAAAAAGGTTCCCTTTGCCACAGCTTATCAATTGAGGCTGTATCGGGACGGAGAATGGATCAAAACGCTTACTGTGACGGCTAATACGGTAGATTTATCAGAATATATGACTCAGGAAGCCAGCTACACTTATCAGGTAAGGGCTATGGGAGAAACAGATGCAGAACGGTATTACCTGCTCAGCGGCGAATATGTAGATTCAGAGGAGACGCTTCTGGAAGACCTGGGGCAGACCGAAGGCAGCTGGAGAAATTATCAGAATGGGGTAAAATACATTCGCCAAGATGGATCCAGTCCGGCAGGCCAATGGGAAAAAATTGCCGGCTATTGGTATTATTTTGATGTTAATGGCTACCGAACCACTGGCTGGCAGGCTATTGATAATAGCTGGTACTATTTGAACCGGGATGGAAAGATGGAAATAGAATGGCAGCAGATTGAAGGGAAATGGTACTATCTGGGAACAGACGGCAGAATGCAGACCGGCTGGATACAGGGAACGCCGGGAATTTGGTATTACTTTTATGAAGACGGAAGCATGGCAGTTAATACCGTAATTGACGATCAATATGCGGTTGATGAAAATGGCCGGTGGAAATAGAGAAAGCAGCGCTCAGGCAGGTTCTATATCTGTCTGAGCGCTGTTTTGCAGAGTATCCGACAAAACGGGCCAGCAGCGCATTTGTCGGATTTACTTGACTATGATATCAAGATCTAATAAAATGAAACGTGAAAGTTTAGGCGAGGGAAAAAACAGGAGCGCCAAGGCGCACGAGAGGACAGAAATGGGAATTATCAAAGCAGCACATGTATTTTTTGACTATATAAAACGGGATGAAGAGGAGAATATAGAGGAAGTAAACAGGGCTATTGATGATTTAAGCCTGGATATTGAAAAAGGAGATTTTGTGGCAATTTTAGGTCATAATGGTTCCGGAAAGTCCACGTTTGCCAAACATATAAACGCTCTCCTTATGCCTACAGACGGAACCCTGTGGATTTCGGACATGAATACCCGCGATGAAGAGAAGCTTTGGGATATTCGGAAAAAGACCGGCATGGTTTTCCAGAATCCGGACAACCAGATTATTGGAAACGTAGTGGAAGAGGACGTAGGATTTGGGCCGGAAAATATCGGAGTACCTACAG
This sequence comes from Blautia sp., assembly GCA_021772055.1. Lineage (GTDB taxonomy): Bacteria > Bacillota > Clostridia > Lachnospirales > Lachnospiraceae > Blautia_A. The sequence continues at coordinate 8,232 of JAETNR010000072.1, read as the reverse complement.
ACGAGATTTGGAGGCGGGTAGATGACAGCCTGGAGGCAGTAGGAATGACCGCTTATCGTAAAAAGTCTCCTAACAAACTGTCCGGCGGGCAGAAGCAAAGGGTGGCTATTGCAGGGGTTATGGCTATGCGGCCCCAGTGCATTGTACTGGATGAGCCTACGGCTATGCTGGATCCTAATGGCCGCAGTGAAGTAATTCGTACGGTTCGAGAGCTGAATCGAAAGGAAGGCGTTACCGTACTGCTAATTACTCACTATATGGAAGAGGTGATTCATGCGGATAGAGTAATTGTTATGGATGACGGAAGGATCGTTATGGACGGATCCCCAAGAGAAATTTTTTCCAGAGTGGAAGAGCTGAAGCATTATCGGCTAGATGTTCCTCAAGTGACAGAGCTGGCCTATGAACTGAAAAAAGAAGGATTGCCTCTGCCGGACGGGATTTTAACCAGACAGGAATTTATGGATGCCCTAATACCTGTATTTGCGGAAAAATATCCGGGAAAAATAACTTTATAGTCCGAAATCCGCAGGAAGGGAAAGATAAATGGGAATAAAAGCAGTTAATTTAAATTACGTTTACGGGCAGGGAACTGCTTTGGAACAGTACGCCCTGAAAAATGTAAACTTTGAAATAGAAGACGGAGAGTTTGTGGGCCTGATTGGACATACCGGTTCTGGAAAATCCACTCTGATTCAGCATTTAAACGGCCTTTTAAAGGCTGCCAGCGGAGAACTGTATTTTAATGGAGAAAATATTTATAATCATGGCTATGATATGAGGGAGCTCCGCAGCAGAGTAGGGTTGGTGTTTCAGTATCCGGAGCACCAGCTTTTCGAGGTGGATGTATTTTCTGATGTATGCTTTGGACCGAAAAACCAGGGCCTTTCTAAAGAAAAGATTGAAGAAAGAGCTAAAAAGGCTCTTGAGGCGGTAGGGCTGGACGAGAGTTTTTATACCCAGTCTCCTTTTGAATTGTCCGGCGGCCAAAAGCGGCGCGTGGCTATTGCAGGCGTGCTGGCCATGGAACCGGAGGTCCTGATTTTGGACGAACCCACGGCAGGCCTGGATCCCAAAGGACGAGATGAGATTTTAGAGGAGATTGCTGTTCTTCATAAAGAGAAGAAAATGACAATTATCCTGGTATCCCACAGCATGGAAGACATTGCCAGATATGCGGATAGGCTTATGGTGATGAATCAAGGGGAGAAGGTCTTTGACGGTCCGCCGAAAGAAGTGTTTAAGCATTATAAAGATCTGGAAAAGATGGGACTTGCGGCTCCTCAGATTACCTATATTGTTCAGGATTTAAGAAGCCGGGGAGTGGACATAGATGATGAAATTACTACAGTGGAACAAGCACGCCAGGCGATCTTAAATTTGCTGAAGCCGGATATTCTGCAGCAAGCGGATGCTGCCCGGCACCAAGCTGGCGATTAGGAGACAATATGATTAGAGATATTACGATAGGACAATATTATCCGGCGGAATCTGTGATTCACCGACTGGATCCCAGAACGAAGCTGGTGGGAACCATGGTGTTTATTATCGCTTTGTTTCTGGCGGATAATCTCTGGGGTTATCTGCTGGCGACGGTGGTTTTGGCTTTGGTAATTGGATGCAGTAAAGTTCCTTTCCGCTTTATTGTCAGAGGATTGAAAGCCATAGTAGTGCTGCTGCTTATCAGCGTCAGCTTCAATCTTTTTTTGACGGATGGAGAAATTTTAATAAAACTGGGATTTTTGAAGGTAACCAGAGAGGGAATCCGAACAGCAGGATTTATGGCGGTAAGACTGATATATCTGGTAATCGGTTCTTCTCTCATGACCTTTACTACGACTCCTAACCAGCTGACGGATGGTCTGGAAAAGGGGCTGGGATTTTTAAAGCCTTTTCATGTACCGGTTCACGAAGTGTCTATGATGATGTCCATTGCCCTTAGATTTATTCCTATTCTGGTGGAAGAAACGGATAAAATTATGAAGGCCCAGATGGCCAGAGGCGCAGACTTTGAAAGCGGCAATTTGATTCAAAAGGCGAAAGCTATGGTGCCCCTTTTGGTTCCTCTTTTTATTTCGGCGTTTCGCAGAGCCACGGATCTGGCAATGGCTATGGAAGCCCGCTGCTACCGGGGCGGGGAAGGCCGGACGAAAATGAAACCCTTAAAATATGCCCGCAGCGATAGAATTTCGTATCTGCTGTTTGTAGTCTATATCGGGCTTGTATTGGTATTGAGGACGGTGCGATGAAACGTGTTAAGCTGGTGGTATCCTATGACGGTACCAATTACTGCGGCTGGCAGTTCCAGCCTAATGGAATCACAATAGAAGAGGTATTAAATAAGGCTCTGTCGGATTTGCTGAGAGAGCCTATTGCCGTTATAGGGGCCAGCCGGACGGATTCCGGTGTACATGCAAAAGGCAATGTGGCAGTGTTTGACACACAGAGCCGGATTCCGCCGGACAAAATTTGTTTTGCTTTAAATCAACGGCTGCCTGAGGATATACGAATTCAAGCCTCAGAGGAAGTGCCGTTAGATTGGCATCCTAGAAAGCAGAACTGTACGAAAACATATGAATATAAAATTTTAAACCGGAAAATCGATATGCCTATGGAGCGTCTCTACGCCTATTTCTGTTACTTTGATTTAGATTTAGAGAAGATGCGGCAGGCCGCTTCCTGCCTGATAGGGGAGCATGATTTTAAAAGCTTCTGTACAGTACGCACTCAGACAGAGGAAACCGTGCGGACCATTTACGGCTTGACATTGGAAAAGGACGGAGAGGGGCTGATTACTATGAGAATCAGCGGCAGCGGATTCCTCTATAATATGGTGCGGATTATTGCCGGCACTCTGATAAAGGTGGGGATGGGTGTGTACCCGCCGGAGCATGTGGAAGAGATCTTAGATGCCAGAGATCGCCAAGCAGCGGGGGGGACTGCTCCGGCTAAAGGATTGACATTGGTGAGCATAGAATACGAAAAGGAGCTGTGTCCGGAGATTGAAGTGAATAATAAAGATTGGAAATACCATATGGTTCAGCGGGAAATTCCGGAAAAGAAAAAAGGGTATGTGATTATTGAACGGTGCAGAGATCAGGACTTTGAGAGAACCGTTATCCGGTTGGTGCACCAGTGTTACCGAAACGGCGCAAGGGAAATCTTTGTTTTGGATGGAGAACCGGGAAAAGAGCGGCTGATTCAGGGAGAATACTATGGCTACTATAGGTTGGAAAAAAGCTATCGTTTGCTAAAAATGGAAAAAAGGTTGGAGAGGCAAAAGGAGAAGAAGCCGCCCTTTGAGACTTCGCCGGTTAAGCTTACAGCTTTGAAAAGGCCGGATTGGAGCAGGTGGCTGGCTATGTACAACGAGAGTTTCTTTCAGATAGCAAGTTCCGCCACTTATGGAGGTGAAGATATCCAAAGAGAGCAACAGGCCGGGAGCCGGTTTTTCTGGCTGCTTAAGGGAAGAAAACGGGTAGGATTTGCAGTATTAAAACTGCTTCCCGAGACGGATACCCTGGATATTGACATGATTGGGATTGCAAAAGAGCAATGGGGACAGGGACTTGGATACCAGGCAATGAGAGCAGTAGAAAATATGGCAGAGGATTTGGGGCTTTCACGTTTAGAATTGATGGCGGCTGACTGCAATAAGCCGGCAATCGGTTTGTACCGCAAATCTGGCTTTAAAATATTCGGGACACGTCCCTGGTTTTTCTTAGCAAGGGATGCAGGAGAAAGGGAGAAAACGGATGGACGAGAATAGAATATGTTGGGAGTATTTGGAAATTCAGCCTACTGCAGATAAGGAGAAAATTCGAAAGGCTTATTTGACAAGATTGCCTTACTTTCACCCGGAAGAAAATCCGGAGGGATTTAAAGCTTTGCGAAAAGCTATGGAAGAAGCGCTTATACAGGCTGGCGAAATGGAGGAAGAGCAGGAGGATGGGCCACGGACTGCAGAAATGCTGGGAGGCGAGGAGATCCAAGGGCTGCTAAAGGCTGCAGAGGAATTGTACCAGGATTATAGTTGCCGTATTCAACCTGAGAAATGGGCAGAATTGATTCAACATCCCGCTTGCCGGGAACTAGAAACCCAGAGTCAGGCAGGAATGGCTCTTTTGGGCTTTTTTATGGACCATTTTCATTTGCCGGCGGCCTGTCTGGCTGTTCTCAACAACTATTTTGGCTGGACCGGGGAAGAGGGGTTGGAGAAGCAGTTCCCGGAAGGATACATAGAATACCTATTTGAACAGATGGAAGGGGAAGAGGATTTTCGCTATGACTTAGTAAAGCCGGGGATGGGGATGGATTGCGAGGAATACTGTCAGGCTTATTTTGACTTGCGCTCTGCTATTAACCAGAAAGATAAAGAGACTGCGGATCAGATACTGGAGTCTCTTAAAGGGGTAAACTTATACCATCCGGATATGGAAGTATTAAAGATACGCCATACTCTCATGCATCAGGGAAAAGAGGAAGAGGCTTTCCGCCTGGCGGAGCACTTATATCAGGAGGATGGAAAAAATCCGACGGCACAGTATTTCTTTGCCCGGAGTGCATTAAATTATCAGGAGTCGGGGGTAGACGACGAGACCCTTTCCAATATTATCAAACAGCTTGTGTCCTCCAATCCTGAAGATTGCAATTATATGGTACTTTTGGGAAATTATCTGAGACATGCAGGGGACTTGGCCAATGCTTTAAAAGTATATCAAAAGGCGGAAAAGCTGTACGGTGAAAAATGGGAATATATAGAAGAGCTGATTCGGGACACGGCGGAGGCTTTGGCTTTTCAGATAGAAAATGGAGAATACGGGGATGTGGAGGCTTGGAAACTGGCCAATATCTGCTATCTGGGAGGGCTTTACGACCGGGTAGTGAAGATTCTGTCGGAAACTGCTCCGCCGGAAGGAAAAGAGATGTCCTGGCTCCTTATGATGGCAGGGAGCAGCTATGAGTTGAAAGACTATGAGAAAGCTGCCATATACCGGAGAAGTATTTGGGATTTGTTTGCACCGGAAGAAAGGCCTTTGGAACTATATTTGGATTTGGCAGAGGAATATGTTCTTTCCGGGAAAAGGGAGCAGGCGCAGGAATTTTATGATAAAGCCATAGCCGCCTTTCCGGAAGAGAGAGAGCCTCTATTTAAAAAGGCGGAGATGCTGCTGGAAGACTCCAGAAAAGAGGAGGCTCTGGAGCTTTGCCGGCAGATATTGGAAATAGGCTTTGAACCGGAGGCCTTCCACATGTATCTGGAGCTTCTGGTAGATTTAGAGCAATACCAGGAAGCCAAGGAAAAGGCAGAACGTCTGTTTGAACAAGGGTTTGAGAGTGCCACATCTCGTTACCAATATGCGAAAGCTTTGCGGAGATTAAAAGAGTGGGAAAAGGCAGAAGTGGTTTTAAAAGATCTTCTGGAAAAAACCGGAGGAGCTCCGGTGGTATATCAGGAATATGCAGGGTTATGTTCAGATACGAATCGGGCAGAGGAGGCCTTGGAACTTATTGATCAGGCTATTGCCGGTCAGGATACGGCGGCCCGCCAGTTTATTCGAGGCGGATACCTCCATGATTTAGAGCGGTATGAAGAGGAAGCTGCTCTCTATTTAGCAATGATGAAACAGGGAATAAATGGATATTATATCCATTTTCGCTTGGGTCAGGCTTACGAAGAAATGGAGCGGTATGGGGATGCGGAAAGCTGCTATCGTAAATCTGCAGAGCTTAATCCGAAAGGTTTTCGTATTTGGGACTATCTGGGAGATGTACTTCAAAATCAAGGAAAATGGGAGGAGGCTGTGGCCGCTTACCGGACCGGCGCCGACGGAGGCGACGTGCAGGCTGCCAGAGATTTATGCCGGCTCCTAAAGCGTTTATATCGTACGGAGGAAGCGGCAGAAGAGGCCAGGATCAGAATATCCAGAAATCCCGATGACGCCGTTTTGTTTAGTATTTATGCCAAGATTTTAAGCCGTCAGGAGAATTATGATGAGGCCAGAAAATGTTATGGGCGGTATATGGAACTAAAGCCATCTCAGACAGCTTACGCTTATAAAGAGATTGCTTTATTGTATGAAAAGGAAAAGAATTACGGAAAGTCCGAGGAATATTTTCAAAAGGCTATAGAACAAAGTCCGGGGGAGGCTGTATACTGGCAGTCCATGGGAAAACATTTTTTTAAGGAGCAGCAGAAACCGGAAAAAGCCATTCCCTATCTGGAAAAAGCCGTGGAGTTGGAGAAGGAGAGAACTTACGGCTGGATGTTGCTGGGAGAGCTTTACGATGCTTTGGGACGGACCGGTCAGGCTCGGGAATGTTATGAAAAATCTCTGAAAAATTATCAAAAGAAACTCCTGGAGAATCCGAAAAATTGCTGTACATATGAAGGAATTGCGGATGTGTTGTTTCATCTGGGAAGGCTTGATGAAGCGGAGAAAGTTGCCCTTCAGGGAATTGCCCGTCAGAACTGGGCCTTTACCTGTAATAAATGTATCTGTTATGAAGGCTATGAGGATTTGTCGAAAATTGAAGAAAAACGGGGGAATTACGAAAAAGCTTTGGAATATATGGAGATTGCCGGACAAAATTCTGCAACCGGATTTTACCCCGGAGAAATCGCCCGTTTAAAAGAAAGATTGAAAAACCTGTGATTTTAAAGGGGTTTTCAGGAAAAATGGGTTGACATGCCAGAAGGTCTATTATATAATGTATAACTGTGACGTTGCGAGAAAATGCTTGACCAAAGCCCCGGAGCAGGCATTTTGCGATAAATGTTTCAGATATTTTGAGCGAAGTTAACAGGAGGTCAACCAATGAAGAGTTTTATGGCTAGTCCAGCAACAATTGAAAGAAAATGGTACGTAGTTGACGCTACCGGATATACATTAGGCCGTTTAGCATCTGAAATCGCTAAAGTTTTAAGAGGCAAAAATAAGCCGATTTTTACCCCCCATATGGACTGCGGTGATTATGTAATCGTTGTAAATGCAGAGAAGGTAAAAGTAACCGGTAAGAAATTAGATCAGAAGATTTACTATCGTCACTCTGAGTACGTAGGCGGTATGAAAGAAACCACCCTGCGTGAGATGATGGCTAAGAAGCCGGAAAGGGTAGTAGAGTTAGCGGTTAAGGGTATGCTTCCAAAGGGACCTCTGGGAAGAAGCATGTTAGATAAGCTTCATGTATATGCAGGCCCGAATCACGAGCAGGCAGCACAGAAACCAGAAGTTTTAACATTCTAATGTAGAAGATTTGGAAGGAGGAAATTGTAATGGCTAATGCAAAATTTTACGGAACTGGCAGAAGAAAAAAATCCATCGCCAGAGTATATTTGGTACCGGGAACCGGTAAGATTACTATCAATAAGAGAGATATTGATGAGTATTTAGGTTTGGAGACCTTAAAGCTTATTGTTCGTCAGCCTTTGGTTGCCACTGAGACCACTGATAAATTCGATGTATTAGTAAATGTTCGCGGCGGCGGCTTCTCCGGACAGGCAGGCGCTATCCGTCATGGTATTTCCAGGGCTCTTCTTCATGCAGATGCTGAGTACAGACCTATCTTAAAGAAAGCAGGCTACTTAACCAGAGACCCAAGAATGAAAGAGAGAAAGAAGTACGGCCTCAAGGCAGCTCGTCGCGCTCCGCAGTTCAGCAAGCGTTAATCGGCTGTTCAAACCGTATCAAAATTGCTCAAAAACCCCGGAAAATCAAAGGTTTTCCGGGGTTTTCTTATACCCAGACAAGCTGATATAGTTTGACCTGATTTGACATAGCGAGAACCATTTTCACCCAATTTTTAGTGGTTAAATATAGGACAACCGGCAAAAATGGGGGTAAAAAACGGGCTTAGTGGTTAAAAAATAGGACAACCACAGCCCTGTTTTCGGGGTATTTCAGAGGTGATTTTTACTCCCTCTCTCCCCTCGATTTATACGAGAACAGTTTGGCATAGTTTGACCGAATTTGAATAATTGAATATGATTCTAATGCAGGCACTCAGTATTTTTTCTGGGTGCTTTTTGCATTTCCAGGGAACTGTATTCCGGGATCAGAAAAAGCCGTCACTTTTCAATTTATGAAGTGGCGGCTTTTTCTATTTCCAGAAGCAACCACAACGAATTAGAAATGAGGTGATTATCTTGAACACGCAAATCATCGCCATCGCCAACCAAAAGGGAGGCGTTGGCAAGACCACAACCTGTGCCAATTTAGGGATAGGACTGGC
>JAETNR010000071.1 GCA_021772055.1 Blautia sp. | reverse complement strand
CAGGAGAAGTCTGTCCATTTTTAGGCTGTTTTGTGGTAGAGTGAGGTATTGGGAGTGGTTGTAACGGTAACTGCGGCAGGTTTTATGCGAGCTTATACCGCCGTGAATAATCCAGGATAAAGATTATCTGGTTGGAGGAAATAGCTATTATTCCATGACTGTCAGTGTAGCAAAGGGATATCTGGCTCTTCGGACTGAGAAAAGCTATGATGAGGCTAACGAAATCGGAGAATTATACTCAGGTGATACGGTTCAGGTTATGGACACCAGTGATTCTTCCTACTGGTATGTCTATGCTCCAAAACTGAATAAGTATGGTTATGTGAACAGAGATTATCTGTATTGACCTGTTTGTTTTGCGGGTTGACAGCAGATGTTGCATTTCACGTGGAGTGGTCGGACGTCGGTCTTTCTACACCGCGTGAAATGCAATTGCAGATGAATGAAATTGTCTGAATATTTTCAAGCCCCTTGATTTTTTAATCCATTATGTTATAATAATTGCATGCAGATATAGTTCATTGGTAGAACACCAGCTTCCCAAGCTGGGGAGGCGGGTTCGATTCCCGTTATCTGCTCTTACAAAAGCCAGGAACCGCAGTGAAAGTGGAATCCTGGCTTTTATCAATTTATCTAATAGTCTCCTTCAGCGCTTTGCTGAAAATATTCCCTCTTACATTCCAAATTTAGCAGTATTATGCATCATGACAGTATAATATATTTGCCCAGGAAGCTGGGGGACGTGCTCTCACCTCATCCGAGACCTTACGGAAGGCGGTGATTATTATGAGTACATATGAGGAATTAAGCTTGATCGTGAGCGTTGCCTTATTGATTGTAGCCATTCTGAATTTGAAAAATAAGAAATAGCCGTCCTGCTCTCGTCAAGTTTAGGAACGGCTATCTCTTGATAACTAAGTATTAAATTTCGCCGGGTCGGGTGATGGCGCTCACCTTCCAGCTTCCTTGTTGAATATATTATATGTCAATCATTTTTATTTGTCAAACGAAACGGTAAAAAATCCCCGGATTGATTTTTTATCACAGCTGTACTACAATGATAACAATATTTTTTCAATCATTTGTTTCAGAAAAGAGGAGAATGCTTATGAAGATCGGATTTATCGGCTGCGGCAATATGGGGTCTGCCATGATCGGCGGGATTTTGAAGAAAGGGATTTTCCAGAAGGAAGAGATTATTGTATCCAACCTGACAGAGGAAGGCTCCAAAAGGAGCAGGGAAAAGCTTGGAGTTGCGACCACCCTGGATAACTGCGAAGTGGTGCGCAGGTCAAAACTTGTGGTGCTGGCGGTAAAGCCTCAGTTTTATGAGGAGGTTTTAAAGGAAATAAAAAATGAACTGACTGCAGAGCATATGATCGTGGGAATCGCACCGGGGAAAACCCTTGCATGGCTTCAGGAAAAGTGCGGTCTGCCGCTGAAAGTCGTGCGTTTTATGCCCAATACTCCTGCTATGGTGGGGGAAGGAATGACCGGTGTCTGTGTCAATGAAAGGGTAACCCAGGAAGAGATGAACAAAATCCGAGAAATTACGGACAGCTTTGGACGCACGGAATTTGTTCCGGAGCGTTTGATGGATGCCGTAGGTGCTGTCAGCGGCTGTTCGCCGGCATACATATTTATGGTGATAGAGGCCATGGCAGATGCCGCAGTAGAACTTGGAATGGCCAGAAAGCAGGCATATTCCTTTGCCGCACAGGCAGTGCTGGGAAGTGCCAAAATGGTTCTGGAGACAGGGATGCATCCGGGGGAACTGAAGGATATGGTCACTTCTCCGGCAGGAACGACGATCGAGGGCGTCCGGACTCTGGAAAAGGCAGGATTCCGAAGCGCTATGTTTGAGGCACTGGTCGCTGCTGCGGAAAAAGGCAGGAAATTATAATCTAACAGGTACCCCGGTATTTTATAAAAAATATTTTGGGAGCAAATTGTGCTAAAGATAAGAATGTGCTAAACTGAGTGTGAGAGAAGGAGGTTTAGCACATGCTTGTATTGGCAGAAAAAATTTTGATTCTTTCTATGAAACTGGAAAAGAGCAGATGGAAAGTGATACGTTTGACCGGAAAATTATTGGGGATTTTTCCGGTGCATTATAGCAGGTGGATGGAGAAACGGCTGTTCAGGGGAAACTGGGATCCTGTGAAACGCCGCAAGAGGCAGAAAAGCAGGCGATTTCACAGAAGAAATCGTCCATAACATCCATAAAAAGAAAAAAGAGGAACAAAAACGCTCCCGGCTTATCTTCCGGGAGCTGATTTTCCTTTGCTTAAATTGCTGTTGTGATACTCTGAAGAATAGGTGACATCTTTTCCGAACCAGGACGGCGGAAGATAGCTTTTGGCCAGGGCTTCTGACGGAAATTCCACTTCTGCCAGAAGGAGCCCATCGTAATCTCCGTGGAATATATCCAGTTCTATGGTAAGACCGTCTTTCTCAGGAATCAGGTATCTTGTTTTGGAGATGACGATGCCGTCAGCCTTGGGCTTCAGATGCTCGTAAGCTTCTTTTGTCAGAGGAAGGTTGTACTCCTCTCTGGATAAAAGGCCTTTGGACTTGTAGGTAAGATAGTATTCTTCATCCTGGCGGCGGATACGCACTACCGGTTCCGTGCAGAGATACCCCTGCTCGATCCGCTGAAACGAGAAGGCTTCCAGGTTGGGAAGATTTTCTTTTTCTATCAGAAATTTTCTTTCGATTTCCATAGGTTTCTCCTTTTATAAAATATTTCCTGCCTATAGTATATCCGTTTTATTGTAAAAAAGAAAGTGCAATGATATAATATGGTGGAATTCAACAAGTGGATGAGTGCGGACAGGGCGCAGTACGAGTACAGGAGGTTATGATGAGCAAAGTATATATTTTTTTCGCAGATGGTTTTGAAGATATTGAGGGTTTGACTGTAGTGGATCTTATGCGCAGGGCGCAGATCGATATCTGCACAGTCTCCATCAAAGATACGAAAGAGGTGCAGACCTCTCACGGCATCACGCTGAAAACAGACTGCATATTTGGGGAAACAGACTTTTCGGACGCAGATATGCTGGTTCTGCCGGGAGGAATGCCGGGAACCCGTTATCTGGGAGAATTTAAACCCCTTACAGATCTTCTTACAAAATTTTATCAGGAAGGCGGAAAGGTTGCTGCCATTTGTGCGGCGCCCAGTGTATTTGCAGATCTTGGATTCCTGAAGGGCAGAACAGCTACATCCTATCCGTCCTTTATGGAAAAGCTCCATGGGGCTGTAACAACAGAGGACGCTGTGGCTGTAGACGGAAATGTAACCACCAGCAGGGGCCTTGGAACGGCTGTGGATTTCTCACTCTCCCTGATTTCCCAGCTTGCAGGGGCAGACAAAGCACAGGAAATTGCAGAATCCATTGTATATTTTCGATAAAACCACGATAAATAGGGCTTTTCCCGTGAAAAAAACTCTGGTATTTTGGAAACGATTGTGCTATACTACCATAATGACTGTAATTGTATCTCCCAAGCAGAGATACGGGTGCCTGCATAGTACGGAGCAGGCGGAAAATAACAATAGATAATATAGAAGAAATAACCTGACAATTAAGGAGGAATAAGAAACATGAGTTTACAGGTGGAAAAACTGGAAAAGAACATGGCGAAACTGACAATTGAAGTTTCTGCTGAGGATTTGGACAAGGCAATGCAGAATGCATATCTGAAAGCAAAAGGAAAAATTTCCATCCCTGGATTCCGTAAAGGAAAAGCTCCAAGAAAAATGATTGAACAGATGTATGGCAAAGGTATCTTCCTGGAAGACGCAGCCAACGCTCTGATTCCGGAACATTATAGCAAAGCTTTGGAGGAATGCGACCTTGAGATCGTTTCCCAGCCGGAAATTGATGTAACACAGGCAGAGCCTGGAAAAGCGTTCATCTTTACAGCAGAAGTAGCCGTAAAACCGGAAGTAACTCTTGGCGAATATAAAGGCGTAGAGGTTCCGAAGTCCGACCTGGAAGTAACTGACGAAGATGTAGACGCAGAAATCAAGAAAGAACAGGAAAAGAACTCCAGAACAATCACTGTAGAAGACAGGGGAGCAGAGAATGGGGATATCACCACAATTGATTTTGAAGGATTTGTTGACGGTGTGGCATTTGAAGGCGGCAAGGGAACAGACTATCCGCTGACACTTGGCTCCGGCTCCTTTATCCCTGGATTCGAAGAGCAGCTTGTGGGCGCTAAGACAGGGGATCATGTAGAAGTAAACGTTACTTTCCCGGAAGAATACCAGGCAAAAGAGCTTGCAGGAAAAGCTGCCGTATTCCAGTGTGATGTGAAGAAAATCGAAGCAAAAGAGCTTCCGGAACTGGATGATGAATTTGCTCAGGATGTATCCGAGTTCGACACTCTTGCGGAATACAAGGAAGACGTTAAAAAGAAACTGGCAGAAAGAAAAGAGAAAGAAGCTCTTCGTGCAAAAGAAGATGCAGCAGTTGAAAAAGCAGTTGAAAATGCTGAGATGGAAATCCCGGATGCAATGGTTCGCACCCAGGCTCGTCAGATGGTAGACGATTTCAGCAGAAGAATGCAGCAGCAGGGTCTTACTATGGATCAGTACTTCCAGTATACAGGTCTGACCATGGACAAGATGATCGAGGATACAAAGCCGCAGGCTCTTAAGAGAATCCAGACAAGACTTGTTCTTGAAAAGATTGCAGAAGTAGAAAATATTCAGCCAAGTGAGGAAGAAGTAGAGGAAGAGATCACAAAGATGGCTGAAATGTATAAGATGGAAGCTGCCAAATTAAAAGAAATCTTCGGCGAAAATGAAATGAATCAGATGAAGAAGGATATGGCTGTACAGAAAGCTGTAACCATGATCGCTGAAGCAGCAAAGGAAGCTTAATTTGACCTAAGCCAACGAATGGAGGCGTGAATATGAGTTTGGTACCTTATGTCATTGAACAGACGAGCAGGGGAGAAAGAAGTTACGATATTTATTCCAGACTTCTCAAGGACAGGATCATTTTTCTTGGGGAAGAGGTAAACGATGTAAGTGCAAGCATCATTGTGGCACAGCTTCTTTTCCTGGAGGCGGAAGATCCGGGGAAAGATATCCAGCTTTACATCAACAGCCCCGGTGGTTCTGTAACAGCCGGCATGGCGATTTACGATACAATGAAATATATCAAGTGTGATGTTTCTACGATCTGTCTCGGAATGGCAGCCAGCATGGGCGCATTTCTTCTGGCAGGCGGAACGAAGGGTAAGAGATTTGCTCTTCCCCATTCCACCATCATGATTCACCAGCCTTCCGGCGGTGCGCAGGGGCAGGCAACAGAGATTCAGATCGTTGCGGATCATATTGCCCAGACCAAGAGAACGTTAAACGAAATTTTGGCAGAGAATACCGGTCAGGCATACGAAGTAGTAGAAAGAGACACTGACAGAGACAATTATATGACCGCAGAGGAAGCAAAAGCTTATGGTTTGATTGACGGTGTTGTCATGCATAAATAAGGCTGATGTAAGGAACTGCTAAGGGCAGCGCCTTACGAATGCCAAAGCAAAAGAAGAGACTCCTGAAAGCCAGGAGTCTTGTCTTGTATCATAGGAAATTAGGATCCCTTCGGGGATTGGAAGAAAGGAAAAATAGGAAATCCATGGCAGATAAGATAAGAGATGGAAAAATCAGATGTTCCTTTTGTCACAAGTCTGAGGACCAGGTCCGCAAGCTGATTGCAGGACCGGATGGCTCCTTTATCTGTGATGAATGCGTGGGAATCTGTGCGGAAATTCTGGAAGAGGAATTTGGCATGTATGATCGCGAACCTGTTTATAATAATTTCGAGATCAACCTGCTGAAACCGGAAGAAATCCATGCAATTCTGGATGACTACGTGATTGGACAGGATGAGGCAAAGAAGGCTTTGTCTGTATCTGTATATAATCATTATAAGCGTGTGCTGGCCGTCAGAGATCTGGATGTGGAACTTCAGAAGAGCAATATTCTGATGCTTGGGCCTACCGGCTGCGGTAAGACACTTCTGGCACAGACACTGGCCAGAATGCTGAATGTGCCGTTTGCCATTGCAGATGCCACTACTTTGACAGAAGCCGGGTATGTGGGAGAGGATGTGGAGAATATCCTGCTGAAGATTATCCAGGCGGCAGATTATGACATCGAACGTGCCCAGTACGGAATCATTTATATTGATGAAATTGACAAAATTACGCGAAAATCCGAAAATGCGTCCATTACCCGTGATGTTTCCGGGGAAGGAGTGCAGCAGGCTCTTTTGAAAATCCTGGAGGGAACGGTGGCAAATGTGCCGCCTCAGGGCGGAAGAAAGCACCCGCATCAGGAATTTTTGCAGATTGATACCACGAATATCCTGTTCATCTGCGGCGGTGCTTTTGAAGGAATTGAGAAAATTATTGAAGCCCGCAAGGATACCAAGGCGATTGGTTTTGGTGCAGAGGTTGCAGTGAAGAAAGAACGGAATGTAGGCGAAGTGCTGAAGGAAGTAATGCCGGAGGACTTTGTTAAATTTGGCCTGATTCCGGAATTTATCGGCCGTGTGCCCGTAGTGGTTTCACTGGATGCGCTGGATGAAAAGGCACTGATCCGTATTTTGAGAGAGCCGAAGAACTCTTTGACCAGACAGTATCACAAGCTGTTTGAACTGGATGGGGTAGAGCTGAACTTTGACGATGAGGCTCTGGAGGTGGTTGCGAAAAAATCGCTGGAGCGTAAGACAGGAGCCAGAGGACTTCGTGCCATTATGGAAAACTCCCTGATGGACCTGATGTATAAGATTCCGTCAGACAACACTATCCGTAAATGTGTGATCACAAAAGAAGTAGTAGAAGGAACCGGGGAGCCGGAGATCATTCATGGGGAAGCACCTGTGCCGATTCAGCCTGCTTCAGGCAAAAGAACTGCCCGTTCCAGAAAAAAAGGAAAACCGGAAACGGCTTGACGAAGGGACTGAAGAGAAATGAAAGATCCGATTAGCACTCTGCCGGCCATTGCTTTGCGGGGGACAACGATCCTGCCGGGAATGATCATGCACTTCGATGTGAGCAGGGATCGTTCTGTAAAAGCAATCGAGGAGGCAATGCTGCACGATCAGAGGATTTTTCTGATCACCCAGAGAGACCCGGAGGTGGAAACTCCGGGTCTGGGGGAATTATACCAGATTGGAATTGTAGCGTATATCAAACAGGTAGTAAAGCTTCCGGATAATCTGCTCCGGGTTCTTGTAGAAGGAACAGAGCGGGCGGAGCTTCTGGAATTTCATCAGGAATTTCCTTATTTGAAATGCAATATTGCAGTCATTGAGCAGGCGGAAGAAGACAGCCTTTCCTTTGCAGCAAAAGAGGCTATGTACAGAAGCATTCGCCAGCTTTTTCAGCAGTATTGCATGGAAAGCGGAAAAATCAGCAAGGAACTTGCTTCACAGATTCTGAAAATAGAAGATCTGACGGAATTGATCAACCAGGTTTCGGTGAATCTTCCACTGGCATACCAGGGAAGGCAGAAAATCCTGGATGCAGTTACTCTGGAAGGTCAGTATACGGTTTTGGGGGCAATCCTCACATCGGAAATAGAAGTAGTGCATGTCAGCAAGGAACTGCAGAAAAAGCTTCAGATGCGGATCGATAAGAATCAGCGGGAGTACATTTTGCGCGAGCAGATGAAATTGATCCGTGAGGAACTGGGGGAAGACAGCCTGAACGGAAATATTGAGGAGTACCGCAAAAAGCTGGACATGCTGGAAGCCAGGGATGAAGTGAAGGAAAAGATCGGCAAAGAGATTGCACGGTTAAAGAGCATGAATAATAACATAGCGGAAACTGCGGTGATCACAGGATATATAGAAACACTTCTGTCCCTTCCCTGGGATAAGCGGACCGAAGATTCCGACGATTTGAAGCGAGCCTGGAAGATTCTGGAGGAGGGCCATTATGGCCTTAAGGATGTGAAGGAGCGGATCATGGAATTTTTGTCCGTCCGGAAACTTACCTCCAGAGGAAAAAGTCCGATTTTGTGTCTGGTGGGTCCTCCCGGAACAGG
Source organism: Blautia sp. (assembly GCA_021772055.1). Lineage (GTDB taxonomy): Bacteria > Bacillota > Clostridia > Lachnospirales > Lachnospiraceae > Blautia_A. Next base: position 7,037 of record JAETNR010000071.1, on the reverse strand, counting down.
GAAGACCTCTATTGCTCGTTCCGTAGCGGAGGCTTTGAACAAGAAATACGTACGCATCTGTCTGGGAGGTGTCCGTGACGAAGCAGAGATCCGTGGACACAGAAAAACTTATGTAGGCGCTATGCCCGGCAGAATTACCGAGGCGCTGAAGGAAGCTGGCGTCAGCAATCCTCTGATGCTTCTGGATGAAATCGATAAGACCAGCAGTGACCATAAGGGCGATACGGCATCTGCCTTGCTGGAGGTACTGGATCCGGAGCAGAACAGCCGGTTCAAAGACCACTATGTGGAGATTGACCAGGATTTATCAGAGGTGCTGTTCATTGCCACTGCAAATGATCTGCAGGGGATTCCAAGACCTCTGATGGATCGTATGGAAGTAATTGAGATTTCCGGATATACGGAGAATGAGAAGGTTCATATTGCGAAAAATCATCTGATTTCCAAACAAATGGAAACGAATGGTCTAAAAAAAGGTCAGCTTACCATTCAGAGTGCCGCCCTGAGAAAAATCATCAATAACTATACAAAAGAAGCAGGGGTGCGTAATCTGGAGCGTAAGATCGGCCAGATCTGCCGCAAAACTGCAAGAGAAATCCTGGAGGATGGCAAAGAGAAAGTAACAGTTACAGGAAAAAATCTTTCGTCATACCTTGGCAAAGAGCGATATAATTATCTTATGGCAAATAAGACGGCTGAGGTGGGCATTGCCCGCGGCCTTGCATGGACCCAGGTGGGAGGGGATACCCTTCAGATCGAGGTAAATGTAATGCCGGGCAAGGGAGAAATGCTGCTGACCGGACAGCTCGGGGATGTTATGAAAGAGTCCGCCCAGGCCGGTATTTCCTACATTCGCTCTGTAGCAGACGAGTACCAGGTATCCCAGGAATTTTTCCGGGAGCATGATATTCATGTGCATATCCCGGAGGGAGCTGTTCCCAAGGACGGTCCGTCTGCGGGTATTACGATGGCAACAGCCATGCTTTCGGCTGTAACAGGACAGGCAGTCAGGGCAGACCTTGCCATGACCGGGGAGATTACCTTAAGGGGCAGGGTTCTTGCTATAGGAGGATTGAAAGAAAAACTTCTGGCAGCAAAATATGCAGGTATCAAGCAGGTTCTTGTGCCGGGAGAGAATAAACCGGACATTGAAGAGATGGACGGGGAGATTCTGGAAGGGCTGAAGATTTCCTTTGTGAATACCATGAACGAGGTGTGCAGAGAGGCTCTTTTAAGATAGATTTCCAAAAGACAGAGAGGAACTATATGGTTATTAAGAATGTTTCATTAGATATTGTATGCGGTGTTACGAGCAAGCTTCCGGACACAGGCAGACCGGAAGTTGCTTTTGCAGGCAAATCCAATGTGGGGAAATCCTCCCTGATCAACGGGCTGATGAACCGCAAATCTCTGGCAAGAACCAGCTCTCAGCCAGGAAAAACACAGACTATCAATTTTTATAATATAAATGAATGCATGTATCTGGTAGACCTTCCAGGCTACGGATACGCGAAAGTGTCCCAGTCAGAAAAGGAAAAATGGGGCAAAATGATTGAAAAATACCTTCATACCTCAAAAAACCTGAAGGCTGTTTTTCTTCTGGTTGATATCCGCCATGAGCCTTCGGCCAATGATAAGATGATGTATGACTGGATCGTGCACAACGGCTATGAGCCGATTGTGATCGCAACCAAGCTGGATAAGCTGAAACGAAGCCAGGTGTCCAAAAGCCTGAAACTGGTCAGAGAAGGGCTGAAGCTTCGGCCAAATGCCATTGTCATTCCTTTTTCTGCGGAAACCAAGCAGGGAAGAGAGGACATCTGGAAGCTGATTGATGAGCTGACCGGCCTGGTTCCGGCGGATGAGAAAGAATCTCGGGCAGATACCTTGCAGCAGGCTGCGAAGCAGGAATTTTTGCAGCGGGACTGCGAATAAAGGGGAAAATACAGATATGGGAATTATCAAGGCATGCAAGCTGGGATTTGACTATCTCAAGTATGATGAGGACGGCAATGTGCAGGATACGCAGCGTGCCGTCAATAATGTAAACCTGGACATTGAAGCTGGGGAATTTGTGGCGATCCTGGGGCATAACGGTTCGGGAAAATCCACTTTGGCAAAGCATTTAAATGCATTGCTTTTGCCTACAGAGGGAACTTTGTGGATTGATGATACAGTGACCAGCGAGGAGCCGCAACTGTGGAAACTGCGCCAGAAGGCAGGCATGGTTTTCCAAAATCCGGACAATCAGATCATCGGAACGGTTGTGGAGGAAGATGTAGGGTTTGGCCCGGAGAATATGGGGGTTCCTACAGAAAAAATCTGGAAGCGTGTAGAGGAGAGCCTTCAGAAAACCGGTATGACAGCTTACCGTCACCATTCCCCCAACAAGCTGTCAGGCGGACAGAAACAGCGGGTAGCCATTGCAGGCGTGATGGCTATGCGGCCAAAATGTATTGTACTGGATGAACCAACGGCTATGCTGGATCCCAATGGCCGCAGGGAGGTTCTGGAGGCTGTACAAGAACTGAACCGTCAGGAAAATGTTACTGTGATCCTCATTACGCACTATATGGAAGAAGTGATCCACGCAGATCAGGTGTACGTGATGGATGGCGGGAACGTGGTAATGGAGGGAACCCCAAGAGAAATTTTTTCTCAGGTGGATACTCTGAAGCATTATCGTCTTGATGTACCGCAGGTGACGCTGCTGGCTCATGAACTTCGGAAGTCCGGTGTGGATATTCCGGAGGGAATACTGACTACGGAGGAATTGGTGAGTGCCCTATGTCAATAGAACTTAAGAATGTAACGTATACCTACAGCCCCGGTACGGCTTATGAGATTCATGCGTTAAAGGATATTAACCTGGACATTAAAGACGGACAGTTTATCGGGATCATCGGACATACCGGAAGCGGAAAATCTACGCTGATTCAGCATCTCAATGCGCTGATCCGACCCACCTCAGGGACCATTTTGTACAATGGGGAGGATATCTGGGCAGATAAATATGACAGAAAAGCCCTGCGCAGTGAGGTTGGCCTGGTGTTTCAGTATCCGGAGCATCAGCTGTTTGAAAGCGACGTGCTCTCTGATGTGTGTTTTGGCCCTATGAATCAGGGAAAGACCAGAGAAGAAGCGGAAGTGGAAGCAAGAAAGGCTTTGGAGCAGGTTGGCTTTAAAGAAAAAAACTATGGAAAATCTCCCTTCGAATTGTCCGGGGGACAGAAAAAGAGAGTTGCAATTGCAGGAGTTTTGGCTATGAATCCGAAGATTCTGATCCTGGACGAGCCGACAGCAGGCCTGGATCCAAAGGGGCGGGATGATATTCTGGATCAGATCGCAGAACTCCATGCTGCAAGAGGAATCACCATTATCCTGGTTTCTCACAGTATGGAGGATATTGCCAAGTATGTGGAACGGCTGATTGTAATGAACCATGGAGAGGCTGTGTTTGATGATACGCCCAAGGCAGTATTTTCCCATTACAGAGAGCTGGAGTCCATGGGGCTTGCGGCACCTCAGATTACCTATATTATGCATGCCTTGAAGGAAAACGGCCTTGAGGTAGATGCGGAGACGACTACGGTGGAGGAGGCAAGAAAGAGTATTCTTGCAGCCCTCGAAAAAGAAAATTCTCCTCTTCTGAAAGCGGAAGGAGGGCTCCTGGATGATTAGAGATATTACTCTTGGACAATATTATCCGGCTGATTCAGTCCTTCATAAACTGGATCCGAGAACCAAGCTTGCCGGGACACTGGTGTTTATTATTTCCGTGTTTTTATTCCATACATTTCCGGGATATGCGGTGGCCACGGTTTTTCTGGCTGTCATGATCCGAATCTCAAAAGTTCCTGTAAAGTTCATCTTTAAAGGTTTGAAGGCGATCCTGGTGATCCTGATGATCACTGTAGTGTTCAATATGGTTCTGACGCCCGGGGAGGTTCTCTGGAGACTGGGATTTTTGAAAGTGACCCGTGAGGGTGTGAATCTGGCGGTTCGTATGGCAATCCGCTTGATTTATCTTGTGATCGGATCTTCCATTATGACACTGACCACAACGCCGAATCAGCTTACGGATGGTCTTGAGAAAGCGCTGCGGCCTTTGAATAAAATTCATGTACCTGTTCACGAGATATCCATGATGATGTCCATTGCACTGCGTTTTATTCCGATTCTGCTGGAAGAGACGGATAAGATCATGAAAGCGCAGATCGCCCGGGGTGCTGATTTTGAAAGCGGAAATCTGATTCAGAAAGCAAAAAATATGATTCCCCTTCTGGTGCCGCTGTTTATCTCTGCATTCCGCCGTGCCAATGATCTGGCTATGGCCATGGAGGCACGCTGTTATCACGGCGGAGAGCACCGCACCCAGATGAAACCTTTGAAATATGCAGCCAGAGACAGAGCTGCCTACGGCATTCTGGCAGGATATCTGGCAGTGGGAATTGCTTTTCGGGTAATCGGGATTTAACCGGGATTAGGAGGAACGGATGAAACGGGTAGGACTTGTAGTGGCCTATGACGGCACGAATTACTGCGGATGGCAGACACAGCCAAACGGAGTGACCATCCAGGGAGTGCTGAATGAAACCCTGTCAGAGCTTCTTGGAGAAGATATCGAAACCATCGGAGCAAGCCGTACGGATGCAGGGGTACATGCCATGGGAAATGTGGCGGTATTTGATACCAACACCAGAATTCCGGGAGAGAAAATTTCCTATGCATTGAATCAGCGGCTGCCGGAGGATATCCGGATACAGCTTTCCGAGGAGGTGGAACCGGATTTCCATCCCCGTTACTGCGACAGTGAAAAGACTTATGAGTACCGCATCCTCAACAGGAAGTTCCCGGTACCTACAGAACGTCTGTATTCTTATTTTTATCACTATATACTGGATGTGGACAAAATGCGGGAGGCAACCTCTTATCTCATCGGCAGGCATGATTTTGCCAGCTTCTGCGGTGCAAAGGCGCAGGTAAAGTCCACCATCCGTACCCTGACCGGAATGGATGTATGGCGTGACGGAGATATGATCACCATCCGGGTGTCCGGAGAGGGATTTCTCTACAATATGGTAAGGATCATTGCAGGGACACTCATTGAAGTTGGAAACGGTCAGTATCCCCCTGAACGGGTAAAAGATATCCTGGAAGCCTGTGACCGTGAAGCAGCAGGCCCTACAGCACCTGCACACGGACTCACGCTGATGGGAATTACGTTTTTTTAACAGAAAAATAGTGGAAAATCCTTGAAAAAACTGTTGACAGAAGGATTTCAATATAATATAATTACTCAATGTGACGAAGTGCGAAAACTCCCAAGCCAAAGCCCCGGCGAAGGTGTTTTTTATCAGCGGTTTCGGACATTTCCGCGATTATTTTTTTTTGCACTGCGCACCAGAAATTATTCGTTATTGCAGAACACCGCAGTTATACAAACAATCGTTGATAATTAACAGGAGGTAAAACCATGCAGACTTATATGGCTAATCCAGATAAAATCGAAAGAAAATGGTATGTAGTTGACGCAGAAGGCTGCACACTGGGCCGTCTGGCATCTGGTGTAGCAAGCGTTTTAAGAGGAAAGAACAAACCTCAGTTTACACCGCACGTAGATACCGGTGATTATGTGATCATTGTAAATGCTGACAAAATCAAAGTAACCGGTAAGAAGTTAGATCAGAAAATCTACTACAATCACTCTGATTATGTTGGTGGAATGAAAGAGACCACATTAAAAGAAATGTTAGCGAAGAAACCGGAAAAGGTTGTTGAGCTTGCAGTGAAAGGCATGCTTCCAAAAGGACCATTAGGAAGAACCATGTACAAGAAACTTTTCGTTTATGCCGGACCTGAACACAAACATGAAGCTCAGAAACCGGAAGTATTAACATTTTAATGAGGAGGTAGAAAACATTGGCTAGCGCAAAATTCTACGGAACAGGAAGAAGAAAAAAATCAATCGCAAGAGTTTACCTGACTCCTGGTACTGGTAAAATCACTATTAATAAGAGAGATATTGATGAATATTTTGGATTAGAGACACTGAAAGTAATCGTTCGTCAGCCGCTGGCAGCTACAGAAACAGATGGCAAATTTGACGTTCTTGTAAACGTTAAAGGCGGCGGATATACAGGACAGGCCGGTGCCATCAGACATGGTGTTGCAAGAGCCCTTCTGGAAGCAGATGCTGAATATAGACCAGTTCTTAAAGCTGCCGGATTCCTTACTCGTGATCCGCGTATGAAAGAGCGTAAGAAGTACGGTCTCAAAGCAGCCCGTCGCGCTCCGCAGTTCAGCAAGCGTTAATCGGCTGGATATTTACAATCAAAAATGCTCAAAAACCCCGGAAACCTGCGTTTCCGGGGTTTTGCTATGTCTGCCTCGGGTCACATTTGATATTTTTACGGGAAATGCCGATCTGGTAAAAGAGCAGATGGAAAAAGGGCTCATCGACATCGGTGTTTTGATGGAGCCGATTGATATGGATAAGTTTGATTTTATCCGTCTGAAAGACAAAGAACAGTGGGGTGTTTTAATGCGTCCGGATGATCCCCTTGCAAAAAAAGAAACCATCAGCGCAAAGGACTTGGAGAATGCGCCGCTCATCCTTCCGAGAAGGATCAACGTACAGAACGAATTAGTTAATTGGTTTGGGAATTCTTTTCAGGAAAGTCAGGCTCTCTTTACCAGCAATTTAAACACAAACAGCGCTCTGTTGGTCTAGAACGGGTTAGCTTATTCCCTGGTAATTGAGGGTTCTATTCCCTTCTGGGATAAAGAAAAAATCACTTTTCGTCCATTATCCCCGCAGCTTACCTCAACCAGTGTGCTGACACGGAAAAAGCAGCAGCCGTTTAGTCCTGCAGAGACGAAATCTATTCAGCATATGAGATGCTTTTTAGGCATGATACCTGCCTGTTTTTCTGTTTTACTTTCCGTTAAAAATGGGATATACTGTTATATAGGTATGGAGAATCAATTGAAAATGTCATACTGTGTCTGGCAAATTGTTCTGATTAAATTGCTAT
>JAETNR010000070.1 GCA_021772055.1 Blautia sp. | reverse complement strand
TCTTCTACGAATTTATTAATTTTCACTGTTATCACCGCCTTCTAAGTCTGCACGAGAAACGATTTTACATTTACATGGTAACTTGTGCATTGCAAGACGTAATGCTTCACGGGCAACTTCATCAGAAACGCCTGCAATTTCGAACATTACACGTCCTGGTTTTACAACTGCTACCCAGTATTCCAGGGTACCTTTACCGGAACCCATACGTGTTTCTGCTGGTTTCGCTGTTACTGGTTTATCCGGGAAAATCTTGATCCAAACCTGGCCGCCACGTTTGATATAACGTGTCATCGCAATACGGGCTGCTTCGATCTGGTTGGATTTGATCCAACAGGGTTCCGTAGCTATAAGACCGTAATCACCATAGTTGATTGTATTGCCTCTTAAGGCTTTTCCTCTCATGGAGCCACGGAATTGTTTACGACGTTTTACTCTTTTTGGCATTAACATTATTTATCGCTCCCTTCCTTAGTTCCTTTTGTGGGAAGTACTTCACCATTATAGATCCATGCTTTTACACCAACCTTGCCGTAGGTGGTATCTGCTTCTGCAAAACCGTAATCAATGTCTGCACGAAGTGTCTGAAGCGGAATGGTTCCTTCGCTGTAGAACTCTGTACGAGCCATATCAGCACCGCCAAGACGTCCGGAAACTGCAGTCTTGATACCTTTAGCGCCGGCTTTCATAGTTCTCTGCATTGTGGACTTCATAGCACGTCTGAAGGAGATACGGTTCTCTAACTGAAGAGCAATGTTCTCAGCAACAAGCTGTGCATCTCTGTCCGGTCTCTTCACTTCTTTGATATCAACGATTAATTTCTTCTCAGTAAACTGCTGCAGCTCAGCTTTTACTTTTTCGATTTCAGCGCCGCCTTTACCGATTACAATACCTGGTTTTGCTGTGTAGATGATGATCTTAACTCTATCAGATGCTCTTTCGATTTCAATCTTGGAAACACCTGCGCTGTATAATTTCTTCTTCAGAAATGTTCTGATGTTGTAATCTTCTACCAGGTAGTCTGCAAAATCTGCTTCTGCATACCATCTGGAATCCCAATCTTTGATAACACCGACTCTAAGGCCATGTGGGTTAACTTTCTGTCCCATGCTTTTCCTCCTTATTTCTCATCCAGCACGATGGTAATATGGCTTGTTCTCTTCTCGATTCTGTAAGCTCTGCCCTGTGCTCTTGGCTGAATTCTCTTCATTGTAGGTCCTTTGTTTGCATAGCACTCTGCAATGTAGAGGTTATCTGCGCTCATACCGTTGTTATTCTCAGCGTTTGCAATTGCTGATTCCAGTAATTTCTTAAGCACGCTGGAAGCGTATCTTGGATTGTATGTCAGGATACCAAGTGCTGTCTGCACGTCTTTGCCACGAATTACATCTAATACATAGCAGGCTTTCTGAACAGAAATTCTTGCATAAGATAATTTTGCAGACGGTCTTGTCTCTCTATTATTCTCATTTCTGGCTCTCTTAATCTGGCTTCTATGTCCTTTTGCCATTTTAAAGTGCCTCCTTTCCTCTTAATCAATATCAGGTTAAACCGGCCTGTTGCCTGACTTGAGACAACAGGCAGTTATTTATTACTTACGAACGCCGGATTTCTTTTCGTCTTTTCCGTGTCCTCTGTAGGTTCTGGTTGCTACGAATTCACCCAGTTTGTGGCCAACCATATCTTCTGTGATATATACCGGCACATGTTTTCTTCCGTCATGAACAGCGATTGTATGTCCAACGAAAGACGGGAAAATTGTAGAACGGCGGGACCAGGTTTTGATTACGGATTTATCGTTTGCAGCATTTAATGCATCTACTTTTTTCAGTAAGCTTGCATCTGCAAAAGGTCCTTTTTTCAGTGAACGAGACATGCTTTAACCTCCTTATTATTTCGATAAAGCTTTTCCATCGCGTCTTCTTACGATGAGCTTGTTGGACTGTTTGTTCTTCTTTCTGGTCTTCAGACCAAGAGCAGGTTTGCCCCATGGTGTACACGGACCCGGACGGCCGATACCGGTCTTTCCTTCACCACCACCGTGCGGATGGTCATTCGGGTTCATAACGGAACCGCGGACAGTAGGTCTGATTCCCATGTTGCGTTTACGTCCAGCTTTACCGATGTTGATCAGGTTATGATCGCCGTTGCCAACAACACCAACAGATGCACGGCATACGATCGGAACCATTCTCATTTCACCAGACGGTAATCTTAAGGTTGCATATTTGCCTTCTTTAGCCATTAACTGAGCGCCGTTACCAGCGGAACGAACCATCTGGCCGCCCTTTCCTGGATGAAGCTCAACATTGTGTACCATAGTACCAACCGGGATCAGTTCCAATGGTAAGCAGTTACCAACACGAACTTCTGCTTCCGGTCCGTTCATAACCTTCTGGCCTACTTTTAAGCCTTCCGGTGCCAGGATGTATGCCTTCTCGCCGTCTGCATAGCAGATCAGAGCGATGTTTGCTGTTCTGTTCGGATCGTATTCAATCGTTTTCACAGTTGCAGGAATACCATCTTTTCTTCTCTTGAAGTCGATGATTCTGTATTTTCTTCTGCTTCCGCCTCCGCGGTGTCTTACAGTGATTTTACCCTGGTTATTACGGCCAGCATTTTTCTTCAGGGACACAACCAGTGATTTCTCTGGGGTGCTGGCGGTGATTTCGGAAAAATCAGAACCAGTCATGTGTCTTCTGGAAGGTGTATATGGGTTATAGGTTTTGATTCCCATGATTGTTCTCCTTTCGAATATTATTCATCATGCTTTCCAGCATATAGTCGACAGGCAGAGCGCCGAGGATTCGCAAAAAGCGGCTCGTCGTGCTTGCACGTAAGAGCAGATTCTTAAGAATACTCATAAGCGTGCAACGCTACCGAAGAAGCTCTGCTTCTGAGGTAGGCGCTCGTCATCATCCTCTGCTATCAAAGTCCTTCGAAGATCTCAATATCCTTGCTGTCTTCTGTCAGGGCTACAATGGCTTTTTTGGTCTTGGCGGTCTTTCCGACTACCATACCGCGGCGTCTTGTCTTACCATCAAGATTCATGGTATTTACGCTTTTTACTTTTGTTCCTTCGAACATTTTTTCCACAGCTTCTTTGATCTGGGATTTATTTGCTTCCGGATGAACTAAGAAAGTGTATTTCTTTTCAGCCATAGCATTCATGGATTTTTCTGTGATGATCGGTTTCTGGATCACATCATAATACTTAATATCAGCCATTATGCAAGCACCTCCTCAATCGTTGCTACTGCATCTTTGGTTGCGATCACGGTGTTATGTTTCATAACATCGTATACGTTGATGTTCCCTGCTACAGAAGTCTCTACATCTGCGATATTTCTTGCAGAAAGAACGATGTTTTTGTCATCTGCTGCAAGGATCACAAGAGCTTTTTCAGCTTTCAGGTTTGTTAAAACCTTCTGCATTTCTTTTGTCTTGGCTTCTGCAAGTGTCAGATTATCAACTACAACAAATTTATTATCCTGAACCTTAGAAGTCAGAGCGGATTTCAGAGCAGCTCTTCTTTCTTTCTTGTTCATCTTCACATCATAATCTCTCGGTACCGGAGCGAAGATCATTCCGCCGCCAGTCCACTGTGCTGCACGGATGGAACCCTGTCTAGCATGACCTGTTCCTTTCTGTCTCCATGGTTTTCTTCCGCCGCCGCTTACTTCAGAACGTGTTTTTGCTTTCTGAGTACCCTGGCGTTTATTTGCAAGCTGACGTACAACTGCAAGGTGAATCAGATGCTCGTTTACTTCTACGCCGAAAACCGCATCGTTCAGCTCCATTGTGCCAACTTCATTGCCTTCCATATTATAAACAGTTACATTTGCCATTTGCGTGCTCCTCCTTTCTCAATTATAAGGATTTTACTGTTTCTTTGATTGTTACCAAAGATTTCTTAGGTCCTGGAACAGCACCTTTAACTAACAGTAAGTTGTTTTCTGTATCTACACGTACGATTTCAAGATTCTGAACAGTCACCTGAACATTTCCCATATGACCTGCCATATGTTTGCCTTTGAATACCTTGCTCGGATCGGAACATGCACCGTTGGAACCTGCATGGCGATGATATTTGGAACCGTGAGCCATAGGTCCTCTGGACTGTCCATGTCTCTTGATAGCACCCTGGAAGCCTTTACCTTTGGAAATTGCAGTTGCATCGATGTGATCCCCTGCTGTAAAGATATCAGCCTTGATTTCCTGTCCTACTTCATATTCGCCTGCGTTGTCGAATTTGAATTCTTTTAAGAATCTCTTTACTGCAACGCCTGCTTTGTCAAAGTGGCCTTTTTCCGGTTTGTTCACCAGTTTTTCTCTGATGTCGCCGTAGCCTACCTGAACTGCTGCATATCCGTCGTTCTCTTCAGTTTTAACCTGAGTTACGACACATGGACCTGCCTGTAAAACGGTTACCGGAATTAACTGTCCGTCTTCATTGAAGATCTGAGTCATTCCGACTTTCGTAGCTAAAATAGCTTTCTTCATTCTTTCTTCCTCCTTATAGCGGATTGCCGTCCGGCAATCATATACATTAGAAATACCATTGCGGTATCATCTAGCTTAATTAAAACATCCTGTCTGCCAAATCCGCAGCTGCTTATTTGGTTTTCATTTTAATATCAATATGAACACCAGCCGGCATTTCCAGTCTTGACAGTGCGTCTACTGTCTTCTGGGTTGGTGTCAGGATATCGATCAGACGCTTATGTGTACGCTGCTCGAACTGCTCACGGCTGTCTTTATATTTGTGAACTGCACGGAGAATTGTTACAACTTCCTTCTTGGTAGGAAGCGGAACCGGACCGCTGACAGTTGCGCCGTTCTTCTTAACAGTGTCGATGATTTTTGCAGCAGATGCATCTACTAACTGATGATCATAAGCTTTTAATGTGATTCTCATTACCTGATTTGCCATAAAAAAAGTCTCCTCCTATTCGTACTCGGTATCGGTACGACAAGCGGCGACTGTACACATCTCCACGCGTATCCTGTTTATCTTCAACGCGCGCCCATCCCTGGATGGTTTTCTGAACTTGTACAGTGACTTGTCGTCAGTTTCCTAACTTGACATTCGCTCCACGGAAAACCTGCCCTTTCGGCAGCAACCTCACGCTTCATCGCTATCATGTCACAGCATCTGTTAGTATACACAATGATTTCCATGATTGCAAGTTTTTTTTGAAATTTTTTGTATTTTTTTTTATACAAGGAAAAGCCGCATCCTATATCACAAACAGCTATGATAAAAGGGCCGTCACCAGGACGGCCCTTCTGCATACGATCATTCTTCGTCGTAATCCTCATCATCTTCACTGATGATATCTGAATAATCAAACAGCGTTACTTTGGTGATTCCATCCTTTACAATTTCAGGAGCATCTCCCTCTTTTCTGGCCATGTCAGCCAGCTGGGCAGCAGAACGGACAGGAATTGCCATTTTTTTTACTTCCGGCAAAGGAACATCGTCTATTACAGGTCTCTTTTTCGGCTTTGCACTCTTATGCGTTTTCCCCTGAGCAGAAGTTTCCTTACGTTTTTTCTTAGGCTGGGGTTTTTCCGGTTCTTCTTCCATTGCCGGATCTGTCTCTTCTGCTGTAGCGGCGGCAATTTCTTTTTTCAGCAGTTCGTGAGCCTCGCTTGTAGCGGACTGGACATTGGCACGCCTTCTTGGCAGCTCTTCCTCTTCCATCTCATCCTCAAAAACCTCATCCACAAAGCCGCCTGTCTTGATGATCTTACGGTTTTTCTTTTCTTCTTTTCTGCGTTTCTTGTCATTTTCTAAAAGCTGGCGGTCTTCATCGCGCATTCTCCGCTCTCTTTCTTTCTCTTCCCGCTTCAGCTCTTTTGCACTTTTCACGTATTCCGTGTCATCCTCGTCATCGTCGTATTCATCGGAAACATCCTTTTTCCAAAGTTCTGCGATTACATAAAGAATAATCAGAAACAGAACGGCCAGTCCGAGAATGATCAGCCCTTCTATACTTTCTGTTGCAATAAGAAGGTATCCCAGATACGGCACTGTGATTACCACCTTTGGCAGACGGTTCTTAACGGATACATTGATGGACTCCGTTCCGTTGGGATCAATTACTACACCCGTATGGTTCTCCAGATCCAAGCTTACTACATTATAGCGGTAGACAGCAGAATCTCCGTTTACAAGAATGGGCGTACCTGCTGATATATTTTCCGATTTCTCGGGAATTGCATAAGTCACGGAACCAAGAGCCAGGTTCGTCTCCGCTCCGGAGTCATCCATAATCTCCGTTGTCACGCCAAAAAACGGTGGGACAGCCAGGGCAACTACACAAAGTATGGTACATATTACAATAAGATGTACGATAAATTTTAAAAATTTTGACATTGGTAATATTCCTCATTTCTGTTTTTTGCTGATTCTGTAGTAATGATGTAGTTATGTAATAATCAAGTAATCACATTATACCCTGTTTTTTTCTCCCGGTCAACTTCTAATGTCTCTATCTGCCGCTTGTTTTTTTCTCCCGGGCAATCTATAATATTTTTACAGCTATTGTATTAATATAAAGAAAGGATTTGTTTTTATGGATTTTCTACGTTTTCTTGCACAATACAGGACACCCGCAGCGGATGTGATCTTTCAGGGGATCACCTATCTGGCGCAGGAGTTTCTTGTTGTAACACTTATCTGCTGGTATTTCTGGTGTTCGGACAAAAAGCAGGGGTATTCTCTCGGGTTCGCTTACTTTACCTCCGGGCTGCTGGTTCAGGGGTTAAAGATCACCTTCCGGATTCCAAGACCCTGGATTCTGGATCCCGATTTCCAGGCGGTTCCATCCGCTCTTTCGGGAGCTACAGGGTACTCATTTCCCAGCGGGCATACCCAGAGTATCACGGCGCTCTTCGGCACGCTCTGTTTCCGGGTCAGGAAGGGCATTCTCCGGGTTCTTTCTTTTGTTGTGATTCTTGCAGTCATGTTTTCCAGGATGTACCTTGGCTGCCATACGCCCAAAGATGTATTAGTATCCTTTTCCGTCACGATCCTGTGTGTGTTCTTTACGCATCACTTTCTGTACAGGAAGGATATCACGAAAGGGCATGAAATGCTGACTGCCCTGAGCATGGCCCTGATCTGTCTTCTTTTATGCTTCTATGCAGTGCTTCTCAGCAGAGGTGGAATCATTACCCGGGATTACGCTGCAGACTGTGTAAAAGCTTCAGGCGCAGGAACTGCCTTTGCCGCAGGCTTTTACATAGAAAAGCGTTTTCTTCGCTTTGAGGCGCCATCCTCTGTAAAAGGGAAGGTGCTCCGAATGGTCTGGGGGCTGTTGGGGGCTCTCCTGATTCTGGAAGGGATCAAGCCGCTGATCGGTGTTTCTCTTGCCGCATCCTTTATCCGCTACTTTTTGGCAGTATCCTGGATCATCACTTTTTATCCACTGCTTTTCACCAGAAGGTTCCTGCATAAAAGTTAACCCCCGGGAACAGAAAATTGCCGGAAAGAAGTCTTCCTTCCCGGCAATTTTCTGGCAACCTGAAAGAAGATCAAGCACATCTTCTTTGGGTTATTACTTCCTATTCAGCCAATGAGCATTCTTATAATTTTCTTTGCTTCCCTTTACTTTCGAAAATTATTGATTACTTAAATACTTCTCAATACTGGACATTGCGGCTTCTTCATCCTCGCCGTTGGCAGAAAGAGTGATTTCTTCTCCTGCATCCAGTCCCAGGGTCATCATTCCCATAATACTTTTGGCATTGACTTTCTTTTTTCCAATCTCAACATAAATCTCGCTGTTAAACTGACTTGCCACCTGAACCAGTTGAGCTACCGGACGTGCCTCCAAACCGGTAGAAAGATTAATAGTGATTGGTTTTTTAATCATAATAACTCCTCCTTGTTGTTTTCCCTCAGATCATCTGCAATCCTGCTCAGCTTGCGGAGACGGTGATTTACCCCGGATTTTCCCACCTGAGGGTTCAACATTATACCTAATTCTTTTAGTGTAGCCTCCGGATACTGCAGCCTGAGCCCGGCAATTTCGGCAAGACCTTCATTCAGGTTCTGAAAACCTATTGTCCCGGCAATTAATTTTATGTCTTCCACCTGCTTCACAGCTGCATTCACCGTTTTATTGATATTCGCAGTTTCACAGTTTACCTTTCTGTTAACGGTATTGCGCATCTCTTTCAGAATCCGGATATTCTCCAGATTCATCAGTGCAACATTCGCTTCCATAAGAGCCAGAATGTCTACAATCTGGTCGCCCTCTTTCACATAGACCACATATGATTTCTTACGCTGCACTGTCTTTGCGTCAATCTGAAAACTGCGGATAATATCCTGTAACTGTCCCGCCTTTCTTTCGTCCGGACATACAATCTCAAAGTGATATCCCTTACGTGGATCACTGATTGAACCGGATACCAGGAAAGCGCCCCGGATAAATGCTCTCTTGCAGCAGTTCTGCTGTGTCACCAGATCATTGCAAAAAGTAAGCATTCCTCCGTCATTTCCGTCCACCATCAGCTTCGTTCCCTGAAGCACCTCCTCAATCTGCTTCTTATCGGACAGCTCTACATAATAGATCTGTCCCTTTTTTTTCGGGCTGCTGTCGCGGATAGATATTTCTGTTTCTATATTAAAGGTTTTTCTCAATAATGTAAAGTATTTTCTTATAACTGCGTCATTTTCCATCTGCAGCCTTAAATGCCCGTCCTCTGTCATCCTGCCCCCGAAGTTTAAAAGGGCAGCCATTTCTGCAAGTCTGCAGTGGCGAGCAGCACCAATCTGTTTGGAAAGTTCTTCTTTCACCATCCCTGAAAAAGACATTTCCCAACCTCACTTTTTATTTTTTTACAATGGAATCTCTTCCAATATCCCTGTGCTCCAGGCGAAGTCCATACTCCCTGGTTTCCGAAAGCCGGTCATAAAGTACCCGTGCAAGGGTAACGGACCGATGTTTTCCTCCGGTGCAGCCAATGGCAATCACAAGACTTGTTTTGCCCTCGCGCACATAATTGGGAATCAGAAATTTCACCATAGCTTCCAGTTTCCCGGCAAATTCCCGGGCAGTTTCATTATCCATCACATAATTATAAACTCCCTCGTCCATTCCGGTAAGTGGTTTCAACTCATCCACATAAAAAGGGTTCGGCAAAAAACGCACATCAAATACCAGGTCCGCATCTGCCGGGATGCCATATTTAAAGCCAAAGGACAGTACCGAGATCACCATATTCCGAAATCCCGTATTCTCTACAAAGATTTTGTCAATTTCCAACTTCAGCTCTCTTGTAAGCAAGTGGGTGGTATCTATAATATAATCTGCCCTGGCTTTCAAAAAGCCCATTTTTTCTCTTTCCAGATGAATGCCGTCGTCCACTCTGCCGTTCATGGCCAACGGATGGCTCCTTCTGGTTTCTTTATATCGTTTTACCAGAACACGGTCTTCTGCGTCCAGAAACAGAATCTCAAAGCCGTATCCCGCTTCTTTCATACGATCCAGTACTTTTTCCAGCTCTCCGAGGGAATTTCCGCTTCTGGCATCAATCCCCATAGCCGCATTCTCCGCCTCTTCCCCCTGGCTGCCTGCCATCAAAGAGGCAAACTTTTCTATCAGCGGAATAGGCAGATTGTCTACACAGAAGTACCCGGCATCCTCCAGCATCTTCAGTGCAGAGCTTTTGCCTGCACCGGATACCCCTGTCACGATTACTAAACGCATCTCTTCTCTCCCGTCAAAATATTAAAAATCTCCCAGGAATTTTACTTCCGGCTCTAAGACCACCCCGAATTTCTCATAAACCATATGGGAAACATTCTTCATCAGGGTACGCACATCCTCTGCCGTGGCATCTCCTGCATTGATCACAAAACCGCAGTGCTTCTCTGACACCTGGGCACCGCCTACACGATATCCGCGAAGTCCGCAGTCCATGATCAGCTTGCCTGCAAAGTAGCCCTCCGGGCGTTTAAACGTGCTTCCTGCACTGGGATATTCCAGGGGCTGCTTCGTAGTCCGCTGTTCCGTCAGTTCCTTCATCCTTGCGCGAATCTGCTCCCGGTCGTCTTCTTTCAGGGAAATCCTGGCACCAAGGACAAGATACTCCGCACTTTTTACAATGCTGGTGCGGTAGCCCATCTGAAGTTCCCCGGAACTAAGCGTCAGGATTTTTCCGTTTTTATCAAGAACTGTAACTTCCGAAAGGACATCCTTCATTTCTCCGCCATAAGCACCTGCGTTCATCACAACCGCTCCGCCTAAAGTTCCCGGAATTCCTCCCGCAAACTCAAATCCCGTCAAAGAGGCATTTTTCGCCGCCTGTGCAATGGAGGAAAGCAGCGCGCCGGATTCTGCGCGGATGCAGGTATCTTCCACTGTGATACCGCACATATTGCGGTAAAGCTGGAGGATGACCCCTCTGTATCCTTTGTCGCTTACAAGAAGATTGCTGCCGTTTCCTAAAATAAAGTAAGGCAGATTTTCTTCTCTGCAAATCTTCAAAATTTCTCTGATTTCTTCCACTGTTTCGGGAATCAAAAAATAATCAGCCGGTCCGCCGATCCGAAATGTAGTATGTCGGCTCATAGGCTCCTCTATCAGCACTTTCTCTTCCCCTAAGAGTTCACAAAATCGCTGTTTGATTTCCTGCTTCACAAATACTGGTCCTCAATCTTTCTATTTCTATTTATCATACAATATCATTCTATTTATTTCCGTGAAGAAATATCAAGGATATCCCGGACTACTTCTCCTGCAATCATCAGTCCCGCCACACTTGGCACAAAAGAAATACTTCCCGGAACCGGACGGTCCGTCCTTCCCTTCTTTTCTTCTGTCTCGGAAACCCTGATCGGTTTTTCCCTGGAATAAAGAACCTTCACTTTACGAATCCCGCGCTTGCGCAGCTCCACACGAATTACTTTTGCCAGAGGGCATACGCTGGTTTTTGAAATATCTGTGATTTCAAATCTGGAGGGATTCAGTTTATTTCCGGTTCCCATGCAGGACAGGATGGGCACATTGCACGCCTTTGCGTGCTCAATAATCAGCAGCTTGGACGTTACCGTATCAATGGCATCCACGATATAATCAAAAGAATGAAAGTCAAACATCCCCGCAGTATCTTCATTATAAAATGTTTCATAAGTATGCACCAGAATATTCTCATCAATATCCCGGATGCGTTCCTTCGCTACCATGACCTTGCTTCTGCCTACTGTAGAACGAAGTGCAAAGAGCTGCCGGTTAATATTTGTCATAGAAACCGTATCATGATCCACCAGGGTCAGGCTGCCCACGCCGCAGCGTGCAAGCGCCTCCACCACGTAGGAACCTACACCGCCAAGCCCAAACACCGCGATCTTGGATTCGGCAAGCTTATTTACCCCCTCTTCTCCCACAAGGATTTCCATACGTGAAAATGCATTTTGCATATGCGAACCTCCCAGATTCTCTCATTCTTTGTAACTGTTCAGTACCTTCACAGTTACGAATTTCTTTTCTTATTATACACGCACAAATACCTCAATGTTTTCATTATACTATTTGCTTCGGGAAATGTACAGTTTTTCATATAATTTTTAGAATTACGCATAATATCTCCTCCATTTCCTCATACTATTCCCAAATCCAGTAAGTCTGTATCAGGCACATGCATCAGGAAAAGGAGGAATTTCCATGTGGCAGCAAATCATCCTTGCATTTATCGGACTCAGCGCCGGAACCATCATTGCCGGAGGAGTTGTGGGGCTGCTGATCGGTCTTTCCATTACTCCCCGCTATGCGGGAATCACTCATACTTCGGACAAAATGTTTCTCTACGAAGACGTGACTTTACTGGGAGCATTATTCGGAAACATTTTTTATCTTTATAAGCTTTCTCTCCCTCTGGGCGCACCATTTCTGGCTGTTTACGGACTGTTTTCCGGAATCTTCCTGGGGGGATGGATCCTGGCTCTCGCAGAGATGGCAGATGTCTTTCCCATCTTTTCCAGAAGGATTCGTTTTTCGGAGGGACTGCCCAAGGTCATTATTTGTCTTGCCCTCGGAAAGTTCACAGGGTCTCTCTTCTTTTTCTGGAAAGGCTGGCTGTAGACCCGCCGTTTTACGCTATTTTCTCATTATACGGACTAGACCGGGAAAAGTCAAAAGGAATTATAAAAAGATAGTAAGGAAAGGATAAAAGATCATGGCGTCAGAACAGCAATTACAAAAACAGAAACAATATGAACAGTATGTAAAAGAAATCACACCAACCCACAATCTCCCTCTGAATATGGCAAAAGCCTTTCTTACCGGAGGGCTGATCTGTGTACTCGGGCAGTTTATCCTGAATTTTGCCAAAAGCCGGGGGGCTGATCAGGATATGGCAGGAAGCTGGTGTTCCCTGATGCTGATCCTTCTGAGCATTATACTCACAGGCCTTAACATTTATCCTAAAATCGGAAAATTCGGCGGTGCAGGAGCATTGGTTCCCATTACGGGATTTGCAAACTCTGTAGCTGCCTCTGCCATTGAATTTAAGGCAGAGGGGCAGGTCTTTGGAATTGGCTGCAAAATCTTCACCATTGCTGGGCCGGTGATTCTCTACGGCATCACAAGTGCCTGGATTCTTGGTTTGATTTACTATATTTTTAAAATCATAGGGGTGATCGCATGAAATTACAAAAAATACAGGGAGCTGCAAGCATCGCTTTTCCCCGGCCGGTTTTTATAGAAAGCGCTGCTTCTATTGCGGGGAAAAAAGAGGGGGAGGGACCCCTTGGCAGTGAGTTTGATATGATCTGCAAAGATCCCATGTTTGGCACAGCCACCTGGGAAGCGGCAGAAAGCACCCTGCAGAAGGAGGCTGCCCTTCTGGCTATCGGAAAAGCAGGATTAAAGCCTGAAGAAATCCGGATGGCTTTTGCCGGCGACCTGCTGGCGCAGTCCATCGCATCTTCTTTTGGAATTGCGGAAATGGGCATTCCTTTTTACGGGCTCTTTGGCGCCTGCTCTACCATGGGAGAATCTCTGTCCCTGGGGGCTATGGCCGTTGCTGCAGGGTATGGAGAGCATATTCTCTGCGCAACCTCCAGCCATTTTGCAAGTGCAGAAAAGGAGTTCCGCTATCCCTTAGGATACGGAAACCAGCGGCCTCTCTCTGCCACCTGGACGGTTACCGGAAGCGGTGCCTGCGTGATTGGGCAGAATCCCCCTTCTTTTCCATCCAAAGGGGAGGCCATGCCTCTTCGGCAAGGAAACGTCTGTGCCGCCATCACGGAGATCACCACAGGAAAAATCGTGGATTACGGTTTCCGCGATTCCCTGAATATGGGCGCCTGCATGGCTCCGGCAGCCTGTGATACCATTTACCAGCACCTCTTTGATTTCGGAAGGGCTCCTTCTGATTATGACGCCATTGTCACAGGAGATCTTGGAGTGATCGGACAGCAGATTCTGCTGGATCTGCTGTCCGGGAAGAACATTGATATCAGCCAGGTTCACCAGGACTGCGGCCTTATGATCTTTGACAGCAATACCCAGGATACCCATTCCGGAGGAAGCGGCTGCGGATGCGCCGCCACAGTGCTGTGCGCGCATCTCCTGCCAAAAATTATCACAGGGGACTGGAAACGGATCCTGTTTGTTCCCACAGGTGCCATGCTCTCCAAGGTAAGCTTCAACGAAGGGGATCCTGTTGCCGGAATCGCCCATGCAGTGGTCATTGAACAGGCAGTTGTTTCATAACTGAGAATAACGGAGGTTTCTTTTATGGATTATATCAATGCATTCTGGGTGGGCGGACTGATCTGCGCCATCACTCAAATCTTATTGGATAAAACAAAGCTGCTGCCAGGCAGGGTCATGGTGCTTCTGGTCTGCCTCGGAGCACTTTTAAGTGCCATAGGGATTTATCAGCCTCTTACTGATTTTGCAGGGGCAGGGGCAAGCGTACCGCTTCTTGGCTTTGGAAACACGCTCTGGAAGGGCATGAAAAAAGCCATCGACCAGGATGGCTTCATGGGGCTTTTTTCCGGCGGTTTCACAGCCTGTGCGGTGGGAGTAAGCGGTGCGCTGGTATTTTCCTATATCGCAAGCTGGATTTTTAAGCCCAAAATGAAAGATTGATGTCAGTCAATAAAAAACAGCGAGGTGATGAAAAATGAGTGACACCCTCTATCTCCAGTTGGATGAAAATATTGAAGTCCGCCACCCTCACGTTTATCTTCAGGATATCGCTAAGCTTTCCTGCAGCAATACCCAGGTGATCAACCGCCTTCGGGTTCTTCCCGTAGCCAACCTGGATCCTGGGAAGCCGGGACTCTATGTCATGTCCGTGATGGATCTTGTGGATTTAATTCAAAAGAAGGAGCCGAATCTGGATATTACCCCCATCGGTGAGCCGGATTTTATCATCACCTATGATACTGGTGCCAAACCCAATCCTATATGGCGCTGGACAAAAGTGATCTTTGTGTGCCTGGCCTCTTTTTTTGGTGCAGCCTTTTCCATTATGACCTTTAATACGGACGTTGACTTAAGTAAATTATTTACTCATATTTATCAGCAGGTCACAGGGCAAAGTTCCAACGGCTTTACCATTCTCGAGATTTCCTACTCCATAGGCCTGGGACTTGGGGTGCTTTTCTTCTTTAATCACTTCGGAAAAATGAAGATCACCTCCGATCCCACACCTATGCAGGTGCAGATGCGGCTTTATGAAAATGACGTGAATACAACCATCATTGAAGATATCAGCCGCAGGCAGGAACATTAAAGCCAGTTTTCAAAAATCTCCTTTTCTTTCTGCCGGAGAACGGTTATAATAACCTCAATCCGGTGCAGGTTATACAAATGCCAGAAAAAAAGCCAATGAAAAATATCTCAAAGAATCTGTTGAAGATGTTCGCATCCGTGTCCCTAAAGGTCAGAAAGCCGTAATCAAGACCCACGCCGATCAGCAAGGCGAATCCATGAATCAATTTGTTATCCGGGCCATAAACGAAACTATGGAACGTGATTCCACCAAATAGCATCCTGCTGCCTATCGTCCGGAATCCGGTCTTCCTCCGGTACTTTCAGACATTTTTGTCCAAAAGTCTTGCGTCCTGCTATCTATCTGCATACTTTCTCGGTATCTGCATATAATATATACGTAAAATACGTGTTTTTTATGTTCCCTTCTTGACAATACGTAAAATACGTGTTATTATATATTTGTAAGGAGGAAACATACATGAGATTCAGAGAAGCCGACCGGATGCTAAAGGATGATGGATGGTACGTGTCAGACATAAGCGGCTCACATTACCAATACAAGCACCCAACAAAGC
>JAETNR010000160.1 GCA_021772055.1 Blautia sp. | reverse complement strand
CTTCCATTTGCTGATTTAGTAGTTGCAGGAGCAGTCGCCATAGCGGGCTATCAAGCCATATCCAAGTCAAAGGATGAAGTTAAAATAAATATCGGTATTAAGAAAAAAGACAATAAAGATACCGTTATTTACAGATACGGAGGTACCAATCCTGGAAACCTGACTCCGAAAGGGAAGGATGAGGACAGCGGATTATCATTTTCCACAATTCCGCCAAAACCTGGTGGAAGTGCAGCAGTAACGACTATTAATGCGCTGAATGAGACTGGGGTGGTATACGCATATCAGGATAAAAAGACACATGTTAATGTGGTACCGGCAGCAGGTGTTCCTGTGAAGGTTTGGGTAGATGCTGGATCAGGCTCAATTTGGACCAAGGCAGTAAAAAGCGTTGTTGTAAAATGGGATGGAGGAAACTAAAATGAGTGAGAAAAGTAGAATGAAAGTTGATATTAATGAATTATTTGAAATGATAAGTTGGAATAGCCCGGAAGAGATACAGAGACAGGGAATCGAAGAGGGAAAAAAAGTAAAATATCTTTCTGTTTTATTCCAACCAGTTGAAGATAAATCTGTTTGGGAAAACTGTGCAAAAATAATCTGCGAAAGATCAGATCAGGAACTGGACTCGTATTTATTTGAAATGTTTGAATGGCTCCAAGATATGAATTGGCCGGGATTTTCTATTATATATAACCGACTTAAGGAAATGAGTCCCAGATGTATTAAGCCAGGATATAGTTATAGTATAAAAAGAGCCTTGCTTACACAAGACGAAAGCTGGTTGTACTATTTGTCAGGTTTAATCGAAAACCAGGAACTTTATGATCTATTGTCGCAGGAGCATCAAATCCTAATGAAGGAAAAATACGAGCAGTTTTGGAAATAAAAAAATAGAAATAATACTTCCAAAGGGAGCGGTTCCACACCGGCCGCTCCCTTTTGTGCACCCTTTTTTAGAAAAAATATAAAAAGAAACGGAGATGAAAGTTTATGAAATACAAGGTTTTAACAATTACAGCCCTGATAGGCAGCGCTATAGCGGAGCTCTTTGGGGGATGGGATATGGCGCTGCAGACGCTGGTCATTTTTATGGCAGTTGACTGGATCACAGGAGGGATCCTACTCCCGGGAGTGTTCGGGAAAAGCCCCAAATCCACAAACGGTGCCATGGAAAGCCATGCTGGATGGAAAGGGCTCTGCAGGAAAGCTATGACGCTGTTTTATGTGTTAGTTGCGGCACGGCTGGATGCCCTGATGCATACGGATTACCTCCGCGATGCAGTCTGTATTGGGTTTATTGCCAACGAGGCACTGTCCATTGCAGAGAATGCCGGGCTTATGGGGTTGCCCATGCCCTCCTACATTAAGAAAGGAATTGATATTTTAAAAACAAACGTGGAAAGCGGGGTGAAATAAAATGGGCAGCTTAAAGGAATTACTAAGCCTTGCACAGAGCCAGGTCGGCTACCAGGAAAAACAGAATGCCTTTATGCTGGATGATTTCCGTGCGAATGCAGGCTACCGGAATTATACAAAGTATTCCCGTGATGTAAATAACTGGGGTCTCATGGGCTGCCAGGGGCAGCCCTGGTGTGCCACCTACCAGTTCTGGCTGGAGGCAAAGGTTTTTGGAGTGGA
>JAETNR010000069.1 GCA_021772055.1 Blautia sp. | reverse complement strand
CACCAGCATGGAGTTTAATCAGACAATCGTGATGATTACTCACAACAATGACATTGCCCGCCTTGCAGATCGGATCGTCCGCATTGAGGACGGCAAGATTGCGGAATAGGAGGTGGCAGGCTATGACATGGCCTTTTGAAAATGATACCAGCGACATTGAAAGAAAGCTGGCTGAGAGAAACCTGAAAAGCGAGAAACGGCGAAACCTTATGGTGGTGATTGCCGTGGCTCTGGCGGCGTTCCTGATCTGCTTTGCGGCGATTACGTCTGTCTCCATCGCACAGATGCAGCGCAGTCAGGTGGCGGATACCTACGAGGCGGTGTTCACCGGTATTGACGAATCCGATGTGATAGCCCTGAAAGACCTGCCGGAGCTGGCCCGTGTGGGTGAATACTACTTGTTGGGCCAAGAGCATTCCTCCCAGGGATACAACGCGTCCTATGTGTACTGCGACAGCGACATGATGTATATTGCCCGTGGGCAGATGGAGCTGACTGAAGGAAGACTCCCGGAGCGGGTGGATGAAATCGCGGCCAGCACATATTTCCTCACTGCTTACGGCTCCAATGCCAAAATCGGGGATACCGTCCGCCTGGACACCGAGAGTTTTCACGGAGACTATACCGTGACGGGTGCTCTGTCCGGCATGGGAGAGCAGGAGACCAACACCTGCGTCTTTGTTGTCTCCAAAGCGGCATTGACGGAATGGAACGGTTTTGACCCGGCCGGGTACCGTGCCTATGTGCATTTCCAAAATGACCGGCAGATGGATCAGGAAACTGTCACCGCCCGCTGCCGGGAGCTTGCTGAGCAGTACGGCCTGCCCCCTGCGGGAATGAACAGCAGCTATTTTTCTTACTACTCCAGATCCATGGACTTCGCCACCGTTGGCGCAATCGCGGCCCTGGCGCTGGCGGGCGGGTATGTGGTTATACAGAGTATGTTCCGGATCTCCATCCAAGACAAAATACGGAGCTATGGACAGCTCCGCACCATCGGCACGACACCCAGACAGCTCCGGCGCATTGTGAAAAAAGAGAGCCGGAGGCTTGCCGGTATCGGAATTCTGCTTGGCGTTCTTTTGGGCGTTGGTGGCGGACTGCTCCTGTTTCCCAAAGGCTTTCATGGGGGCTACTATGGGATTGCTGTCCTCCTGAGCACTGCGGCCTGCTGGATGATGGTGTCTATCTCCGTCCGCAGGCCGGTGAAAATCGCGGCCGGTATTTCACCGCTTGAGGCAGTACGTTTTGGGGCGGAACAGGAAAAGGTACGGGGTAGAGAAAAACATATCAGGCTTACCCCATTCTCTATGGGTCTGGTAAACTTTCAGCGCGACCACAAAAAGGCGGTGAGCATCGTGGCCTCCCTGAGTCTGGGCGGGATCCTCCTTTTGATTGTATCCTCCACCCTCCTGACCAGATCACCGGAGCAGGCGGCAAGGCTCTTTTTCCCGGATGGGGACTATAAAATCTATATGTCTTCCGAACAGCCGGAGGAAGAAATCATGGCTGCCGGCAATCCGCTGGACGAGGAACTGCGGCGGGAAATCCTGACGCTGGACGGTGTGACGGACGTGCTGACCACTCGCCGGTCCATCCATGCAAGGTTTGGCACCTCCACAAATGCTTCGGCGGGCATGTGCGATATGCTGACCGATGCTAACTTTGCACTGGTGGAATCCACATTGGTATCCGGTGCCATGCCAACGAACTCCCACAGCGTTCTTTTGGACGTGAGCAACCATAAATATTACGAGGATATGGATGTCGGCGCGGTGATTGAATTGTCTTTAGGCCAGCGGACCGCAACGGTAACCATATCTGGCCTGTTTGACTCGCACAAGATCATGAATGGGCATGGTGCGCGTGCCATGGATGCAGCGGTTCTGTTCACGCCGGAAGAACTGTTCCTGGAACTCTATCCGGAAATCAAGAGTTTTGATTACTCCTGGAGCGTTGTCAGCGATCCCGCAAAGGCGGAGCAGGTAGAGAGCGGCCTTCAGGAGCTTCTGTCCAGCCGCAGCAACCTTGGACTGGACACCATCGGCACGCATATCGAGTATGAGAAAATGCAGAGTTCCATCATCTTCGGCGGGATGCAGACCCTCTCCTGGCTGATCTTCCTGTTTGGCGTTGTTAACCTGATCAATACGACACTTTCCAATCAGGTGTCAAGGAAGCGGGAAAACAGTATCTTGCGTTCTGTTGGCTTGACTGAGAAGCAGCTATGCCGGATGAATATCATCGAGGGGATGTGCTATGCTTTTTTTGCGACTTTGGCTGTCCTGACTGTGGGGCTTCCGCTTTCAATCGTAATATGTGCGGAAGTCAGTAAGAAATCTTTTGCCGGGACCGTCATCCCGTATCAGTTTCCTTTTTTGGAAATGGGTCTGTTCCTTTTTGTATTGTTTGGCATGGAGATAATCCTGTCCGTATGGATGGCGCGCAGGCAGAAAAAGCAGTCTTTGGTGGAGCAGATGCGGGCGCAGGGATAAAATTACCCTTAGTAAGGAAGAGTCCATATAACTGTTCAGACAGGTCAGTGTATTTATTGAACAGATCCGCCTGAATGGTTAACATTCCACAGCAGTCAGAAAACATTTCACAGCAACAGAATTGCTCTGATATTACAGGCTGACTATAATAAAATGAATGCCTGATGAAGAGGAGGTGGTAGATTGATCCATATAGCAATCTGTGATGATGAAAAATACATATCCGACAATATAAAAGCTTTTGCCTCTGATTTTTTCCGTAAAAAGAACAGAGAAATCCATCTCCGCACATTTTCAAGCGGCGAAGATCTGCTGGGCTATGACGGGCAGATCGACATCCTGTTTCTGGATATCCAGATGAAGGGCATGGACGGAATTGAGACGGCAAAGCAGCTCCGGGCAGGCAAGTTCCGGGGATTCCTGGTCTTCATCACGGTACTGCGGGAGATGGTCTTCCAGTCTTTTGAGGTGCAGGCTTACGATTACCTGGTCAAGCCGGTTGAGGAAACCCAGTTTGAGAAGACAATGGAGCGCCTCTACGCTTCCATGTGCAGCGCCAGCGAAGACAGCCTGCTTGTGCAGAAGGGGTATGAAGGGCGTATCATCCAAAAGGATGAGATTGTTTTCTGTGAGATCATAGACCGGAAAATCTATCTGAACCTGGTTTCCGGGGAGGTTCTTGATTATTATGAGCGGATTGAAAATCTGGAAACGAAGCTGGGTGGCCGTTTTTTCCGGTGCCACAGGAGCTACCTTATCAATCTGAAGCATTTAAAAGGCTATAAGAACGGAACCGCATATATGGATAGCGGCAGGGAGGTTCCCGTATCAAGGCTGCGGAGCAAGGAGTTTTCCGGTGTTGTTCTGCAGTATATGAAAAATATGTAAGATAGCGGGAGCACAAAGTGCGGAACAATCCGTAGTATCTTAAGGAAAGGTTCCATATGGGGGTGGATAGAATGAATGTGTGTTATGATTTTTTTGTTATAGATATTATGGGGGTGATCGAGATGCCCCTCCTGTTTTATTTCCTGGTAAAAATCCTGAAAAAGAAACTTTTGCCCCCTTTCTATTTCCTGTTTACGGTATGTGCGGTGATTATCAGTGATTTTCTTCCGATCGGTACAATCATGGGATTTATGGCACTTGTCTTTCTGCTTACGGTATGCGGGGCTTTTGTCTGTCATGCGGATGTTAAATCCTCCCTTTTGTATGCGGCTTTGACGATGGAAATCGCGTTGTTATGCAATGACATTGCACGATCTCTGACGAGCCTTGCAGCCCCATTCCTGCCTGCCGCGTTCCATGATATGACTGGTATTGCATTTATGCTGGTCAGCCAGGCGGCAGCACTTTTGCTGACCGGCATCTGCTATTATGTGGTGTACCGTTACTTTGCCGATTACAGTACGGCGGAAATGCAACAGATGTTTCTGGTTTTCATTCCCATTCTGATGATATTTATTATGAGCAGATACGTTAATACGATGGAATTTGACTTCTGGTATGCGCTTGGGAAGGATGAAGAAACTTTTGAGTATCTGTTCAGCCACTGGCAGTTGCTTGCCATGAATCTTCTGGGACTTGCCAGTCTGTTCTGCATCCTGTTTTTCTTTAAGAAACTACAGCAGAATTTCCGGCTCGGCACAGAATTGTCACTACTGGAACAGGAAGAACATTCCTTAAATCAATATGTGGAGGAAGCGAAGGCCCGCTATGACAGGACAAAATCATTCCGCCATGATATCAGGAACCATATCGCAGTGATAAAAGACCTTTTGCGAAGCGGAAAACTGGAGGAGGCGGTAAGCTATACGGAAGATTTGGACGATATGGCGGAAAAAATGTCATTCCCTGTAAGCACCAATAACCCGGTGGTGGATATCCTGGCAGGAAACAAACTGGGGATTGCAAAAAGCATGGGGATTGATGTGGACTGTTCCCTTCTTCTGCCATATCCCTGCGGCCTGCGGGACATTGATATCTGTATAGTCCTGTCAAATGCGCTGGATAATGCGATTCAGGCATGTAAGAGCCTGGATGCCGGCATCGAAAAACAAATCCATGTGTCCGGGCGTGTCCAGGGAGATTTTCTTATGATAGAAACTCGAAACAGTTTCTGTGGGAAAGGCGTGTTCAAAAAGGGGACAGGTTTGTCAAATGTAAAAAAGGTGGCTGAAAAATATAACGGTGCCATGAGCATAGAGATACGGGAAAATGTATTTATCCTTCATGTGCTGCTGGTCATCCCATAGCATCCAGACATCCGGGTATTCTAAGTTTCGACTTTATTTCAGGCGAAGTTTAGAATACCCGGACATTTCACATCATTCAGAAAACCGTCTGCGGCAAATAGGTTGTTTCACTGTTTTGGGAATGATAAAATTAAAATCTGAAGGAAAGCAACATAAAAAGAAAATCAACATTAAAAAAGGAAAAAATGAGAATGAGCAAATACAACACTTTATGGGAATATGTACAGAAAACCGGAAAGGAATCTTTTGTGTTGACCTTTGATGAAATTCAGAATATCGCAGGAATACCCATCGACCATTCTTTTCTGAAATACAAAAAGGAATTGACGGATTACGGTTATCAGGTCGGAAAAATATCCATGAAAGAGCAGACGGTATGCTTTCATAAGGCTGACTGACAAACTGCATTATCAAATTCTTGAGGAGACAGGAGCAAGTCAACCAAGACACACCCATGCTGCCTCCGAGCAAATCTGGTATGCTACACATGGTACGGGAAAGCTTTTACTGGTAGGTGATCAGGAAAAGGAATTTAAAGCTGGCGATGTGGTTCGATTTGCAGAAGAAGAGGTCCATGGATTAGTAAATGATGGTAATACGGAATTTGTATATATTTCGGTAACAACGCCGCCTGTTAATTTTGGATATGCATATAAGGAGAAGCGATAGATTCCTGCTAAGATGCTAAGTTATAACAGCCAGACTGGTAAAGGATTAGTGTGGGCAGCAGATTTGGAAGATACGATGTACTGTTTACCAATGATACTATGACTGGATGCTGGAACTGTTTGCTTAGGATTGATAGTTACATTTATTTTTTGCAAAGATACGCAGTTTAGATTGTGAGAAGCAGCATTGTATGAAAGGAATACGAAAAGTAATTGTTTGAGCAAGTCGGGATTTTGGGAGTGATTAAAATGGAAAAATTTGAAAAAACATTTGATAATGCTGCGGTGGATTATGATAAAAGTCGTCCAATGTATGTAAAAGAGATATATGAAGACATACTTAATTATAAGCAAGTAAATCAGGATAGCCATGTACTCGAAATTGGCATGGGAACAGGAAAAGCAGCTCAGCCAATTCTCGATACACATTGCCATTTTGTTGGAATTGAACCGGGAGAGGAACTTGCGGCATTGGCAAAAGAGAAATTTCAGAAATATACAAATTTTTCACTATATCGTCAGACTTTGCAGGATTATATATGTGAAGATAATTCTTTTGATTTAATATATGCGGCTACTGCATTTCACTGGATTCCAGAAGAATATGGATACAGGAGAGTTTATAATCTGCTGAAAAGCGGCGGTGTATTCGCTCGTTTTGCCTATCACGCTGGCCCCGATAAAGGACGCAAAGCATTGACGGATGAAATAGATGAACTATATCGAAAATATATGCCTCGAGAAAGCCAGCCCACCGAATTTAGTAATGCGGATGCAAAAAGGATGGCCAATAAGGCACTTACATACGGATTTGTTGATGTGAGATATATGCTGTATCATACAATAAAGAATTTTACAGCCGGGGAATATATGTCGTTGCTGAAAACATACCCGGACCACATGAAGCTGGAAGCAACCGCCCGTAAGAAACTATTTGAGGGAATTTTTAAGGCCATAGAGGACAACGGCGGAACCATGACAGTGTATTATACGATGGATCTGGAATTAGCAAAAAAATAAATTCCGATTTACAGGGGTAAATACTTATGAAAAACATTAAAAAAAGGAGGCCGGTATTAAGCTGCGTAATACTATTTGTGATATGTGGATTAGCCAGAATGATAGAATATTTTGTAATAAAGACGGACGAAACCATCATTGCGGAAAATTTTTTGCACAAAGCTTTTGGAATTGCCGTTTTAGCGATTGTCCTTCATTCTCGTGGCAATACCTGGAAAAACATCGGATTTATAAAGGGCAAAACGGTATCTGATATTCTGAAAGGTTTTCTGTTGGGAGGCTGCTGCTTCCTTGTGGCCTATTCCATAGAATGCCTGATGCTTTACCAAACCAATCAGAATGTATCATTTGCCTTTTATATCAGTGGGTTTACGTTAAATGGAGAAGCGATAAGGCATGACGGTTTTCTTTTCCTGCTTTTATGTATTGTATTGAATATCATAAATGTATGGATGGAGGAAGGCGTATTCCGTGGCTTATTTATGAAAATCCTTACTGAAAAGCTATCCTTTATCCGTGCCGTATTTCTTATCGCTTTTTTGTTTGGAGTCTGGCATTGGGTTATGCCGCTTAGAGATTATGTGCAGGGGAATATATCGCTGGTGGGTTCCCTGATAATGGGTATTGGTTATATTATATTGGCTGGGATTATGAGTATAAAATGGTCGCTCCTATATAAAATGACAGGGGCATTGTGGATGGGACTTGGCGACCATTTGTTTAATAATGTTATCGTAACGAATTTGTTGCATGTAATCTCAAATGGTGAAGCGGACAATATGCAGATTATACGAATTATGATTGGACAGATGTTATCTTTTTCTATTATCACGATATGCTATAGGAAAATATGGAAGACCGCCAGATGTGGAAAAGGTGAAGATCAATTTATGAAAGAATTTAGCAATTTTATCAGCAAGTAGCAGTAATGAAAATCTGAAGCTATTGAGGAGGCATAATGTATGAGAAAAATTTGGGATAATTGGTTAAAGGAGAGTGTTTATATATACTGCATTATTTATACGATAGTAACAATTTTAAACAGTGTATTATATTTAATTCAGGGGTATAGAGATGACCCAAGTGGAAACTGGCACGAATTAACTCGTGCAGTGATTGTTTTGATAGGTGTTACAGCGTATGAAATGGCAACCAAGATGCCTATAAAAAATATATTTTTGCGTTCGATTGTGGTGTATATTCCGACGATGGGATTAGCCTTTGGGTTCATATGGTTAAATCAATTTATTGAGCCTTTGGCGAAAAGTGCATATAAGGATATTTTTATAAATTACACTTCATTATTTGTAATAGTAAGTATAGTTGCGATTATAAGAAATAACATAAAGCAGAAAAGAAACAGAAAGAAATAAGAGCAAGAAAAAGCAATACAGGGAAAACTTATAAAGAAAATAGGTGTTTGTGCAAGACTTTTATGTTACAAGGAGCAATTATGAGGGCAAGATACAAAAATAAGTTGAAAATTCCATTATGGGTTTCTGTCGTATATGTCTTGTCGTTTATATGCTATGTTCCTGCACTGTTAGAACAGAACGGAATTGTCATCCCCAATGGATTATTACTTTTAAAATACTTATATGTGTGCATTCCGGCTATAGCTGCTATTTTTCTGCTGATTTGTGAGCAAAACGTTAAGGCATACATTGTGCAGATGTTTTCAGGGAAAATAACTATCAAATATATTTTGATATGGGCTATATGTATGGTTGCGGGAATACTTATTTCTTATTGCTATTCGCTTATAATTGGAGTAGATGTGTTTAAAAATATATATGTGACAATAACAACACTATTAATGAGCTGTTTATACCTGCTAATAACAGCGTTTGTTGAAGAAATAGCATGGCGAGGATTTCTGCTTGAACGACTTTCTTTTCATAAAAAAATTTATAACGTTATATTTGTTGGTATTGTTTGGGCAGTATGGCATATGCCTATGTGGATAATCAGAAATGCATTGGGTGTTGAGCAAATTATTTATCTTTGTATATGGACATTCCTTATTTCTGTTGTTTTGGGAATAACCTATTATCAATGCAGAAATATACTACTTATTGCTATTCTACACGCAACTTTTAATATCTGCTATTTGGCACCAATGCAGTATAACATTGTTGTATTAGCAATTGTAATCTCTATTGGTACACTACTCAAAAAGCAAAAGGATTTTGTAAAATGTTTTTTTACTCGATAACTCGGGATTGTTAGGGAGGAAAAACAAATGGAATATATACAGGTGACGAAAGACAATATCGAAAAGGAACATATTTGCTGTGCGATTTCTAACAACAGGGATATTCAGGTATCTTCCAAGAAAGAGTGGATGATGAAATGCTTTGATGATGGGCTTGTTTTTTTGAAAAGCAGCGAGCGTGGAAAATGCTTCATTGAGTATATTCCATCGGAAAACGCATGGGTTCCCATCATTGCAGAAAATTATATGTATATTGACTGTTTTTGGGTATCGGGTTCCTTCAAAGGGCATGGCTATTCAAATGATTTGTTAAACAGGTGTATTGAGGATAGCAAGGCAAAAGGAAAATCAGGGCTTTGTATTCTTTCCTCTGCGAAAAAGAAGCCATTTCTTTCTGACCCTAAGCATTTGCTTTATAAGGGATTTAGAGTTGCAGATACATCGGATGCGGGAATCAATCTGATGTATCTTGCATTTGATGAAGAAGCAGCGATTCCGAAATTTACAGAAGCAGCCAGGCATCCGCATATTGAAGAACAGGGGTATGTTTTATATTATACGAACCAGTGTCCGTTTAATGGCAAGTATGTTCCGATCATTGAACGGACGGCGGCAGAAAACAATATTCCATTCAAGGCGATCCGGATTGAAACAAAAGAACAGGCACAGTCAGCGCCAAGTCCTTGTACCTCTTATGCAATGTTTTATAATGGTGAGTTCTTAACAAACGAACAATTCAATGATAGAAAGTTTTTAAAACAATGCAAAAAGATTTAAACATGCCGAAATGCAGAGTGGATGATAAGGAGTAATAAAATTTTGGAGGGCAACTATGAAAAAGAAACTGTTGATCGTTATAACGGGTATCATACTGCTGGGAGCCGCATGTATTTGGTTCTTCATAAAAAATAAGCCTGATGAGCAAATAATTATTGAACGCTTGAACGAAGCGGTATCTCATTATACGGATATGAACATAAAAGACGATGGGGCGTATTCGCTTAAAGTCTCTGATGCGCAAATACTGGTAACGACATATATGCCTGAATATATCATCTATGGGGTTTCTATAGATGAGTATACTGCCCGGCCGGGCCAAATAGATGAAACATTAACAACAGAAAAGGAACAGGATCTGCCAATCTGTAGTTATAACAATGTGTTGCTTTATGATGAAAAAGCAGACAGATTTTATAATGTGAAATTCGAGGAGAAAGGCAGACCGGTAATCCCCAATTTTACAGAAGCAAAAGAATTGGCTTATGAACTTGAACTGCCAGACATTGATGCAGTAGAAGAGATTTCCCTCAAAAAGAATTCTGATAGTCCAATCGTGATAAACAGCAAAGATGATGTGGAAAAAATATTGGAAATTTTAGAAGGGACAAAACCTACCACAAAAAGCGGTGAAACAGGTACGCCCGTCCGTGTGGAAAACATTATCAATGCAGACTTTATCGGGAACGGAGACGTGATATGCAGGTTATTTATCTATAAAGATGAGGGAGAATATTTTATCGAGCAGACGGACAACGGAGTATATACGTTTTCCAAAGAAGCGTATGATCGGATAGATCACTATATTCCGTATATCAATTATGAACCGTAAGAGGTGAAGTGAAGGAGGAAAAAAGAATGCGTCATATTTATATTCGTGGAATCATTGGACTGATTTGGCTGATTGCGGCCATTGTATGCGGGGTATCCGGAAATTTCCCGATGGCAGGCCTTTATCTGGTTTTAGCAGGTGCATTCCTGTATTCCGCATATGCGGCATGGAAAAAAGAAAAGAACGGCAAAGGGGGCAGGTAATATGGGACAGGCGCTCCTGACTGTGGAAAACCTGAGCGCATGGTACAATAACGAGAAAATGGTACTTTCGGATTTTTCCTTTGAACTGGCTGAACATGAAGTGGCAGGATTGATCGGGCTGAACGGGGCCGGGAAAACCACATTTCTGAAGGTGCTTTCCGGGCTGCACCCTGCCTTCCGCTCAGACGGTATCTGCTTTTGCGGTTCCCCTGTGGATTTCAGAAAGCAGGATTTTAAACTCTGCCGTTATACGGTGTTTGCCGAGGACAATTCTTTTTCGTATTTTACTTTCTGGGAATACCTGGCCTATGTATGCAGCGCTTATGGGAAGGTGGTTCCGGATGCATCGGAGTTGATACGGGGTTTTCATTTTGAAGCATATACGGATACCCTGCTGCGGGAGCTGTCAACCGGAAACCGGAAAAAAGCATTTTTGATTACAGCTTTTGCACTGAAACCCAGACTGCTTCTTTTGGACGAGCCGGTGAACGGGTTGGATTTTCAGAGTACGGAATACCTGTACCGGCAGATTTTGGGGTATAAGGAGCATGGAACTGTTCTGTTTTCCTCCCACATCCTGGAGAGCATCACGCTGACTTCTGACCGGGTATTTGTCCTGGAGGATGGAAAAATCCGGCAGACATTTGAACACGGACAGATCAATGCCGCAGATATCCGGGAGGCTCTGCATGATGAAAATGACAGGTAAAGCTTTTGCCAAAAAGCTGTTTGGAACAAAATATGAGCGGCTGCCCCGGGCGATTTTGATCTGCATCATTGTATTTTGGGGGCTGTATATCGCAGACTTTCAGGTGCAGGTTGCGCCCTTTGTCCGGATTCTGATGGTAAGTGCCTTTACGGCCGGCGTGATGTGGCAGGCTCTTTCTTCTAAAGATAATGCAGATGAACTGAAGGCTATGCTGATGCTGCCGCATCATAGCCGGGGATTTGTTTTCTCCTATGTGGCTGTACTGGGAGCCTATGCGGTTCTTACAAAGACGGGGCTGCTTCTGGCTGTTTTACTGGCTGTTTCGGTATGGAAGACAATAGAAATTATCGGGATTGTAATCTGTATGATCCATGCTGTCCTTATGGCGGCCGCTGTTTATTCCCTGAGAAAATACTGGTATGCGGGTGTTCTCTGGACTGCCGTCATGTCTACGGTTATTCTGCTCTTTGGAGGCAGGCCATGGATCAGTCTGCTGTTGCTTGCAAATGGGATGTTTGCCGTTCTGTTCCTGTGGAGGGCAGACGGATATGCTTTTTATCAGTGGGAGAGTAAGAGGAGTTATGCCATCAGGCAGAAGAAAAGGGCTTCCATGCGGCGGTATTTTTTCAGATATCTCGCCTGCCACAGGAATTACCTGTTTAATACAGCTGTGATGTGGTGCGTTGCTCTTGTAATGCCTTATTTTCTGAAAGAAATAGCCGGGCTGTCTGTTGTTCCGATTGGATTTGCAGTGTTGTCTTTGAATACGCCCATCTGTATCCTGCTGTCCTGTGACCGTGATCTGGAGCAGGCGGTCCGTTTCCTGCCTGGACAGAAACGGCATTTTTGCATTCCCTACTGCCTGTTCATTTTCCTGTGCAATATGGTGGCAGATGTGATATTTCTCATAAGCTGGCAGGTACAAAACGGCGGGATCACTGTTCCGTTGGCTTTTGGGGCAGTTTTCTTTGCCTTGCAGAGCGCAGAGCTGTCTGTGATGCTGGAGTGGTTTTATCCCATCCGGAACTGGAAGATTGAAAGCGACCTGTGGCACCATCCGCGGAAATATGTGGTTCCGGCGGTCATGCTGCTGCTTGCAGGAGCCGCTTCTGCCTGGCCGCTATTATTATATGCCCTGCCGGTTCTGCTGGCTGTAGAAACTGTAGTTGCATTAGGGATCTGTTGGAGGTAAATAAAATTGGAAGTATTGAGAGCAGAGAGCATTTCAAAAATATACTGCCAAAACGCGGTGTCATTGCAGGCACTGCGCAGTGTATCGGTGACGGTTCAGAAAGGGGAATTTGTCGCCATTTTGGGGAGAAGTGGTTCCGGGAAATCAACGCTTTTAAATATCCTGGCCGGTTTGGACTGCCCTTCAGAGGGAAAGGTTTACATTGACGGTACGGATATTTTTAATCTGAGCGAAGAAAAAAGGACGCTCCTCCGGCGGGAAAAAATAGGGTTTGTATTCCAGTCATATGAATTGCTGCATTCACTGTCTGTCATGAAAAATATCCGGCTGCCGGAGCTGAAAGCAGATGATGATTATGTGAAGGAGCTTCTCGGCACGTTGGAGATTGGGCAATATGAAACATGTTATCCGGACCAGTTATCGGGCGGGGAACAGCAGAGGGTGGCCATCGCAAGGGCGCTGGTCAACCATCCGCCCATTCTTTTTGCTGACGAGCCGACCGGAAATCTCGATTCCAAAACGGAGAGGATCGTCATAGATTTGTTGAAAAATCTGGCGGCAAAGTATGGGACCAGTATCCTGATGGTTACGCATAATGAAGAGCTTGTAAAGGATGCGGACCGCATGATTCGTCTAGAGGACGGTGAAATTGTCAATGGATAGAAAGAAAATTTTAGCTGTAGTGAGAGGGTATCTGTTAAAAGAGAAAAGAAATACCGTCCTGACAGGCATGTTCCTCTGTTTTGTCACGGTATTTCTTCTGATTGGGAATCAGCTTTTTGTAAATGTCCAGACCGCAAACAGACGGAATGCGGAGGCTTTGGAGGGAAAGCAGCACGTGACCTATTCCGGTATTTCAGAGGAAGAGTTTCAGAAGATAAAAGCATGTGATTTCGTAGCAGATGCCGGAGTGAGTTTTCATCTGGGGCAGACGCAGGATGGGACGGCATTTGAATATGTGGATGAATGCTACCGGGCGTTGGGTGCAGACATGGCAGAGGCGAATATCAAACAGGTCATAGAAGGGCGTTGGGCGCAAAAAGAAAATGAAGTTGTGTTTACAAAAAATTATCTGGAAAGATATGGGCTAAAGCCAGGTGATACGGTTTCTGTTGACCTGACAGCTTCAGACGCAGATACGGGAGATGAGCTGTATTGTCTGCCGGGGCTTAAGCTTACCGTTGTTGGGATCATAGACAATATGACTGGATTTACAGACCGAAAGAATGGATATGTCTCGCAGGAGCTTGCACAGAAAATCCTCCGGGAGAAAAACGGACGGGTAAGCGCTGTGGTCCGGTTCACCGATCAGGAAAAAATCTCGGAATACCATGATAAGCTGGAGGCTTATTTGGGACGGGAAGAAAATTTAAATGCGCAGATTAATTATATGCTTGCAGAGACGGTAGAAGAAGGCGGAACCCTGAAAAAGCAGAATACGTTTATGAATCTGGCTATCTGGCTGGTATGTGTCCTGATTGTGTATCATATTTTTTACAACCGCCTTTTTGAAAGAAAACGGGACTTTATCGCTTTAAGGAAAATAGGATTTCAGACAAAGGATCTGCAGAAAATTGTCGGGATGGAATTCCTGGTTTTTGTTTTTATAGGTTCTGCGGCAGGAATCCTGGCAGGATGTTTTCTGAATAAAGCGGTATATGGGGAGATCATGAAGGCATTTGTCCATGCTTATGATGCAGAAGAGATTGTATCTCCCAGGCTATCCTGGGGCAGCATCCGGAATACGGGTATTCTTTTCACGTTTATTATGATTCCGGGCATTGTAAGCCTTATATTGCAGCTAAGGAATGTCACGCCGGTGGAGATGATGCGCGGCAAAAGAAGAAATGTAAGGAAACAGTTTCTGGCGCTTATGATCGTTTCGATCTCAGCGGTTTTGATCAGCGTGCTGGCAATCCAGGATAATCACAGTGACGAGGGCGTTCTTTTTGTAAAGGAATATGTGCCGGGGGATCTGCAGGTGACAGCAGGAAGCATCTATGAAAATATAGCGGGCGGAGAGATCCCATCCATATCGGATGCGGATTTTCAGAAAATGAAAGTGATTCCAGGCATCCGGCAGGTTCAGGATTATGAGATCAATTACGACAGGGGGATATTTTTATGTGAGGAAAAAGAAAAATTAAACCCGGACAGTGCGAATTATGCGTCGATGCTGGAGATGGAGCAGGAAATTGACGGAAAGAAGCAATGCTTATACAATCTGGTTTTGGTAACAACAGATAACCTGAAAGCGCTGGTTCCGTCCTATGATGAAACGAACGACGGTCCAGCCGCAGTCATGGAAATGGAACTGGCAAAGACATTGAATCTGGAAATTGGGGATGAATTGACAATCTATGACGAGCAATTGATCCAAACCGGTTCAAAAGCAGGCTGCACGAATGCCCGCGTAAAGCTTCTGGATACCCAGAATGTGATATTGTCAGAAAATCATGTAGGGGGAAATCTGCTGGTAGTGGACAGGGAAACTGCACAGTTATTTCCGGGTGAGCGATACCGCCAGGTGGTCAATGTGTGGACCGACGGGGACATGGAGGCAAAAGCGGTGTCTGATCTGGAGCATATCTCAAAAGCCTGCGGATATACGGTTCGCAATGCCGGTCGGCAAATACAGAAGTATATGGATCTGGATCATAGCCAGAGGGTCATGCATTGTTTTTTTATCATCATCCTTACAGTGATCGGTTTACTGGTCTATTTCAATACTGTATTTGCAAATCTGCTGAGCAGGAGAAATGATTTTCGGGTTATGCATAAAATCGGCATCAGAAAAAAAGAAATGTATTGTATGGTACTGAGAGATGGTTTGCTGCAAGGTGGTATAGCGGCAGGGATCACAGCGATTGCGCAATTCGCTTTCGCTATAGGGAGGCAGGAGTCATTTTTTATGGAATTCGCAATCACCGATGCGGGTGTGATGACAGTGTGCGCTTTGTTCCCGGTTTTCATATTTGGGTATATGTTTCATAAAGGGATGGTGACTTTTTATGTTGGAGGGAGAGCATCATGAAAATCTTGTTGGTTGAGGATGATATAAAAGGATACATATGGAAATGAAAAACAAAAAGATATTATATGTTGGGGATGATTTGAGCCTGATTGAAGGATTGAAATACACACTGGAGAAAAACGGTTTTACAGTGGATAATGCCTGTACTGTAAAGGAGGCGTATCAGTTCTTCCATGCAGGACAGTATGACCTTTTATGCCTTTAAGATACATAGCGAACTGGAAGATTTAAAAACTTTTTTGTGAAAATTTAAGGGGTGGTATTTTGCAGATAGGACAATGGATATTGTGCCCTCTATGTGGGAACAAAACAAGGTTAAGAATACGGGAAGATACAGAAATAAGGAATTTTCCGCTATTTTGCCCTAAGTGTAAACAGGAGACTTTAATCAATGTA
>JAETNR010000159.1 GCA_021772055.1 Blautia sp. | reverse complement strand
TCTATCGCATTATCTGTATTCGTGACGAATCTGTTCAGGATTCAGAGGCGAATACTTTGTACTCTTTTGCATCTGTTCCGATTCTGGCATGAACGGAGCAGATGTAAGAGTTGGAAACTACAGATATCTGCTTAATCAGCAGACACTATTTATTCGAGAATTTTTGTTTACTCCTTTTGTGTTTTCTGCACTTGTTTTTGAAGCAATTATTATCACAATAGCTTTTTGCTAGAAAAGCTAAAAAAATTTACATGGAATGTCTGCCTGTGTATATTCTTATTCTGGATAATAAGTATTGGTATTTCATATTATATGAGACTGCCATCGTTGGATGATGCGACATATTCACTGGTTATTAATAGTCATATTAATCAAGATTCTGGTATGTTAGGTTATATGGTTTCTCAATATATTATTACTCCTGATTCAATGCCTGATGATTTTTATTCGTCTACTGGTAAAGATTATTATAAAACTCTTGGGATATTGCTTAGTTCACATGATGGCAATTATTATTTTTATTCAAATCATCGTTTATATGTATTGTCTAACAATGATATTGTTTTCTTTATGCAGTACCCACATTCGGTTGATTAGGCGTTGTCATCAAATTTGCTTTTTGGTAATAGGTAAAAAGAAAAAAGCCAGACTATCTTGTGACATTTGACAGTTTCTGATAATATATTCATATGGGTACTGCCATAACGGTAGGCGGCTAAGTGGATGTTGACGATTGAAGGATTGATTTCAGTGCTTGGCTTATGCCTGACCTGCTTCGGTCTCGGATACGCCATCGGAAGCAAGGATAATAATAAACCACAAAAATAGCCGCCCTTAGTCTGGAAAACTTTGCGGCTATTTTTGCAAGTTATAAAACGGACTAGCCGTCTATCGGCAGTACCTTTATGTAAATATATCTTAGCAGATTTATGCGGAATTGTCAAACGTTGCAGAGCGTTTTGCTGAAATTATTCTATACTGGATTCCGCATAAAAGCAAGGAATTTTTGTCGAATCGTAAATTGGGTGGGGTAAAAGTCATCAAAGTATAACAGTGGCACAGGCGGCAATTCAGAAATAATGCCATAGGAATTTGGGTACTCGCAGGCGAAAGTATTGAAGAATGGCTTAAAATCAAGGTTTTTTAGGCTTGGTGGGGTTCATCACGGTGGGTGGTGGACCCCTATTTTTGTGTTTTTTGATGCCGCTGATAGGATGGCGATTGGGGGAAAAATCGTACTATCAGGCAAAAGTATACTTTCACGCAAAAGTCAGGGGTTTCCGTGATAGTATAAAGTGGAAAGGTAAAAAGGAGTAGGATATTGGCGGTTTTGGCTGAAAGGCATATTAGTTTGCCGGAAAATGCTGTTGAAAAACGGGGGATATGATACAAACACGGAAACTGCTCGGAGTTTTCGTGATAGTTTGGAGTTTTGCGTGATAGTATACAGAAAAATTGTAAAATAATAACAGGAGAAAGAGGGCTGTGCAATGGCTCTTTTTTGCTTTCCGCTCCCGAAAAATAGTCGTTTCGTGCCATCGGGTGAAAAACAGAAAATTTTTATGGTATAATTCAGTGGGTGCTTTTGCTTTAGCGGGAATGGTTTTCTGCCGAAGTAATAGGAAACAGCGGAAAGGGGCATCATCCTATGAAAATGAGAACGGAATACACCTGCCCTTTGGAATTAGTGCATGACATGATTAAAGGGAAATGGAAACCGATCATCTTATGGCGGCTGCGTTTAGGGGCGACATCTCTGGCGAAGCTGGAACGTGACATAGACGGCATTACACAGAAGATGCTGCTGGAGCAGTTAAAGGAACTGATGGATTACGGATTTGTGGAAAAGAAATCCTATGAGGGATACCCGCTCCGGGTGGAATATTCTCTAACAGATGATATGGGAATGAAAATACTGGAAGCGTTAAGGATCATGCAGCATATCGGGATTGACTACCTGAAAGCAAACGGCATGGGGCATATTCTGGAGGAAAAGGGAGTAGTTCCGGATTAGTACCCACGAAAAAGTGGGTAATTTACTGTCCGAAAATTGGAGGATTCAAAGATGAATGTTACACGCAGCGGTATTATAAACGGAATGATTCAGCCACAATATGGCGGGCATGGGACGCAGTTCAACGAAAACGGCATCCCTACCTACTCTTTGCCTTTTACGGTGGAAGATGCGCCGCAGGGAACAGTGTCGATTGCCATTGTCTTAGAGGACAAGGACGCATACCCGGTGACAGGGGGATTTGCATGGATACACTGGCTGGCGGCAAATATTACCCGGTTTGAGGTCAAAGGGAATGAGAGCCAGACGGCGGATGACTTTGTGCAGGGAAGGAATAGCTGGACGAGCATACAGGGCGGAGAGCAATCCACGGAACTTTCCTGTTATTACGGTGGGATGACGCCGCCGGATAAACCGCACATATACGAACTTCATGTGTATGCCTTGGATAAGATGCTGGACTTGGAGAAGGGCTTCCTGCTGAACGAGCTTTACCGGGAAATGGACGGACATATCTTAGATCAGTTTACCCTGAAAGGGGTATATGGGAATTAAATGGCTGGCATGTTTAAGGAAATGGAATAATATAAGAGAAGGGAGCTATACTGGCTCCCTTTTGATTTATCGTTTGATACCACTGGCGTTATTTTAAGGGAAGAAATATTTTGAAAGTGCATCCGCCGCCAGTGGTATCAAAAAGTTGAATTTTCCCATCCAGTTTACTGACTAATTCATTTGCAATACTAAGTCCGAGTCCAAAATGTTCTCTTTTGGTACGGGATTTATCACATTGATAGAAGCGGTTAAATATAAAAGGTTTATCCTTGTCACTGATTCCAATTCCATGATCAATAATAGTAATTATCAATTCATTTTTTCCTGCTGA
The DNA here is from genome assembly GCA_021772055.1 of Blautia sp. Taxonomy (GTDB): domain Bacteria; phylum Bacillota; class Clostridia; order Lachnospirales; family Lachnospiraceae; genus Blautia_A. The sequence continues at coordinate 284 of JAETNR010000159.1, read as the reverse complement.
TGCATTTAATGAAATTTCGGAATCAGGTGGAGAGTATGAAATGGCATTATCAAGAAAAATACTGATAATCTGGTTTAAGCGGTCTGCATCAGAATAAAGCGGCGGACAGCATTCATCTGGTATATTAAGCTCCAGCAGTATATTTTTTTTCCTGCAAATCTGTTCAAATTTTGTATAAAGGTTTATCAGTAACGTATCAATATTGATCTCATCCATGTGAAGAGACCAGTTTCCGGCATCAAGGGATGAGAGCAGGAGCAGGTCCTGAATAAGTCTTGACATCC
>JAETNR010000068.1 GCA_021772055.1 Blautia sp. | reverse complement strand
ATAGGTGTGGTGTAGATATAGTAATAAAAAGCATGGAGCCTTATGAAAAAGTATAGGTTTATAACTGCCTGTCTGCTAATTTTACTGGCATTTCTGTTGTTCAATATTTTTAATAGAAATGGGAATTCGACCATAGAGACATTCAATATGGATGCTGCAACAAAGGAAGAAATCACGGACGAACTGGTCATAGCATTATTCATTGAGGACATCACCAATGCGGTTACAAATTTCTATTCAGAATATTATTTGGGAGAAATTGCGGTTTACGATTATGAAATAGCGATTGAGGATACTGAAAAGAAAGAGCCGGGATTTATTTCCGTAAAATTCGGTGTTACCCCGCAGGTAGGGGCGCATAATCCTTTAGGATATGACGAGTTGGTTTATCGTGTTGATTCAAGCGGGAACAAAGAACTGGCTGGCTATGAACATCTAAAAAACTTTGAAGTGCCGGAGAAGTTTCAAAAGTATGTGATAAAGTCTTTTTAATAAAAATTTAGGACTTGTGGCATATATCTATGTTTGCATTTATTCGTTTCTCCGTATATAATGGAAATATATCAATGGGGGTGTCGAAATTGTTAGATTATATTTCTGTAAAAGAAGCGGCGGAGAAATGGGGAATATCTGAGCGGCGTGTCCAAAAACTGTGTGAAGGGAACCGGATTGAGGGTATTGTACGTTTCGGCCACGCATGGATGATACCACGAGAGGCAGAAAAACCTGCCGATCAGAGACGAATACGGAAAAAGGACAGAGGTGATATTTCATGTATAATCCACAGTTAGATACATTTATCCGTGTGGCGGATGCCGGGAGTTTTAACAAGGCAGCGGAGGAATCCTATATTACGCCAACGGCAGTTATTATGCAGATCAATCTTTTAGAGGATTCATTGGGGATAAAATTATTTGAACGAACGCATAGAGGGCTGACTTTAGCGGAGGCCGGAAAATCATTATATCAGGACACAAAATATATTATTCAGTATTGCCGTGATTCCGTTACAAGGGCAAAAAATGCTAAGCGGAATAATGTGAGTGTTATTCGGATTGGCAGTTCCCCTATGACTCCGGCACAGCTTTTAATGCAATTATGGCCGGAGATACAAGTACATTGACATATATTTCGGTTTAAACATGAATAAAAATGTCTTATAGCAGAACGAGAAACAAATAAGAGCAAACAGAGGTTGTTGGTGCGAACAACATTGTTTACTCTTAAACAAATTATACTAATTAAATTGAATGCAAGCCAAATAATGTATTTGATTTTTTGTTTTATGGAGACGATGTGTCAATAATAACCCATTCCCCATTCCGCATTCCGCAGTTCATAGGATGTTTCACCCTGTACGGGCAGTTCCTGAGAATTCTGTTCATTTACATATTGGCTTTGAGGATTTTCCAGGTATTCCTCCAGACAGATTCCGCGCTCACGAATCTCTGCCGCAGCTTCTTTTCCCACATAGCGGTAATGCCATACCTCTTCGGCCACATTGGTAATGTGCGTCTTATTTCCGGGGTAACGGAAGATAAAGCCGTATTTATAGCTGTTTTCCTGGAGCCAGAGGTAAATGTCGTAAGTAGCTCCGTTGATATCCACAGCAAGCCCTAACTGGTGTTCGCTGGTGCCGGGTTCGGCAACCCATTGCTGTGCCAGATTTATGGCTTCGCTTTCCGAATACCCCTGTTTCTTATACTCTTTGATTTTATCATCATACAGGCTCTGCTGTTTTTCCGGTGTCCGATAGCCCGAAACAACGATGGGTCCTAAATCTTCCGCATCATTCAGCATTTCCATAAGCGGCTCATAGATTCGTTCGTCTACCTTCTCACCCCCAGGTACATCCACCAGGGAGACCGGATCATCCATGTAATTTTCCGGAAGCGGATGTTCACTATTTACCAATGTGAGATACCACTCCGTATCCATGGTCTGTATTTCTGTCTGTTCTGTATCAACCTGGAAATCATCTGTCTCAACTACAGGACTTCCGGGTATTGCTTCACCGGAAATCATCTCATTGGAAACAATTTCATCGGGGATGCTTTCCTTACCGAACACGCTACCGGTAATGGAAACAATGATTGCAAGGCAGCCGGCTATAAGAACAACGTGCGGAAGGGCACGAAGCCATAGCCGATGCTTTCTGCGTTTTCGATGTCTGCGGACGGGAAGATTTTTTTGTTCTTTCATGAAATCAGTAGCTCCTTTCATAAAACATAATTGAATGCATCAAAAAACCCTTGTATGGTAATTATTTTACCGGACAAGGGCCTTCTGATTTTGAATTTTAAAGCGTTATTTTCCTAAGAAAAAATGAAGAGTTTATGCTTATTGAACTACTAATGTTCAATAAGATATGCTTATCGGACTATGAATGTTCCGCGAGTTGTATTTTTGAGGAAATGGGCAGCTTAACAGTAAAAGTAGTCAATCCATTTTTGCTGTCAGCCGAGATGGTTCCGCCGTGCAGGAGAACAATCTCTTTTGCTATGGCAAGTCCCACGCCTGTGCCGCCGGTGTTTGAAGTGCGGGATTCATCCAGACGATAAAATTTCTCGAACAGGGTTTCCAGTTTATCATCCGGAATGGTTTTTCCATGATTGCTGACCGTTACAACGATATGCTCCGGTGTTTCTTCCGCATTCACTGTGATTTCTGTTCCTTTGCTGCTGTAAGCCACCGCATTTTTCAGCAGGTTATTGAATACACGGGCAAGCCTTTCCGGATCGCCGCATACTTCCAACGATTCTGCCGCATGGAAGGTAATATAATTTCCATGTTCTGTAAACAGCGGCAAATGTTCATCAATTACCTGCACCAGAAGATAATAGAGGTCAATCGCTTTGGAGGCAATGGTAATCTGCTGCGTATTATAGCAGGTAATCTCAAAAAATTCGTTGATCATCTTTTCAAGTCGGTATGTTTTTTCCAGAGAAATATGGACATACTTCTCCTTTTCTTCATCTGGAAGATCCGGGATCTGTTCCAGCAGCCTGAGATAACCAATGATGGAAGTCAGCGGAGTGCGGATATCATGAGCCAGATACATGACCAGCTCATTCTTCCGCTGTTCGGCCGCTCTTGCCGCCTGCTCCCGCTGTATCAGAATATTCTGGACCGTGTTCAGCTTGATCTCAAAGGGCTGCATTTCCTGTGAGAGCCGGATCTGTTCTTCGCGGTCGGACAGAAGACAGTCAATTCCCTGATTGATTTCTCTGAAATAACGGGTCAGCCAACGGAACAGAAACACAAGCAGGAGCAAAAAGATCAGAACGATAGCCGCCGCAAAAAAAACTTCTTTGATTCCACGAAAATAGTCACTGTATACATAAAAGGCATCTTCATGGTCAATATCCATCCATAACTCGATCAAGCGGATAATCCATTCGCCCATCCTTTCTTTCCACAAAAATAGATACAGCAGGATGACGATTGCAGTAGAAACCAGTGCGCTGGTACAAAACCGCCACATGATCCGGATTTGAAAAGCGGAGTAATCCGTATCCTTATCTTTAGTCCTCGATTTTGTAGCCGTATCCCCAGACCGTTTTAATATATTTCGGATTTTCATAGGAATCCCCCATTTTTTCCCGCAAATGCCGGATGTGTGCAGTGATTGTATTGTTGCTTTTGGTATAATATTCATCTTTCCAGATTTGGTGGAACAGATCTTCGGAACTGACCACATTCCCCTTGTTTTGAATCAGAATCTCCAAAATGGAAAATTCTGTCGGCGTCAGGGAAAGGGGCTGGTCATTCAGCGTGCATTTATGCGCCTTTACATCGAGAACCAGGCCGGAAAGGGCAATAATGTCTTCTTTTTTCTCCGTACCAACATTGTAACGCTTATATCTTCTGAGCTGTGCCTTTACCCTGGCAACCAGTTCCAGTGGCTCAAAAGGCTTTGTCATGTAATCATCCGCGCCCATGGAGAGACCGGTAATCTTATCCATACCCTCCCCCTTTGCTGTGAGCATGATAATCGGATACCGGTGTTCCTCCCGGATCTGCTGGCATAAAGTGAAGCCGCTTATGTCGGGAAGCATGATATCCAGAATTGCCAGATCCAGGTCTTCTGTCTGAATACATTGAAGCGCGTCTGTTGCATTATAGAAGGTAAACACCTGAAAGCCTTCATTATTAAGATAAAGAGAGATAAGGTCAGCAATCTCTTTTTCGTCATCAACGATCAGCAATTTATCTTTTTGCATAAAATACTCCTTTCCTACTGTTTGTAATATGTACATGCTTTTGTGCATGAAATGATAAGCCTCTAAGCGAACTTTCCCTGTCAGCAGGGTATATTTCTCTTATTTTACCATAAATCCTGTGTTAAAAAACGTCTTTTCTATGAAGAAAATATTGAGATTTTACTGCGTTGGAAAAAAACACAATGCCTCCATTTTTTCTTAGGAAAAGAATTACAGGAAATTCAAAATGGCAATTTCTTCATGTGATAGAGTTGGAAAAGACAAAACGCGTTTGTCCAATTTTTATTTTTTATAAGGAGAGAATTACCATGAGAAAAAACTCAAAAAAGCAACTGTATTATTTTGTACTGTCTGTATGCTGAATGCACTCTTGACCGGATGTGGCTCTCAAACGGCATCGGCTCCTGAAGCGGCACCAAAGCCAGTGGAGGAGACACCACTGGGGGATGCAAACGCTGTACCGTCAGCAGACAATGCCGAAAATGAGGAAAAGCAGCAGGAAACAGCCACAGAAAAAAGACAGGTTTTAGATGCGGAGACGGCAGCCGCTTTTGACGCCGATTTTCTGGGAGAGGTATGGAAAATTTCGGAAGATTCCTTTTATATCGCAGAAACAAAAGCAGAAATTCTGAAAGATGGATCTCTGTCGAGCACGCCTCCCAGCTCCGATGCGGATATTCCTGATTCCCAGCTGATCCAGGTGATGTTTGACGATACTACTTATTTTTATATGAGGGGAATCTGTGACGATGGGGAAAACTTCGAGGATGTGGAAGCCGGATTTCAGGATTTGAAGGAAAAAATGTCCGTTGATTTGAAAGGCAGCTTTAAAGATGGTGTATTTTATGCCACTGAAATACGGATGCCCAAAATCTCCTGATATACCTGCCGTTTTATAGCTTAAAAACATTAAAATCGCTGTATCCCTCCACGTATAGGGATGCAGCGTTTTTTGTCTAGTAAATTGCAGAATGACTGTTCCTTTTTTGAAACAGAACAAATAGCTAAATTATGTTCTGTTGGAGAAAAAACACAATGTCTCCATTTTTTCTTAGGAAAAGAGTTATCGGATATTCAAAATGGATTTTTTCCCTTGTGCTAGAGTTTTAAAAGACGATGTGGATGTCAAATTTTTTAAAGGAGGTTCCTTACATATGGAAAAAAAGAACTGGAACAGTTGGAGCATGGACAGCAGAAAGGCAAAAGGTGTGGCAGTAAAACGGTTCCTGGGCATAGCTTTATGTTTGACCTTGTCCCTGGGTTTGTTATCCGGCTGCGGCAAAGGAGACAGTAAAGAAACCGGAAATGCGACAATGGGCCGTTATGTTGAACAGCAGGTGGCAACTGTGGAAAATGCTGACCAGGCTATGGGCCTGTGCTTAGGAGAAAACGGAGATTTTGTGTTCTACACAGCAGGAAGTGCAGATGGCGGCGCGTCTCTGAACCGCTGTGTCCTGTCTGCTGAAAGTGGGGAGTTTACGCAGACTCCCATGACCTGGGCCAAAGATTTGGGAAATATTCTGGATATTTCGGAGGCCGAAGATGGTACTACCTATCTTGTGGCAGCGGATGACAACTATAAAACAAGTGTTTATCAGATAAAAGACCAGAAAGCAGAGGCTGTAGACGTGTCGGGACTGGCGCAGACAGAAAGCGCAGATGGCAGCCAGCTATGCGGTGTACGCAGCCTGCCTGGCGGAGATTTCCTGCTTCTTTTTGGAGTAGCAGGTGCTTCCCGTTACAGCGGCGCGGATGCTTCACCCCAAAAAGAATATGCCATTACCGGATATAACTGGAGCGTAAGTATACATAATGGGAAAATGCTAGCTCCCGGTATGGGAAAGAATGAACTGCTGGTTTTTAATCTGGATTCAGGGGCGCAGGAGCAGACAGTGACTTTTGATACCCTTTCCTTATCCTCCTGCCAAGGGATGGACGATTCTGGCGTATATGTGGCGGATATGACAGGCATTTACCGGCAGATTGCAGGAAGCAGTGACTGGAATAGAGTGGTGGAAGGTGATCTGACTTCTCTTTCTCTGCCCTCGGCCATGCTTGGAGGCGTGGTCAGCGATGGTACGGATGGATTTTTTGCAGTGCTTAGTGCTACGGACGGCGTGAAGCTCATGCATTATGTTTATGATCCTGATATACCTGCCGTTCCGGATACTACTTTAACGATTTTCGGGCTGAAAGATAACAGCACTATAAGGCAGGCCATTGGCGCATTTCAGCAGCAGAATCCCAATGTGCAGATTGATTTCAGGATTGCATCGGAAGGTGCGGCTTCTGCCAATACGGAGGACATTATCCGGACTTTGAATACGGAACTTTTAAATGGAGACGGCCCTGACATTCTGCTGCTGGATGGATTGCCTGTGAACAGCTATATGGAAAAAGGCGTGTTGACGGATTTGACAGATGGGATCAATACAATGGCAGAAGGTGGGATTTTGGAGAATATTGCCAAAGCATATGAATATGAAGGTCACTGCTATGGGATACCAAGCCGTTTTACCATTCCGGCAATGGCAGGAGAGCAGAGTGCCCTGGATTCTGTCAGATCTCTGGAGGAGCTGGCGGATTTCACAGAAAACAGCGGGAACGGAGGAGCGCCTTTCCTGACACCTTCCAATAATCTGTATGGAGAAGAAGGGATGATGATGGATTATTATGAAGACTGCTCCAGTGATTTTGTGGAATCAGGTAAGATTGATGAAGCAGCGCTTACGAAATATTTTACTGACATGCTTCGTATTCAGAAAGCGCAGGAATCAAATTTTATGGAGACCGATATTGGCGTAGTGGACGGAAGGATTGTGCTGTTTGAACTGATGGGCTTTATGGAATCAGAGGAAGATTTGTTTTATGTCCAGGAGATTAAGGGATACAATGCAACAAATGTAATTCTTTTCGGTTTAAGTGGAAGCGGAATGTCTGCGGAGCATGGCCTGATGCCTGTTTTCGGAGAGTCTTTCTACACGCCAAGGCAGGCTGTAGGGATTACATCCGCCAGTGAGCAGCAGGAGCTGGCATTACAGTTTGTGAATCTGCTTTTATCCCAGACCGTGCAGGATGTCTATCTGTATGACGGTTTCCCGGTTAATAGCCGGTCTCTTGATAAGTTGGTAGAAGATGCTATAAAAAACAAAGAAAACAGTACAAAATTCCGTGAGATGTGCGGTCAGCTGAATACACCGATCTTTGTGGATCAGGTAGTTCGGGAGGCTGTTCAAAGCCAGATGAAGGGCCTGCTGGACGGAACGCTCACAGCAGAATCGGCAGCTGCCGCTGTGATGGAAAAGATAGAATTGTATTTGAAAGAGTAATACATAAAATGCGAGGGGTGTATCTTCGGTTAAAAGTATGCGCCCCTTGCATAAGTACAACATCAGCTGTCCTAAAGAGTAGCATAAACGGATAAACAGGTGGGGATTGAATCAGATGTTTAAAAAGAGAAAGAAAAAGCAAATAGAAATGATACCCTTTCGTTACCATTGGAAAGAAGCCCTTATGGGGGTTAAAAGAAAAGCTGCGGTAACTGCCGCACAAAGGCTGACATTAGAAAAAGAAATGCTTTTATCCGGGAAAAAGCCAAAATCAATCTTTTCCAGTGCCCAGCAAAGGACAGCAGTACGCTTATTGTCCGGATTTTTTGTGATGATGCTGATATTTACCATACTGTCCAGAATAGCCACTGACCTGACCATCGCCAAGGTAAGGACGGATACAGTAAAACCGGGAGTGTTAGTCCAGAGTTATACGATACCGGGCACACTGGAGGCAAGGGATACTTTGGATATTGTCCTTCCCGGAAATCTGCGTATTTCCAACAGGATGGTCCAGGCGGGGGATTGCGTAAATGCAGGCGATGAAATTTTAAAGCTGGATTTGGATTCTATTCAGACAGTGACAGAGCAGCTTGAAAATGAAATCAATATCCTGAATTTAAAGATCAATAATTTGTCCTATGAAATACCCAGTGCAGATACGAAAATGCTCCAGTTGGCAGAGAACAATCTGCGATATGCCCAGGCGGACTATGTGCAATTAGTGGCAGCACTGGAAGCGGCCAGCGTTCAGGTAGAACAGGACCTGAAAGAGACTCAGAACAGATATCATCAGGAATTGAACGATCTGGAGAAGGCAAAGGTACAGGCAAAAGAGGAAGGGATTGAAACAGCCGAAAACGGCCTGGATGCAGCTGAAAAAGCGTTGGGTGATGCGGAATATAGCCGTGGGGAAGCTGTTTCGGCCGCCCAGAAATCATTGTCAGAGGCCGAAAGCGTATATTCATCAGCAAAAAGCACCTGTGAGCGTACAGCCGGGGAACTTGCTCAGGCGGGGCAGGCGTTTCAGGAGGCAGAAGAGGCTCTTGAATCCCTTGGGGAGAACGCGACTGATGAAGAACGCGCAGCAGCCCAGGAGCGGGTAGATACAGCGCGCTCTCAGAAGGAGATGGCTCAGGTTCAGGCCGATCAGGCGGCACGCAGTCTGTCGGATGCAGAAGACACGCTTGCGTGGGCTCGGGAGAACCTGGAGCGGATACAGGCACGGCAGGATCAGCTGGTTTCGGAAGCACAGGATGATGTCCGGGAAGCGGAGAATAAATTGAGTGATACGAAGAAACAGACAGATTTCAGCAATGAATCCCTGGTTTCGTCTGCACTGGCCAGTGCGGATGCCGCACGGAGCGAACTGAATGCGGCTGTGCGTGATTGGGAGAACGCCGGCCTGTCCAGAGAGGAGCAGATCATGAGGGCTCAGCGGGCGATAGAAACTGCGGCTATAGAATTAGAGTCCGTAAAAGAACAGTTGGAAAGAGCGAAACAGTCAGATGCCGCCATGCGCAGGCAAAATGAAGTGGAGCGGCTGCAGTATGAAAACGAGTTGCGTCAAAAACAGAATACATTAGAGGAGATAAGGCTGATCAGCATGCAGGATGGGGTGGTTACCGCTCCGGTAGACGGAACGGTAAAGTCAGTGACGGAAGCTTTCGTCACACAGGACAATGGGGCGGTACTCACCCTGTCACGGGCAGACCAGAGATTTCAGTTTACTGCCAGTGTAGAACAAAAAACAGCGGAGAAATTGTCTGCGGGGGACATGGGCCAGCTTTTTTATACCATAGGAGGAATTACCCAGTCTGTCCAGTTACCGATTACTTCTATTGGTGTTCCCAATGCAGATGGCCAGGTCCGGCTCATCGCCTGGCTGGAAGAAGGCACTTTTTCCAGCGGAATTGCCGGGACATTGGAATTGGAAAAAAACAGCGGCAGATATCAGGCTGTTGTGCCTGTTTCTGCACTGAGAGCTGCCCACGGAAAGACAGTGGTCCTGGTTGTCCGTGAAAAACAATCCGTACTGGGAACAGAGCAGACGGTGGAAGAGGTGGATGTTGTGATAAAGGAGCAGAACATGGAAAGTGCAGCCGTGGAAGGCGTATTTTTCCCGGATGACCAGATCGTGATACAGACCTCAAAGCCGATTGGGAAAGGAGACAGGGTGCGTGTGGAAAATTAAATATTTCAGGCTTTGTATGTTGGGACTGTGTCTTCTCCTTATGTGGTATGGCTCTGCAGCCTGTCAGAAGAAAATGGAATGGTTTGATAACAGCGTTTCCGTGCGGTGGGAAAGCGGCATGGGCGTCTCTCCGGCGCAGATGAATCAGGTGCCCCCTTCCTTTGTATTGTGGATGTCCCATTATGAACAGATATTGTATGGGGACTTTTACCCGAATCCGGTAAACGGAGAAGTCTTCGAGTATTATGGAGACATTTCCCGTCTGCAGCTTTGCCGGTTCAGATATGGATACTGGCCGGGAGATGAAAAGGGCTGTGTGATCGACGAGGGAACTGCCCATGCTCTTTGGGGTTCTTCTGATGTGTTGGGGCAGATGATTCAATGGAATGAGAAAACATGGTATGTATGCGGCGTTGTGGAAGGAAAGGAGGGACTGGCGTTCTTTCCGGCAGAAGAAACGGAAGAGAGGATGTTTCAGGGATTGTGGTTAAATCTCTCAGAAGAACAGGGTGGCACTTACGCAGCGGAACAGATACTACAAAAATATCAGTTACCAGTGGGAGGCATGACAGACCTTGGTCTGTATGTCTGGCTGTCCGAAATACTGGCAGCCCTCCCCGCATTTTTGCTCTGGGCATGGGTTCTTATGTGCATTGCACGCCGTTTGTGGAAACTTCGTTATACATGGCTTTTATTCCTTATGTCTGTTCCGCTGATGTTTGCAGGAATGACGGCGATTTCCTGGACGGTTGGATTCCCGTGGAGTGTACCGGCCCGGTTTCTGCCCACCAGATGGTCGGATGGTTCCTTTTGGAGCAGCCTTTGTGCACAGGTCAGGGATGGTATTCTGGCAATCTTCCGTATGCCCCCTGCGGCATGGGAAAGGACATTTTGGATAACCTTTCTTCTTGGCGGCATACTGTCCGTTTTGACAGTTTTGTTTTTGTGGCTTGTTGTCAGGAGGCTGCCCGTGCCTGCGCCAAAAAACATCCTCCGGATCAGCCTGATCTGGTGGGGAGGCCTGCTTTGTCTCATATGGAAGAATAAGGATTCCCTGGCGGGGAACCCGTCTATTACATTATGGATACTTCCAACGGTATGGATGACCATAAGATGGTTGCTGAATCTTCATGACAAGGTGCTGGAAGCCGGAAACTATTTAGAGGGAGGGAATGAAATTGTATTTATTGAAGAAAAAACGAAAAGTTAATCGGCAGACTGCCCCGGAACTGGATGGCATCACTCCATGGATATTTTTACTGCCAAGCCTGTTGATGGTCAGCGTACTGGTATTGGTTCCCTTTTGTGATGTACTCCGGCGCTCTTTCTTTTCGGCTATGGGCGGGCAGTTTGTAGGGTTCAGAAATTATACGGATGTTTTTCAAAACGAAGCGTTCCAGCGGGCAGCCGGGAATACGGCAAAATTTACCTTGATCTGTATTCCTGTATTGCTGCTGTTTTCCCTGTTGCTGGCTTTGCTTGTGGACGCACTGAAGGAGAAGAGGGGGATATTTAAAACTTCTTTTCTTATCCCAATGTCAATTCCGGTAGCTTCGGTGGTATTGCTTTGGAAGGTGATCTTCCATGAAAACGGTCTGCTGAACCATCTGCTCGGCAGTGTGGGCATGGAAACGGTTCATTGGCTGAACAGCGAATCGGCCATGACGGTACTGATGGTAACGTATATCTGGAAAAATGCAGGCTATGACATGGTGCTGTGGCTGTCGGGGATTACAGCCATCTCACCGTCGCTGTATGAGTCGGCGTCTTTGGATGGAGCCGGGGCCCTGCGGTGTCTCTTTCGCATTACGCTTCCTAATCTGATGCCTACCTTATTCACAGCCGCTGTGCTGTCGCTGCTGAACTCCTTTAAGGTATTCCGGGAAGCGTATCTCATTTCGGGCAGTTATCCCCATGAGAGCATCTATATGCTCCAGCATTTGTTCAATAACTGGTTTACACGGCTGGATATTGATAAAATGTGCGCCGGTGCTGTGCTGATGGCGCTAGTGGTAATGGCGCTGATTGGTTTCCTGCAGATGATATGGGGAAGGGGTGAAGGAAAATGAAAAAATGGATGATTGCAATGCTTTTGTCTGCGGCGGTGCTTTTTGTATGGGTGCCCCTGTGGATGTTACTGTCGGCTTCCTTTATGGGGAGCAGGGAAATGGTGCATAATTTGGCACCGGTTCTGTCTGAGGAAGCCGGGTATGCCCATTGGCCCATTCTGCCCCAGTATCCGACCTTAAAACCTTATGTGGAATTACTGCTGGACGCGCCTGAGTTTTTCACAATGTTCTGGAACTCCTGCAAACAGGTCTTTCCCATTGTGGCCGGACAGATTGTGATCGGCGCACCGGCAGCCTGGGCTTTTGCCAGATTCCGGTTCCGGGGGAAAGGGGTATTGTATGCGCTGTATATCATATTGATGCTGATGCCCTTTCAGGTGACCATGGTTTCCAGTTATTTTGTGCTGGATCGTCTGGGACTGATGAATACCGTCTGGGCGATCATCCTGCCCGGCGCTGTTTCTACTTTTCCCGTTTTCCTTATGATCCGTTTTTTTGCGGCCATACCATCGGCGCTGACGGAGGCTGCCTCCTTAGATGGCGCCGGGGCCTGGCAGATCTTTATCCACCTGGGGCTTCCCCTTGGTGTGCCGGGCATTCTTTCAGCGGTGGTTTTGGGATTTTTGGAATACTGGAATGCATTAGAGCAGCCTATGACATTTCTGAAAGATCAGACCATATGGCCGTTGTCGCTTTATCTTCCCACGGTAACCGCGGAAAATGCAGGAGCTTCCCTTGTAGCTTCCGTGATCATGCTGATGCCGGCGCTGCTAATTTTTTTGTTTGGCCAGAAATATCTGGAAGCGGGGATTGCGGCTTCTGGAATGAAAGATTAAGGGCGTAGTGTGAGAAGTACTTCTAAAACTCAGCAGCAGAGGCTGCTTCGTTAAGAAGTACCAAGTATCACACAGGAGAATGCCCAAAATACGGGCAGTCTCCGCATGGATTTGAGTCGCAGCAAAGCTGCACAAATATGAGGTGATTTATGGAAAATACATCATTGACATTAGAACAGGTAAATAAATGGTATTCAGGGGACGTGCATGCCGTAAAAGGGGTCAGTATGGACGTCCGCTCCGGAGAATTTATAGTATTTGTAGGGCCGTCCGGCTGCGGAAAATCCACGACCTTGCGCATGATCGCCGGTCTGGAGCGTGTGGACAGCGGAACGATCCATATGGGAGAGATGCTGATGAATTTGGTTCCGCCAAAAAACCGCGATATCGCTATGGTGTTCCAAAATTATGCGTTATATCCTACCATGAAAGTATTTGATAATATTGCATTTCCCCTGAAGATGCGCCATTGGAAGAAAGAGGATATCCGGCGCCGGGTTACAGAGATTGCAGACAGCCTGGATTTGTCGGAATATCTCTGGCGCAGGCCCATAGCGCTTTCCGGAGGTCAGAGACAGAGAGTAGCGCTTGCAAGGGCGATGGTCCGCGCCCCGAAACTATTTTTGATGGATGAGCCTCTATCCAATCTTGATGCAAAACTGAGAGTGCAGATGCGCCGGGAGATTACAGCTTTACAGAGAAAACTGGGCACAACGACCATCTATGTGACCCACGACCAGACGGAAGCTATGACCATGGGGGATCGCATTGCTATTTTTAAGGATGGCGTGGTTCAGCAGATGGATACGCCGCAGATGCTTTATCAGAAACCTGCCAATCTTTTTGTGGCCGGATTTATCGGATCGCCGCCTATGAATATCTGGAAAGAGGGAGAGAAATTTTGCGGTATAAGGCCGGAGCATATCCATATCACCGAGAATCCCGATCATATCAGGGCACGGGTAGTATCGGTAGAGTGGACTGGACGGGAAACGGTTGTTTTTGCAGATACAGAAAATTTAGGTAATCTGGGGATTGTAACGGATGCGGTTTGTTCGTTAAAGGCTGGTGATATGTGTTATTTGGCGTTGGATAAGCAGTTTATTCATTTTTTCGATGGTGAAACTGGAGGGCGGATCTAGAGGATGATTAAATAAATGAGTTTAGTACCCAAAAGATATTGCAATTCTTTCATGTAAACAAAAGTAGATTTTTTGAAAAAATCCCCTGTTCCTGCTTTTTCTGCTACGAAGGGGGCAAGTACCATTCGTCCTTTCAGTCCTACCCTCTTTACTGGGGTACAATGGATCAGCAGGAGATTGGAGAGGCATTAAGACAGGTGGAGGAAGATAACCGTGAAAACTCCAAAGACGAGTGGGAGGTTCTGAAAGAAATCGCACAGAAATTCCCGGATCTCGGAAACGGGAATATGATTCTGCTGGATGAAAATTATGTTCCTTTCGGGAAAAAGAATTATATGGACAGCAACTACCAAGCGCTCAATCAGCAGGGAGAGCCTTTTTAAATGTAAATATATATCTCCGGTTCTTGTCCAGCAAGTCGCACCGGACAGGGCGGCGCTGATGGGGAAGGTTGACATGAAAACGATACGGGAGGCGGATGAGAGGCGCTTGCGCCTCTTGTTCGGGGAGCCGTATGAGGCAAGGTTCCAGTCCGAGGGAATGGGCTCCGCCGTCCATGTGTATGACGGGAACGGAGACGAGATACTGACCTACACGGCGGGCGTGGGCTGGCATGAGAAGGAGTCGAAAGCGGAGACTCAGGTACACGGGGCTTTGAAGGCTGCCTTCTATGATGCGTACCATGTGGCAAGGCAGGAGATAAACGCCGGGGCGGTGGAGGTACAGGGCGGTTTTGACGCGAGGGCGTGAGGAGGCAAATGTGAAAAAAACTTATTATTGTTTTTGTAGTGATAGCAGTGGTTCTGTTACTGATTCCGGTCAGAAAGGTTTATGAAGATGGCGGGACGCAGACCTATACCTCCCTGATCTATAAGGTCATTGTGTGGAAACAGATAGATGGGAAATCGGGAACGGAGTTTTATATTTTCCCTAATAACTTCCACCAGTTAGATTATTACGAATGAGAAATAGAAGCAGTACGGCATGAAGGGAGAGGCGTTTATTGGGAGATACCAATATGCGCCTCCGCATTTTTAGGAGAGGAGGTGGTAGGTATCCGGAGGATGAGATGCTCGAACAGTTTATGTAAGAAACGTGTCTGCGACATTTGGGAGAACCGTTTCGGGGTGATTGTGATAGAGCTGAAATGCCCGCACTGCGGCGAGGTGGTACGGGTATACTGGAAACCGAGGGGAAAAGGTAAATATACATAGATGAAAGAACGGCGGGAGGATTCCTGCTGTTTTTGCTTTTACGGATTAAAGCGTTCCTTTAGTGGGCATACTGATGCTATCAGTGGAAAAATATGGAAATTTCCACTGTACGCAAAACTGAATAAAAAGTACCGAGCGAGTGGGACCGCATTGCGTCGAGTCACGAATGGCCGGAGTAAAGCTAGTGGGTTTTAATGTGTGTAGTTTTTAGATAGCTTTCCCTGGCCATTTTCTGCCATTTTTTCAAAGCCAGTCCCACATCTAAATTTAAAGCGTTCCTAACTTTACGAAGGCGTAAAGGAAGGAACGCTTTATGTCTTTTAGGAAAATCACAGTCAAGTCAGGAAACGAAGAATTCACAATGAATGTTACGGAAGAGGAATACCAGAGATATTACCGCCCGTGGTGGCAGCAGAAAAAGCATGAGCAGAGGAACCGGGAGGTAATGGAGCAGAACGGTTATACAGAAGAATCATATGAGGCATGGCGGGATAACGCCTCGGAGGAAGTGGGTATCCCGGACATGGAAGTGCCGGGAGTGGACGAACTGGTGGAGAAAAAGCTGCTGCTCGGTGTGCTTGCGGATGCGATAGACTCCCTCCTGCCAGAAGAGAGGGAACTTGCCATAAAAGTGTTCGGGGAGCAGATTCCGGTCACTGAACTTTCACAGCAGATTGGAGGGAGCAGGAGGACACTGGCTTTCCGCAAGGATAAGGTGTTAGAAAAACTGCGCCATTTTTTTCGGGAGCATGGATTTGATGTGTGATTCTCCCCATATTCGACAGGAAAAGATACGTTTGTCGAACGGTTTTCAAAAAAGTTCCATTTTTCATTGCCAGATTTTCAAAAAGTGTCATTACGAAAGGTAGGAGGGTATATTTCGGAGCTTTCCAAAACGGCAGGGAAGGAGGAATGGAACTTATGGAAAGGTCACAGGAGCTTATCGGCATCCTGCAGGCGATCAGCATCGTGGCGAAGAACCTCGCCGCCAAGCTGATGCAGATCGAGAAGGAAGTGGAA
>JAETNR010000158.1 GCA_021772055.1 Blautia sp. | reverse complement strand
AAGGAGCTGTCGCACAGTTTGACCAAAAATCGACTGGAGCGGCAGCTTCTTTCTTTTAACATAGAAACGAAAAAACCCTTGCAAATTCAACACTTGTAAGGGTTTTTGTGGTATAATATTTGTGTGAAAAACCTTACTACCACTAATAAAAACTATACAACAAATGAGAAATGTTTTCAACTTCAAATTCCGATGGATTTAAATATTATCATTCCGGAAAATGACAGCGTAAGGTTACTGAGTCAGTTTGTAGAGGAGATGGATCTGACTTGTCTTTATGAAACTTACAGTGTTTTGAAAGAAAATCAGGTGACCCCGCGCCAGATGCTGAAAATCATTCTCTATGCCTATCTTGATGGAAGATTCTCTTCCAGAGAAGTTGAATCTGCCTGCCACAGGGATATTAACTTTATGTATCTTCTTGAAGGAAAGCCCGTGCCTGATCATGCAACTATTGCCAGATTTCGGTCACTGCACTTCGCTCCCTGTGCAAAGCAGCTGCTTACGCAATGCAGTGAAATACTTTACGAACTTGGCGAAATTTCAGGAAAAAACATCTTTATCGACGGTACGAAGATCGAAGCGAATGCCAACAGATATACCTTTGTATGGAAGAACGCCGTTACAAAAAACCAAAAAAAGCTCGGTGAAAAAGCAGCGCAGCTGGTTTGCGAATGCGTAGAAACCTATGCCTTAAAACCGGTCTGGGGCGGCAAAGTAAAAATCAAAACGCTTAAAAAACTGAGGAAACAGCTGTATGCCATGAAAGCACAGGAGCAAATTGAGTTTGTGCATGGAATCGGAAAGCGAAAATCACAGCTTCAGAAACACATCGAACAGCTGGAAGGTTATCTGGAAAAATTTAAGGAATACAATCATAAAATTCATGTCTGCGGAACACGCAACAGCTATTCCAAGACGGATTCGGATGCGACATTCATGCGAATGAAAGAGGATCACATGAAAAACGGGCAGCTAAAACCAGGTTACAATCTGCAGCATGGCGTAGACGCAGAGTATGTGGTATGGCTTCAGATATTTCCTAACCCGACTGATACACTGACAGTGATTCCTTTTCTTGAAGATATGAAGAAAAGTCTGTCCTTCAAATACCACAATATTGTTCTGGACTCTGGTTACGAGGGAGAAGAAAACTACACCTACATAGAAGACAACGACCAGGTGGGATTTATCAAGCCGGCAAACTATGAAATCTCCAAAACCAGAAAATATCAAAAGGATATCAGCAGGCGCGAGAATATGGATTATGATGCAGAAAAAGACTGCTATTACTGCAGTCAGGGAAACAGATTATCTGCGGTGGGCACAAAACAGCGAAGAACAGCAAGTGGATATATTTCAACCAAAACCATATACAGGTGTGCTGACTGTACGGACTGTCCTGTAAAAAGCAGCTGCATCAGAGGAAATCATTTCAAAATTCCTGAAGATGAGCGTTTTAAATCGTTGGAAGTTTCAAGAAAGTTTGAAAGGCAGCGGGAAGAATGCCTGCAGCGCATTACCAGCGATCAGGGTATATTGCTGCGAATCAACAGAAGTATTCAGGCAGAAGGCAGTTTTGCTGATTTGAAATGGGACAGAGGATTCCGAAGGTTTCTCAGCCGGGGAAATACAAATGTTTACGCAGAATGTGTACTTCTTGCAATTTCC
>JAETNR010000011.1 GCA_021772055.1 Blautia sp. | reverse complement strand
TGCACAAGTTACCATGTAAATGTAAAATCGTTTCTCGTGCAGACTTAGAAGGCGGTGATAACAGTGAAAATTAATAAATTCGTAGAAGATTTAAAGGCAAAATCAGCTGCAGAATTGAATGATGAATTAGTAGCTGCTAAGAAAGAACTTTTTAACCTGAGATTTCAGAATGCAACCAATCAATTAGACAATACCAGCCGAATCAAAGAGGTTCGTAAGAATATTGCCAGAATCCAGACAGTAATCACTGAGCAGGCAAATGCTGCGAAATAGTGAATATAGGAGGACAGAATCGTGGAAAGAAATCTGAGAAAAACCCGTGTGGGCAAGGTTACAAGCAATAAGATGGACAAAACCATCGTTGTTGCAATTGAAGACCATGTAAAACATCCTCTTTACAAAAAAATCGTGAAGAGAACATATAAATTAAAAGCTCATGACGAAAACAATGAGTGTAATATCGGTGATACCGTAAAAGTTATGGAAACCAGACCGTTATCCAAGGATAAGAGATGGAGACTGGTTGAGATTGTAGAGAAAGTTAAATAAGGAGGAAACCAGTATGATTCAGCAGGAAACCAGACTGAAAGTTGCCGACAACACTGGTGCAAAAGAAATCCTTTGTATTCGTGTTATGGGCGGCTCTACAAGAAGATATGCAAACATCGGCGATACGATCATTGCTACTGTCAAAGATGCAACACCAGGCGGCGTTGTTAAAAAAGGCGATGTTGTAAAGGCTGTTGTTGTTCGTACAAGAAAAGGCGCACGTCGTAAAGACGGATCTTATATCCGTTTCGATGAAAACGCTGCAGTAATCATTAAAGACGACTTAACTCCGAGAGGAACCCGTATCTTTGGACCAGTTGCCAGAGAACTTCGTGACAAGAAGTTTATGAAGATCGTTTCCTTAGCTCCGGAAGTATTATAGGAGGGTGCCTAATGTCAGCTATGAAGATTAAAAAAGGCGACACTGTAAAAGTAATCGCTGGGAAAGATAAAGGCAAAGAAGGCAAGGTTCTTGCCGTAAAAGACAATACTGTAATCGTTGAAAACGTAAACATGGTTACCAAACACAGCAAACCATCAGCAGCCAACCAGGCTGGAGGAATCATCACAAAAGAGTCTCCTCTGCATATTTCTAACGTAATGTTAGTTGTAGACGGAAAAGCTACAAGAGTTGGTTTCAAAATGGATGGAGATAAGAAAGTCCGCGTTGCAAAGGCAACTGGCGCTGTAATCGATTAATGAAGAGAGGAGGCATTTGAAAGTGAGTAGATTAAAAGATCTTTACAAAAATGAGATCATGGATGCCATGACCAAAAAATTTGGATATAAGAACGTTATGGAAGTGCCAAAACTCGAAAAAATCGTTGTAAATATGGGTGTTGGTGAAGCCAAAGAAAACGCTAAGCTTCTGGATTCCGCTATCGCAGACATGGAGCTGATCACAGGACAGAAAGCAATTGCTACAAAGGCAAAGAAATCTGTCGCTAACTTCAAAATCAGAGAGGGAATGCCGATCGGATGTAAAGTTACCTTAAGAGGCGAGAAGATGTATGAATTTGCTGATCGTCTGATCAACCTGGCTCTTCCTCGTGTTCGTGACTTCCGTGGTGTAAACCCCAATGCTTTCGACGGCAGAGGAAACTATGCTCTTGGAATCAAAGAGCAGTTGATCTTCCCGGAAGTTGAATATGATAAAGTTGATAAGGTAAGAGGTATGGACGTTATCTTCGTTACCACAGCTAAGACTGACGAAGAAGCTCGTGAATTATTGACACAGTTCAATATGCCGTTTGCAAAGTAAGGAGGAACATTTCATGGCTAAAACAGCAATGAAAATTAAACAGCAGCGTAAACAGAAATTTTCCACAAGAGAATACAATCGCTGCAGAATTTGTGGTCGTCCACATGCTTATTTAAGAAAATACGGAATCTGCAGAATCTGCTTCCGTGAATTAGCTTACAAAGGACAGATCCCGGGTGTGAAAAAAGCATCCTGGTAATAAAAATAATAAAAAAGAAAAATGACATGTAAAGTCTGATGAATGAGGGAATTCCCCGGGGGAATACCTTTGTGACCAGAAAACATCGGTCGAATAGGAGGAAACTAACATGACAATGAGCGATCCGATCGCAGATATGCTTACAAGAATCCGTAATGCAAATACTGCAAAACATGATACAGTAGATGTTCCTGCATCAAAAATGAAACTTGCAATTGCTGACATCCTGGTTGATGAAGGCTATATTGCAAAATATGATCTGATTGAAGATGGTGTTGTCAAAACCATCCATATCACCCTGAAATATGGTGAGACAAAGAACGACAAGATCATTACCGGTCTTAAGAGAATCTCCAAACCTGGTCTTCGTGTATACGCAGGCAAGGACGAACTGCCGAAGGTACTTGGCGGACTTGGAATCGCAATCCTTTCCACCAATAAAGGTGTGATCACTGACAAAGAAGCTCGTAAGCTTCAGGTCGGCGGCGAAGTATTAGCTTTTGTATGGTAAAATCCCACCAGGGTTTTTATAGATGAATCACTGAAAACAGAGAGGAACTTCCCTCTCCGACAATTTAAGTAAGGAGGACAAACATATGTCTCGTATCGGTAGACTGCCAGTAGTAATTCCTGCAGGCGTAGAAGTAAAAATCGCTGAAGGAAACGTGGTAACCGTAAAAGGACCAAAAGGAACACTTGAAAGAGTGCTTCCTACAGAAATGGATATCAAAGTTGAAGATGGTCATGTAGTAGTAGCAAGACCTAACGACTTAAAGAAAATGAAATCTTTACACGGATTAACCAGAAGTCTCATCCACAATATGGTTGTTGGCGTAAGCGAAGGTTACACAAAGACCCTCGAGGTTAACGGTGTAGGTTATAAAGCTGCAAAGCAGGGCAAGAAGCTCGTTCTTTCCCTTGGATATTCTCACCCGGTAGAAATGGAAGATCCGGAAGGTCTGGAATCCAAAGTAGACGGAAACAAGATTGTCATTTCCGGTATCAGCAAAGAAAAAGTTGGCCAGTATGCGGCTGAAATCAGAGATAAGAGAAGACCTGAACCATATAAGGGCAAAGGTATTAAGTACTCTGATGAAGTGATCAGACGTAAAGTTGGTAAGACTGGTAAGAAATAAATAAGGAGAGTGAGAAAATGATTAAGAAAGCATCCAGGGCGGAAATTCGTCAGAATAAGCATAGAAGATTACGTCATCATTTAAACGGAACTGCTGCAACTCCTCGTTTGGCTGTATTCCGTTCCAATAAGCATATGTATGCACAGATCATTGATGACAGCGAAGGCAGAACCTTAGTATCAGCTTCTACTCTTCAAAAGGACGTAAAGGCTGAACTTACAAATACCGATGATGTTGCAGCAGCAGCATATCTTGGAACAGTAATCGGCAAAAAAGCTCTTGAAGCAGGTATCGAAGAGGTTGTATTCGATAGAGGCGGTTACATCTACCACGGAAAAGTGAAAGCACTTGCAGATGCAGCAAGAGAAGCTGGACTGAAATTCTAAAAGGGAGGAGCAGAACACATGAAACGTAATCTTATTGATGCTAGTCAGTTAGAGTTAGAAGATAAAGTAGTATCAATCAAGCGTGTTACCAAGGTTGTTAAAGGTGGTCGTAACTTCCGTTTCACAGCTTTAGTTGTAGTAGGTGACGGCAACGGACACGTTGGTGCAGGTTTAGGAAAAGCAGCCGAAATTCCTGAAGCGATCCGCAAAGGAAAAGAGGATGCAATGAAAAAATTAGTTACTGTAGCAAGAGATGAGAATGGTTCCATTACTCATGATTTTGTTGGAAAATTCGGAAGCGCTGAGATGCTTCTGAAGAGAGCTCCGGAAGGTACCGGTGTTATCGCCGGCGGTCCGGCTCGTGCAGTCATCGAACTTGCAGGTATCAAAAATATCCGTACCAAATGTATGGGATCCAGAAATAAACAGAATGTAGTTCTGGCAACCATCGAAGGTTTAAGACAGTTAAAAACTCCGGAAGAAGTTGCAAAGCTTCGCGGAAAATCTGTTGATGAGATTCTGGCGTAAGGAGGAGAATAAGATGGCAAATACATTGAAAGTAACATTGGTTAAATCTCCGATTGGCGCAGTTCCGAAACACAAAAAGACTGTTGTTGCTATGGGGCTTACCAAAATGCACAAAACAGTTGAAATGCCGGATAATGCAGCAACCAGAGGTATGATTCAGCAGGTACAGCACCTGGTAAAAGTAGAAGAAGCGTAAAAAACGCTTTCTTCTGCAAAACTACGAAGACAATTGAGAATAATTAAAGGAGGTGCCAAACATGGATTTATCAAACTTAAGACCAGCAGAAGGTTCTAAGCACAGCGATAATTTCAGAAGAGGCCGCGGACATGGTTCAGGAAACGGCAAAACAGCCGGTAAAGGACACAAAGGACAGTTAGCTCGTTCCGGACACAAGAAACCGGGATTCGAAGGTGGACAGATGCCTTTATACAGACGTCTGCCGAAGAGAGGTTTCACAAATAGAAACTCAAAAGAAATTATTGCAATCAATGTAGATGTTCTGAATCGTTTTGAAGACGGTGCAGACGTTACTGTTGAGAGCTTGCTGGAGAGCCGCGCAATTTCCAAAGCTGGTGACGGCGTTAAAATTCTTGGAAACGGTGAGCTGACCAAGAAACTGAATGTAAAAGTAAACGCTGTCAGCGAAACCGCTAAAGCTAAAATTGAAGCTGCTGGTGGTACAGTAGAGGTGATTTAATGTTTGAGACTCTTAAAAATGTTTTTAGAGTAAAAGAGATGAGGCGCAAGCTTCTCTATGTACTTTGGATGATCCTGGTTGTCAGGATCGGTTCCCAGCTTCCCATCCCGGGAGTGGACAGTAGCGTTTTTAAAGAGTGGTTTCAGAGTAATACCGGTGACGCATTCAATTTTTTTGATGCGTTTACCGGTGGATCCTTTGAACAGATGTCTATTTTCGCGCTGAATATTACTCCATACATCACCTCCTCCATTATCATTCAGCTTCTTACCATCGCCATCCCGGCTTTGGAGGAAATGCAGAGAGATGGAGAAGAAGGAAGAAAGAAGCTTACAGCAATTACCCGTTATGTGACTGTTGGCCTTGCATTGTTTGAATCTACTGCAATGACCATCGGATTCAGCCGCAGCAGGGTAATTCCTGATATGAACTTTGGAAAAGGCCTTGTAGTTGTATTCTGCTTAACCGCAGGCTCTGCAATGCTGATGTGGATTGGAGAGCGAATTACAGAGAAGGGAATTGGAAATGGTATTTCCATCGTTCTCTGTGTAAACATTGTTTCCAGAATTCCAAGTGATCTTGGATTGCTGTATGAAAACTTTGTAAAGAATAAAACAATTGCAAAAGGATTGTTAGCAGCATTGATCATCGCTGCCATCATTCTTGTAGTGGTTGTATTTGTATTGATCCTGAATGGTGCTGAGAGAAGAATCCCGGTACAGTATTCCAAGAAAATGGTTGGAAGGAAGCTCATGGGCGGACAGTCAACACATATTCCGTTAAAGGTCAATACAGCAGGCGTTATTCCCATTATTTTCGCTTCTTCGATCATGTCTTTTCCCGGTATTATTGCACAGTTTGCAGGAAAAGCTGATGGAACAGGCATTGGAAGCGAGATTTTAAGAGGTTTAAGCTCAAATAACTGGTGTAATCCGGCTCAGATAAAATATACCTGGGGCTTAGTGGTTTATATTGTGTTATGTATTTTCTTTGCTTATTTTTATACATCTATCACCTTCAACCCGTTGGAGGTTGCGGACAATATTAAGAAGCAGGGCGGTTTTATTCCTGGTATCCGTCCAGGAAAACCCACTTCAGACTATTTGACGAAAATTTTAAATTATATTATATTTATAGGTGCGGTAGGTCTGATTATTGTGGCTATTATTCCGTTCTTTTTTAACGGAGTATTCGGGGCAAATGTTTCCTTTGGCGGAACTTCTCTGATCATTGTTGTAGGAGTTATCCTGGAGACAGTGAAACAGATCGAATCCCAGATGCTTGTCCGCAATTATAAGGGCTTCTTGAACAATTAAAAATGAAGGTTGTGGTGCGTAAGTGCCACAGCCTTGCTTTGCTACTTGAAAAAAATAGCAGCGGAATGATTGGAGGATATAAGTATGAGAATTATTATGTTAGGTGCTCCTGGTGCAGGAAAAGGCACACAGGCAAAGAAAATCGCTGAAAAATATGGCATTCCCCATATTTCCACAGGGGACATTTTCCGTGCAAACATTAAAAACGGTACAGAACTTGGAAAAAAAGCGAAAACATATATGGATCAGGGACTTCTTGTTCCGGATGAGCTGACTTGTGACCTTGTGGTGGACAGAATTCAGCAGGAAGATGCACAGAAGGGGTATGTGCTGGATGGCTTCCCGAGAACCATTCCCCAGGCAGAATGTCTTACAGATGCGCTGAATAAATTAGGCAGCAAAATTGATTATGCAATTGACGTAGATGTACCGGATGAGAATATCGTAAACCGTATGTCCGGAAGGCGCGCCTGCTTAAAATGCGGTGCAACCTATCATATTGTTTATGCAGCTCCCAAGACAGAGAATGTATGTGATACATGTGGTGAGGCTCTTGTGCTTCGCGATGATGACAAGCCGGAAACTGTAAGCAAACGTTTGAAGGTTTATCATGATCAGACACAGCCTCTGATTGAGTATTATACAGGACAGGGAGTTTTGAAGACAGTAGACGGAACCAGGAACCTGGAAGAAGTATTCCAGGAAATCGCGGCTATTCTGGGAGAATAAGCAAATGTCAGTTTCAATCAAGTCAGAACATGAAATCGCGCTTATGCGTGAGGCAGGTCATCTCCTTGAAAAAGTTCATGATGGTCTTGCAGAGTATATCAAACCGGGGATCAGTACAAAAGAATTGGATCAGATCGGCGAAGAAATGATCCGTTCTCTTGGCTGTGTCCCAAACTTTTTAAATTACCAGGGCTTTCCAGGCTCCTTTTGTATCAGTTTAAATGATGAGGTGGTGCACGGAATTCCTTCTAAGAAGAAGATCATTCAGGAGGGCGATCTTGTGAAGATCGACGCCGGATTGATTTATAAAGGATATCATTCAGATGCGGCCCGTACCTACGCTGTGGGTGAAGTTACGCCGGAGGCAAAGAAGCTGATGGATGTGACAAAACAGTGTTTTTTTGAAGGGCTGAAATATGCAAAAGCAGGGAATCACTTGAATGATATTTCGAAGGCAATTGGCGCATATGCTGCCAAATACCGCTACGGTATTGTCCGGGATCTGGTGGGACACGGAATCGGAACCTATCTGCATGAGGATCCGCAGATTCCCAATTTTCCTCAGAAACGCAGGGGAATTAAGCTGATGCCGGGGATGACACTGGCTGTAGAGCCGATGATCAATATCGGCAGAGCCGACGTAGCATGGGAGGAAGATGATTGGACAGTGGTTACCATGGATGGTTCCTTGTCTGCTCATTATGAGAATACCATCCTGATCACGGATGGTGAACCGGAAATTCTGACTCTCACCGGCACTTATTAATGGGTGTGGTGAAGTTGCCGAGCATACCCGAAAGAAGGAAGACACAGGAGGTTTAATATGTCTAAAGCAGATGTGATTGAGGTGGAAGGCACTGTACTGGAGAAACTGCCTAATGCAATGTTTAAAGTAGAGCTTGAAAACAAGCATGTTGTGTTAGCTCATATCAGTGGAAAACTGCGTATGAATTTTATCCGTATTCTTCCAGGAGATAAAGTTACCATTGAGCTTTCTCCCTATGATTTGTCCAAAGGCAGAATTATCTGGCGAGATAAATAAGATTCAAAAAAGGTCCGGGTTTTCCGGACCTTTTTTGTTCTCTATTTTGTATTTCCCAAAGATTGAAACATCTTCCTGAGAGCCAGAACCGCTGCAACTGCCAGAATGACTTCTGCCAAAGGCTGCGCATAAGCAAGGCCGTAAAGAGGGAAGAAGTGATTCAGAATGATCAGAGCCGGAATCTCCAGGATGATCTTGCGCAAGATGGCAAATAACAGAGATTTTTTCCCCATGCCGCACGCCTGGAATACACCGACTGCCAGGAAATCCATACAAAGGAAGGGCAGTGTCAGGCAAAGTCCCCGGAGAAAATGGCTGCCATAGGAAATGATCGCATCATGATCCATAAACAGGGAGATCAGCCCTCCTGCCCAAAGATAGTAGATGCCTGTGATCACAACCAGCACGGAAAGGGAAAGTTTGGCGGTGAAGAGAATGGTGTTCTTCATACGTTTGCGGTTGCCGCTGGCATAATTGTAACTGACAAGGGGCATAATTCCCTGTGATATGCCCATGGTAACCTGCAGAGGAACCATATTGATCTTCTGGGCAATTCCCATTGCAGCAACAGCATCCGACCCGAAAGCGGAAGTAAAATTGTTGAGGACGGTCATGCCTGTAACATTCAGAAGATTCTGGATGGATGCAGGGATTCCAACGGCACATACGCCATATACAATGGATTTGCCGAATCCAAACATTCTGGGATTGATGCATACGTAGGTTTTTCCTCTTTTGACAAAAAGCAGTACGAAAAAGTAAATGCATGCTGCACAATTGGAAAGGAAGGTAGCAAGTCCGGCACCTGCTGCTCCCATATGCAGGCCCCAGGGCATAATAAAAATCGGGTCCAGAACAATGTTCAGAAGACAGCCGCTCATGGTACCGATGCTTGCATGAAGGGAAGAGCCCTCCGCACGTACCAGATAGGCCATAACCACATTCAGGATTGCAGGAGCAGCACCGCAGGAAACCGTCCATTTCAGGTAAGCTCCTGTAGCCCCTGCAGTTTCCGGATTGGAGCCAAGTATGTGAAGGAGCGGCTGCTGAAATATCGTATAAGCCAGGGAAAAGATAAGCCCGCTGATCAGAGCACAGTAAAATCCAAAAGCAGAGCTCTTATATACCGTAGTGTAATCCTTCTGGCCAAGAGCACGGCTCATCATACTGGAACTGCCCACACCGAAGAGATTATTGATGGCATTAAAGGCCAGGAGTACCGGGGCAGCCAGGGTGACGGCTGCATTCTGGACCGGATCGTTGATCATTCCTACAAAATAGGTATCTGCAAGATTATAGATCACCATCACCAGGGAGCTGATTACTGTAGGAATCCCCAGTGCCATGACCGCTTTGGGAACGGGCGTTTGTTCAAACAGGAATGTCTTTGAGTCTCCGTTTATATTTCTTTGTGTTTCTTCCAAGCAAATTCCTCCATCCATTTCATATTTAAAACTGTATGCGGAAGTGAATCTCCGCGCTGAGTAATCATTATAGCATGAATCTTCTGGAAAAAACAGATATTGCCTTCTTTTTTAAAAAAACACTTGCTTTTTGACATGGATTATGTTAAAATCTTATCAAAGAAAAGGGAGTAGCGGCCATTCATCTGAAACCGAGAATGTGTTTTGGGAAATGGTACATATATGCGTCAGTACGATATCCGGGAACGGGTATCCGCGATATGAGATAATCTGCAAGACTTTTATTTTTAGTCAGGGCAAGCCTGTCTGAAATAAAAGTCTTTTTCTTTTCTTGAAAGAAATGAGAACAGAAATTGTAATAGGATCCCGGCGGCAGGGCTTTATCCATGGGAAAGAACTCCGCTGCAAAAAAAGAAGGAGAACGATAATGACAGAATTTGATGGAATGAATGGAACGGATATGAACAGACCTCCAAAAAGAAAAAAGGTAAAAATGCCGAAAGCGGGAAAACATGCCAAACTGGCGGGAGGAATCGTGGTTGGAGCCGTTGTGATCGGAATTCTGGCTACAGATTGTACATACCAGATTCAGGAACAGGAGCAGGCCGTACTTACCACATTGGGAGTTCCCAAAGCGGTTACAGAAACGGGGCTTCACTTTAAGATTCCCTTTATTCAAAAAGTAGATAAGGTAAATACAACCATTCAGGGATTTCCCATCGGATATACGGAGGGAACCAATGAAACCATTGCCCATGAGGGAATCATGATTACCTCAGATTATAACTTTATTGATGTGGATTTCTTTGTGGAATACCGGATCGCAGATCCTGTGAAATATCTTTATACTTCCAGGGAACCGGAAAGCATTTTAAAGAACATCTCCCAAAGCTGTATCAGAACAGTAATTGCAAGCTACAATGTAGACGATGTACTTACGACGGGCAAGAGTGAAATCCAGAGCAAGATTAAAGACATGATCCTGAAAATGATGGAAGAGCAGGATATCGGCATTCAGCTTGTGAACATTACGATCCAGGATTCCGAGCCGCCCACACAGGAGGTTATGAGAGCCTTTAAGGCTGTGGAAACTGCAAAGCAGGGAAAAGAAACTGCTTTAAATAATGCAAACAAATACCGGAATGAGAAGATTCCGGAAGCAGAAGCAAAAGCAGACCAGATCATCCAGGATGCGGAAGCGGAGAAGCAGGTAAGGATCAATGAAGCCGAGGCCGAGGTTGCCAGATTTAACGCCATGTACGAGGAATATGCGAAAAATCCGGCAGTCACAAAGCAGCGGATGTTCTATGAGACAATGGAAGATGTGCTCCCGGATATGAAGCTGATCATTGACAATGGAAGCGGTATGCAGAAAGTACTCCCTGTGGAATCCTTTGTGGACATGAACACGGAAACCGAAAACAGCAGTGAAACTGCTGCGGTGGAAAGCGCACAGGAGAGTGAAGAAGCAAAATAAAACCAGAAGCAAAGAAAAATTACTTAAACCGGAAAGGTATGGTACATCATATGAAGAAAAAAAGTATTTTAACAATCGGAGCCTGTGTTATGGTACTTGCAGCAGCTTCCATGTCTGTAACTGTGACTGCACAGGATGAATATAAGCTGATCCGCCAATTTGGAAAAGTAAAACGTGTGATCAGCACACCAGGGGTAAGTCTGCGGATCCCGTTTATCGAAACTGCGGCTACACTGCCGAAGCAGACCCTGCTTTATGATCTGTCTCCGTCGGATGTCATTACCCGCGACAAAAAGACCATGATCAGTGACAGCTATGTTTTATGGAGAATCCAGGATCCTCTGAAGTTTGCACAGACTTTAAATTCCTCAATAGAAAGCGGAGAGAGCCGAATCAATACGGCTGTTTACAATGCCACAAAGAATGCCATCAGCAGCATGTCCCAGGATGAAGTGATCACCAGCCGGGACGGAGAACTGTCTGAGCTGGTGATGAACGGGGTAACCGGCAATATGGAGCAATACGGGATCGCCATCCTGGAGTTTGAAACAAAGCAGCTTGATCTGCCGGATGATAACAAAGAAGCTGTTTATGAGCGAATGATCTCAGAGCGTGATAACATTGCGGCAACGTATACGGCAGAGGGAAGTTCGGAAGCCAAGGTCATTCGCAACACAACAGATAAAGAAATCGCGATCCAGATCTCTGAAGCAGAGAAACAGGCGGAAATCCTGAAAGCAGAAGGTGAGCAGGAGTATATGAAAATCCTGGCCCAGGCCTACGGAGAAGAAGACCGAAGCGAATTTTACTCTTTTGTGAGAAGCCTGGATGCATTGAGGAATTCCATGAAGGGCGGCAACAAAACCGTGATCCTTTCGAAAGAATCTCCTATTGCTCAGATTTTTACCGGAAAATGATAAAATATGATTTCCTGTTTTGGTTCAGCGGTACTGCTTCGGGGTAAGCCCGGTGTATTTTTTGAATACCTTGGAAAAATAACTCTGGTCTTCGAAGCCTGTGGCAAGGGCAATATCAATGATGGAATAGTCTGTGTTTGACAGCAGACGTTTACTCTCTTCAATGCGGACCATGTTCAGGTATTCCTTGAAGGAGGAGCCTGTGGACTGCTTGAAGAGAGTGGAAAAATAGGAGGGGTTCAGGTGGACATGGCCAGCAACCTCTTCCAGTGTCAGGGGGCGCGAAAAGTTTTTGGAGATATACCGGATGGCTTTTTTGGTAATCTCGTTGCTTTTGCTTGGAAGGTAATTAAACATGCATTCCGTAAAAACGTCAATGGTTTCCTGCAGCTTGTAGCACAGATTGTCCAGGGTATTAATATCCTGCAGATCCATAAGAAACTGATTGTTGATCTTTAAGATACTGTCGCTGGTGGCACCGCCTTCGATGGCTGCCCGGGACAAAAGGGAGGAAAGCTCCATTGCCCGGGTTTTTACTACTTCAAGGTTGTTTCCTTCCGCAAAGAATACATAGCCCAGGAGGTCGTTTAAAAGGGCTTTGGACTTCTCCGTATCTCCGGTCTTCAGCTTGGTGATGAGCGCCTTCTCCTTTTCGTAAGGGTAGGCTTTTTTATTGACCATGTGGTTTGCCTTGTACATCTGGATGGATTCATTGATCCTGGACTGCTGAGAAAGCTTATTGTGATTCAGGACAAACTGGTTCTTGCTGTCAGTGACAAGACCGGAGCACATGTAATAAAGCATCCGGCTGATATAGGTCACTTTGGACGGCTCAAAGGAGGGAAGACTGGATGCTTCCTCATACATCTCCAGAATATTTACCGTAGGGATGTCGTATTTCGAAGCAATGTCCGACAGCAGCAGGGAATCAGGCGTATCCATCAAAAAAGGACCTGCCAGGATAGAGCCAAGAAGCAGATTATTATTGACCAGGGGAAACACAATGTGGTTCAGATTGGAGTGGCAGGCAAAAATATAAGTTTCCCCAAGGCTCATGGCAAGCTTGCTGGCATTGGAGTGCAGCTTGATGCAGGACTCGGGCGGGGGAAGAAATTTTTTGAAAATTTTACAGTAACTGTGGGATTCTCCGAATGTATCCAGAACCTCCCCGTTTTCGTCCAGAACCTGAATGGGGAGACCGATGCATTGATAAAAGGTTTCCAAAAGTTCATGAAGGGACTGCTGTTTAATGATCGTATATAGAATAGGCTGCATAAAATTCTCTCCTCAAATCCAAAAAAAGTACAAAAATTGTCTTTTGCAAATTTATAATACAACAAAAATCTAAAAAAATATATAGTTTTTCTAAAAAAATACTCAAAAAAAAATTAGAAAGAACGTTATAATATGCATATAAAAAAACGAAGCGGAGACT
Organism: Blautia sp.; assembly: GCA_021772055.1. Taxonomy (GTDB): domain Bacteria; phylum Bacillota; class Clostridia; order Lachnospirales; family Lachnospiraceae; genus Blautia_A. The sequence continues at coordinate 84,845 of JAETNR010000011.1, read as the reverse complement.
TGGAAATTTGCGGAGATTTTCAAAGCGGAAGCAATCTAGGAGGTAGAAAAAATGGCAACAGCAATTGTAGAAGAAATTTGTGATTACTTACAGAAAGGCCGTGCAAAAAACGTTAAGAAACTGGTAGAAGAAGCTCTGGAACAGGGCGTTGACGCAAAAGAAATCCTTAATGAGGGTCTTCTTGCAGGTATGATGATCGTAGGCGGTAAGTTTAAGAGAAACGAAGTTTTCGTACCGGAAGTTCTTGTAGCAGCAAGAGCAATGACCGCAGGTATTACCATTCTTGAGCCGAAGCTGATCGAAGTAGGAAACGAGCCGATTGGTAAAGCAGTTGTTGGTACAGTAAAAGGTGACCTTCATGACATCGGTAAGAACCTGGTTGTAATGATGCTGAAGGGTGCCGGATTTGAAATCTATGATCTGGGAACAGATGTGGATGCAGATACCTTTATCGCAAAAGCAGAAGAAGTTGGCGCAGATGTGATCGGTATGTCCGCACTTCTGACCACCACAATGCCAAACATGAAAGACGTGGTTGATGCCCTGAAAGAAAGAGGACTTCGTGAGAAATATATCGTTATGGTTGGCGGTGCTCCGGTAAATGATAGCTTTGCTGAGCAGATCGGTGCAGATTACTATACAGCAGATGCTACCTCTGCAGCAGAAGTTGCAAAACAGGCTGTTGAGAGCAGAAAAGCATCATAATACAGTAGATTAAAAACAGATCAATCAAAAGGGCTGTTAGGAAAGGCGGATGCCTTTTTGAGCAGCTCTTTTTATATGGGGGAAAGTTATGAAAAATTTTTATGAGTTGGACGGGCTGGTTCCCAAAATAGAACTGAAGTCCACCTTGAAGGCAATGGACTGCTATGAGAACAGTCCTGTTTATGAGGAAGTGGTGGAGGAGTATCAGGAAATCTATGAGGAAATGCTCTCTTTGGCAGAGCCTGCAGGCATCCTGGGGTTTGGCACACTTTCTGCGCAAAGCGCAACGGAGGAGTTTCAGGAAGGAACACCGGTGATCTATGCGGTGATCACCATTGGAGACGGGATCAAGCAGTGTAGTACCAGAGCTTTTCAGGAGGGTGACTATGTAAAGGGAATGCTCTGCGATGCTATGGCGGATGATGCACTTTTTTCTCTGGAAAACCGTATGATGGAGACGCTGAAGGAAGTGTGCAGTGAGCATAAAGTGGGAATTTTAAAAAGACTGGAGGCTCCCCACGATATTCTCATGACTGTTCAGAGAGATGCATGGGAATGCCTGGAATTGAAAAAAAGGTTGGGAATTGATATCAGTTCAGGATTTATGTTTGACCCTGTGAAGACCTCCTGCCAGGTTTTTATCCTGACAGAGGATGCGGGAACTTTTAAAGCACAGCATGACTGCAGGAAATGTCCTAATGTAAACTGCAAGCTGCGTAATATCCCTAAAACAGAGGTGACTGTACAAAAGGGAGAAGAGGCCAGAAAAATCTACCTTGAGGAGGGGGAAAGCCTGCTGACAGGCCTGATCCGGGAAGGCTATTATGTCAGTGCACCCTGCGGCGGCAAAGGAAGATGCGGAAAATGCCGTATTCGTGTGGTAAAGGGGGATGTATGGATCACCCAGGAGGATAAAAAGGCTTTTACCAGGGAAGAACTAGAGGCTGGCTGGAGATTGGCCTGCAGGGCATATCCTGTGGAAGATATTGTAATTTCTTTTGAACTGATGGATGAATCCGAGTTTGAAATCTTAAGCGACTGCAAGGAAGAAGCGGAGGAAAAGGGTTCTGCTGAAGACGGAGAAACTTCCTATAATATTGCAGTAGATATTGGAACAACTACCATTGCCATGGAACTGCTGGGAAAAAAGAGCGGAAAAAATATCCATACAGTGACTTTGATCAACAGTCAGCGGATGTATGGTGCGGATGTGATATCCAGGATCCAGGCATCTGTGGACGGAAAAAAAGAAGCACTTCGCGACTGCATACGTAAGGATCTTCTGGAAGGAATTCATCGCCTGAGCAGAGAAGCCGGGGTAGATATAAAAAAGATCGAGCGGATTGCCATTGGCGGAAATACTACCATGGGACATTTGCTCATGGGATATGACTGCCAGTCACTGGGCGTATTTCCTTTTACGCCGGTGAACATTGGTTTTATCAAAGGTTCTTTTGAAGAAATCCTGGGAAGCAGGGAATGTGAGGCAGAAATCGTACTTCTTCCCGGAATTTCAACCTATGTGGGCGGCGATATTGCATCCGGGCTTTATGCCTGCGGGTTTCATGAGACAGAAGAAATCTGCATGCTGGTAGACCTTGGAACAAATGGTGAGATGGCGGTTGGAAATAAGGAGCGGATACTGGTGACTTCCACAGCAGCAGGTCCGGCATTTGAAGGCGGCAACATCTCCTGGGGCACGGGCAGTGTAGCAGGGGCAATCTGCTCTGTAGAGATTACAGACGGCAAGGCCAGGGTAAAGACCATTCAGGATAAAAATCCTGTGGGAATCTGCGGAACCGGAGTCGTGGAAACCACCATGGAGCTTGTGAGGGATGAACTGGTGGATGAAACCGGACTTTTGGATGAAGAGTACTTTGAGGAGGGATTCCCTCTTGCGAAAACAGATAAAGGAGAAGTAATCCGCTTTACCCAGAAGGATGTCCGGGAGATTCAGCTTGCAAAGGCTGCCATCCGGGCAGGTGCGGAGACACTTATTCTGAAGTACGGGATTTCCAAAGAGCAGGTAGCGAAGGTCTATCTGGCAGGCGGATTTGGCTATAAGCTGGATAAGGATAAGGCCATTGCCATTGGAATGCTGCCGGGAGAGTTTAAGGAACAGATCGAGGCTGTAGGAAACAGTTCCCTGGCCGGAGCAGTTCGATATCTAAGAGAAGAGGACGGAGAGAAGACTCTGGAAAAAATCATAGCCAGATCCGAGGAGATCGGGCTGTCCTCAGATAAGGAATTTAACGAGGCTTATATGGACTCGATGATGTTTGAGGAAATATAATTTTGGAAAAATCCAAAAAAGTGAAAAAAAAGCTTGCATTTTAGGGAAACTGATGCTAAACTAAAATGCGGACGCGTCTTATACCTTATATAAGTGCGTCTATAACTGCAGATTCAATGCTATACTACGGAAGGAGGATTTCCAGTGAAAGTAAGATCATCTGTAAAGCCGATCTGCGAAAAATGCAAGATCATTAAAAGAAAAGGATCTATCAGAGTAATCTGTGAAAATCCAAAACACAAACAGCGTCAGGGTTGATCCCAACAGTTTGTGGAACGTGCGGCTGCAGTAGGAGACACCCGGACGGGTTGTCCTGACTGTTTTTTATAATTTTTGTAAAAAAATTAAAGCATGTATTGCCTAATACCGAGAGGCAGCACCGGTCAGAGTACCGGAACATTCGGAAAGGCCGCCTATCGCCAAAAGCGGCTGGGTGTTTTACCGAGGCACCCCAATTAGGAACTTAAAAAACGAAAGCGGCAGACAGAGACATCCCATTTCACCTTGTACTTTTGTACAAGTGATGTACGGTTTGCAGGGACTTTCAGAAAAGAAAATGGAGGAATCAGTACATGGCTCGTATAGCTGGTATCGACTTACCGAGAGAAAAACGTATCGAAATTGGTCTTACCTATATTTATGGAATCGGAAGACCAAGCGCAAATAAAATCCTTGCACAGGCAGAAGTAAATCCTGATACTCGTGTCAGAGATTTGACAGACGATGAAGTGAAGAGAATCAGTGCTGTCATTGATGAAACAATGATGGTGGAAGGTGACCTTCGCCGTGAAATCGCAATGAATATTAAGAGACTGCAGGAAATTGGATGCTACAGAGGAATCCGTCATCGTAAAGGACTTCCGGTTCGTGGCCAGAAGACCAAGACAAATGCAAGAACACGCAAAGGTCCGAAGAGAACTGTAGCAAACAAGAAGAAATAAATAAGTAGCTGATAAATTTAGATAAACAAGGAAAGCGTAGGTTAGTTTTAAAATGGCAAAAGCAACCAAAAAAGTGACGACAAAACGTCGTGTCAAGAAAAACGTTGAACACGGACAGGCACATATCCAGTCTTCTTTTAACAATACAATTGTTACACTGACTGACAACGAAGGAAATGCTCTTTCCTGGGCAAGTGCCGGCGGTCTGGGATTTAGAGGTTCAAGGAAATCTACCCCTTATGCAGCACAGATGGCAGCAGAAACTGCTACAAAAGCTGCTTTGATTCATGGATTAAAAACTGTTGACGTTATGGTAAAAGGACCGGGCTCCGGACGTGAAGCTGCGATCCGTGCCCTTCAGGCATGCGGTCTTGAAGTAACCAGCATCCGCGACGTAACACCGGTACCGCATAACGGTTGTCGTCCACCAAAACGTAGAAGAGTCTGATTTAGGAGGTAGCGCAAGATGGCAGTAGATAGAACCCCAGTCCTGAAAAGATGCAGATCCCTTGGTCTGGATCCCATGTATTTAGGAATTGATAAAAAGTCCACAAGACAGTTAAAACGTGCAAACAGAAAAGTATCTGAGTACGGTTTACAGTTAAGAGAAAAACAGAAAGCAAAATTCATTTACGGAGTACTGGAAAAACCTTTCCGTAACTACTACAAGAAAGCCGACAGAATGGTTGGTCAGACAGGTGAGAACCTGATGATTATGCTGGAGAGCAGACTTGACAATGTAGTTTTCCGTATGGGATTAGCAAGAACAAGAAAAGAAGCTCGTCAGATTGTTGACCACAAACACGTAATGGTAAACGGCAAATGTGTGAACATTCCGTCTTATCTGGTAAAAGCCGGCGATACCATTGAAATCAAAGAAAAATGCAAAGGTTCTGAAAGATACAAAGGAATTCTGGAAGTAACAGGTGGCAGACTGGTTCCGGAATGGCTGGACGTAAATCAGGAAGCATTAAGCGGAACTGTGAAGGAACTTCCTCGCAGAGAAGCAATTGATGTACCTGTAAACGAGATGTTAATCGTCGAGTTGTACTCCAAATAATCCCTGAGCAAAGGAATTATGAAAACCCTCAAACGTTGACAATCCCAGAAGGAGGGAACCTTATAGTGTTTGATTTTAATAAACCGAAAATCGAAATTACCGAGATATCCGAAGATAAGAAATTCGGCAGATTCGTTGTAGAACCTCTGGAAAGAGGTTACGGAACGACACTTGGCAACTCTCTTAGAAGAATCATGCTGTCCTCTCTGCCGGGGGCTGCAGTAAGCCAGGTGAAGATTGACGGTGTACTTCATGAGTTCAGCCCGATTCCGGGTGTGAAGGAAGACGTCACCGAGATTATCATGAATCTGAAGAGTCTTGCCATCAAAAATACCAGCAGCGACAACGAACCGAAGACTGCATATATTGAATGTGAAGGTAAAGGGGTTGTTACCGCAGCAGATATTCAGGCTGATCAGGATATTGAGATCATGAATCCGGATCAGGTAATCGCTACCCTCAATGGCGGCAAAGATTGCAGACTTGCAATGGAACTTACCATCACAAAGGGACGCGGATACGTGAGTGCGGATAAAGGAAAATCAGAAGATATGCCTATCGGCGTGATTGCAGTAGATGCGATCTACACTCCGGTAGACAGGGTCAACATGATCGTAGAGAATACACGTGTTGGTCAGGTGACTGATTTTGATAAGCTGACTCTGGATGTCTTTACCAATGGTACCCTGGATCCGGATGAAGCAGTAAGCCTTGCAGCAAAAGTATTAAGTGAGCATTTAAGCCTGTTCATTGATCTTTCCGAGAATGCAAAGAGTGCAGAAGTCATGATCGAGAAAGAGGACAATGAAAAAGAAAAAGTGCTGGAAATGAGCATTGATGAGCTTGAACTGTCTGTTCGTTCTTACAATTGCTTAAAGAGAGCAGGGATCAATACAGTGGAAGAGCTGTGCAATAAGACTTCTGATGATATGATGAAGGTTCGTAATTTGGGCCGCAAATCTCTGGAAGAAGTTCTTGCAAAGCTGAAAGAGCTGGGCTTACAGTTACAGCCTACAGAAGAGTAATCTTTTGTAGCCCCCCTCCTCTTTTTGAGAGAGAGGAATAATACAGATTATAAGTGGAAATGCCTAAGCAGCAGGCCAGTAAGACCGAACAAGCATGACCTGCTGTCCACAGATGGAGGAAAATAAAATGGCAAAATATAGAAAGTTAAGCAGAACATCTGATCAGAGAAAAGCATTATTAAGAAACCAGGTAACAAACCTTCTGTATCATGGAAAAATTGTTACAACTGAGCAGAAAGCAAAAGAAATTCGCAAAATTGCTGAAGGTCTTATCGCTATGGCAGTTCGCGAAAAGGATAACTTTGAAACCGTTACTGTAACTGCTAAAGTTGCCCGCAAAGATGCTGATGGCAAAAGGGTAAAAGAAGTGGTGGACGGCAAGAAGAAAACCGTATATGATGAAGTGCAGAAAGAGATCACCAAGGATGCTCCTTCCAGGCTGCATGCACGCCGTCAGATGATGAAAGTTTTCTATCCTGTAAAAGAAGTACCTGCAAAAGGTGCCGGCAGAAAGAGAAACACCAAAGACGTAGATATGGTGAAAAAGATGTTCGAAGAAGTTGCTCCTAAATACGTTAACCGCAATGGTGGTTACACCAGAATCGTAAAGATCGGACCGCGTAAGGGTGACGCTGCTATGGAAGTATTAATTGAGTTAGTATAATCCATAAAGAAAGGGATATTCGCAGAAATGTGGGTATCCTTTTTTGGTTTTCGGATCATACTTCCTGCTTTCTGTGAATTGAGTACATAATTTGTCGGAATGTGTCGAAAAAGCTGCCCACAAAAGGTGCCACATATTGCCATTTTGGATGAAAATAGTTAGAATCAGAAAGCATGCCGATAAAAACCTATATTTTTTAGGGGGTAAAAGGAAATGAAGAAAATTGCAATTGCTGTCTGCGATGATGTGCTGAATGATGCATTAACACTGGAAAAAATGATATATGAAGCCCTTCCGGAGGCAGAGATCCGCATTTTTACTTCCGGTGAGGCTCTTTTAAAGATTATGGAATCCAAAGGGAATCCATTTCGGATGATTTTTCTGGATATACACATGTCAGGAAAAAATGGAATAGAAACCGCCAGGGAAATCAGAATGTGGGATAAGGCAGTTCCCATTGTTGTTGTCAGCAATAGTGATCAGTATTATAAAGAAGCCTTTGAGGTATATATCTACCAGTATTTATTGAAGCCTGTTGATAAAAAGCGTTTAACAGAAATCCTGGATCTGTTAAAGACTTATTGTTGTAAGGTGGAGGAACCTACATTACATTTCCGCTATCGTGCCCAGACCTATACCCTGCAGCATAGTCAGGTATCTTATATCTCCAGCAGCCTGCATATTGTTCTATTCCACCTGACAGATGGAAGAACGATTCAATGCAGAGGGAAGCTGAATGATTTTACGGAACAACTGGAAGGGAGTTCCTTTATTCGCTGTCATCAGAGCTTTTTTGTAAATATGGATGCTGTGACAGGAATGAAAAACGATGGATTTTTGCTGGGAGATCAGCTGATTCCCATATCCAGATCTTTCACAAAGGAAGTTCAGGAACGCTATGCAGAATATCTTCGCTGGAATAAGGCATGAATACATCGAACATGTGAAAAGGTATGAAAAAAAGAAGAAATAGATTGAAAAAGAAAGCCGTGGTTTGTATGAACTGCGGTTTTTTTTAATTCTCTGCAGCCAGAAGGTTGATTATTCGGGAAATTTGGCGTAAAATCTACTATACAATGTTTGCTGTAAAAGCATCCAAAGAGCGGAGAAGTGAAATGAGCAGAAAGAGACAAAAAAAGAAAAACAGAAAAGTTTGGTTAAAGTGGGGACTGGTTTTGGCTGAAATCGTGGTGCTGGCACTATTGATCTGCGCAGTCCGGTATTTTTATCAGGAGGATCAGAAAAAGCAGTCTGCTGTCGTTTTTTCCTGGGAAGATCACAAGACCATTGTTCACGCATTGGGGGGACTGGAAGACAAGAAATATCTGAATTGCAAAGAAGGATTTGGATATTTCTATGAACAGGGCGCACGCCTTTTTGAAGTGGATCTGGAGAAAACTGCGGACGGAGTCTGGGTCTGCAGGCATGACTGGGAGAAACCCATGGGACAATGGGAAGGGGAGGACAGAAAGGTTCTTATGGCAGATGCTTTTTTAAGTACGCCTCTTTATGAGAAATATACGCCCCTGACTCTGGAAGATCTGTTTGGACTTTTGAAGAAGCATCCGGATGTCTATGTAACACTGGACTGCAAGGATTATTCCAACAGGAATTATGAAAATACGCTGGCAGATTACAAAGCCTACGCGGAAATTGCCAGAACTGCCGGTGCGGAGTCCGTGCTGGATCAGGTGATTCCGGAGATTTATAATCAGAAGATGTATAAGGCAACGGAAAAGGTTCATCATTTTCCTGCCTATATTTATTCACTCTGGCAGGAATATTCCGTAAAACAATTAAAAAAGATTGCGGCCTATTGTAAAGAAAACAGTATTTCCACAGTGAGCATTTATTACAAATACTGGTCAGAAGACATTCAGAAACTGTTTGATGAGCAGGAAATCAATGTATACGTTTATACGGTAAATAAAATAAAGTCTGCCAGAAAGTATCTAAAGGCTGGTGCTGCAGGCGTAATCACAGACAGGATTCTGCCGGAGGAACTGGGGAATTAAAGCAGCAGATTACCCCTGTACATCCGGTCAGAATTTGTGGTACTATAAAGCATGCCCAAAAGGGATAAAAAAGGACTGGAAAACATGAAGATAAGAAGACTGATAGCCATATGGGCTGCCAAGACAGCAGGCTTTGCCTGTAAAAAGATGGGACGCCAGGGTGTGACCTGGGCGGGGAAGATTGCCATGAAGGTATATCCCCCGATTCTTTCGGAACTATCCCGGGAGGTTCGCAGAAAAACCTTTGTTGTCTGCGGAACCAATGGGAAAACGACAACCAATAATATGCTTTGTGCTGCTTTGGAGGCAGAGGGACAGAAGGTGGTATGTAACCACACAGGCTCCAACATGATCAATGGAGTTGTGGCTGCTTATGTGCTGGCAGCAGGGCTGAATGGCCATATTGATGCAGATTATGCCTGCATTGAGGCGGATGAAGCATCCACCCGCTATATTTTTCCTGCTATTCATCCGGATTATATGATTCTGACAAACCTCTTCCGGGATCAGCTTGACCGGTACGGAGAGATTGATATCACGATGAATATCCTGGAGGAAATGATGCGGAAAATACCGGGAATGGAGATTATCGTCAATGGAGATGATGCCCTGTCCGCTTACCTTGCCATGGACAGCGGCAATCCGTATATTGCTTACGGGATCAGCAGCCCCGTCATGAAAACGGAGACAAATGAGATCCGGGAGGGCAGATTCTGCAAGAAATGCGGCGCAAAGCTTTCTTATCGCTTTTATCATTACAGCCAGCTTGGAGACTATGCTTGTCCGGAGTGCGGATTTAAACGCCCTGCCCTTGACTTTGACGCCTGTGATGTGAAAGTGGGAGACCGGCTTTCCTTCCGGGTGGAGGATAAGCTGATCGCCGCCAATTATAAGGGGTTTTATAATGTTTACAATATTCTTGCGGCATATGCAGGAGTCAGGAGAGCCGGTTTTGAGGGAGAGCATTTTAATCAGATGCTGAAAAAGTTCAATCCTGAAAACGGAAGAATGGAGCAGTTCCGTATTCGGGGGACAGGAATCGTGCTGAATCTGGCTAAGAACCCTGCAGGTTTTAACCAGAATATTACGGCAGTCATGCAGGATCCCGCGCCGAAGGATGTCATTATTGCCATTAATGATAATGCCCAGGACGGAATTGATATTTCCTGGCTTTGGGATGTGGATTTTGACAGATTCCGGGAAGAAAGTATTCATTCCATTACAGTCAGCGGAATTCGCTGCCAGGATATGCGGCTGCGTATGAAATATGTAAATATTCCGTGCATGCTGGATGCAGATGTGGAACATGCGATTCGCAGCCGCATCAGTGACGGCGTGGGAAATCTCTATGTACTGGTGAACTACACGGCGCTTTTCGGCACCAGGAATATTCTGAAGAAGCTGGAGGGGGAATTGAAATGAAAATAACCATAGGGCATTTATACCCGGATCTTTTGAACCTCTATGGGGACAGAGGAAATATCCAGTGTCTGATGAAAAGATGCCAGTGGAGGGGAATCGAGGCAGAGACCATTGCATTTGAGCTGAATGATCCTATTGATTTTTCAAAACTGGATATCGTGCTTCTTGGAGGTGGTTCTGACAGGGAGCAGATGCTGGTGTGTGAGAAGCTGAAGGAAATTCGGAAGGACTTTAAAGCCTATGTGGAGGATTATGGAGTTGTGATCGCTATCTGCGGCGGTTATCAGCTTATTGGAAAGTACTATAAGACAGAGCAGGGAATGATCACGGGACTGGATCTGGTGGATCTTTATACGGAACAGGGAGAAGGACGCCTGATCGGGAATATTGTTTTGGAAAGTGATCTTTTCGACATGCCGATCGTAGGATTTGAAAATCATGGGGGCCGTACCTGTATTAACCAGTGCAAACCATTGGGAAAAGTGGTATATGGTTCCGGCAATGATGGGCATACTGGCTTTGAAGGCATTATTTACAAGAACGTGATTGGCACATACCTTCATGGCCCTCTTCTTCCAAAGAATCCCCATATTGCGGACTGGCTGATCCTGCATGCTCTTCAGAAAAAATATGGAACAGAGGTAGAGTTCCCGTCCCTGGATGATAGTGAGGAGAAGGAAGCCAATGACTATATCTGCCAGAGATTCCTGAAATAACACTTGCATTCAGGGATATGGAATTGTATAATGACGGTAGAAAATGAAAGTTAAATTTTTGAAAGGAGATATTGTTATGCAGAAATATGTATGTGAGCCGTGTGGCTATGAATATGACCCGGAGGTCGGCGATCCGGATAATGGCATTGAGCCGGGAACAGCATTTGAAGACCTTCCGGAGGATTGGGTATGCCCTGTCTGCGGTGTGGGCAAGGATGAATTTGTACCGGCAGAATAAGGCTGGTAAATAAGGTGCCGAAAGCAGATCCGCTTTTGACACCTTTCTTTTTAACTAGAGGGCAAAGGGACAATAAGGGGTAGAATAATGGCAAAATCGTATAATCAGAAAGCGAAGATTTTATACCTGGCACAAATGCTGCGCGAATCTGGGGAGAATCGCGTATTTTCCATGCAGGAAATTTTGTCCGGGCTTATGGAATATGGAATTAAGGCAGAGCGTAAGAGTATTTATGATGATATTGAAACACTTCGTGATTTTGGCATGGATGTGAGATTCAGACGAGGCAGGGCAGGGGGGTACTATTTGGCAGGACAGCAGGTGCGGGAGCCTGAGACGGTCTCGGCAGAGCCTGAGAAGCCTGCACAACCTGGGAAAACTGTATTGCCCGAAGAAACCTTAGAGCCGGAAGAAGTGACGGAAGAGATTACCAGAGAAGCAACAGGAGTCCCCATTTCGGAATACCGGAGATTTGTGAGGGAAGAAGAAGCGTCAGGAGATAAGCCGATACGTCTTCTTTGCAGCAACCGGGTAAGGGGAGAGGTACAGGAATATTTTGGCAGACAGGCAGAATATAAAGAAAAAGGGGTGGGCTATTTTACAGTGACAGTCTCCAGGACTGGGGGGCCGCAGTTCTTTGGATGGCTGACTGCCATGGGGAAAGAGGTACATATCGTAAAGCCGAAGAAAACTGCCCAGGCATACAGGGAGTACCTGAAAAGCCTTGCCAGGGAATATAAAGGAATCTAAGAAAGGATGAAATTATGAAAGTAAGAACCGTAGGAATACTGCTGGGGATGACCATCGCGGCAGCATCACTTTCCGGATGCAGCCGTAATGCAGCTACGGAAGCAGCCAATGAAAGCGCAGAAATAGAAAAAGAGGGGAACGGCGAGGACGCAGAAACACAAGCCGCCATGGAAGAAGCAGAAAAGCAGGAGAGCGAAGAAGAAGCCGGGGATGCGAAGGCGGAAACGGAAGAAGAGGAAGCGGAGGAGCCTGCAGTAAAAGTGGGAGTGCTCCTTCCTGATGAGAATGAGGGGACATGGTCCTCTGACGGACAGAGCCTGAAAGAATATCTGGAAGCTGACGGATATGAAGCGGAACTGGTTTATGCAGAGGGAGACAGCCAGAAGCAGGTGTCTCAGATTATGGACATGGCGGAGGCGGAAATCCCTGTGCTGATCATAGCTCCGGTAGATGAATATGGTCTTACGGAGGCTTTGGAGCAAACCAAAGAAAAAAATATCTATGTTTTTTCCTACGATAAGCTGATCCGTGACAGTGACGGTGTAAATTACTATGCCGCATTCAGCAGACGTTCTGCAGGAAGAGCGGTTGCAGAAGCAATTGTGGAAGAAAAGGAACTGGAGAAGGCAAGAGAAGCACAGGAATCCAGGACGATTGAGTTTCTCATGGGTTCCCAGGACGACGTGCAGTCACTGTTTTTCTACAACGGGATAATGGAGATTCTTAAGCCTTATCTGGATGACGGCACTCTGGTATGCAGCTCCGCACGGACTTCCTTTGAGGATACGGGCATTCTCCGTTTCGGACGAAACCGTGCGGAAAGCGAAATGAAAAAGATCCTTGAGGAATTTTATCAGGATACGAAGCGGCCGGATATTATCTGTACAGGATTTGACGGGGCGGCCTGTGCAGCAGCGGATGTGCTGAAAGAAAAAGGAATTTACTCTTTTGGAGAGAACTGGCCCTTGATTACAGGCTTTGGCTGCGATCCGGAAGGCGTGAAGAATATTGCAGACGGCAGGATCTTCTGCAGTGTGTTTATGAACCGGAATAATCTTGCAGAAGAGTGTGTAAAAATGGTGGATACTTATCTGAAAGGGGAAAGCCCGGAAGTGAATAACTATGAGGAATATGACAATGGCAAAAAGATTATCGGCACTTATCTCTGTGATGTACAGATCATCAATGAAGAAAATTATAAGGAGCTGATCAATCAGGGCGATGCTCAGGAAGAGGGGAAGGACGTTGAAAGAATATGAAGTAATCTGGGAAATTTTCAATAAATGTCCCAGGAACCAGATGCGGGATGTTTTTGTAGAGGAAATTGAGATCGAAGATCCTGAGAGCTATGTGAAAAACAAGTTCAGGGGGGAGGAGGTCTCTTTTGAAAAAACGGTGCTGGAGGACGGGACGATCATCTATGATATTGTGACATCACAAATAAAACAGCGCTGCTCCTTTACAGAGATTTAGAGAGATGTTATAATGTGAAGACTGAGCGAATGGCAAGCCGAAGGAGGTTCTCATGGACGGAGCGGACACAAAAGAGATACATGAACACGTTTTAGAAGATGGCACGGTGATCAGACATACACATGGGGAACATGGGCACAGTCACAGCCATGCACAGACCAAGGCAGTACTGAACCGGCTTTCCAGGGCCATCGGGCATTTGGAGTCCATCCGGAGAATGGTGGAAGACGGCCGTGACTGCAGTGAGGTTCTGATACAGCTTTCCGCTGTCAAATCTGCGATCAACAATACAGGCAAAATTATTTTGCAGGATCATATTGAGCACTGCATTGTGGATGCGGTGGAGCACGGAGACAAGGAAGCGATTAAAGAACTGGAACGTGCCATTGACCGTTTTATGAAATGAATTTATTTATATAAGGAGAAGAAACATGGCAAAAGAATGTAACAGTACAACCTGTACCAAGTCAAGCTGTGAAGGCTGCGACAAAAAAAATAATCCACAGAGCATGCAGGAAGCAATGAATGTGTTTTCTGATGTGAAGCATGTGATCGGTATCGTAAGCGGCAAGGGCGGTGTGGGAAAATCCTTTGTAACCGCATCTCTTGCAAACCGTATGGCATCCAAGGGCTTCAGGGTAGGTATCTTGGATGCGGATATTACCGGACCGTCCATTCCCAAAATGTACGGATTAAAGGGCGCTGCCAATGCAGATGACAATGGCATTTACCCAATGGAAACGAAGAATGGAATCAAGGTGATCTCCATTAACCTTTTGCTGCCCACAGAGGAAACTCCGGTAATCTGGAGAGGTCCGATCCTTGCAAACATGGTAAAACAGTTCTGGACGGATGTAATCTGGGGTGACATTGACTATCTGTTTGTGGATATGCCTCCGGGAACCGGCGATGTACCGCTGACCGCATTCCAGTCCCTTCCCCTGAACGGAATCGTGATTGTAAGTTCTCCCCAGGATCTTGTAAAAATGATCGTCAAAAAAGCCTATAACATGGCAGAGATGATGAAGATCCCGGTACTTGGCATTGTAGAAAACTACAGCTACGTGAAATGTCCGGACTGCGGCAAAGAGATAAAAGTATTCGGGGAAAGCCACATTGATGAGATCGCTGCTGAACTGAATGTCCCGGTACTTGGCAAAATGCCCATCGATGTACTCTATGCGCAGAAATCTGACGCAGGAGAATTTGACGAGATCATCAACCCATATATAGAAGCCGCTGATGCAGTGCTTCCAAAGGCGTGAAACGGAAAGATCACTTTCCCTGATGATTTTCCGGCTTCGGCTCAAAATATTCTAAAAAACGTTCCGCAGCCTGGGAAAGAGGCAGCGAATCATGCTTTACGATTACCAGCTGCCGTTTCGGCAGCTGGTTTTTTAATTGTACAGGTACAAGACCATTCTGTCCAGGACACATATAATCCGGAACACAGGCAATCCCAAGCCCGATCCTTGCCAGATCCAGAAGGAGATCATTGCTGTTTAATTCCACCTCCGGCAAAAGCCGCAGCCCCTGTACTGCAAAAATCTGATGCAGATATTCACTGGTGGTACTCCTGGGTGAAAGCATTAAAATAGGATACTCCAAAAGTTCCCGAAGCTCCATTGCCTTTCCGATAGAAAACGCCTCCGGATTTCCCATAAAGACATCTTCAAATTCCCCTACCACCTTCTTTGGCATATGAGGATTCAGCCTGGAATTGGGCGCATTGCACACAATAAAATCCACCTGCCCATTTTCCAAAAGATCCACACATCCGATAGAGGTACTATTGGTAATCTTAATCCTCACATCCGGATAATCTCTGTGAAACTGATTCAGATATCCGATCAAAAAATACCTGCATATGGTATCGCTGGCCCCGATCCGAAGCTGCCCCATCAATTCCGTATGGGAAGAAAGCAGCCGCTCCCCTTCCGAAAGCATCTGCATGGCCGGTTTCACATGCTGCAGCAGGGTTTCTCCCGCAGGTGTCAGGATCACTTTCTTGGTACTTCTTACAAACAAAGTCTGTCCCAGCTTTTTCTCCAACGCTTTTATTGACTGACTGACTGCTGACTGTGAGATAAACAACTCCCTGGCAGCCTCGGAAAAACTCAAAGTACCTGCCACATAATAAAACACTCTATATAACTCCAGGTTAATATCCATTTCCATTCCCCTTAAGTTTTGCTTGATCTGTTTTATAATTATATCTAATGAAAAATATAAGATATATTAATTTTACTAATAACAATTCTTATGATACTATAATCTCGAAGAAAAGGCAACAGCACATATTACAATACCATAACCACCGAAAGGAGTACCAAAATGAGTAACGTAAGACGTGTCTATGTAGAAAAGAAAACACCATTTGCCGTACAGGCAAAAGAACTTAAGCATGAGATCGCAAGCTACCTGGGAATTAGAACCGTAACCAATGTAAGAGTCCTGATCCGTTACGACGCAGAAAACATTCCCCAGGATGTATTTGAAAAAGCCTGCAAAACCGTATTTGCAGAACCCCCTGTAGATGATCTGTACCTGGAGACCTTCCCGGCAGCCGAAAATGACCATATATTTTCTGTAGAGTATCTTCCGGGCCAGTTTGACCAGAGAGCAGACTCTGCAGTACAGTGCGTGCAGTTCTTAGATGAGAATGCAGAGCCGATCATCCGTTCTGCAACCACTTATATTATCACAGGTGAAATCTCAGATGAAGAGTTTGAGGCAATCAAACATCACTGCATTAACCCTGTGGATTCCCGTGAGACCGGCCTGGAAAAGCCGGAAACTCTTGTAACTGTATTTCCTGATCCGGAAGATGTTAAAATTTTTGACGGCTTCCAGGACATGCCGGAAGCACAGTTAAAAGAGCTTTATGATTCCTTAAATCTTGCAATGACATTTAAGGACTTCCTTCATATTCAGAAGTACTTTAAAGGCGAAGAAAAACGTGATCCATCTGTGACAGAAATCCGTGTTCTGGATACTTACTGGTCGGATCACTGCCGCCATACGACTTTTTCCACAGAGCTTACAGATGTTAAGTTTGGAGAGGGAGATTATAAAGCTCCTATTGTGGATACTTATCATCAGTATCTTGCTGACCGAGCAGTCCTTTATAAAGGCAGAGACGACAAATTTATCTGCCTGATGGATCTTGCGCTGATGGCAATGAAAAAATTAAAATCGGAAGGCAAGCTTGCAGACCAGGAAGAGTCTGACGAGATCAATGCCTGCAGTATTGTTGTTCCGGTAGATGTAGACGGCAAAGAAGAAGAGTGGCTTATCAACTTTAAGAATGAGACTCACAATCATCCTACAGAAATCGAGCCATTCGGAGGAGCTGCTACCTGCCTTGGCGGAGCTATCCGTGACCCGCTATCCGGACGTACCTATGTATACCAGGCAATGCGTGTGACGGGTGCTGCTGATCCGACTGTTTCTGTAAAAGAAACCTTAAAAGGGAAGCTTCCACAGAAAAAACTGGTAAGAGGCGCAGCCCACGGCTACAGCTCCTATGGAAACCAGATTGGTCTTGCAACCGGGTATGTAAAAGAAGTTTACCATCCGAATTATGTTGCAAAACGTATGGAGATCGGTGCAGTTCTCGGTGCAGCTCCAAGACGTGCCGTTATCCGTGAAAATTCCGACCCAGGCGATATTATTATTCTCCTTGGCGGACGTACCGGACGTGACGGTATCGGCGGCGCTACCGGTTCTTCCAAGGTTCATACGGAGGCTTCTATTGAAGTATGCGGCGCTGAGGTTCAGAAGGGAAATGCTCCCACAGAGCGTAAGATTCAGCGTATGTTCCGCAGAGAAGAAGTCAGCTGTATCATCAAAAAATGTAATGACTTTGGCGCAGGCGGTGTATCCGTCGCAATCGGTGAGCTGGCAGACGGACTTCGCGTAGACCTTGATAAAGTACCAAAGAAATACGCTGGTCTTGACGGAACTGAGATTGCGATTTCTGAGTCTCAGGAACGAATGGCTGTTGTAGTTGATCCAAAAGATGCGGACAAGTTCCTTGCTTTTGCAAATGAGGAAAACCTGGAAGCAGTGAAAGTGGCAGTTGTCACAAAAGAACCCCGTCTTGTACTCTCCTGGAGAGGAAAAGGAATCGTAAATATCTCCCGTGCATTCCTTGACACAAACGGTGCGCATCAGGAGACGACAGTAGAAGTTGAAATTCCCAACAAAGACGGAAACCTATTTGAACAGCGTCCGGATGTAGCGGATGTGAAAGCGAAATGGCTGGAAACTCTTGCTGACTTAAACGTGTGCTCTCAGAAAGGCCTTGTGGAAATGTTTGACGGTTCCATCGGCGCAGGCAGCGTATTCATGCCTCACGGCGGCAAATATCAGCTTACAGAGACACAGTCCATGGTTGCAAAAGTTCCGGTTATGAATGGAAAAACCAATACAGTGACTATGATGAGCTACGGCTTTGACCCATATTTATCTTCCTGGAGCCCCTATCACGGAGCAGCTTACGCTGTCACAGAATCCGTTGCTAAAATTGTGGCTGCAGGCGGTGACTACAAGAAAATCCGTTTCACTTTCCAGGAATACTTCCGCCGTATGACGGAAGATCCGAAGAGATGGAGCCAGCCTTTTGCAGCACTTCTTGGCGCTTATGCAGCACAGCTTGGTTTTGGACTTCCGTCCATCGGAGGCAAGGACAGTATGTCCGGTACCTTCAATGATATCGACGTACCTCCGACACTTGTATCTTTTGCAGTAGATGTGGCAAAATTACAGGATGTGATCACGCCTGAACTTAAAAAAGCAGGCAATAAGCTTGTATGGCTGCGTGCACCAAAGGACGATTACGACCTTCCGGATTATGCAGGAATCATGGAACAGTATGAGAAGCTCCATAATGATATCCAGGCAGGCAAAGTAGTTTCTGCGTATGCCCTTGACCGTCACGGTATTGCAGCTGCAGTTGCGAAGATGGCGTTCGGCAATGCATTTGGCGTGAAGATAGAGCATAACCTTGACCCGAGAGACTTCTTTGCACCGGGATTCGGCGATATCATCATGGAAGTTCCGGACGGCAAAGTAAGTGAACTTTCTATTACTTATACAGTCATCGGTGAAGTAACTGCGGACGGCAGGTTCTCTTACGGAAATACTGTGATCGGAATTGATGAAGCATGTGAGGCATGGAAAGGTACCCTGGAAAAGGTATTCAAGACAGATTCCGGACTTCCGACGATCGGAGGAGGCCTTGATCTTGACGGAAATCCGGTGGATGGACCGACGATGTATCTCTTTGGAGAAAAAGACAGCGTTTATGAAAACGGCTGTTACATTCCAAAGAATATATACGTATGCCGCAATAAGGTTGCGAAACCTCGTGTATTTATTCCGGTATTTCCGGGAACAAACTGTGAATACGACAGCACAAAGGCATTTGAGCGTGCAGGTGCAGAAGTAGAAGTTAAGGTATTCAAGAATCTGACAGCAGCAGATATCCATGACTCTGTGGAAATCTTTGAGAAAGCGATCAACAACGCACAGATCATCATGTTCCCAGGCGGATTTTCCGCTGGTGATGAACCGGATGGTTCTGCAAAATTCTTTGCGACTGCATTCCAGAATGCGAAGATCAAAGAATCGGTTATGAAGCTTGTAAATGAGCGTGACGGCCTTGCGCTTGGTATTTGTAACGGTTTCCAGGCTCTTATCAAACTTGGCCTTGTACCTTACGGCGAAATCTGCGGACAGACAGCAGATTCTCCCACACTGACTTATAACACGATCGGACGCCATATCTCCAAGATGGTATATACCAAGGTGGTTTCAAAGATATCTCCATGGCTTTCCGGTGCAGAGGCAGGCGGTGTATATGTAAACCCTGCTTCTCACGGTGAGGGACGTTTCGTTGCAAACAAAGAGTGGATCCGGAAACTCTTTGCAAATGGACAGGTCGTAACTCAGTATTGTGACCCGGAAGGAAATATCTGTATCGGTGAAGAGGAATGGAATATCAATGGTTCCTACTTCGGAATCGAAGGTATCACAAGCCCTGACGGACGTATTTTCGGTAAGATGGCCCACAGTGAACGCCGCGACAATGGCGTTGCAGTGAATATTTATGGTGAGCAGGATCTGAAGATCTTCGAATCCGGCGTAGCATATTTTAAATAATTCCCAAAAGCCATGTTCCCCAAACGGAACATGGCTTTTTTTACATCTTATAAAGCTTTGTGAAAAAATGAGGAAAACTCCGGGACGGAAATACTGATTTACGGAACGCGTGAATTAGGAGAAACGAAAGCTACCAAAATGAGGGGAAAAGCTAGGGGCAGAGGTGGTGGGCGAAGCCCAGAGCGGCATTGAGGCTATTTTCTTTACAGTTCAATTAAATCGCTGTACCGTAAAACCCGATGAGCAAAATACAGATGAAGAATGGTCCGTGATCCGGGAAGCGCAGAGAGCCGCTGCGAAGAAGATAAAGAATCTCTATGTAGTTCCCAGCATTGACGGAGCGCTCTGTGACGATATACATAATACATCCTATTTCAATATTACACTCGGAGAGCGGATTGCCAAAATAGCCCTTGCAAAATTATACGGAAGAGATTCCGCCTGTGAAACGCCGAACCTTGTTACCGCGAAAAAGACAGACAAGTACCATGCAGAACTGACATTTGAGCACGTATACGGAACAATCTTTCTTCCAAATGCAGATGCGACAGAACTTTCTTTCACCATTCATGATGAAAACGGGAAAAAAGAAATCACCGGCTGCCAAACATTCCCAAACGAATACCCTATCGCCCACCACAATCCAAGCTCCCTTAACTAAGCCGAAGGGGGTGCAGGGGGACCGGGCTGGTCCCCCTGCGGTTTCCATTTTTTCTCCAAAAAATAAAAAAACAGTTGACAAATACTTTCAAATAGTTGTATAATAGCAAAGCGAGTTACGGAAAACCACCTTTTTACAAAGTCCTTTTCCCAAAAAGCACACATGGGGTCTTAGCTCAGCTGGGAGAGCATCTGCCTTACAAGCAGAGGGTCATAGGTTCGAGCCCTATAGGCCCCATACTGAAAAGCATATGGCGAGATAGCTCAGTTGGCTAGAGCATACGGTTCATACCCGTAGTGTCGAGGGTTCAAATCCCCCTCTCGCTACTAAAAGGATATTTTTATTTCTGTCCTTTTTTCTAAAAAAGATTTATGGGGTCTTAGCTCAGCTGGGAGAGCATCTGCCTTACAAGCAGAGGGTCATAGGTTCGAGCCCTATAGGCCCCATACCGAAAAGTATATGGCGAGATAGCTCAGTTGGCTAGAGCATACGGTTCATACCCGTAGTGTCGAGGGTTCGAATCCCCCTCTCGCTACTAGAAGGTTCGTAAAGTCCATCTTTACGAACTTTTTCTTTTTTATCCTATCCAAAACAATTCATTGACTTTTTCATCACTTTTTCTTATATTATTAGAGAAAAGGAAAAAAGAAAGAAAGTTATTCGTTTCTGTCAGCAGACAATGATTTTGCCCGAAAGGAGGCAGGATTCTTGAAAAAGAAAATGCTTTTTATATTCAACCCTAAAGCCGGAAAAGGCAAGATAAAAACCCGTCTTTTGGAAATAGTGGATGTATTTAACAGAAATAATTACGAAGTGGTCATTCATTCTACCCAATATCCGAAGGACGCTTACGAAAAAGCAAAGGAGTATGCACATAAAGCAGACCTGATTGTTTGCAGCGGAGGAGACGGTACTCTGGATGAAGTGGTAACAGGAGTTATGGCAAGCGGCAGTTCCGTTCCTGTGGGCTATATCCCGGCCGGAAGCACAAACGATTTTGCAAACAGTCTTTTTATGCCAAAGGACATGGTAGAGGCAGCATCTATGATCATGGAAGAGGAGTTGTACCATTGTGATGTGGGAAGATTTGGCGAACAGACTTTTATTTACATTGCAGCATTCGGTCTGTTTACAGATGTATCCTACGAGACAGATCAGGATCTGAAAAATATTCTCGGACATGTGGCATATCTTCTGGAAGGAATGAAGCGCCTGTTTGAAGTGAAATCCTACCACATGAAAGTAACCTCTGAGGATATTCTGGGAAATGGTGAAGAGACGGAGGTTGAGGATGATTTTATCTTTGGGATGGTAAGCAATTCCCGTTCTGTTGGGGGTTTTAAAAACCTTACGGGAAAAAATGTGGATATGAATGATGGTCTTTTTGAGGTTACACTTATTACAAGGCCGAAGAACCCTTTGGAATTGCAGGAAATTCTTGCCTCGCTTTTAAAAGAAGAGGATAATACAGATCTCATTTATTCCTTCAAAACAAAAAAAATCCGGTTTGAATCAAACGAGGAAGTGCCCTGGACTCTGGATGGAGAGTTTGGAGGCAGTCACCAGCAGGTTGATATTGAGAATAAACACCAGGCGTTAAATCTATATTTAAAAAGTACCAAAAAGAGTTGATCTTTTAGGAAAGAGGAGAAGAGATGGAAGAATATATCAATGTAGTGGAAACCTTTGGATGTGATGTCTTTAATGACTCTGTCATGCAGGCACGTCTTCCAAAAAAAGTGTACAAAGAGCTGAAAAAGACCATTGAAGATGGGAAAGAGCTTTCTATGGAAATCGCTGATATGGTTGCTCATGAAATGAAAGAGTGGGCGATTGAGAAGGGAGCGACACACTACAGCCACTGGTTCCAGCCCCTTACCGGAGTTACGGCAGAAAAGCACGATGCTTTTATCACAGCGCCTATGGAGAACGGCAAAGTCCTGATGAGCTTTTCAGGAAAAGAACTGATTAAGGGAGAACCTGACGCATCCTCCTTTCCATCAGGGGGACTTCGTGCCACCTTTGAAGCAAGAGGATATACAACCTGGGACTGTACTTCACCGGCATTTGTTCGTCACGATGCAGCAGGGGGGACTCTTTGCATTCCTACAGCATTCTGCTCCTATACAGGAGAAGCGCTGGATCAGAAAACGCCGCTGCTTCGTTCCATGCAGGCAGTGAATATCCAGGCCCTTCGGCTCATTCGCCTTTTTGGAAATACCACCTCAAAAAAGGTAACTCCCTCTGTTGGAGCAGAGCAGGAATATTTTCTGATTGATAAAGAAAAATGGCTTCAGCGTAAGGATTTGATCTATACAGGCAGGACCCTTTTCGGTGCCATGCCTCCTAAGGGCCAGGAAATGGATGACCATTATTTCGGAACCATCCGTCAGAGAATCTCTGCCTATATGAAGGAAGTAAATGAAGAATGCTGGAAGCTGGGGGTTGCTGCAAAAACACAGCATAACGAAGTAGCTCCGGCACAGCACGAGCTTGCACCTATTTATGCACCTGTAAATATTGCGGCGGACCACAACCAGATCATGATGCGCATTTTGAAAAAGGTGGCAAGCCGCCATGGACTGCGCTGCCTTCTTCATGAAAAGCCCTTTGCCGGAGTCAATGGTTCCGGTAAACATAATAACTGGTCCCTGACTACGGATGACGGCATCAACCTTCTGGACCCGGGAAAAACGCCCCATGAAAACATCCAGTTCCTGATGATTCTGACCTGTATTTTGAAGGCTGTGGATACGCATGCGGATCTTCTTCGCGAGTCTGCAGCAGATGTTGGAAATGATCAGCGTCTTGGAGGAAACGAGGCACCGCCGGCCATTATTTCCGTTTTCCTTGGCGAGCAGCTGGAGGATGTGCTGGAACAGCTGATCAGCACAGGAACTGCTACCCACAGTATTAAGGGAAGTAAACTGGAAACAGGCGTAAAGACCCTCCCGGATTTTATGAAGGATGCTACGGACCGCAACAGAACCTCACCCTTTGCTTTTACGGGAAATAAGTTTGAATTCCGTATGGTTGGCTCAAGAGATTCTATTTCTGCATGTAATGTGGTTCTCAACACCATTGCAGCGGAAGCATTTAAAGAGGCCTGTGACCGTCTGGAGTCTGCTCCGGATCTGGAGATGGCAGTTCATAATCTGATCAAAGAATACGCAACAGACCATCAGAGAATCGTATTTAATGGAAACGGCTATGCACCTGAGTGGGAAAAAGAAGCTAAGCGCCGGGGCTTGCCCAACCTGCCATCCATGGTAGATGCCATACCGGCCTTGACGACAGAAAAAGCAGTGAACCTTTTTGAATCCTTTGGCGTATTTTCAAGGGCAGAGCTTGAATCAAGGGCAGAGATTCAATACGAAATATATGCGAAAGCCATTAATATAGAAGCAAAGGCCATGATCGATATTGCAACCAAGCAGATCATTCCGGCTGTAATCCGCTATACTACAGTTTTGGCAGATTCCATTAATGCTGTAAAAGCAGTTGGACCTATTGATGTGAGTGTACAGATGGATCTTCTGAAAAAGACTTCTGCCTTGCTGAAAAACACCAACAGCGCCATGAGCAAGCTGAAAAAGATTGTGGTAAAAGTGCCGGAGATTCCGGAAGGAAGAGAGCGGGCTGTTTACTGCAGGGAAAATGTGGTCAAAGCCATGGAAGCCCTTCGGGAACCTGTAGATGAACTGGAAATGCTGGTTGATAAGGAAATGTGGCCTATGCCTTCCTATGGAGATATGATTTTCGAGGTATAAATTTTTCTATTTTCGCATGTTTCAGAAAGGAAGATACCTAATGATAGAAGAATTACGATTTTTGGAGGAGCAGGGTGTTTCTCCTGCGCTGATCAGTCAGGTGGAAAACTTCAGAAGTGCATATGAGGTGCCTCCTGCGGCGGCTGATCGTGTGAGAAAGCCTTCGATGCCCTTCTACGGAAAGGAAATACTGGAGATGGCCATTGCCGGGCTTTTGCAGGGGGAAAATCTTCTCCTTACAGGCCCCAAGGCCACCGGCAAAAATGTTCTGGCAGAGAACCTGGCTTACATTTTTCACAGGCCTTCCTATAATGTGTCGTTTCATGTAAATACCAACAGCGGCGACCTGATCGGTACAGATACTTTTGCAGAAAATGAGGTGCGGCTTCGCAAGGGGACGATTTACCGCTGTGCGGAATATGGCGGGTTCGGGATATTGGATGAGATCAATATGGCGAAAAACGATGCGGTTTCCGTGCTGCACGCGACCCTGGATTATCGCCGTTCCATTGACGTGCCGGGGTATGATAAGATTGACCTGCATCCTGCTGCCAGGTTTATCGGAACGATGAATTATGGCTATGCAGGAACCAAGGAGCTGAATGAGGCCCTTGTGTCCCGTTTCCTGGTAATCGATATGCCTGCCCAGACAGAAGAAACGCTGCGGTTTATTTTCGGGAACATGTTTCCCGGTGCCAGGGCAGAAGCTGTGGAACAGTTCATCGGTGTCTTTCTGGATCTTCAGTTAAAGGCCCAGAATAGTGAGATCTCCACGAAGGCGTTGGATCTTCGGGGACTTCTGGCTTCCATGAAAATCGTGGAGAGCGGACTTTCCCCCTGGCTGGCTGTGAAGATGGGCGTTGTGAATAAGACCTTTGACATCTTTGAAAAGGAAATCGTAGAAGATGTGGTGAGAACCCGGATTCCGGAACAATGGACAAAGGAAGATGTCTATGCATAAAACAGAGGAACTGGAAATTGAGGAATATAAGCTGGAACTGGAAAACCGGATACGCAACCTTCTGTGGACAGTAAGCGGAGATTACACGCTGGAAATGAAACCGGATGTATCGCTGTTTTTAAGGTCTAAGGAGATTGCCTTGTATGACGGCATTAAGCAGGGAGCCCTTGCACGTTTTTTTGAGAAAGACATGCTGGGGCTTTATCTTGTAAAAAAAGTATTTCTGCAGGCAGATGAAGGGGCGCTGACGGTCCTTGCACAGCTATGTATTGAAGAGGCAATCGGAGAACGCCTCTGCAGGGAGAGGCCAGGGGTGCAAACCATGCGCATGAAGGCTTTTGCGGATATTTTGGAGCAGGAGTTTGAGACCATGCCGTCTCATGGGGACTGGGTGAGCAGATTGAAGATCGCAGTTCTCAGAGACCATCTGGAGGATGGAAATTATGCGGTGGAAAAGCGCCTGGGTGTTTTCCGGGAGATGGTGTATGAGGCAGGAAATATAAGGGATACCATGGAACTGATCCAGCTTATTGACAGGCTTTACAATACAGTGGCGGATCCTTCCTTTGAAAAGCAGCACGGAAGCCTGGAAAGGGTTCTTTCCGTGACCATGGAGGAACTGACGGAATACGGGTGGGAAGATTATCTTTCCGAGGAGATGTATGAGGAAGCACTGGAGAGCTATGTGGAACAGCTTTCCAACCGCATGACCGGACTTGAGAACCTGGAAGTTACCAGGGAAATGGAGGAGAAGCGGAAAACACAGCATAAAGTAACCGTCCTTTCGCCGGAAGCTCTGGAAAAGGCTCATACCTATGTGGAATTGAACTATGGAAAGACTTATCTGACTCCCCAGGAAGAAAAACGGATGAATTATCTGATGTGCAGGGATATTCACAGTGACTGCAGTTTATACTTTACAGAGGGAATTCTGAGAAATCCGGTAAAGCGCAATTATCAGTATGAATATGCAAAACGCCTGAAAAATAAAAATATCTGGCTTTACCACGAAAAACACAGAATTGTGAAACGGAACATCGCTTCCCTCTCGGAACTGCTGAAAAAGGCTCTGGTGCTTCGAAGCGAGACCGAGGAGGTACTTTCTGACAGAGGAATTATCGTACCCTCCCGCTTATGGAGAGTGGGCAGGAGCAGCGAGGCCAGAATTTTTCAGAGGGAAATCAAAGGGGATGCATCGGATTTTGTGGTGGATGTGCTGATCGATGCCAGCGGTTCCCAGATGGGCCGCCAGGGAGAGGTGGCGCTTCAGGCCTACATTATCAGCGAGGCCCTGAGCAATGGGGAGATTCCCCACAGGGTGATGAGCTTTTGTACTTTCTGGGATTATACGATCCTTCATCGCTTCCGGGAGTACGATGACCCTAAGGAAACCAATGAAAATATTTTTAATTATGTAACATCCTCCAATAACCGGGATGGACTGGCAATCAAGACTGTGGGGTATAGTCTGCTTCAAAGAGAGGAAGAGAAAAAAATCCTGATTGTCCTAAGTGACGGGCGCCCTTATGACGTGATTGTAAACCGCCCCAATGCCCGGAATCCAAAGCCGTATCACGGCTCTTACGCAGTCAGCGATACGGCAACGGAGGTACGCCGCCTTCGAAATCTGGGGGTGAGCGTTCTTGGAGTATTTGCAGGAGAAGAAAAGGATCTGGCAACGGAAAAAAAGATTTTCGGCAAGGATTTTGCCTATATCCGTGATATTTCCAACTTTTCCAAAATTGTGGGGCGCTATCTGACAAAACTGCTGGAACAGGATCTGGCATAAGTGCTTGAGAGGAGAAATTATATGAAGCTGACCAGAAAAAAGACATGGTATGTGGATACGATTTTAATCATAATAGGAACGGGGCTTATGGCGCTGGGAATCATCTCCTGTTTTGATGCTGCCGGACTGGTAACGGGAGGGTTTTCCGGTGTTGCCATTCTTGTGAAAACCTGGACGAAAGGGCTTATCCGGGGAGGGGTTCCTTTGTGGTTCACCAATATGATTTTGAATATTCCCCTTTTTTTGCTGGCAATCCGGCTGAAAGGGTTTGCTTTTGTAAAGAAGGCTCTGCTCGGTGACGGTTCCCTGACGGTTTGGCTGGCAGTTCTCCCGGCTGTGAACCTTGCAGGTGATGATCTGCTTCTGGCTGCTGTTTTTGGAGGCGTGATCATGGGGGCGGGACTGGGACTTGTTTTTCTTGGCCAGGGAACCACAGGAGGAACAGACATGATGGCCGCCATTATCCAGAAGTACCTGCGGCATTATTCCATTGCCCAGATCATGCAGTTTATTGACGGCGTGATCGTGCTGGTAGGAATGTATGTTTTTGGCATTCAGCGTGCATTGTACGCGATCATCGCTGTCTTTTTGGTGACAAAGGTTTCAGACGGACTGATCGAGGGACTGAAATTCTCCAAAGCCGCCTATATCATTACCTCCAGGCCGGAAGAAATCTCTGAGGTGGTGATGAAGGAGCTGGACAGAGGCGTTACGGGAATCTCTGCAAAGGGAATGTATTCCGGCGAGGAGAAACTGATGCTTTTCTGTGTGGTAAATAAAAAAGAAATTGTTACTCTGAAAGAGAAGGTGGATGAAATTGATGAAAACGCTTTTGTCATCGTCACAGATGCGCGCGAGGTCCATGGAGAGGGATTTATAGAAAATATATAGAAAAAATACACAAAATTTTGTAAAATTTTTTCGGTTCCCTCTTTTATTTTTGGTGATTTTGTATTAAAATAAGCCTAGACGCGATTAAAAAGTGGGGAAAACAGAAGATGATCACACAAAAATATGTGGGAAGGGATGAAAGCAGATGATATCAAATCAGGTACTCCAGAATACACTGGAAGGTTTAAAAGAAATATCCAGAACAGAGTTTTGTATTGTTGATACAGAGGGGAAGGTTCTGGCATCTACTTTTTCAGATTTTTTGATTCAGCAGGGGGATGTTCAGGCGTTTGTGGATTCTCAGGCAGACAGTCAGCTTGTGAAGGGATTCCAGTATTTTAAGGTATGTGACGACTATCAGCTGGAATACATTCTGGTGGCTCATGGGGACGACGAAGACACTTACATGGTAGGAAAACTGGCTGCATTTCAGATACAGAACTTAATTGTAGCTTATAAGGAACGTTTTGATAAGGACAGCTTCATTAAGAACCTGCTCCTGGATAACCTGCTTCTTGTGGACATTTATAACCGTGCCAAGAAGCTTCATATTGAGGCAGATGTTCGCCGTGTAGTTATGATCCTGGAAATGCAGCAGGAGAAGGATCACAATTCTATTGAATTGGTTAAGAGCCTTTTCAGCGGCAAGAGCAAGGACTTTATTACAGCAGTAGATGAGAAGAGTATTATTATTGTTAAGGAACTGGAAGATGGAGAGGGATATCCGGAGATGGACCGTCTTGCGCGCACCATTCTGGATACGCTTTGCCTGAATAAGGAAGTAGATACCCATATTGCATATGGAACGATTGTGAATGAACTGAAGGAGGTTTCCCGTTCTTATAAGGAAGCCCGCATGGCGCTGGATGTAGGCAAGATTTTCTTTGGAGAGAAGGATGTGATCGCATACAGTTCCCTTGGAATCGGACGACTGATCTACCAGCTTCCTATTCCGCTGTGCAAAATGTTCATCAAGGAGATCTTCGGGAATAAATCCCCGGATGACTTTGATGAAGAAACCCTGGTTACGATTGATAAGTTCTTTGAGAACAGCCTGAACGTATCCGAGACTTCCAGACAGCTTTATATTCACAGAAATACTCTGGTATACCGTCTGGACAAGCTGCAGAAGAGCACAGGACTGGATCTGCGTGTGTTTGAGGATGCGATCACATTTAAGATCGCATTGATGGTAGTCCGCTACATGAAATATATGGAAACACTGGAATATTAATGCCAGAGCCTGCGCAGGAATGGCTGAAAGGGAACAGTACTGCGTATTAATATGAATTTTATGTGAAATAAGAAAAAAGGGTTGCATTGCGGTAAAATGATATGTTACAATAATATTACAGAAATATTAACAATCATTTGTCCGTAAGGTGTGCATAGGTGCTGCCGGAGGTTCCGGCAGCATTTTGTTGCTGGATCTGCTGAAAAGCAGATTCGGCAGATAGCGATCTGGTGCTGTGTATGCATAAATACGGCCAGAATTTTTAGGAGGATATTATGATAGATTTGGTTGACGTGAGTAAGTCCTATGGAAAAGGGCTTCCGGCTGTAAACCATGCGAACCTGCATGTGGAGAAGGGCGAGTTTGTCTTTGTGGTAGGAAGCAGCGGTTCAGGGAAATCCACTCTGATCAAGCTTTTGATGAAAGAGCTGGATTCAACCTCCGGCAAGATTACCGTAAGCGGGGAACGACTGGAGGGAATGAAGCACAGGCGTATAGCAAAATACCGCAGGAAGCTGGGAGTGGTATTTCAGGATTTCCGGCTTTTAAGAGATCGGAATGTATATGAAAACGTGGCATTTGCACAAAGGGTGATCGGGCGTCCCACCCGTGTGATCAGAAAGCGTGTGCCTGAGATTTTGCAGGAGGTTGGTCTTGCAGGAAAGTATAAGTCTTTTCCGGATGAACTTTCCGGAGGAGAACAGCAGAGGGTGGCCATTGCCCGCGCTTTGGTAAACCGTCCTGATATTCTTCTTGCAGACGAGCCCACCGGTAATCTTGACCCTAAGACTTCAGAAGAAATCATGGCTCTTTTGGAAGAGATCAATGAGAGAGGAACTACTGTTCTGGTAGTAACCCACAATAAAGATATTGTAAACAGCATGAAAAAGCGTGTGGTTACCATGCATGAAGGGAATATCATAAGCGACGAGGAAGAGGGAGGGTACCATGAGGCCTAGTACGATCTGGTTTACCCTGAAACAGGGGGTAAAAAATATAAAAAGAAATCTGATGTTTTCCATTGCTTCCATTATTACTATGGCAGCCTGTATTTTTCTGGTAGGAATTTTTTATTCTCTTATCAATAATGTGAATCACATTGCCAGAAAGGTGGAGCAGGAGGTTCCGATCACAGTCTTCTTTGAAAAGGATACCACCCAGGAGGAAATGGAGGAAGTAGGTAAGCTTATTCAGGCGCGCCCCGAGGTGGCAAAGATCGAGTTTGAATCTGCCGACGAGGCGTGGGAGAAATTCCGGGAACAGTATTTCCAGGGCTCTGAAGCAGCAGAAGGATTTAAAGATGACAATCCTCTGGTAAATTCCGCAAATTATCATGTTTATTTAAGTGAGATCGAGAGACAGAATGAGCTGGTTGCCTATATTCAGAGCCTGGATCATGTGCGGGAAATCAATCAGTCAGAGGAGGCAGCCAAGACACTGGGCTCCTTTAATCGCCTGGTTTCCTATGCTTCCATTGCCATTATTGCCGTACTTTTGCTGATCTCCGTTTTCCTGATCAGCAATACGATTTCTGTAGGAATTTCCGTGCGAAAAGAGGAGATCGGCATTATGAAGCTGATCGGTGCAACGGATGGCTTTGTGCGCTCCCCCTTCGTACTGGAGGGAATTGTTCTGGGAGTGATCGGAGCAGCGATCCCCCTGGTGGCTTTGTATTTTGTATATACCAGTGTGGTAGAGTATATTTTGGAGAAATTCAATGTGCTTACCGGAGTGGTGGCCTTTATTCCTGTGGAAGAAATCTATATGGTCCTGCTTCCCATCGGGCTTGCACTTGGCATTGGAATTGGCCTTATCGGCAGCTTTGTGACAACAAAAAAACATTTGAAGGTATAAACAGAGTCCATGAAAAGTGATGAATATTGGAAAGGGGTACTGACAGGTGTTTTTGGGGCAGCGCTTATTGCAGCAGGCGGCTGTCTCGGGTACATGTTTACAGTACCGAAAGAGGAAGGGGTGCTTTCGGATAAAGCCCATGTACAGAAAATAGAATATCTGGAAAGCCTGATCGACAGTTACTATCTGGAGGAAAAAGAGGAAGAAAGCCTTGCTGAGGGAATTTATGCAGGCCTGATCTATGGTCTGGGCGATCCCTATTCCAGGTATTATAATGCAGAAGAATACGAAGAGGAATACACCTCCACAGAAGGCGCTTATGTGGGAATCGGAATTGTGATGCAGGAAAATCCGGAGGGCGGCGTGAAGGTGATCCAGTGCTATGAAGGCGGATCCGGGGAAGCGGCCGGGCTTGAAGAAGGAGATATCATCAGCAGCATTGACGGAACGGATATCCGGTCGCTTACTGTCTCGGAAATTGCCCATATGGTGAAAAGCAGCGATGGCAGCGTCACCCTGACTGTCCATAGAGAGAACGCAGAGGAGCCGCTTACGATTACAGTACCCGTTACCGATGTGGAACTTCCCAGTGTGTTTTATGAAATGCTTGAAGATGAGATAGGGTATATCCGTATCAGTGAATTTACGGGTGTTACCTATGAACAGTATATGGATGCTTTCCGGGAACTGGACGAGCAGGGAATGGAGAGCCTGGTGGTGGACCTTCGGGGAAATCCGGGAGGCCTGCTGACATCCGTATGCGATATCCTGAATGAAATTTTGCCGGAGGGTCTCATTGTCTATATGGAGGATAAATACGGAAACAGAGAGGAAGAACGCTCTATGGGAGATAATGAGCTGGAAATACCGCTGGCTGTTCTGGTGAATGGATCCAGCGCCAGTGCGTCCGAAATTTTTGCAGGCGCAGTGCAGGACCATGAGGCAGGAACGATCGTGGGAACGACTACCTTCGGAAAAGGGGTTGTGCAGTCTATCCGTAAGCTAAGTGACGGAAGTGCTGTGAAACTGACCACATCCAACTATTATACCCCAAATGGAAATAACATTAACAAAGTGGGAATCACACCGGATATAGAAGTAGAATTGGATCCGGATCTTTTGAATAAAGAAGAGATTTCCCATGAGGAAGATAATCAGCTTCAGGAAGCGCTGAAAGTTCTGGGAAAATAAGAAAGAACGGTACGAACAGTAACCGGAGCGGAAAGTATTTTCAAAAAGCAGCATGAGATTTTTCTTGCGGTGAAGCCTTAGAAATGATATGATAGGGACGGAATTGCATCAGTGTATCTACTGCACTGATTATGATATGCCTTAGGGCAATAACGGTTTGTATTTTGGGCAGAAAGGTGGAAATATGAGAGATTATGTAATTACAACTGACAATAATTCCGATCTTCCAGAGTTTTATTATAAAGAGTATGGAATTGGCTGCACCTATTTAAGTTATTCCATGGACGGAGTGGATTACACCTATGGCAGTTTTCTTCCGGAGCAGGAGTTCTATGAGCGCATGAGAAACGGTGCCCTTCCCACAACGGCGCAGGTAAACCCGGAGAGCGCACGTAAACTGATGGAGCCGTATCTGAAAGAAGGCAGCGATATTCTTCATATTGCTTTTTCTTCAGGATTAAGCGGAAGCTATAACAGCACCCGGATCGTTGCAGAGGAGCTTGCCGAGGAATATCCGGATAGAAAGATCATTGTGGTGGATTCTCTGGGCGCATCTCTGGGACAGGGGCTTCTGGTTCATCTGGCACAGCAGAAGAAGGCTGCGGGGGAAGATATGGAATCCGTGGCTGCATGGGCAGAAGAGAACAAGAAACATGTGGTTCATATGTTTACCGTAGATGATCTGGATCATCTCTACCGGGGCGGCCGTGTGTCAAAAACGACGGCTGTGCTTGGGGGCATGCTGAACATTAAGCCTGTCATGCATGTAGATGATGAGGGAAAACTGGTGGCCATCGGAAAGGTCCGGGGCCGAAAAAAAGCAATTCTTGAGCTGGTCAAAGGAATGGATGAAAAAATCGGAAGCTTCAGGGAAAGCTGCGATACGATTTTCATCAGCCACGGTGACTGCGAAGAGGATGCGCGTTTCCTGGAAGAGAAGGTGAAAGAGAAATATCCTGTAAAAACAGTGATTACCAATTATGTAGGTGCAACCATTGGAGCACATTCCGGTCCCGGAACCTTGGCACTGTTCTTTATGGGAGATGTACGATAAAAAGCGTCAGCCGGCCGCAGAAGAAACCGGAATAATGACAGGGGATGGCGGATAATCTGCCATCCCCTTCCGTGTGAAAAGGAAAGCAGGAGGAAATCAGAATGGATTATCAGGAAAAGCCCCATAAGCGGCGTGTACGATATGCAGGGACCCATCCCAGGAATTATCAGGAAAAGTATAAGGAGCTTCAGCCGGAAAAATATGCGGATACTATTGAAAAAGTTATCCGAAAAGGGGGAACTCCGGCAGGAATGCATATTTCCATCATGGTAAAGGAAATCCTGGATTTTTTGCAGATACGTCCCGGACAGACCGGATTGGATGCAACCTTAGGTTATGGAGGACATACTCTGGAAATGCTGAAACGCCTGGAAAGCCAGGGGCATATTTATGCATTGGACATAGACCCCATAGAATCTGAAAAGACCAGGGAGCGCCTGGAAAAGCTGGGATTCGGGGAAGAAATCCTTACGGTAAAGCTGCTGAATTTTGCCAATGCTGACCAGGTTTTGGTGGAATCCGGAAAGTTTGACTTTGTCCTTGCAGACCTTGGGGTATCCTCCATGCAGATCGACAATCCGGACAGAGGATTTTCTTATAAAATTGACGGACCGCTGGACCTGCGCATGAATCCTCAGAAAGGGAGCAGCGCAGCAGAACGTCTGAAAAAGTGTACAAGAGATGAGTTTATGGGAATGCTGGTGGAAAACGCAGACGAACCCTATGCAGAAGAAATCGCAGATACCGTGGAAGCCTGGAAAAAGCGGGGAAAAGACATTTTAACCACAACAGATCTGAAAATGGCAATTGAAAAGGCGCTGGAGTTCCTTCCTGCCGGGGATAGGAAAGAAGCAGTAAAGAAATCCTGCCAGAGAACCTTCCAGGCTCTTCGGATCGATGTAAACAGTGAATTTGAAGTGCTGTATGAGTTTTTGGAGAAGCTTCCGGACATTCTTTCTCCGGGCGGCCGTGCGGCGATTCTGACCTTCCATTCCGGAGAAGACCGCCTTGTAAAAAAGTCATTCAAAGAGTTTTATAATGCCGGGATTTACAGTGAAATTTCCAGGGATGTCATCCGCCCGTCAAAAGAGGAGTGTATTCGAAACAGCCGTGCCCGTTCCACAAAGATGCGGTGGGCGATTCGGGCGTGACCCGGCTTTCAGCAGAGAAGGAGAGGGAAAAAATGGAAAATGAACAAAGAAAGGCAGCGCCAAAAAGTTATCCGAAAAAGAAAGTTTCCGAAGCCGCCTGCCCGGTTTCCCGAAAATGCGGCGGCTGCCAGTATCAGGGCATGGCATATTCTGAACAGCTAAAAAAGAAACAGAAGCAGGAAGAGTCCCTTCTGGGAAAATTCTGTAAAGTCAGTCCGATGATTGGAATGGAGCATCCTCTTCATTACAGAAATAAGGTTCACAGAGCTTTTGGACGTGACAGGAAGGGAAATATCATCAGCGGCCCCTATGAAGCGGGCACACACCATATCGTTCCGGTAGAAAACTGCCTGATCGAAGATGAAAAATGCCAGGAGATCATCCATACTATTCAGGGAATGCTGAAGTCCTTTAAGATTAAAACTTATGACGAAGATACCGGATATGGGCTTTTAAGGCATGTGATGGTGCGCAGAGGCTTTCAAAGCGGAGAAATTATGGTGGTCCTGGTTTTAGGTTCCCCCATTCTTCCTTCCAAAAACAATTTTGTAAAAGCACTGCGCAAAGTCCATCCGGAGATTACCACCATTGTCCTGAACATCAATGATAAAAAGACCAGCATGGTATTGGGGGAACGGGATATCCCTCTATACGGTCCGGGATTTATCAGGGACCGTCTGTGCGGATGTACCTTCCGGATCTCTCCGGGATCTTTCTATCAGGTAAATCCTGTGCAGACAGAGATTCTCTATGGCACTGCCATCCGTCTGGCAGGACTTTCCGGAAAGGAAAACGTGATCGATGCTTACTGCGGAATCGGCACCATCAGCCTGATCGCAGCAGCCCATGCGAAGAAGGTGATCGGTGTGGAATTGAATAAGGATGCTGTTCGTGATGCCAGGAGGAATGCCAAAGAAAATCATATCACCAACGCAGATTTCTTCCAGGGAGACGCAGGGGAATTCATGCTGGCTATGGCGGAAAGCGGGGAGAGAGCTGACGTAGTGTTTATGGATCCGCCGCGCTCCGGAAGTGATGAGAAATTTCTCTCTTCCGCAGTACGTCTTTCGCCGGAGAAGATCATCTACATATCCTGCGGGCCGGAATCCCTTGCCGAGGATTTGAAGTATCTTTCCGGGCATGGCTACATTGTTGAAAAAATCCAGCCGATTGAGATGTTCGCTTTTACATCTCACATTGAGACCATTTGCTGTCTGCGGCGGAAAAAATAAGGAGGAAACCATGAAAGTTGTATTGCAGAATCTGACAAAAACCTTTCCGAACCGCAGCAGAAAAGGGCAGAAGGAAGTAATAGCAGTGGATCATTTTGATTTTGAGATTCCTGACGGTAAGCTGATCGGACTTCTGGGACCCTCCGGGTGCGGAAAAAGTACCACGCTGAATCTGCTGTGCGGCCTTTTGAAACCCACCAGCGGAAAAATCTTTTTCGGTGAGGAGGATGTGACGGATCTTCCGGCAGAAAAGAGAGGGGTTGGAGTGGTATTTCAGAATTATGCCCTTTATCCTCATCTCACAGTAAAACAGAACATCCTGTTTCCTCTGGAAAATCTGAAGGGAGCCCGGAAGCTTACTAAGGCCCGGATGCTGGAAAGAGCCAATGAGGCAGCACGCCTGGTTCAGATTGATGACCTGATGGAGCGAAAGCCCAGTGAACTGTCCGGTGGGCAGCAGCAGAGGGTTGCCATTGCCCGTGCACTGGTAAAAATGCCCCGGGTTCTTCTTCTGGATGAACCTCTTTCCAATCTGGATGCCAGACTGCGGCTGCAGACCAGGGAGGAAATCAGGAGAATTCAAAAAGAAACAAAGATCACCACCATTTTTGTTACCCATGACCAGGAAGAGGCCATGAGTATCTCGGACAGGATCGTGGTGATGAAGCAGGGAGTGATTCAGCAGATCGGCAGACCCCAGGAAGTGTACGACGATCCGGTGAACCTCTTTGTAGCAAAGTTTTTGGGCACTCCGCCAATCAATATTTTTGAGGGCAAGATCAAAGACCGGAAGCTCTGTATCGGGGAGGAAGCAATTCTGGATATCGGGGATCTTTCGGACCAGGAGGTTTTTGTGGGAATCCGGCCGGAAGGCTTTGTCCTTTGTGAAAACGGCCCCCTTCGCTGCAGCTTAAACGGTGTGGAGGTTATGGGCCGGGATATCAGCGTGGTTTCCACGCACAGTGCTTCTGTAAACCCTACGATCCGTTCCATCATCAGTGCGGAAAATAAGGTGGACTTAAGCTCGCCCACAGTCCGTTTTGCTTTAAAGCCCGGAAAGGTGTTTATTTTTCATAAGGAGACGGAAGAGCGGATCCGCTTTTTTGCTGAGAAATAGGGGAGAGAAAAATGGATAAAAAAAATTGGAAAGGCTGGCTGTATCTTTTGCCCGGGATACTGTTTCTGGGATTTTTTATGCTGTATCCTCTGGTGGATGTTTTTATTTATTCCTTTGAAGAAGGCTATAACTTTGCATCCCAGACGTACTTTGGCACCGGATTATACAATTATTCCTATGTTCTGCATGACCCTTACTTTCTGCAGGCAGTGGAAAATACGTTTCTTCTGGTTATGATTACCGTGCCGGTTTCTACAGGGCTTGCGCTTTTGATCTCTGTGGGATTAAGCTCTGTAAAACCTCTTCGGGATCTTTATCAGACAATTTATTTCCTGCCCTATGTGACCAATACTCTGGCTGTGGGGCTGGTATTTATGATCCTGTTTAAAAAAACAGCCTATACGGACGGGCTTATCAACCTGATGATCAACTGGTTCGGGGGGAATTCCATTGATTTTATCGACGGACCCTACCCGGCAAAAATGTTTGTGCTGTGTTTCTATACCATCTGGGTGGTCCTGCCTTTTAAGATTCTGGTTCTGACCAGCGCGCTGGCATCTGTGAACAGGGATTATTACAATGCGGCCAGGGTAGACGGAACATCCGCATTCCGGATCTTTCGCAGAATCACCCTCCCGATGATCTCGCCCATGATTTTTTACCTGATCATTACAGGATTTATCGGTGCATTTAAGGCATACAGCGATGCGGTTGCACTTTTTGGCACGGACTTAAACGCTGCGGGGATGAATACCATTGTGGGCTATGTTTATGATATGCTGTACGGAAACAGCGGAGGATATCCATCCTATGCATCTGCTGCAGCAATCATATTGTTTGCCATTGTTTTGACCATTACCTGTATCAATCTTCTGGTCAGCAGGAAAAAGGTCCACTATGTATGAGGTGAGAGAATATGGGGAAACAAACTGAGTATGAAAAAATGAAAAAGTCTTCCGTGACAGGCAGAAACTTAAGAAAAGGGATGACCTATGTCCTGCTTACCATCTGGGCTTTCATGGTGCTGTTTCCTTTTTACTGGATGGTTCTTACGTCCGTGAAGAGTTACAGCGCCTATAATTCGGAGTATATTCCAAAGCTAATTACCCTGTCTCCCACACTGGAAAATTATGCGGAAGCATTTACGGCAGTGCCCCTTGCGGGATATTTTGTGAATACGCTGATCTTTACTGTGATAACCACAGGGCTGATGCTGCTGGTGACGGTTCTGGCTGCATTTGCTTTTGCAAGGCTTACATTCCGTGGGAAAAATGTGGCATTTACCATTTTTCTCTCTTTGATGATGATTCCCAATGAACTGGTGATTATCACCAACTATGTGACCATTACGAATCTGGATCTGCGCAATACCTTTGCCGGCCTGATTCTGCCGTCTGTAACATCGGTTTTTTATATTTACCTGTTAAAAGAGAATTTTGAGCAGGTGCCGGATCAGCTTTATTATGCTGCGAAGGTGGATGGAACTCCTGATCTGAAATACTTGTGGAAGGTGCTGATCCCCATCTGCAAGCCCACTATCGTGACCATTACCATTCTGAAAGTGATCGAGTGCTGGAATTCCTATGTATGGCCAAGGCTGATCACTGACGATGAAGCTTATTTCCTGGTTTCCAACGGCATTCAGGAAATCCGGGAGAACGGATTCGGACGGGAAAACATTCCGGCAATGATGGCGGCGGTGGTGGTGATTTCTGTTCCTCTTGTAATTTTGTTTTTGCTGTTTCATAAGAAGATCATGGCCGGTGTGGCAAGAGGAGGAACCAAGGGATGATAGGAAAAGGAAAAAAGATCGGGCTTCTCGGTCTGTCGGTTTTACTCTGTATGATGCTCCTTTCCGGATGCCATGGAACAAAGGGACAGAGCGCTTTTGCAATTCCGGAAGAGTTTGATGATTCAAAAAACTATGAGCTGACATTCTGGGCAAAGAACGATACAAACAAGACCCAGACAAAAATTTACGAAAAGGCGATTGCGGATTTTGAAGCTTTATATCCGAATATTACCGTGAATCTGCGTTTATATACGGACTACGGAAAAATCTACAATGATGTGATAACCAATATTTCCACCAATACCACCCCAAATGTCTGCATTACCTACCCGGATCATATCGCTACTTACCTTACAGGGGACAATAGCGTAGTGCCGCTGGATGAACTGTTTCAGGATGGGAAATACGGCCTCGGGGGAAGTGAAGTGAAATTTGATTCTCCCAAAGAGACGGAAATCATTCCAAAGTTTTTAGAGGAGTGCTCCTTTGAGGGACATTACTATGCAGTTCCCTTTATGCGCTCTACAGAAGCCTGCTATATCAATAAAACCTATGTGGAAAAACTGGGATATACCCTGCCCGAGGTACTTACCTGGGATTTTATCTGGGAAGTTTCCGAAGCTGCCGCAAAAAAGGACGAGGAAGGAAAGTATCTGCTGAACGGGCAGAATGTGATGATTCCTTTTATTTATAAGTCTACGGATAATATGATGATCCAGATGCTTAAGCAGAAGGGAGCGGGCTACGCAAGTGAAGAGGGAGAGGTGGAGCTTTTTCATGATACAACAAAAGAAATTTTGTATACCATTGCAGAGCATGCAAAAACAGGAGCCTTTTCTACCTTTAAAATTTCCAGCTATCCGGCAAATTTTTTGAATGCCGGGCAGTGCCTTTTTGCCATTGATTCTACAGCAGGGGCGACCTGGATGGGAACCTATGCGCCGCTTTCCGATATCAGTGAAGATAAATTTGTGGAGTTTGAAACAGAGGTCATGCCCATTCCGCAGTTTGATCCGGAAAATCCGAAGATGATCTCCCAGGGACCATCCGTTTGTGTATTCAATAAAAAGGATCCGCAGGAGGTGCTGGCTTCCTGGCTTTTTGTCCAGTATCTTTTGACAAATGAAGTGCAGATCGCCTATTCGGAAACAGAGGGATATGTGCCTGTTACCTCTAAGGCACAGGATTCCGGGGAATATCAGGATTACCTTTCCAGATGCGGCGAGGACAATGAGCTTTATTATGATGTAAAAATCAAAGCATCCAGGCTGCTTTTGGATAATACGGAGCATACCTTTGTGACTCCGGTGTTCAACGGATCTGCTTCTCTTCGTGATGCGGCAGGGCAGCTGATTGAAAATGTGACCAAGTCCATCCGGAGAAAACAGGAAGTGGACGATGCTTATATAGAACAGCTTTATGAGGAGGTAACGTCCTTATATCGCCTGGACCAAAAAGCTGCAGGGAACGGGGAGAATTTCGGGGGAAAGGCGGATCTGGGAGCGCTTCCCGGAACAGCGGTGATACTGCTGTCTGCTTTGGCAGGTGCCTGGATCCTGATTATTCTGTACCTTTTCTGGGGCAAACTGAAAAGAAAAAAATAAAGAAGCATTGATTTCCTGTGAGTTTGATGTATAATGAAGTTGTGTTTTTAAACATCTACATGAAAGGAAGAAGAAACATGAAAAAAATAATCGCATTATTATTAACCATGTCACTGACCCTGGTTCCCGGCAGCTTGGTAATGGCTGAGAGTGAAGAGACTGCACAGACAGAGGCAAAATCCGAGGGTGTGATGACTTATGAGGAATATGCGGCAGCAGAACTTGACACAGAAGTAGTGATTGAAGCTTACGTTCAGGCAAAGCAGTCCTGGTGGGAAGACAAGGCTACCGTTTATGCACAGGATGAGGACGGTGCATACTTCCTTTATAATATGGCGTGCTCCGAAGAAGATTATGAAAAACTGGTTCCTGGCGCTAAGATCAAGGCCACAGGCTTTAAGAGTGAGTGGTCCGGAGAAGTTGAGATCGTGGATGCCACCTTTGAGCTGGAAGATGGCGAATACATTGCTCCTGTAACAGATGTGACAGAACTGTTGGGAAAAGACGAGCTGATCGACCATCAGAATCAGTTTGTATCCTTTAAAGGCCTTACGGTAGAAGCAGCAGGACAGGATGAAGAAGGCAATGATGTTGCATTCTTATATAACTGGGACGGCTCCGGGCAGGACGGCGATGACCTGTACTTTAAGGCTTCTCTTGACGGTGAAACCTATACTTTTACAGTAGAATCCTATCTGTGCGACAATACCACAGATGTTTACAAAGCTGTAAAAGAGCTGGAACTCGGTGATAAGATCGATATGGAAGGCTTCCTGTACTGGTATGAAGGGGTAAACCCACACATTACTGCTGTAACAGAAGCAGAATAAGAAATAAGAAATTTGGCCGGTAAAGTCGGTTTTCTCTGTGATAAAGGCATGGAGGGGCTGGTTTTACCGGCTCTTTTTGTCGTCGGAAATTTTTCAGGAACCGTAGTATTTGACAGGGGGATACGGATATAGTAGAATGAGCGCAAATGGATTAGGAGGTTTAACATTATGGCATCATTTTGTGTTCTTGATGAATTTGAAGTTCATAAAAATGACGATTTTCTGCGGATCGCAGAGGAATTGAAACCAGAGCTGCATGAACGGGAGATCGCTCCGGTAAGCATTGTGACTCTGGAGCAGGACGGGAATCAGGACCCGGCCCTGGTATCTGAAGAAGCTCCGGATCTTCTGAAAGACAGGCTGTTTAAAAAGGACGATTCTGTAATCCTGGATTTCGGAACACATTATGTAGGATATCTTACCCTGGATCTTGCTTCCGCAGGAAGCCATCAGGATGCACCTGCATATGTTTATCTGCGGTTTGCAGAGCGATTGGATGAGCTTGCAGTAAATACTGCAGAATATAACGGATGGATCAGTAAGGGCTGGCTTCAGGAGGAATACATTCATGTGGATGTCCTTCCTGCAAAACTGGAGCTTCCAAGGCGTTATGCATTCCGTTATCTGGAAATCAGGGTACTGGATGTTTCCCTGAAATTTTCCCTGATGATCAAAAATGTCAGCGCCAGGGCAGTGTCCGCTGTAAAGGAAGAAGATGTGCAGTTACTTGAAACAGAGGATGAAATGCTTCGAAAGATTGATGAAGTGAGCATCCGTACCCTGAAAAACTGTATGCAGCTTGTTTTTGAGGATGGACCGAAAAGAGACCGGAGAATGTGGCTGGGGGATTTGCGCCTTCAGGCAAGAGCCAATTACAGAACCTTCAGGAATGTGAGCCTGGTGAAGCGCTGCCTGTATCTGTTCGGCGGCCTGACCTTTAACGAAGGGAAAATTCCGGCATGCATTTTCCTGGAGCCGGAGATTGAGCCGGATGACACCTACCTTTTTGATTATGCATTATTGTACGGTTCTGCTCTTCTGGATTACTACAGGGCGACCGGGGATCAAAAGACCCTTGAAGATCTTTACCCCATTGCAATCCGTCAGATTGAAATCGGCCTGACCTACCTCAACGAAGACGGAATTATTCCGGACAGAAGCGGAGAGTTCTGGTGTTTTGTGGACTGGGGAGAAGGCCTGAATACACAGGCAGCATCTCTGGCAATTCTGATCTATTCCATGCGGTACGGAATCCGTCTGGCAGAATGCATGAATGATGAGGAAACAATTCACTGGCTGCAGAAAAAGCTGGAAGAGCTGAAACGAGAGGCAGTAGAACATTTCTGGGATGAAAAGCAGAGATTATTCGTCAGCGGAAAAGACCGTCAGGTATCCTGGGCGACCCAGGTCTGGATGATCCTTGCAAAAGTGTTTGATCAGGAACAGAACCGGGAACTGATTCTCCGCACCATTGAGGTAAACCCGGAGTTTACTATGGTAAGTCCCTATATGTACCATCATTACATTGATGCCCTGATCCGCTCCGGTGAAAAAGAACGTGCTTTGGAGGAAATGAAGAACTATTGGGGAGGAATGATCCGGGACGGCGCAGATACCTTCTGGGAATTGTACAATCCGTACAATAAGTACGAGTCCCCTTATGGTTCCGTAGCCATTAACAGCTTCTGCCACGCATGGAGTTGTACCCCTACTTATTTCCTGCGGAAGTTCTATATTCCTGAGAATAAATAGGAACTGGGATATTTTTGAAAATGACCGGCAGGGAAGCCATTCACCTGCCGGTCATTTCTTTGGTCTGCTCATAATCTCTCAGGGAGTCGATCGCCTGTCCGGAAAGAGGAATCAGCGCGATCATATTAAATACGGTCATCAGCCCGATTCCGATATCTCCCAGGTCCCACACAAAGGTATAAGCAGCCAGGCCGCCTATAAAAAGCATGACCAGCGCAAGCAGCTTATATACTGTCTGAGACAGCCAGTTATCCCCGAAAAGGTAGGCCACATTGGGCCTTGCGTAAAACAGGATGCCGATAAATGTGGAAAAACTAAACAGCCATAAAATAACTGCAATAAAAATAACGCCAAATTCTCCAAGATGATAATGCATTGCTGTCTGAAGAAGATCCATGCCAATGAGTCCCCGGGTAAGTTCCTCAGGAGCCAGGAGCATAATCATGGCAGAACAGCTGCAGATGACAATGGTATCAATAAAAACACCAAAGGCCTGCAAAAGCCCTTCCTTTGCAGGATGGCTGATCTCCGCAGCCGCAGCGGCACAGGGAGCGGAACCGGAGCCCGCTTCATTGGAAAACAGCCCGCGCTTTGCACCATTCATGAGAACAGCGCCGAAACCGCCTGCAGCTACCTGGCGCAGCCCGAATGCCTCTGCAAAAATCTGCTGAAAAACAGAGGGAATCTGTCCTGCATTTTTGATAATAATAAATATGGTAAATAAAAAATACATGCTTGCCATGACAGGCACCACAACATCCAGCACCTTTACCGTGGCATACTTCCGAAGGACGATCACGGCTGCAATCAATACAAGGATAAGGGTGGTATAAAGGGGCGGGATCTGAAAAGCATTCTCAAATGCGGAAGAAACGGAATTTCCGATTACCTGGCTGATTCCGCACCAGCAGATCAGACCGGAAGCGGCGAACAGCATTGCTATGACGGAACGCTTCCGTTTGCTTTTCTTCTTTATAAAAAGATGATGGATATAGTAGGCAGGGCCGCCGCGGAAACCGCCGTACAGGGGATCCTTTTCCTTATAGATCTGTGCCAGGGCAGCTTCGGCAAAAGCAGTGGAGGATCCAAGAAGGGCAGTTACCCACATCCAGAAGACAGCGCCTGCTCCTCCTGCGGAGATGGCAGCAACCACTCCGACCAGATTCCCCATGCCCACCCGCGTGGCAGTGGAAATGATCAGTGCCTGCATCCCGGAAATGGAATTCTTTTCGGAAAGCTTCTTTTTCTCTGTGGCGATCTTCAGCATTTTCGGAAAGAGCCGAAAAAGAAGAAAACGGGTTCTGATCGTAAAATAAATTCCCGCAGGAATCAGGATCAGAACCAGCAGGGAAAGTCCCACAGAGCTTCCGCCGGGTAAGGGAAGCGTAATGAGATCCCCCCATAGAAGATTATATAAAAAGGTAATGATTTTCATAAAAATATTCTCCTGAGTGTCATATTGCCGTCGGCATTTGTCCGTTACCTAGTATATAGTAGATAACAATCCCAGTCAACAGCATCTTTGGTTTGTTTGCATGCTTGACTTTTTGGAATATATTTCTTATGATAAATTATACGCCCGTTATTGGGAAAGAAGGAGGAAATCGCAACAAATGAAGTATTTGCTGAATCATCTGAAGCAATATAAGAAAGAAAGTATTCTGGCTCCGCTGTTTAAAATGCTGGAAGCTTTTTTTGACCTGTTTGTGCCTGTTGTAGTTGCAAACATCATCAATGTGGGGATCGGAAATCAGGATCGGAATTATATTCTGACCAGGTGCGGGATCCTGGTGCTTCTGGCAATCGTGGGAATTTCCTGCAGTTTTACAGCCCAGTATTTTGCGGCAAAAGCATCTGTGGGATGTGCGGCAGGCCTTCGCCATACCCTATTTTCCCACATTCAGACGCTGGGATACTCGGAGATTGACACCATGGGAACCAGCACGCTGATCACCAGAATGACCAGTGATATTAATCAGGTGCAGAACGGACTGAATATGTTCCTGCGCCTGTTTCTTCGAAGCCCTTTTATTGTATTTGGTGCCATGATCATGGCTTTTACCATCAATGTAAAAATCGCTGTGGTGTTTCTGGTAGCCATTCCGGTACTTTCTGTGATCATTTTCGGAATCATGAAGATTACCTCCCCCCAGTATAAGATGATCCAGGGGCGCCTGGACAAGGTACTGGGAATTACCAGGGAAAATCTTACCGGTGTAAGAGTCGTTCGTGCATTTGGCAAAGAACGTACGGAGGCAGAACGCTTTGAAGCTGCCAACGGGCT
Source organism: Blautia sp. (assembly GCA_021772055.1). Classification (GTDB taxonomy): domain Bacteria; phylum Bacillota; class Clostridia; order Lachnospirales; family Lachnospiraceae; genus Blautia_A. Next base: position 40,211 of record JAETNR010000011.1, on the reverse strand, counting down.
TTTGAATACCATGCAGCTTCATGTAGGGCACATTTCAGGCCTTATGAATCCACTGACATATGTGGTGGTAAACCTGGCCATCATTGCAATTCTGAATATGGGTGCCGTCAGCATTAATAACGGCACTTTGTTAAGCGGCGATGTGGTTGCCCTGGTAAATTATATGAGCCAGATCCTGGTGGAACTGGTGAAACTTGCCAATACCATTGTTTTATTGAGCAAGGCTCTGGCAAGTATGAACCGTATCCGGGGTGTTCTGGATACAGAGCCCTCCATGGAGTTTGCACAGGAAAGCAGCAGGGAGGATCTCTCAGAAAATGAGGCAGTGGCCTTCCAAAATGTAAGCCTGACTTATTCCGGCGCAGGAGAAGAGAGCCTGAGCCATATTTCATTCCATGCAGAAAAAGGTCAGACCATCGGTGTGATCGGAGGTACCGGAAGCGGTAAATCCAGCCTTGTAAATCTGATTCCCAGATTTTATGATGCAACCTCCGGTGAGGTTTATATTATGGGAAGACCCATTGAGAAGTGGGGCAGAGAAGAACTCCGCAGTACTGTGGGGGTGGTCATGCAGAAGGCGCAGCTTTTTGCCGGAACGATCCGCTCTAATCTTTTATGGGGGAATCCGGAGGCGTCCGATGAAGAAATCTGGAAGGCGCTTGAACTTGCTCAGGCGGCAGAGTTTGTAAAGAGCAAGCCCCGCGGGCTGGATGAAAGAGTGGATCAGGGAGGAAGAAATTTCTCCGGAGGGCAGAAGCAGCGTCTTACCATTGCAAGAGCACTGGTAAAACAGCCGAAGATCCTGATTCTGGATGACAGTGCCAGCGCCCTTGACTTTGCAACAGACGCAGCCCTTCGGAAGGCGTTAAGTACTCTTTCCGGAGAAATGACCGTATTTATTGTTTCCCAGCGCGCGTCCAGCCTGAAACATGCAGACAGGATCCTAGTGCTGGAGGATGGAGAGATCGCAGATCAGGGAACTCATGAAGAACTTCTAACCCGCTGCGATGTATACCGTGAGATTTATGAAAGTCAGTTTAAGAAAGGGGAGGTGCACTGATGTCCGGCAAGAAGATATCCCAGGAAAAACGGAAGGAAAATCAACAAGTCATGAAGCGGATCCTTCGGTTTATTAAGCCGTATTCCCCGTTTTTGGTTCTGAGCTTTTTATGTGCTGCCGTGAGTGTGGCAGCACAGCTTTTGGTCCCTATTCTCTGCGGTGATGCCATTGATGAGATGGTCGGCATGGGAAAAGTGGATTTTCAAAGCGTAAAAAAAATGGTAATCGCCATTGCCGCTGCAACTGCTGTTACCGCCCTGGCTCAGTGGGTGATCGCAGTGTGCAATAATAAGATCACCTTCTGCGTATCCAGAGATTTAAGGAATGCTTCCATTCAGAAGATCCAGAGGCTTCCCCTTTCCTATCTGGATGCACATCCTACAGGGGATCTGGTGAGCCGGGTGATCGCAGATGTGGATACGTTTGCAGACGGGCTTCTGATGGGGTTCACCCAGTTATTTACCGGTGTGCTGACCATTATCGGAACTCTGGGATTTATGGTATCGGTGAATCCTCTGATCACTCTGGTGGTGGTGGGGCTGACCCCCTTAAGCCTTTTTGTGGCGAACTTTATTGCAAAGCATACTTACCGGCATTTCCAGAGACAAACGTCTGTAAGAGGAGAGCAGACGGCCTATATCAACGAAATGGTGGAAGGAATGAAGGTAGTGCAGGCCTTTGGCTATGAGAAGCAGAGTCTGGAAAAATTTGATGAGGTAAATGCCCGTCTCCAGGAGACGAGCCTGAAGGCTGTTTTTTATTCCAGCCTTACCAATCCCTGTACCCGGTTTGTCAACAATCTGGTGTATGCGGCTGTGGGACTTTCCGGTGCATTGTATGCAGTGGCAGGGGGAATTACCGTAGGCCAGTTAAGTATTTTTTTAAGCTACGCAAACCAGTATTCCAAGCCGTTTAATGAAATTTCCAGCGTGGTAACGGAGCTTCAGAATGCCATGGCCTGTGCTGACCGTGTATTTAAGCTTCTGGATGAAAAAGACCAGGTGGAAGAAAAGGACGCAGTTCTGGCAAGCGATGGGCATGTCAGCCTGAAACAGGTATCTTTTCGCTATCTGCCTGACAGGCCTCTGATCGAGAACTTTACCCTGGATGTAAAACCAGGACAGAGAATCGCCATTGTAGGGCCTACGGGATGCGGAAAAACGACCCTGATCAACCTTTTAATGCGCTTCTATGATGTAGACGGGGGCAGCATTCAGGTTGCAGGCCGGGATATCCGGGATGTGACCAGAAATTCCCTTCGGCAGAACTATGGCATGGTTCTGCAGGAAACCTGGCTGAAGGCGGGAACAATCCGGGAAAACATTGCCTACGGAAGGCCGGATGCCACAGAGGAGGAAATCATTGCGGCAGCAAAAGCTTCTTATGCGCACAGCTTTATCAAACGTCTTCCTGACGGCTACGATACCATCATCACGGAAGACGGGGGAAATATCAGCCAGGGCCAGAAGCAGCTTCTGTGTATTGCACGTGTGATGCTCTGCCTGCCTCCTATGTTGATTCTGGACGAGGCGACCAGCAGCATTGACACCCGCACGGAAATCCGTATTCAGGCAGCCTTTGCCCGCATGATGGAAGGCAGGACCAGCTTTATCGTTGCTCACCGCCTTTCTACGATCCGTGAGGCAGATGTGATCCTGGTGATGAAAGAGGGGCACATTATTGAGCAGGGAGACCATGATTCTCTTATGGCAGAGAACGGCTTTTACGCTCATTTGTATAACAGTCAGTTTGAGGAAACTGCCTGATGTGGGGAGCAAGGCCGGGAAACTGTGAAAAGAGTTGGAAAGGAGCAGGGGAGAATGGAAGCAGTGGTTTTTGATATGGACGGAGTGATTTTTGACTCGGAAGCTTTGGTGATGGAGACCTGGGCGGAGGTAGCGGCGCGCCATCAGATGGATCATATTGAGGATGTCTGCAGGGACTGCCTTGGAACCAATGCTGCAGCAAGCCGGGAAATTTTTCTGAATTATTACGGACAGGATTTTCCCTATGAGCTTTATAAAAAAGAAATGGCGGTTCTCTTTCATGAACGGGCAGCAGGAGGAAAACTCCCGCAGAAGCCCGGAATCAAAGAACTGCTGCTGTTTCTGAAGAATCAGGGGATAAAGACGGCTGTTGCTTCCTCCACGAGAAGAGAACTGGTCTGCCGGGAACTGGAGGAAGGGGGACTGCTTGCTCTGTTTGACCAGGTAATCTGCGGTGATATGGTAAAAAGAAGCAAGCCGGAACCGGATATTTATTTGAAGGCGTGTGAAGCTCTGCATGTGAAGCCGGAGCAGGCGTATGCAATAGAGGATTCCTATAATGGAATCCGTGCAGCACATCGCGCGGGTATGAAACCGATCATGGTTCCGGACCTGGCAGAGCCTACAGAGGAGATGGAACATCTGGCTTTCTGTATTCTGCCGTCTTTAGTGCAGGTAAAAGACATGTTGGAAAAAGAGTTCTGCAGATAAATGTACCGATCCGAAAGGAGTTGGTGGAAAACAATGAATAGAAAGATCATACATGTGGATATGGATGCTTTTTTTGCCTCTGTAGAGAGCAGAGACAATCCGGCCCTTGTGGGAAAGCCACTGATCATCGGTGCCCTTCCCACAGAGCGGGGGGTGGTTTCCACATGCAGCTATGAGGCCAGGAAATATGGTGTCCGGTCAGCAATGAATATTAAGGAGGCATATAGGCGCTGTCCTCATGGGATTTATATGCATCCTAATATGCACAAGTATAAAACAGCGTCAAGAGCCATTCATGAAATCTGGAGCACTTATACGGATGTTATTGAGTACCTGTCCCTGGATGAGGGCTACCTGGATGTCACCAGTACAGTGAAGCTTTTTGGAGGCGCATCGGAAATTGCCTGGAAGATCAAGGAACGGACGCGGAATGAGGTGGGGCTTACCTGCTCCGTGGGAATCGGCTACAGCAAAGCGGCAGCGAAATTTGCCAGTGAAGAAAAGAAGCCGGATGGTTTCTTTGAGGTTCCGGATCAGGCATTTTTCCAGAGGCTTGTGATCGACCGGAAGATTGAGGGGCTTCTGGGCGTCGGAACGAAATCCTCCGAGAAGCTTCACCAGATGAAAATCTACAGGGTGCGGGACATTTTAGAAAATCAGCAGCGGGTGATCCAGGTGTTTGGCAAAAGGGGACAGCAGATTGTGGAGATGGCGAAGGGAATTGATGACAGGGAAGTGGTTCCCTATTATGAATCGGAAGCGAAATCCATCAGCAGGGAGCATACCTTTCAGCATGATTCCGTAGATCTGGAATATCTGAAAAGCTACCTGCTGCTCTTTTCAAAAGAACTGAGCCTGAAGCTGCAGGCAGCCCATCTGTACGGACAAACGGTGACCCTGAAAATCACCTATGCCACCATGCGGGGGATTACCCGCTCTGAGACAGTAGAGCCAACCAATCGGATGGAAGATATTTACCATGCAGCAGTAAAGCAGCTTGATCGGATCACCATTGCTCCCATCCGCCTTGTGGGAGTGGGGGTAGGGAATTTTACCCAGACAAAGGAAGAGCAGATTTCCCTGTGGAACATGGAAAACATAGAGAAGAATGATAAAAAAGATAAGCTGAATGAAAAGCTGTTCAAGCTGCGCCAGAAATATGGCTCCGAAATCATTAAAACCGCTGCCGAGCTGGAAGCAGAAAAGAAAATTTCGGATATAAATAACCCGGATTCAAGAGATACTAACAGTTCAGTCAAAGACAGGATTGTTAGAAAAGAGGGAAAAATATGAGACAGATTGCGGATTTGCATATACATTCCAGATATTCCATGGCTACCAGCAAGGAGGGAACTCCGAAACATCTGGATCTGTGGGCACGAAAAAAGGGAATTTCCATTGTGGGAACCGGGGATTTTACCCATCCTGCATGGAGGGAGGAATTAAGGGAACAGCTGGAAATGGCGGAGGATGGCCTGTATAAGCTGAAGGAGGAGCATGTCCTTAACGAGGCAAGGGCTTTTTCCGGAGATTCTCCAAGGTTTGTGGTCACTGGAGAAATCAGTTCCATTTATAAAAAGAACGGCAAAACAAGAAAAGTCCACAGTCTGATTCTTCTTCCGGGCCTTGAGGATGCAGAAAAGCTTTCCAGAAAACTGGAAACCATCGGAAATATCCATTCTGACGGAAGACCGATTCTTGGCCTGGATTGCCATGACCTTCTGGAGATCATGCTGGAAATCTGTCCGGAGGGAATCCTGGTTCCGGCGCATATCTGGACACCGCATTTTTCTTTGTTTGGTGCCATGTCAGGGTTTGATACTATAGAAGAGTGCTTTGAGGATCTGACGCCGTATATTCATGCACTGGAAACAGGATTGTCATCAGATCCTCTGATGAACTGGCGGATTTCCGCACTGGATCGGTTTTGGCTGATTTCCAACTCCGATGCCCATTCTCCTGCAAAGCTTGGACGGGAGGCGAATCTTCTGAATATTGAACCGTCCTATCAGGGACTTGCGGCTGCTGTTCAGGAAGGAAAAGGACTGGAAGGAACCATTGAATTTTTTCCGGAGGAAGGCAAATATCACTATGACGGACACCGGAAGTGCCATATCTGCTTAAGCCCGAAAGAAGCAGAAAAGTATCATGGAAAATGTCCTGTCTGCGGCAAAAGGCTTACCATGGGCGTGGACCACAGAATCGTGCAGCTTTCAGACCGGGAGGATGGTTTTGTGAAAGAAAACGCCAGGCCTTTTGAGAATCTGGTGCCTCTGCCTGAGGTGATCGCTGCCTCCACAGGGCGTTCTTCCGCCAGCAAAAAAGTGCGGGAAGACTATGAAAGAATGCTGGCTTCCTTAGGCCCGGAGTTTTCTGTTTTGCGGGAAATCCCGGTGGAAGATATCCGCAAGGAAGGGGGATATCTCATAGCAGAGGGAATCCGCCGCCTGCGGGCCGGGGAAGTGATCCGCCGCCCCGGATTTGACGGAGAATACGGAACCATCCGGCTGTTTGAAAACGATGAGATCCAAAATCCGGACGGGCAGATGAGCCTGTTTGAAGGAATGGGACAGTGGCAGACCGAGGATAGAGAAACAGCGGCAGAACCGGATGCTGGGGACAATCGGGAAGAAATCTCAAAAGGGGATGAAGCAGAAGAACGTATTCTGTCAGGTGAGGAGCTGAATGCAGGGCAGAAGCAGGCTGTAGAAACGATTGACCGTGCCGTAGCGGTAATCGCAGGCCCGGGTACAGGGAAGACCAAAACTCTGGTATCCAGGATTCTTTATCTTTTGGAGCAGCGAAAAGTAAAGCCTTCTGAGATTACAGCAGTGACTTTTACCAATCAGGCTGCGGGAGAAATGAAGGAACGCCTTGCAGCCAGGCTTGGAAATGGAAAAAGCATTCAGCGCATGAATATCGGGACTTTTCATTCCATAAGCCTTAGGCTGCTTCAAAAAAGCGGATTGGATCTGTATCCGGCATCTCAGGAGGAAATCAGGGAAATTGCCGGAGAGATCTGCGCTGAGTATAGATTGGAGATCCCTGCCGGAGAACTTCTGCGCCGGGTTTCCTTATGGAAAGCAGGATGCAGGGAACCGGAGCCGGCATTTTTTGCTTATCAATCCAGATTAAAGGAGAAAGGCTGGAACGACTTTGATGATCTTTTGCTGACAGCACTGGATAAGGCAAAGGAAGAGGAGCAGCAGCTTCCCTATCTTCTGGTAGATGAATTTCAGGATATCAGCCCTTTGCAGCTGAATCTGATCCGGGCATGGAATGCTCATGGAAGAGAACTTTTTGTCATCGGGGATCCGGATCAGTCCATTTATGGTTTCCGCGGCTCAGATGCCCGGTGTTTTGACAAGCTAAAGCTTTATTATCCGGATCTTACGGTGATTAATCTGAAGGAAAATTACCGCTGTACAGGCTCCATTGCAGAGGCGGCAGTACAGGTGATTTCCCATAATCCCGGGGAACCGAGGGTTCTGATTCCCCACATGGAGAAAGGGGTTCCCGTACAGGTAGCAAGTACCAGGTCCAAGAAGTCCGAGGCTATTTTTGCTGCCAAAGAAGTCGGCCGCCTTATGGGTGGAATCGACATGCTGGATACAGAACAGCGGGAGATATTCCGGGAGGATAAAAAGACTTATTCCTTCCGTGATATTGCTATTTTATACAGGACACATCACCAGGCAAAGCTCCTGGAGAAGTGTCTCAGCCAGGAGGGTATTCCCTATGTTGTGAGGGGAAGAGAAGACTTCCTTGCCCACCCTCTGGTACAGGGAACGATTGCCTTTTTCCGCTCCCTGGAAGGTTCCGTTCTGAAGTGTTCCCGGAAGGAAGCAATCCGGCTTTTGTGGGATTTGGAGGAGAGTGGACTTGGGGAATCCATCTATGAAAATCTGGCTGAAAAATACAAAAAGAAATGGAAGCGGGGAAAACCTGCCAGGCTTTTGAAGGAATGGATGAAAGACCTGGAAAAGGAAGACTGCCCTGAGCTTTTCAGACTTGCCGCCATGGCTGTCTGCTATGAGACAATGCCGGACTTTCTGGAAGCTCTTCTTCTGGGAGAAGAAGGGGATCTGAAACGTTGCAGCGGAAAAACCTACCAGGCAGATACTGTTTCCCTTATGACATTTCACGGGGCAAAAGGGCTGGAGTTTCCGGCCGTGATCCTATACGGAATGGGAAAAGGAGAAATCCCTCTGGAAAGGGAAAAGAATCCGGCTGATGAGGAAGAGGAGCGCCGGCTTTTTTATGTGGGAATGACCCGCGCAAAGGAGGAACTTATCCTCACTTATGCAGGGGAGCCATCCCCGTTCCTGGCCGAACTTCCCGAAGCGGATATCGAAAAAAGGACGGCAGGAAAGCCAAAGGCAATAGAGGCAGCCAGACAGTTAAGCCTTTTTGATTTCCTGTAAGGAAGAGTTGAAATCAGCCAATGGATATGATAGGATAAAGCAAATAAATCAACGCCTTGGAATGGGCGCGGCTTTGAACAAAAGGACAGGAGAAGAAAATATGAGCGTATTAGAAAGGGTAAAAGAAGTAAAAAAGGCAGAAGCCAGAATGGCATCCCAGACAGAGCATGCCCGAAACCAGGCGTTGGAAGAAATCGGGCATAGTCTGGAAGAAAATCGTGAGCTTATTTTCAGGGCTAATGCAGAAGACATGGAGCAGGCAAGAAAGGACGGAAAGTCCGCGCCGATCTTAAAACGGCTTGAGCTGAATGAGGATAAGCTTCAGGTTCTGATAAACGGAATTCGGGATCTGATCCGGCTTCCGGATCCCCTGTTTCACACACAGCTTGCAAGAGAACTGGATGAGGGCCTGACATTATACAGAGAAAGCTGCCCTATCGGAACTGTGGGAATCATTTTTGAAGCAAGACCGGATGCCCTTGTACAAATCTCCACTCTCTGTGTAAAAAGCGGAAACTGTGTGATCCTGAAAGGAGGCAGTGAGGCTGCACGCACCAACAGAACTCTGTTCGGCCTGATTTATCAGGCTGTCCTGAAAGCGGGTCTTCCCAAGAACTGTCTCCTTCAGCTGGAAGACAGGGAAGAAATCGCAGAGCTTTTAAAATGTGCCGGCTATGTGGACCTTCTGATTCCGAGAGGATCCAACAGTTTTGTCCGCTATATTATGGACAATACCAAAATCCCGGTTATGGGACATGCAGACGGTGTATGCCACATTTATGTGGATGAACAGGCAGACCAGGAAAAAGCCCTTCCGATTATCTGCGATGCCAAAACCCAGTATGTAGCTGCCTGCAATACTGTAGAAACCCTCCTTGTTCACAGAGGCATTGCAAAGGAATTCCTTCCGAAGCTGAAAAAAGCCCTGGAGGGAAAAGCAGAGATTCTGGGAACTGAGGAAGTGATGGCGCTGATTGACTGCGTTCCTGCAAAGGTGGAGGATTTCGGAAGAGAATTCATGGATTATAAGATTGCAGTCAGGCTGGTGGATCATGTGGAAGAGGCAATCGAACATATCAATACATTCGGTTCTCATCATACAGACTGTATCCTGACGGAGAATGCGGAGCATGCGCGGCTGTTTATGAGTATGGTGGATTCAGCGGGCGTTTACCAGAACTGCTCCACCCGCTTTGCAGATGGCTACCGCTATGGTTTCGGTGCAGAAGTGGGAATCAGTACAGGAAAACTTCATGCAAGGGGCCCCGTAGGTCTGGATGGACTGGTAAGCTATAAATACAAGCTTTTTGGAAACGGTCAGATCGTGGGAGACTATGCTTCCGGAAAAAAACAATTCCATTTTAAAAATCTCTGATTTCTCCTGTATCTGGGTATTGCCAAAAGGGTATGCCAAAGGCTATAATAAGAACAGGACTACATAACATATTGTGAGTTCAGTCTGCAGGGTGAGGAAGCAGATGAAAATTTGGATGATGAAGGAGAAAGATTATGATTATTTACGCTGTAAAGGACTACGAGGAAATGAGCAGGAAAGCCGCTGCGGTGATGGCTGCGCTGGTGGTTTCCAAGCCAAATGCAGTGCTGGGACTGGCAACAGGCTCTACTCCTGTTGGAATGTACGGCAAGCTTGTAGAATGGTATAAAAACGGTGACCTTGACTTTTCCCAGGTATCCAGTGTGAATCTGGATGAATACAAGGGCTTGTCCGGCGACAATGACCAGAGCTATCGTTACTTTATGAATACCAATCTTTTTGACCACATCAATATTGACAAAGCAAGAACCAATGTGCCCAACGGCCTTGCAGAGGATGCCGCTCAGGCATGTGAAGAGTACAATGAGATTATCCGCAGTATGGGCGGCGTGGACATGCAGCTTCTGGGTATCGGCGGCAACGGACATATTGGATTTAACGAGCCCTCCGATGTGTTTGAGAAGGAGACACATGTTGTGGATTTAACAGAGAGCACCATTCTGGCAAATGCCAGATTTTTTGAGAGTATGGATCAGGTGCCGAAGCAGGCGATCACCATGGGAATCAAGAATATTATGGATGCCAGAAAGATTCTCCTTGTGGCTACGGGAGAAGGAAAGGCAGACGCTCTTTACAAATCTTTATTCGGTCCGATCACACCGAAGGTTCCGGCTTCCATCCTGCAGCTTCACAGTGATGTGGTGGTAGTTGCCGATGAAGCAGCCCTGTCTCTTATTAAAGAAAAAGGTCTGCTGTAAGCAGCCCAAAGATCAGAATCATCAGGAGACCTGGTATGAAACAGTGATACCGGGTCTCTTTTTCTATCTATCTGCATGGAGAGGAGCAGATTTTATGAATGGTGCAGGTAATCAGAAAGAAAAAGGAGGATCGCAGGGAATGACCATGAAGGTCATTGCCCGGATTCACACGGATTTTCCCACAAAATTCGGAATTCCCCATCAAAGCAGCAGGATCGATTCCCTGAAAGCCCGGATCGTTTTTGAACCGGAATACCGGGTTTTGGAAGCTCTGCGCGGTTTGGAGGAATATACTTTTTTATGGCTCATCTGGGAGTTTTCCGAATCAGTAAGAGATACCTGGTCGCCCACCGTCCGCCCTCCAAAACTTGGAGGAAATATCCGGAAAGGGGTATTTGCCACCCGCTCTCCCTTCCGTCCAAATCCTTTGGGATTGTCCTCGGTGAGACTGGAGCGGATTGAAATGAACCAGGAGCTGGGGCCGGTCCTTCATGTGACAGGAGCGGATATGATGGATGGAACGCCTATTTACGATATTAAACCTTACCTGCCTTACGTGGACAGTCATCCTGAAGCGGCAGGGGGATTTACAGACCGGGTTTCTTATGAAAAACTGAAAGTGGTATTTCCGGAAGAGCTTCTTCTGAAGATCCCAAAAGAGAAGAGAGTGCCTCTCAAAGAAGTTTTGTCCAGCGACCCGCGGCCCGGTTACCAGAGGGATCCGGAACGTGTTTACGGGCTGGCTTTTTGCGGAAAAGATGTGCGCTTTCGGGTAGAGGAGGATGTGCTGACAGTCTGTGAAGTAGTGGATTTTTGCAGATGATCTACAGTCATTTTTTATATGGAAGAGGAAGCGCAGTGGGAATGCCTTGTGAAATATCACAATTTTCTTGCATATATAGAAGAAATACTTGCAAAAGCTTCGAATTTTCACTAAAATAAATTAGATTTTAAGGAAATGAGAAAGATGTGATACGAGGAGCACGATTATGAAGAAAGTTGTAAAATTTGGAGGAAGCTCTCTTGCAAATGCGGAGCAGTTTGAGAAGGTTGGACAAATTATCAGAAGTGAGGAGAGCAGGCGCTATGTGGTACCGTCTGCACCCGGAAAGCGGTTTGACAATGATACAAAAGTAACGGATATGCTGTATCAATGCTACGATGCGGCAGCTGCAGGGGAGGATTTCGGCGGGCTGCTGAATGCCATTAAAGAGCGTTACTATGAAATCATCCGGGGCTTAAACCTGAATCTTTCCCTGGAAGAGGAATTTGCCAGGATCGAAGCAGACTTTAAGAATCAGGCCGGGAAGGAATATGCTGCATCCCGCGGAGAGTTTCTGAACGGCAAGGTGATGGCTGCATACCTTGGCTATGAGTTTGTGGATGCTGCAGCAGTGATCCGCTTTGATAAAGAGGGAAACTTTGACGGAGAAAAAACAGACAAGCTTCTTGGAAAGAGACTTGCGAAATGTGAGCGTGCGGTGATCCCCGGATTTTACGGGGCTATGGAGGACGGCACGGTAAAGACATTTTCCAGAGGAGGTTCTGATGTAACCGGTTCTTTGGTTGCCAAGGCAATCCGTGCAGACGTATATGAAAACTGGACAGATGTTTCCGGATTCCTTGTAACGGATCCGAGAATCGTAGAGAACCCTGTGGGAATCGACACGATTACCTATCGGGAGCTTCGGGAACTTTCTTATATGGGAGCTACCGTACTTCATGAAGATGCTATTTTCCCGGTGAGAAAAGAAGGAATTCCCATCAATATCCGCAATACCAACTGCCCTGAGGACAAAGGAACCTTTATTGTGGAGAGCACCTGTAAAAAACCGAAATATGTGATTACCGGTATTGCAGGCAAAAAAGGCTTCTGCTCCATCAATATTGAAAAATCCCTGATGAACAGTGAAATCGGTTTCGGCAGAAAGATCCTGCAGGTTTTCGAAGACGAGGGAATCAGCTTTGAACATGTTCCTTCAGGAATTGATACGATGACAGTTTATGTGCATCAGGATGAATTTGAGGAAAAAGAGCAGCAGGTAATTGCCGGAATCCACCGTGCAGTGCAGCCTGATTTTGTGGAGATGGAATCCGACCTGGCACTGATCGCTGTAGTGGGACGGGGAATGAAGTCCCAGAGGGGAACTGCAGGCAGAATCTTTTCTGCGCTGGCCCATGCAAACGTCAATGTGAAAATGATCGACCAGGGCTCCAGCGAATTGAATATTATCATCGGCGTATCCAATGATGAGTTTGAACGTGCGGTCAAAGCCATTTATGACATTTTTGTAATTACACAGATCTGATCCTGTCTTTTGCGGCTCCGGAGCTTTTCCGGGGCCCAAAAAGACAGGATTTTTTTTATTGCCTTGACACAAACGAACGTTTGGTTTATAATACAGGAAAGAACAAATGTTTGTGAAAAGCTGGAGGGCAATATGGTTATTCAGGAATCAATGAGTATCATGGAGAAGCTTACGATCCTTTCTGATGCAGCGAAGTACGATGTCGCCTGTACTTCCAGCGGCGTGGATCGCAAGGGCGATGGAAAAGGAATCGGCAACAGCATTCATCCGGGAATCTGTCATAGCTTTGCAGGGGACGGGCGGTGCATCAGCCTTTTGAAAATCCTTTATACAAATGAGTGTGTCTTTGACTGTAAGTACTGCGTGAATCGTGCATCCAATGATGTGGTGCGTGCCAGCTTTACTCCGGAGGAGGTCAGCAGGCTCACCATTGAATTTTACAGACGGAACTATATCGAAGGATTATTTTTTAGCTCCGGCGTGAAAGGAAGCCCCGATGCCACAATGGAAGAGATGATCAGAGCAGTGGAGCTTCTTCGGGGAAAGTATCATTTTCAGGGATATATTCATATGAAAGCAATCCCGGGAGCTTCTCCGGAGCTTATTGAACGGGCAGGATTTCTGGCGGACAGAATGAGTGTGAACCTTGAGCTGCCCACTGCGGATGGTCTGAAGCGTCTCGCCCCGAATAAAAGCCGCCAGACGATCTTAAAGCCAATGAAGCAAATCCAGGTACGTCATATGGAAAATAAGCAGGAGCTGATTTTGTACAGTCATGCACCGAAGTTTGCCCCTGCAGGACAGAGTACCCAGATGATCATCGGAGCGACAGGGGAGAGTGATTACCAGATCGTGGCTGTTGCGGAAGCGCTTTATCGGCAGTATTCTCTGAAAAGAGTTTTCTATTCTGCGTTTGTGGCAGTGAACCAGGACAGTACGCTTCCCATGCTGCCCCAGGGTCCGCCTCTTCTCCGGGAACACAGGCTGTATCAGGCAGACTGGCTGCTTCGTTTTTATGGTTTTCGTGCGGAGGAGCTAGTTTCAGAGAAGCATCCTAATTTTAACCTGCTTCTTGATCCGAAGTGCGACTGGGCTGTCAGCCATTTGGAATGCTTCCCTGTGGAAATCAATACTGCGGATTACCGGACACTTCTTCGGGTTCCGGGAATCGGGACCAAGTCTGCCTCCAGGATTTTGGGAGCACGGAGATACCATTCCCTGGATTTCCCTGATCTGAAAAAGATGGGGGTGGTTTTGAAACGCGCCCTTTACTTTATTACCTGCAGCGGTAAGATGATGTATCCCACGAAGCTGGATGAAGATTATATTGTACGGAATATGCTGGATCCGAGGGAGAAGCTTCCTGTGCATCCGTCTGAGATCACCTACAGACAGCTTTCCCTGTTTGATGATCAGAGCCTGCTGCAGGCGGGAGGTACTTATGGATTATGAAAAAAAGATTTTGGTATGTGAAGATCATATGGAAGGGATCTTTACGGCAGTTTATGATGGATGGTCCTGGCGCATGAGGGGAAAGGCTGTGGAAATCTCCGTGAAGGAACCGGAATACCCGGATTTTTTTACCACAGTCGTAGAAGTTGCTTCTGATCATGTGAAAGCAGGGAAGGTACTGCGGACCATCCGTGAGAAGCTGGGAATGGAGGTTTATGAGGCGCTGTGCTATACTGCGGTTTCCTGCCATGCGGATAAGGGGACTCTGGTATTTCGTGTGCTTTGGCAGGCGCTTTCCGGCAGACGGTGTGACAGGCACGTGATGGAAAATCTCGCCGACGGGGATGTGAATATGGTAGCGAAGTTAAGGACCAGGGTCTGGCATGAACTGCACCGCTATTATGGATTTGTCCGCTTTCGGGAAATCGGAGGAAAAGTCCTTTTTTCCAAAATTAACCCGGAGAATGACATTCTGGAAATGCTTGCTCCTCACTTTGCAGACAGGTTTCCCAGAGAAAACTGGATGATTTATGATGAGCGGAGAAAAAAGGTGCTTCTTCATCCCAGGGACGGCACCTGCTCTATCCGGAAAAATACGGAATTCCTCCGGGACCAGGATACTTTTTTAAGTGAAAAAGAGGAATACGAAGAGCTTTTTAAATGCTTTTGTAAAAGCGTTACCATCCGGGAGAGGAGGAATCCTGCACTGCAACAGCAGCTGCTCCCGTTAAAATTTCGTTCAAATATGCCGGAATTTTAGGATAAAGCATGGGATATAGTAACGAAACCTTTGGAATAAAACGAAATTTTTTGTGGAATCCGTTGAAAAATATAAAGAGAATTTTAACAGTCTTGACAAGAAGTTCCTGAGGTGGCAAAATACGCATAAGCTAAAAACGGCTGCAGAGTTTTGGCTGTCAGTAAAGTATTTGCTGAAAAATAATGGGAATTTGGTGAGGAGGATGACTCATTATGAAAGAATGTCAGATTAAATTTCAAGCGGAAGATGATGTGAGAGAATTTGTAAATGCAGCAAGTAAATGCGATTTTGATATTGATATTTTTTATAACCGGATTATCATTGATGCGAAATCAATTCTTGGAATTCTCAGTATGGACCTGACAAAAGTTATGACTGTAAAGTGCTATGGAGAAGACAAGAATTTTGACAGAACCATTGCAAAGTTTGCAGTTGCATAAGAAATTATATTTTTTGATAGATTAGGAAGATGCAAGGGCGCATATCTCATGGGGAGAGTGCGCTCTTTTTGGTAGAGAGACTCTTTTGACAGGTTGCCAGAGGCTTTTGTTACGTGCTATAATGGGCGGGAATGAATTGAGAGATCATAAAGGCAGGCGTATGACATGGAAAAGCCGGTTATTCGTATTTCCGTTCGAAATCTGGTAGAGTTTATTTTAAGAAGCGGTGACCTGGACAGTACCAGAGGATCTGTGGATAAAGAGGCGATGCAAAAAGGCGGACGTCTTCACAGAAAAATACAGAAACAAATGGGAGGCAATTATGCATCAGAGGTTTCCCTGAAAAAAGAAACAGAATATGAAGATCTGATTCTCCTTGTGGAAGGCAGGGCAGATGGTATTTTTACAGAAGAGAGTACGGTGTTTATTGATGAAATCAAAGGAATTTACGGAAATGTACAGCACCTGGAAGGTCCGGCGGCAGTACACCGTGCCCAGGCGATGTGCTATGCCAGGATTTATGGAGAGATGAAAGGGATTTCTGAGATCGGGATCCAGATGACTTATGCGAATCTGGACTCGGAAGAAATTCGTCGCTTCCGGGAAACGCTGTCTCTGGAGGAATTAGAGACATGGTATCAGAATCTGTTGGACTCCTACCACAGATGGGTTTCCCGCCGCCTTGCATGGCAGAAGGAGCGGAACCGCTCCATGGAAGGACTGGAATTTCCTTTTTCCTACCGGGAAGGACAGAGAAAAATGGTAAGCAGTGTTTACCATAGCATTTCCAGGGGAAAACAGATATTTATCCAGGCGCCTACCGGTGTGGGGAAGACTATGTCTACGGTTTTTCCTGCTGTGCGTGCAGTGGGAGAGGGAAAGGGAGAGACTATTTTTTACCTTACAGCCAAGACGATCACCAGAACTGTGGCAGAAGAAGCATTCCGCATTTTGCAGCAAAACGGGCTGAAGTTTCAGGTAATTACCATTACTGCGAAAGAGAAGCTGTGTTTCCTTGAGAAGGCGGACTGCAATCCCATGGCCTGCCCTTATGCAAAAGGGCATTTTGACAGGGTGAATGATGCGGTTTTTGAGTTGTGGACAACACATCAGTCTTTTGACAGGGATATCATCCGGAATCATGCGGAAGCATGGAAGGTTTGTCCTTTTGAGATGTGCCTGGATCTTGCACTTTGGGTGGATGGCATTATCTGTGACTATAATTACGTATTTGATCCCAATGTGCATTTGAAACGTTTTTTTGGGGAGAATGTTTCCGGCAATTATATTTTTCTGATAGATGAAGCACATAACCTGGTGGAACGGGCGCGGGAGATGTACAGTGCCTGTCTTTGTAAAGAAGATGTGCTGGAAATCAAAAAAATGGTAAAACCGTATAGCCCGAAGCTTGCCAGGGCTCTAGAGCGGGTGAATAAGCAGCTTCTGGAGCTGAAAAAAGAATGCGCGAACGTTCAGGTCTTAGATAATCCGGGTGCTCTTCCCCTGGCTCTTATGACAGTCCAGGGAGAAATGGATCAGCTTCTGGAAGAGCCGCCGGGGGAGGAGCTGATAGAGGGAATACTGGATTTTTATTTCTGTGTGCGGGATTTTCTGAATATTGCGGAGCTTGTGGATGAGAATTATGTGGTATATACGGAAAACGGAGAGGACGGAAAATTCCGCATGAAGCTTTTTTGTGTAAATCCCGCCGTGAATCTCAGCGCGTATCTGAAAAAGGGAGTCAGCACAGTGTTTTTTTCCGCAACGCTGCTTCCTATGACTTATTATCGAAAGCTTCTCAGCACCAGGGAGGATGATTTTGGAATTTATGTGCAGTCTCCCTTTGACAGAAGGAAGCGTTGTATCCTGGCTGCCATGGATGTAAGCAGCCGCTACACCAGAAGAAATTATGAGGGATATCGTAAGATCGCAGAATATATCGCCAGAACAGCATGGCAGCAGAAAGGAAATTATCTGGTATTTTTCCCTTCCTATAAACTGATGGAGGATGTATACCAGGTATACGAGCAGGAATTTTCTGCGGATTGGGTGCGCTGTATTCGCCAGACAGCTTCCATGAATGAAAGGGAGCGGGAGGAATTTCTGGAGGAGTTTACTGTGCAGAATAAGACTCTTCTTGGATTTTGCGTGCTGGGAGGAATTTTTTCCGAGGGGATTGACCTTATGGGAGACCGGCTGATCGGTGCTATCGTGGTTGGAACCGGCCTGCCGCAGATCGGTAATGAGAGAGAAATCCTGAAGCAGTATTATGAGGAACATGGAGAAAACGGATTTGATTATGCCTACCGCTATCCTGGCATGAACAAGGTGCTGCAGGCTGCAGGCCGTGTAATCCGCACCCAGGAGGATGTGGGAACCATTCTTCTTCTGGACGACCGTTTCGGAAATATGGATTACCGGAATTTATTTCCTGTGGAGTGGGCAGATATGAAGCGGTGCCGTGTGGAAAATCTGGAAAAGACGCTGCAGGAATTCTGGAACAGTGTGAAACCCACGAAAACTTGACAGATTGAAAATTTACGGTATACTTTTGAACATATTTCTTTAAGATGGCAGAACAATGACAGAGAAATAAAAAAAAGATGAAAACAAAGGCAGGAGGAGAATGACATGTGTGGAATTGTTGGATATATTGGTGAGAGTCAGGCTGCGCCGATTTTGCTGGACGGACTTTCCAAACTGGAGTACCGCGGATATGATTCCGCCGGAATTGCCATATATGACGGTGAAAAAATTGAAATGCAGAAGGTTATGGGGCGCCTGAAGGTTCTTGAAGAACAGACCCACGGCGGTGAAACCATGCCGGGTACCCTTGGAATCGGCCACACACGCTGGGCAACTCACGGATGCCCTTCCGATACCAATGCCCATCCCCATTTTAATAAAGAGCATACGATTGTGGTAGTTCATAATGGAATCATCGAAAATTATGGAAAACTGAAACAGAAACTGGTGAAGAAAGGGTATCAGTTTCTGTCCGAAACAGATACGGAGGTTCTGGTACATCTTTTGACAGAATATTATGAGGGTGATCCCATTGCTGCAATCGAGCGGGTTATGAGACGTGTCGAGGGATCTTATGCACTGGGAATCATGTTTTTGGATCATCCCCATCATATTTATGCTGCCCGTAAAGACAGCCCTCTGATCGTAGGCCGCAGCTCCATGGGAAATCTTATTGCATCGGATGTTCCTGCTGTTTTGAAATATACCAGAAGTGTATATTACATGGAGAACGAGGAAATCGCCTGCCTTTCCAGGGAGAATATCCGTTTTTATAATATTGACGGCGACGAACTGGAAAAGGAGGCATCCACCATTGAGTGGGATATTGATGCTGCGGAAAAAGGCGGATATGAGCATTTTATGCTGAAAGAAATTTACGAACAGCCGAAAGCCGTCAGGGATACCTTAAGTCCTCGCCTGAAAGATACAGATGTGGTGATCGATGAACTGGGAATGAGCGATGAAGAAATCCGTGAAATAAAGAAAATTACCATTGTTGCCTGCGGCTCCGCCTATCATGCCGGTATGACTGGAAAGTATGTTCTGGAGGGAATGGCCAGGATCCCGGTAGAAGTAGACCTGGCAAGTGAATTCCGCTACAGGAATCCCATCTATGAAGATGGCACCCTTGCGGTGATTATCAGCCAGTCCGGAGAAACCGCGGATTCTCTGGCCGCACTGCGGGAAGCAAAAAAGCATGGGAGCCGTGTCCTTGGAATTGTGAATGTGGTGGGAAGCTCCATTGCCAGGGAAGCGGATAATGTAATGTATACCTGGGCAGGACCGGAGATTTCTGTTGCTACTACCAAGGCATACAGCGCGCAGATTGCCGCATTATATCTTCTGGCACTGAAATTTGCAAAAGTACGTGCAGCCATTACCAAGGAAGAATTCATGAACCTGAAAAGGGATCTGGAACAGCTTCCGGAGCAGATTGAAACGCTGCTGGGCATGAAGGAAAAGATCCAGCGGTTTGCGAACCGCTATCTTGCTGCAAACCATATGTTTTTCATTGGAAGAGGCGTGGATTATGCCATTGCCCTGGAGGGCTCCCTGAAACTAAAGGAAATCTCATACGTACATTCTGAGGCATATGCAGCAGGAGAATTAAAGCACGGTACTATCTCTCTGATTGAGGATGGAACCCTTGTGGTGGCAGTGGCTACGCAGGAGCAGCTTTACCCCAAGACCATCAGCAACATTGTAGAGGTAAAGACAAGGGGCGCATTTGTGATGGCAGTTACGAATTTCGGCCATAAAGAAATTGAAAAAACTGCGGATTATGTGATCTATATTCCAAAGACCAGCTCGTATTTTACCAATTCACTGGCAATCATTCCGTTGCAGCTTTTTGGTTACTATGTTTCCCTTGGAAAAGGTCTGGATGTGGATAAGCCGAGAAATCTGGCAAAATCAGTTACGGTAGAATAAATAGACTGAGGCGAAGTACATGAATCAACGAAAAAGTTTTCGAAGGTTTGGGATCGTGTTTGCTATGGCACTTTTGTGTTTTGGATCAGCAAAGATGGCTTATGGCGCAGAGGAGGAAAGCCTTCTTTCTGTCACCGAGGAATCCCAGATCAAACCGCTTACAGACGGAAGCGGAAAATACCTGCTGAAAAGCGACGGTTTTTACTGTCTGAATGCGGACGGTACAAAAGAGAAAGCCCAGGCGGTTCATTATTTTGATCATATGGAGATCGACGGAACAGTTTTGAACGGCTATTATTATCATGGTCCGGATGGCAGATTTGCTGCCGGAAATGCCCGGCTGGAACACCTTGTAAATGTGACATGCGGTGAAACAGTCTTTGACGGATACTATATGGTGCAGAATCTGGGAAAGCTTAGTGCAGTGCCCAGAGTCCGTTATTTTGAAAATTTTACCCTGGATGATATGCTTCTGAATGGTTACTATTATTTTGACGACAATGGAAAAATGGTCAGGGAACCGGGAATCCGGATGTTAAAAATGAGCTGCAATGGGCGGATGTTTGACGGAGGATATTATTTTGGCGGCGCAAACGGTGCGCTGCTTGAGGAAGAGGGAAGGACACCGGAAGGATTCCCGATAGAGGCTGACGGAAAAGTGACCGGAATGGAAGAACTGGGTATGGATACGCTGGAACCGCAGCTGGAAGCGCTGATTTCCGGTTACGATGGAGAATGGAGCATTTTTGTAAAGAATCTGGGAACGGAAGAGGAAATCCTGCTGAATGATAAACCCATCTATTCTGCAAGCCTGATTAAAATTTTTACCCTTGCGGCTGCCTATCAGAATATGGAGAATGTCCGGGAAAATGAAGGAAAGCTTTTGGGTGTTTCTCCGGAGGATGATAAGGTCAGTGTGAAGATCCATGATCTCTTGTGGAATATGATTGCGGTAAGTGACAATGAATCTTATAATGAGACTGTAAGACTGCAGACAGAAAGCCACGATTTTCTTGCGGGTGCAACGCAGATCAACACCTATTTAGAGGGAGAAGGATATGCAGATACTTCCGTGCAGAGCGTTCTGCAGCCGTCCTCTTCGGAATCCGTAAGCCTGGGCGGGAAAAACGTGACGTCCGTGAAGGACTGCGGAACGATTCTGGAGCGTATTTACAGAGGACAGTGTGTCAGTACAGAGGCTTCACTGGAAATGCTGGGAATCCTTTTGGAGCAGGAATGCACCTGGAAAATTCCAGAGGGAATACCGGATGAAATCCGGATCGCCAATAAGACGGGGGAAACCGATACGCAGCAGCATGATATTGCCATTGTTTACGGCCCGAAAACCACCTACATTCTTTGCGTAATGTCAGAGGGCTGCCAGGAGGATACGGCGATTGATAATATCCGGGAAATTTCCAGGATGGTTTACTATTATCTGAATCTATAAAGGAAGATGGCTGTATCTTGTAAAATACTTGACCGCAGCAGGTGTTTCCTATAAAATAAAAAGATCAGAAAAAGAGAAGGGAGATTTTTATGATGAAAGTAGTGCATACGGATAAAGCGCCGGCAGCGATCGGTCCTTACAGCCAGGCGATGATCTTAAACGATGTGGTGTTTACCTCCGGACAGATACCGGTAGATCCTGCAAGCGGAGCAGTGGTTGGAGATACTATCGAGATTCAGGCGGAGCAGGTCATGAAAAATCTGGGGGCAGTATTGGAAAAAGCCGGAACCGGCTTTGAGAATGCAGTGAAGACCACCTGTTTCCTGGCAGATATGGGAGACTTTGCAGCATTCAATGAAGTATACGGAAAATATTTTGTGAATAAACCAGCACGTTCCTGTGTTGCTGTGAAAACTCTTCCGAAGAATGTTCTTTGTGAAGTAGAAGTCATTGCAGCCCTGGAAAAATAAACAGGAGTAAAGGGGTCTTTCGATACAGATGTATTGGAAGGCTTTTTGCTTTCAGGGTCATTGATTTTTGCGGGAAAATCGTGTATAATAGCAAACTGTACTATTGTATCTTAAAATAGAAATCCAAAAGCTATTTTAATGGATAATATTATAAAAATCAGGAGGAGAGAAGGAAAATGCGAGTCGATGCGGATGATTTTGCCCGACCTTGTAAGTGCGGCAGGGAGCACCACGTAGACGTAAAGGAGATTCTTATTGAAGAAGGAGCCACAGAGGCTCTGGAGGAAGCCATGACCGATGGCTTTTTAAGAAAATATATTTCTCCGCTGCTGATCTGTGATACCAATACACATAAGGCAACGGAGGAAATAATGGAAGGAATTTATGACAGATGTCAGGTTCTTGTTCTGGATGCGGAAGGACTGCATGCAGACAACTATGCAGTGGAGATTGTGGAGAATTGCATGGAGGAGGATATTGATCTGATCCTGGCTGTGGGAAGCGGTACGATTCACGATATCAGCCGTTATGTGGCGTTTCGCTACAGAATTCCTTTCGTTTCCGTGCCTACCGCAGCAAGTGTGGACGGATTCGTATCCACAGTGGCGGCAATGACCTGGAACGGACTGAAAAAGACCATTCCGGCTGCTGCGCCTTTGGCAGTTTTTGCCGATACCAATATTTTCGCAAAGGCGCCGAAGCGCCTTAATGCTTCGGGAGTGTCTGATCTGTTTGGAAAATATATCTGCCTGACAGATTGGAAAGTTTCCAATATGCTGACAGGAGAGTATTATTGCGAGTATATAGCGGAACTGGAAGAAAAAGCTCTGCGTACAGTAAGATCCTGCCTCCGGGATATCGCAGAGGGAGACGAAGAAAGCTGTGAAAAGCTGATGTATGCCCTGATCTTGTCCGGACTTGCAATGCAGATGGTAGGAAATTCCAGGCCTGCTTCCTGTGCAGAACATCACATGTCTCATCTCTGGGAAATGGAAGTGATAAACGGACATCTGGATGCACTTCATGGAGAAAAGGTTTCCGTTGGTACCATGCTGGTTCTGAAAGAATATAAACGGATAGCACGGGCTATCCGCATGGGAAGATGTCATGTGGTGGGCTATCAGGGTCCGGAAACAGAACTGCTGTCCGAAACATTTGACCGAAAGGGACTGCTGGAGGGAATTTTGCAGGAAAATGAGCCGGAGCTTCTGGAGAGCATTGACAAAAAAAGACTGGAATCCAAGCTGGATCGGATTGCGGATTTTCTGGAGGATCTTCCCGAGGTGGATGAAATGGAGCATCTCCTTGAAAAAGCCGGATGCACCAGGAGTGTTTACGATATTGGCCTTACGGAAGACAAGATCGAGCAAAGCCTTGTACTGGCTCCCTATGTGCGGAGACGATTAAGCTTACTGCGCATCCGTAAAATGCTGGAGATTGAAGGAGAATACTGATGAGAATTGGAATGGGTTATGATGTACATAAGCTGATGGAAAACCGAAGACTGATTCTTGGAGGCGTGGACATTCCCTGGGAAAAGGGGCTTCTTGGGCACTCAGATGCAGATGTGCTGGTTCATGCTGTCATGGATGCTCTTTTGGGGGCAGCAGCATTGGGTGATATCGGAAAACATTTTCCGGATACGGATCCGGCTTACCAGGGGATTTCCAGCATCCTTCTGCTGAAGCACGTGGCCGGACTTCTGAAAGAACATGGTTATCAGGTGGGAAACATTGATGCCACGATCATTGCCCAGAAACCAAAGATGGCGCCTCATATCCCCCTGATGCGGAAAAATATGGCAGAGGCTTTGGAAATTCCGGAGGACCGGCTGAATGTAAAAGCAACTACAGAAGAAGGCCTTGGCTTTACCGGAAAGGGAGAAGGAATCGCATCCCAGGCCATCTGTATTCTTGAGGAAATAAGCCAGAGCCGTGACTGAAAGCTTTGGATAGAGGAAAATAGAATTTGACAGAGGAGATAGGTTATGAAAATTTTTAATACGCTCACACGCAGAAAAGAGGAGTTCGTCCCTCTGGAAGAAGGCAAGGTTCGGATGTATGTCTGCGGTCCTACTGTTTATAATCTGATTCATATTGGCAACGCACGCCCTATGATCATTTTTGACACAGTGCGCAGATATATGGAGTACAAAGGGTATGAAGTGAATTTTGTGTCCAATTTTACAGATGTGGATGATAAGATCATTAAGAAAGCGATTGAAGAAGGGGTAAGTGCTGATGAAGTTTCTTCCCGCTATATTGCAGAATGCAAGAAAGATATGGCAGGGATGAATGTATTGCCTGCGACCACACACCCCCAGGCAACCAGAGAAATTGACGGAATGATTGAGATGATCGGAACGCTGATCGAGAAAGGGTATGCTTATGTGGCGGCAGACGGTACGGTATATTTCCGTGTGAAGAAATTTAAGGAATACGGAAAGCTTTCACACAAAAATTTGGATGACCTGCAGTCCGGCTTCCGCTCTCTTCAGGTTTCCGGCGAAGATCAGAAGGAAGATCCCATGGATTTTGTTCTCTGGAAACCGAAAAAAGAGGGAGAACCCTACTGGACTTCCCCGTGGTGCAATGGCCGTCCGGGCTGGCATATTGAGTGCTCTGTGATGGCAAAGAAATACCTTGGAGAAGAAATCGACATTCATGCAGGCGGTGAAGATCTGATCTTCCCTCACCATGAGAATGAAATTGCCCAGAGCGAATGCTGCAACGGCAAGATTTTTGCAAGATACTGGATGCATAACGGATTTTTGAACATTGACAATCATAAGATGTCCAAATCTCTTGGAAATTTCCGTACGGTTCGTGAGATCGGTCAGCAGTATGACCTGCAGGTGCTTCGCTTCTTTATGCTGAATGCCCATTACAGAAGCCCGCTGAATTTCAGCGCAGATTTGATGGAAGCATCCAAAAATGCGCTTGAGAGAATCGTGGAGGCAGTCAGCCGCTTGAAGGATCGTATTGCCGCTTCTTCCACAGAAACTGCAGGGGAAGAAGAAAAGGCACTTCTTGGTGAGGCAGAGAATTTTACTGCAAAATTTGAAGAGGCTATGGATGATGACTTTAACACTGCGGACGCGCTGGCAGCAGTTTTTGAGCTGGTAAAATTTGCCAATACCAATGTGACCGAGAATTCATCCAAAGAGTTTGCGTCTGCACTTTTTGAACAGATTGTAAAACTCTGCGATGTGCTTGGTCTGATCGTGGAGAAAAAAGAAGAGATTCTTGATAAAGAGATCGAGGAGCTTATTGCGAAACGCCAGGAAGCCAGAAAGGCAAAGGATTTTACAAAAGCAGATGAAATTCGAAATCTGCTTCTGGAAAAGGGAATCATTCTGAAAGATACCCGTGAAGGAGTAAAATGGACACGAGCTTAATAAAATTGAAAGAGTTATTTCAGCTGGAGGATAGGGACTTACGGACCTATTCTCCTTTAACACTTGCCTATATTGGGGACGGAATCTATGAACTGATCATCCGTACCATCTTAGTAAAAAAAGGAAACTGTCCGGTAAATCAGCTCCACAAAAGGGCCAGCAGCCTGGTAAAGGCGTCCGCGCAGTCGGCTATGGTGGAAAAGCTGGAGCCAATGCTTACGGAAGAGGAGCGAAGCGTTTATAAAAGAGGACGCAATGCCCATTCTCCTACCATGGCAAAACATGCAACCATGTCAGATTACCGCAGGGCAACCGGTTTTGAGGCGATGATGGGATATTTATATTTGAAGGAAGATTACACACGGATGGTGGAACTTGTCCGTATGGGAATGGGGGAGGATACGCTATGAGTGAACAGATTGAAGGCCGCAATGCTGTGCTGGAGGCATTTCGCTCCGGCAGATGTGTAGATAAGTTATTTATCCTGGATGGATGCCAGGACGGTCCTGTGCGCACCATTGCCAGGGAAGCCCGCAAAAAGGATACGATTATTCATTATGTTTCCAGGGAACGGCTGGATTCTTTAAGCGAGACGAAGGCACACCAGGGGGTGATTGCCCAGGTGGCGGCATACGAATATTCTACAGTGGAGGGGATCCTTGCAAAGGCAGAGGAAAAGGGGGAGGCACCTTTTATTTTTGTTTTGGACGGCATTGAAGATCCTCATAACCTGGGTGCGATTATCCGGACCGCAAATCTTGCAGGTGCCCACGGAGTGATCATTCCGAAACACCATGCAGCAGGCCTGACGGCTACAGTTGCAAAAACCTCCGCAGGTGCGCTGAATTATACCCCGGTTGCAAAGGTGACAAATCTTGCCAGAACCATTGAAGAACTGAAAGAAAAGGGCATCTGGTTTGTGTGCGCAGATATGGGCGGGGAGAAAATGTATGACCTGAACCTGACAGGCCCCATTGGTCTTGTAGTGGGAAACGAGGGAGAGGGCGTCAGCCGTTTGGTACGGGAAAAGTGCGATTTTATGGCATCGATTCCCATGAAGGGAGATATTGATTCTCTGAATGCCTCGGTGGCAGCAGGGGTTTTGGCTTATGAAATCGTCAGACAGCGTCTGTATGCCTGAATATCAGCCGGATGCTGTACATTGTTTTGCGCAGGCAGCATAAGAGAGACCGTGCCTGGAAAAGGAGACTGTAATGAGTCAGTATGATACTTGGACAGATGAGGAACTGATTGCCCGCCTGCGGGCGGGAGAGCGTGGAATTGCTGATTATCTGATGGAAAAGTACAAGGATCTTGTGCGAAAGCGTGCCAATGCCCTGTATCTGATCGGGGGAGAAAAGGAGGATCTGATACAGGAGGGGATGATCGGGCTTTTTAAGGCAGTTCGGGATTATCAGCCTGGAAAAGAGGCTTCTTTCCAGACATTTGCCGGTATCTGTGTGGATCGGCAGATCTACAATGCCATTCAGGGCTCCAACAGGCAGAAACATATCCCGCTGAACACTTATGTTTCTTTAAACGGCAGTGAGGAAGAGGAGGCAGCCCTTGGGGAGCAGTGGACAGAGAATCCGGAGATGATTATCATTGACCGGGAAAATACCCGTATTCTGGAAGAGAAAATCAGTAAAATTCTCAGTCCCATGGAAAACAAAGTCCTTTCCTATTATCTGGAAGGCTATAATTACACTCAGATAGGAGAAATCCTGGGAAAATCCCCCAAGTCCATGGACAATGCCCTGCAGCGCATCCGCGGAAAGATCCGAAGCTACCGGGAGAGCCTGAAAAATAAAAAGTAAAAAAAATTTATTTAAGTATTGACAATCTGTCAGATATCTGGTAATATAATCAACTGTGAGCGGTAAACATCGCTTCACAATAAAAGTTGCTGCTGTGGCTCAGTCGGTAGAGCGTCGCCTTGGTAAGGCGGAGGTCACGGGTTCAATTCCCGTCAGCAGCTTGCAAAAGTCTTGAGAAATCAAGACTTTTTTCATTTTGTGCTACATTTCGTGTTGCATATATCCGAAAAATAATTGTTTGCAGTAGCGGACATTTCTTTTGCTGAATTCTTATGAGCAGGTGGCAGAAAGAACCTTCCTGGTAAAAAAGACAATGACCCATGTATCCAATTCGTTCTGCACGAATGAACGCATTAAAGAATTTATCAGGATGGATGAACTGACGCCGGATTCGCGGATGGAAATTTTTAAACATTTTTCCCGGAAAATCTTTTAAAATCTCTTATTTTATGGTAAGATATAAATTCAATAGATGCTTAGGAGGGCAAGAGATGGAGAACGAGACTGTTTCTAAGAATTTTATAGAAAATATCATAGATAAGGATCTGGCAGAGGGTGTTTATGACACTGTGCATACTCGATTTCCGCCGGAACCTAATGGCTATCTGCATATCGGCCATGCCAAATCCATTCTTCTGAATTATGGTCTTTCCAAAGAATATAACGGCAAATTTAACATGCGTTTTGATGATACAAATCCCACAAAAGAAAAAACAGAATTTGTGGAATCAATCAAGGAAGACATTCAGTGGCTGGGAGCTGACTGGGAGGACAGGCTGTTTTTTGCGTCAGATTATTTTGACCAGATGTATGAGGCTGCTGTGAAACTGATCAAGAAGGGGAAAGCTTATGTCTGTGACCTGACTGCAGATGAAATCAGGGAATACCGTGGAACCTTAAAGGAGCCGGGTAGGGAAAGCCCATACCGTAACCGCAGCATAGAAGAGAATCTCCGGCTGTTTGAAGAAATGAAAGAGGGCAGGTATGAGGACGGAACCAAGGTTCTCCGTGCGAAGATCGATATGGCGTCGCCGAATATGAATATGCGTGACCCGGTGATTTACCGTGTTGCCCATATGACACATCATAATACAGGAGATAAATGGTGCATTTATCCTATGTATGACTTTGCACACCCCATTGAAGATGCCATTGAAGGAATTACTCATTCCATTTGTACTCTGGAATTTGAGGACCACAGGCCTCTTTATAACTGGGTGGTAACGGAACTGGAATATCCCCATCCGCCGAAACAGATCGAATTCGCCAAACTTTATCTGACCAATGTGGTAACGGGCAAGAGATATATTAAAAAGCTGGTAGAAGACGGCATTGTGGACGGCTGGGATGACCCGCGTCTCGTTTCCATCGCAGCGCTTCGCCGCAGGGGATATACGCCGGAATCCATTAAAATGTTTGTAGACTTGTGCGGTGTTTCCAAAGCCAACAGCTCTGTGGATTATGCTATGCTGGAATATTGTATCAGAGAAGATCTGAAACTGAAACGTTCACGAATGATGGCAGTTCTTGATCCAATTAAACTTGTGATCGACAATTATCCGGAGGGACAGGTGGAATACCTGGAGGCACCGAATAATATGGAAAACGAGGATCTGGGGACTCGTAAGATTCCATTCAGCAAAGAACTGTATATTGAGCGGGAGGACTTTATGATCGATCCGCCAAAGAAATATAAACGTCTTTTCCCCGGGACAGAAGTGCGCCTGATGAATGCATATTTTGTTACCTGTACCGGTTTTGAAGCGGACGATGACGGAATGGTTCATGTTGTCCACTGCACCTATGATCCGGAGACCAAGGGCGGCAATGCACCGGACGGTCGGAAGGTGAAGGGAACGATTCACTGGGTGGAAGCCTCTCATGCAGGCAGGGCTGAAGTACGGCTGTACGAGAATATTGTAGATGAAGAAAAAGGGGTATATAATAAAGAAGACGGCTCACTGAATGTGAACCCCAATTCTCTTACCACAGTAACCGCTTATGTAGAACCGGAGCTGATGAAGGCAAAGGGGTACGAAAGCTTCCAGTTTGTAAGAAACGGCTTTTTCTGTACGGATATTCACGATTCTAAAGAGGGTGCGCCGGTATTTAACCGTATCGTTTCCCTGAAGAGCTCCTTCAAACTGCCAAAGGCATAAATGCAGGCTGTTTTGGAAGAAATTTAGAATTTCTAACTGTATATCAGAGGGAGGTTCGATAGATAACCGGAACCTCTCTTTGCTTATAAATAAACAACTCATGAATCAATGTGGAGGGTACAAACATGAAAAAACTGAATGTGGCGAAAAAAGATGCCTGCATGGCATGTAAAGCCTGCGAAATTGCCTGCTCAGAGGCATTTTACAAAGAATTTAGAGAAGACTATTCCTGCATCCGTATCGGCGTTGCAAAAGATGGCGAAACTCCAAAGCCAAGCGTATGCGTACAGTGCGGCAAATGTGCCAAGGCCTGTCCGGAAGGTGCCATTACCCAGAATGCAAAAGGCGTATACATGATCGACAAAAAGAAATGTGTAGGCTGCGGCAAATGTGTGGAAGCATGTCCGTTCCATGTAATGGTAAAAGCAGAAACAAAAGAATTCGCAAGTAAATGTATTGCCTGCGGAATTTGTGTAAAAGCATGTCCGATGGATGTACTGGAAATTAAAGAGGCATAATTTCTCATATCTTATACATAAAAGAAAAGGCTGTGTTCTGTCATTAAAAAACGGAACACAGCCTTTTTCCCAAGGTTATCTGAAGGAAAATTCATTTTCCTTTTTTCGGCTATCCGGAAATTATTCTTCGGATTCCTCTGGAGAAATCGCTTCTTCCTGTTCTGGTTCTTCCTCTGCAGGAACGTCTTCTTTAGAAAGCATCTCAGCTTCGGAGACGGTTTCTTCTGCTTCGGGAAAAGTTTCGTCTGATTCAGAAGAAACTGCTTCTTCCTCCTCTGTTTCCGCAGGCTCATCCCAGGATGCGAAGTCCTCTGAAGCGTCCTCAGTTTCTTCGGCTTCGTCAGATTCGGCAGTGTTATCTTCAAAGTCATCCTCAAAATCATCATCAAAGCCCACACACTCTGTGCAAGGATTCTTTTTCATAAGAATAGCGGCTAACGCGCCCGCTGCTGCTGCGGTGGCTGCACCTACTGCTACAAGCCCCCAATATTTGCTTAATTTTGCCATAATACCGTACTCCTTTCAATTTTTGGCTTGTGGCCATTATGGTATTTCATGGATTCCTTCACTATTTTATAATGAACTGTCATTATTTTACTACGTTTTTCCAAAAAAGAAAAGGGTTATCTTAAGAAGAATAAAAGTGGTTGCTACTTTTTGGACGACAGGTTATACTATACCTTGTAAAATTTGAGGAAAAGAGAGGGGAAAAATGAGAAAAATAATTCTGGCATCCGCTTCACCTCGAAGAAAGGAGCTGCTGGAAAAGGCGGGGATTTCTTTTTCCATTGTTCCAAGTACAGAGGAAGAACGGATTACATCTGTACTGCCCCAGGAGATTGTGAAGGAGCTTTCCTTCCAGAAAGCACGGTCTGTGGCAGAAAAAATAAAAGAGGATGCAGTGATTATTGGAGCTGATACGATTGTTGCATACGGAGAAATCATTTTGGGCAAGCCCCTGGATGCGGAAGATGCGGTACAAACGCTTCTTAAGCTTCAGGGAAATACCCATCAGGTCTACACAGGAGTGACGGTGCTTGAAAGGGCAGGTGATATATGGCAGCAGTTCAGCTTCGCAGAGCGGACAGATGTCACCTTTTATCCTGTACCTGAAAATGAAATAAGGGATTATGTAAAAACCGGAGAGCCTATGGATAAGGCGGGAAGCTATGGCATTCAGGGCGGCTTTGGCATTTATGTAAAGGGAATCTGCGGAGATTATTCAAATGTGGTGGGGCTGCCTGTTGCACATTTAATATATGAAGCAAAACAGCATGGAATTGACCTGAGGAGAAAGAAGTAAGAGGATAAAAAGATGATGAAAGCGTGTATTTTTGATTTGGATGGAACACTGGCAGATACGCTGGAATCCATGGCGTATGTTGCTAACGAGATTATGAAGAAATTCGGGCTGAAGGAACTTCCGGTAGACAATTTTCGGTATTATTGCGGCGAAGGCGCCAATATGTTGATGCGGCGGTGCCTGAAAGATGCCGGAGATCCTGAACTTAAAAGATTTGAAGAAGGGCAGAAAATTTACAGGGAAATGTTTGCGGCAGATCCCATGTATAAAGTGACTCATTATCCGGGAATGCCGGAAACTCTGAAAGAACTGAAAAAAAGAGGTGCAAAACTGGCTGTATGCTCAAATAAGCCTCATCCTGCTGCTGTTAAAGTAATTGCACAAATGTTTGGCGATGATTTTGACCTGGTGATTGGCCAAAGCGATGATATCCGAAGAAAACCTGCACCGGACGGATTACTGAAGGCAGCAGAGGAATTTGGAGTGCTGCCCGGAGAATGTATGTACATAGGAGATACCAAGACAGATATGCTGGCCGGAAAGGCAGCAAAAATGCTGACGATCGGGGTGCTGTGGGGATTCCGCGATCTGGAGGAACTGACCGGAAACGGCGCAGATCTTGTTGTAAAGAAACCGGAGGAACTGCTGGAAATTTATGACAGATATGAGGGACCGGGTAAAGAACCGGGACAGATGAATTAAAAACAGGATAAAGAGGAAAAAATTATGTACAGTAAAGAATGTGTGGAAACTTTTTTAAAGAACCAGGGACAGTTATTTGATGAGCCTGTGGCTGACAACTATGAGGAGGCAGAGGAATTTCTGGAAGACTGCATGGCTGTGGTGGCAGATTCTCTGAAAGAGGTAAAAAAATATTTTGAAGAAGCAGGTGCAGATCTGGAGGGAATGTCAGCAGAGGAACTGGAAGAGGCATGTGAAGTATTTGCACTTCCTTCCGGAAAATATCTGATCGTGGAGGGGTAGACCGGAAAAGGAAAGTAAATATTACATTTTCCCTTGAGCATATGATAAAATAGTGATTACCAAAACGGATGGTTCATTTTAGTGAATTGACAGATTTGGAAAGGATGCTGATCACATGGCAGCGTCGAAGGTACATATCCGGGAGTTGTCAGGAATGCCCACTTGTATATTCCGGAATGATACGATACAATACATGCAGAGTCACATAACTATAATAAAGAAGAGGTAAAGGAGGATGACTTATGAAGAAATCAAGAATCCTGGCAGTTGTGATGTCTGTACTTATGATGATTTCCATGCTTCCTGCAGCGGTATTTGCGGCAGAAGCAGCCACTGCCCTGGAAGGTGAGCTGAAGATCAAGGGCGCGGCAAATGTGGATGTCACATTGGAAGCAGATTATACTAAGGTAAAACCAGAGGGATTGACCAATGAAGATGTCAGTTTCCTATGGCAAAGAAAGGTTTCAGATTCAGCCGATGACCCATTGGTAGATCTGAGCAAAGAAAAGAAATATAAGGTAACAGCCGATGATCTTGGGTACAAGATCGTACTTACGATTACAGGACTTGAGGACAAAGGCTTTACAGGTACCCTCACTGTGACCAGTCAGGAGGTTACGGAGGCGGCTTTGCAGGAGGATCCGGAAGCTGCACCTGATCTACAGGAAGAAATTTACGAGGAGATACCGGAAGACCAGTCCCAGGAAATGATTCCCGAGACACAGGAAGAAACCTATGAGGAAATACCGGAAGAGCAATCCCAGGAAATGATCCCTGAGAATCAGGAAGAAATTTATGATGAGATACCGGAAGAGCAATCCGAAGTGCTCCCGGAATCCCAGGAAGAAACCTATGAGGAATTTCCGGAAGAAAACGTACAGGAACAGGTCTATAATACAGAAGATGACGGTGAGGAACTGACACCTGCTGAGGAACCGGGCACTGGAGAAGAGGCTTACTATGGTGATGAGGAACTGACACCGGTGGATTCAGCAGAAATGAATGAGACTCTGCAGGATGATTATGTTTCATATAATGCTGAAGCAGTTACACCGGATGGAAGTAATGTGGTAGATTTCGGTACAATTAAAGCCGGAAGCGAAGGCGATGTGGAAAAACAGTATGTGACTGTGAGAAATACCGGTACCGGTACTCTGAACTTCCATGAATTAAGTCCGAAGGATTTTATGGTTCAGGACATCATGGAACCGTTGGAACCCGGTGAAGAGATAACTCTTTGGATTCTGCCAAGAGAAGGAATCGAAGCCGGAACTTATGATGTTCCGATTGTTTATGAGAGTGATGAACTGGCAAGTGCTGCTTTCCAGGCAAAGATTACCGTGGAAGAGGCATCCGCTGAAGAAGAAACAGAAGGAACAGATACACAGGAACCCGGTGACAGCAGCGTTACGGATCCTGAGCAGAATGCAGGTGAAGGGATTTCAGGAGACGGAGAGCAGGAACCTTCCGAGAATCCTGAAGACCCGGAAAACCCAGAAGATCCCGAAAATCCTGAAGATCCGGTAAACCCGGAAGACCCCGAAAATCCAGAAAATCCGGAAAACCCGGAAGACCCGGAAGACCCGGAAGACCCCGAAAATCCAGAAGACCCGGAGAATCCGGAAGAACCCGGAAATCCTGAAGACCCGGAAAATCCTGAAGATCCGGAGAAACCAGAAAATCCTGATGTTCCTGCAGACACGAAAAAAGAAATAAAAATTTCAACAGGCGCTTTGGATTTTGGAAAAGTTACAGAAGGCGAAGAAGTGCCGGAAGCCCAGACGATAACGCTTACCAATGCCTGTGAAACAGAGATTGAGCTGGCGCCGCTTGAAGAAGGCGATTATTTTACAGCCGGATTTTCAGAAAACGTTATTCCTGTAGAGGGCAGCGTAACATTGACCGTTCAGCCCAAAGAGGGATTGCCGGTAAATTCATACTTAGAGGCAATTTCCATTTACAGTGCAGATGATGAGGAAACACCACTTGCAGCGATTGAAGCTTCCTTTGAAGTGGAAAAGAAAATCGTGCATAAGCTGACCATTCTGCCGGATACTCTTGATTTCGGAAGTGTTACAGAAGGCTACAAGGAAGCTCCGAAAGCTCAGAAGGTTACCATTACCAATGATGGAAATGTAACGGAGAATTTCTACCAGCCAGGAGCAGAGTCCTTCCTTGTTGGAGAGTTGTCACCGCTCAGCCTGGAACCGGGAAAAAGTGCCGTATTTACTGTACAGCCGAATAAAGGACTGACTGCAGGAGACTATCTGGAGCCAATCTATATATTAACAGAATCGGGAGAAGAAATCTCTGTAGAAGCGAACATTACAGTTAAGAAAAAAGCGGATACATCCGTAAAACTCACTGCTGTACAGAAGCCGGCAGAAATCACAGGACTCCCCAATGGAACGGAGAAGAAAGCAGCATCCCTGAAGCTTCCGGGAACGGTTGTGATTGAAACCACCAAAGGAAACATGAAAGCTAAGGTTGCATGGGATGTGAAAGGCTGTGCCTATGATCCAAAAGGCACCAGTGCACAGTCCTTCAATGTAAAAGGAAAGGTTACTTTGCCGGACGGAGTGAAGAACCCGAATGATGTAAGCCTGGTAACGTCCGTGAAGGTTTCTGTAAATGGCTACACAGCAAATGTACCGTCTGCAGACGGCAACTACATTACCGGAATTAAAGCCAATGGACAATATACTACGAAATCTACCATTTCCTTTACGGCAGTGGGTGCAGGCATGGATAACGAAAGCCCGCGCAAGGGGGATGTACGTTATCTTCCCAAGAACTGGACGGTAGTGAATACCAATACCTGGACAGATGCACCGTATGCGGCAAGCTTTGGAATGGGGAGAAGCGGAAACTATACACTGAGTGTTGTATTTGCCCGCCAGCAGTATGATGGAAGCAATTGGGTAAACACTGGTGAACAGGATACCAAAAAGATTTCTTTCAGCGTAGTACAGTCGGCAGAACAGTCAGTTACTCCTACACCGGGAGCAAATCAGAAAAACGCAGTTAAGACAGGTGATGATACTCCGATCATTCCGTTTGTCATTGCTTTGATTATCGCCATTGTACTGATTGCAGGTGTTGTAGTTTACCGTAAGAAAAAATAAAGATTGCTCAGGAAAGGGCACTGCGAATGCAGTGCCCTGATTTGTTTAATTATAAAATTATTAGCACTCACTTAAAATGAGTGCTAAGTTTTTCTTGACTTTTTAGAAGAACCGTATTACTATAGTGGATAGAAATCAAAAACGATATGAATTTTAAATAAAGGAGTGTGGACAGCATGGCTGCAAAACATGGAAACTTATCAATTAACAGTGACAACATTTTCCCGATTATTAAAAAATGGCTTTATTCTGATCACGATATTTTTGTTCGTGAATTGATTTCCAATGGATGCGATGCAATTACGAAGCTTCGTAAATTGGAAGTAATGGGAGAATACACATTCCCTGAAGATTATAAGGCGAGTGTGCAGGTAATTGTGAATCCGGAAGAAAAAACTTTGAAATTTATTGATACCGGTATTGGTATGACAGCGGATGAAGTGGAAGAATACATTACGCAGATCGCTTTTTCCGGTGCTACAGAGTTCCTGGAAAAATATAAAGATAAAACTTCTGACGATCAGATCATTGGTCATTTTGGCCTTGGTTTCTATTCTGCGTTTATGGTAGCAGATGAAGTTCATATTGATACACTTTCTTTCAAAGAAGGAGCAGAGCCTGTACATTGGTCATGTGACGGCGGTACGGAATATGAAATGCAGGAGGGCAACAAGAATTCTGTAGGAACAGAAATCACACTTTTCCTGAATGAGGACAGCGTGGAGTTTGCAAATGAGTACCGTATGCGGGAAGTAATTGAGAAATACTGTTCTTTCATGCCTGTAAACATTTATCTTTCCAAGGCAAATGCAGAACAGCAGTATGAGACAATTGACGAGGCGGATCTGAAAGAGGATGATGTGGTAGTAGAGCACATCCACGAGGAAGCAAAAACAGAAGAAAAAGAAAATGAGAACGGCGAGAAAGAAATCGTGGAGGTTTCCCCTGCAAAGGACAAAGTAAAGATTCATAAACGTCCGGTATCTTTGAGCGATACTCATCCTCTGTGGATGAAACATCCCAATGACTGCACAGAAGATGAGTACCGGGAATTTTACCGCAAAGTATTTATGGATTATAAAGAACCGCTGTTCTGGATCCATCTGAATATGGATTATCCGTTTAACCTGAAAGGAATCCTGTATTTCCCGAAGATTAATACAGAGTATGATTCCATTGAAGGAACAATCAAGCTTTATAACAACCAGGTATTCATTGCTGATAATATTAAGGAAGTAATTCCGGAATTCCTTCTTCTGCTGAAAGGTGTGATCGACTGTCCTGACCTTCCTCTGAACGTTTCCAGAAGCGCTTTGCAGAACGATGGATTTGTAAAGAAGATTTCCGAATATATTGCGAAGAAGGTAGCGGACAAGCTGACCGGCATGTGCAAGACAGACAGAGAATCCTATGAGAAATACTGGGATGACATCAGCCCCTTTGTAAAATTCGGCTGCATCAAAGATGCAAAATTTGCAGAAAAAGTGAATGATTACGTGCTCTTTAAAAATCTGGATGGCAAATACCTCACATTAAAAGACTGCATCGAGGAAAATAAAAAAGAAGCGGCAGAGGAACAGGCAGCAGAGGAGACTGTGGAGGAAACCGCAGAGGAGAAGACTCCTGAGACAGATGACACGAAAGAACCTGAGAAAACAACGATTTTCTATGTTACAGATGAAGTGCAGCAGAGCCAGTACATCAATATGTTTAAAGAAGCAGGTAAAGATGCAGTGATCCTGAAACATAATATTGACAGCCCGTTCATTTCCCATCTGGAGCAGAAAGACCAGACGATCCAGTTTAAGCGCATTGATGCGGATCTGACAGAAGAACTGAAAGAGGACGGAACTGCGGATAAAGAAACAGCAGATAAATTAACAGAACTGTTCCGCAAGCACCTTGGCAAGGAGAAACTGGATGTGAAAGTTGAAAAACTGAAAAACAGTTCTGTTGCTGCCATGATGACGCTTTCCGAGGAGAGCCGCCGTATGCAGGATATGATGAAAATGTATAATATGTATGGCATGGATCCGGGTATGTTCGGGGGAACAGAGACATTGGTTTTGAATGCAAATCACCCCCTTGTGCAGTATGTGGCAGAAAATGGTGACGGAGAGCATACAAAAATGATTTGTGAGCAGCTCTATGACCTTGCAATGCTGAGCCACAAACCGCTTTCACCGGAAGAAATGACGAAATTTGTTCAGAGAAGTAATGATGTTTTGCTGCTGTTGACAAAATAAAAAAGATAAGTGCCGGACATCGCGGAAACTTTTATTTGCAGCTAAAAGAGAAATCCCTCCCTGAGAGAATACCTTCAGGGAGGGTTTTTCTTTCTTTTTGACGAAAAATGCTGTTCTTGACAAAAACAGGTTAGATTTTTATTCTAACAATGTATGCGTTTCGGAACGAAGTTTCTCTTTTCCTTTCTAAAACTGTCGAATTAGATAGACTTTGCTAGATTATTCTAAAGAAGCCTATATTTGTCGTAAAATATAGAAAAAGAAAGGATTTTTAGAAGGAGAAGCATGATGAAAGAAGTATATAGATTGATCAGACGACTGGGAGCAACATCAAAATACAAAGGTTATTACTTTGTAGCGGAAGCAGTAAAGATTTCCATGGAATCCCAGGAACGCCCTCTTCGCATTACAAAAGATATTTATCCATGCCTGGCAAAGAAGTTTAAATCAACACCGATGAATGTTGAACATGATATCCGAACAGTAGTGAATGTCTGTTGGACTGTAAATAAGAATTATATGGATCGCATCGCTGGTTATCATTTGATGTATAAGCCGACAAATAGTGAATTCGTAGATATGCTGGCTTATTATCTGTCTCAGAA
This sequence comes from Blautia sp., assembly GCA_021772055.1. GTDB lineage: Bacteria > Bacillota > Clostridia > Lachnospirales > Lachnospiraceae > Blautia_A. Next base: position 2,504 of record JAETNR010000011.1, on the reverse strand, counting down.
CGAAAATTAGAATCTGTTCAGGTTAATATATCGGGTTATTACATCTCGCGAAAAGAAATTGAATGCTTCAGAAAGAAATTCCGAACCATTTCATCCCATTGCTGTTCCAGAGATTTGTCTGGAATGAATGTTTTTAAGGCAATTCCGGTGGTACATAGTAATTCTTTATTTTTATATTGGAGATTGATAAACATTCCGCTGACCAGCTCAGATGAAATACGGCTGTTCTGGCTCTGGAGGAGCTTTTGTACCTGTTTTTCAGGAAGCTGAAATACTATCTTGAAATAGAGGGGAGTACGTTTGCCGCGGATAATGGAATAACAATATGGTTTTATTTCTTTCCAGAAGGAATAATCAATCCCTGACTGGTCAAGAATATCACAGGTATCTGTATCAAAAAAATCCCGGTGCAGTTTCCCATCAATGGTAAAGGTGTTAAATGTAGTAATGACCGTTTCTGTCATTTCAAAAGAATCAAAGGTATTGCCGATCAGCAGTTGATTCATGAATGTTTTTATGTCAATGATATTTAATGCCAGCATTGCAGTGCTCCTAACTTATCCATATTTGTTGCAGATTATTTTATTATAAAGCAGAATGGAAAAAAAGAACAGAGTTTTTCGAAAAAGACTTTTCAAATATACATGTATGTGTTAATATAGATATGGTATTTAAAACTACATATTATGGAAAAGAGGACGATATCATTGAGATATAAAATCGTAATAGATAGTTGTGGAGAACTTTTAGACGAATGGAAGCAGGATGAGAAGATCGAGTCTGTACCTTTAACCCTTATGGTGGGGGAGGAGAGCGTCATTGATGATGAGACATTTGACCAGAAGAGTTTTTTGAAGAAAGTTGCCGCATGCCCTGATAGCCCCAAGTCCGCATGCCCTTCACCGGAGCGCTACTTAAAAGCTTACAAATGTGATGCGGAGCGTGTATATGCAGTGACCCTTTCTGCTGAACTGAGCGGTTCTTATAACAGTGCCCAGTTGGGAAAGAGCCTGTACCTGGAGGAATTTGGCGATAAAAAAATCCATGTGTTTAATTCCTGTTCCGCCTCTGTGGGGGAAACCCTGATTGCCATGAAGATTCAGGAGTGTGAGGAGGCAGGACTTTCTTTTGAGGAAGTCGTAAAAAATGTTGAGGAATATATCAAAAGCCAGAATACGTTTTTTGTTCTGGAAAATCTGGAAACACTTCGAAAAAACGGCCGTTTGAGTTCTGTAAAAGCGCTGGTGGCCAGTGCACTTAAAATTAAGCCGATCATGGGATCTACAGAGGAAGGCAGTATCTGTCAGCTTGCCCAGGCCAGAGGAATGAATAAAGCTTTAATTAAGATGGTAGACCTGATCGCAGAGAAGTGTGGAGGTAATAAAGTAAAGAACCTGGCAATCAGCCATTGTAATTGTCCTTCCAGGGCACAGATACTGAAAGATGCCATTGAGGAGCGGATCGCTCCGGATCGTATTATTGTTTTGGATACTGCGGGTGTGAGCAGTATGTATGCAAATGACGGGGGTGTAATTGTTGTAGTTTAATGCTTTCCTTTTGACATGGTTTATGATACAATGTATGCATGTGGCTGATAAGCCAAAAACAGCCATGGATTCTGTTGAGAGAAAGGAAGACAAAATATGAGCCAGAAAAAAGTGGATGCTTATAAAGAACAAAAAGCAAACCGACAGAAAATTATGAAAAGAGAGAAGAATATTCTGAGATTAGAAAAGCTAGGAGCTTTGGCTGTATGTATTGTAGCAGTATGCTGGATCGGATATTCCGTTTATGATAAAACAACAGCCTCTGATAATACAGGAGAACAGGTTGTGACAGAAATTGACAGTTCGGCCCTTGATAATTATTTGTCCGAGCTTTCTGCAGAAGCAGCAGAGTAATCAGAAAAGAAAAGTAAAAATCCCCGGATTTCCGGGGATTTTTTGTCTGCTAAATTAGTTACGCACAAAGGCGGGAATGTACTTAATTATAATTTAGTAACGTTAGCAGCCTGCATTCCGCGAGCGCCTTCGGTTAAATCATAAGTAACAGCCTGTCCTTCATCTAAAGATTTAAAACCTTCTCCATTGATTGCAGAGAAATGTACGAAAACATCTGCTCCGTCTTCACCGGTAATAAAACCGTATCCTTTTTCTGCGTTGAACCATTTTACAGTTCCTTTGTTCATGATGATACCTCCATAAATATAAGTTGAAAAGTTATCTGGACGAGAAAATCACCAGATTTTACAGACTATATTATAATATATAATCTCTAAAAACTAGTGATTTTATAATTAATTAATATAGAATCTTTATTGATTATAGCGCCAACATTTGAAATTGTCAAGCTGATTCTGAATTGTTTCATACAAAAAATGTAACGTTGGTTACTGTTCACTCCGTTCCCAGTAACGAGCCAAAATTCATTCCAGATTGCCTTCGGCAATGGAATTTTGGCTTGTATGTCTCGGGATTTTGGCATATTCATGCCAAAACACCTCG
>JAETNR010000157.1 GCA_021772055.1 Blautia sp. | reverse complement strand
CCAGCTTTGACGCTTAAAAAATTTTTCACAAAAAAACCTCCCATTTTGAAGGAAAATGCGAGATAATAGAAGTAACAAAAAAACTATTTTTTCGCAATTCCAGCAAAAAAGGAGGTTTTCACATGTTAAGAGAATAAAAACCACAAGAAAAGAAACCAGAAAACACATGGAACAGTTGAACCTCGCCTGCGAACTGGCCAGGATCATCCGGCATTTCTTCCCGGAACTTGTGTCCATGCTCAGACAGCTGCCTGACCCAAGGCACCAGAGCTATATCACATATCCGGGCGCCATTCTCCTTATGACCCGTATCCTCTCCTCTGTATTCTACATCGGCAGCATGAGAAAAACAAGTGAAGAATTGAATTCTGATACCGTTATCGAAAATATTTGGGAATTATGCGGGGAGACACCTACAACGGATGAAATCCCATATTGGGAAACGATCAACCGTTACCTGGAGAAGTTGGAACCGGACGTCTTGCAGGATATTATCTGCCAGCTGTGTAAAAGACTGCTCCGCAGCCGGGCGTTTGAGGACGCGAGGGTCAGGGGGAAATGCTGGCAGGTTATCATTGATGGGACACAACTGTACAGTAGCAGAGAGAAACTGGATGATAAATGCCTTTACCGCGTCCATAATAAGGGAACCCCGGAAGAATACAAGGAGAGCTATTATTATGTGCTGGAGGCGAAGCTTGTGCTCCACCCGGGGATATTGGTAAGCATTATGACCGAATTCGTGGAAAACAGCGGCAGTGATGAAATGGAAAAACAGGACTGCGAGAGGAAGGCCTGCTGGAGGCTGATGGAAAAGCTGAAAAAGGAATTCCCGAAGCTGCCATTGTGCTTAAGCGCGGACAGCTTATACGCCTGTGAAAGGTTTTTCCGGGAATGCAGGGAGAAGAAATGGCACTACATCCTGCGTTTTAAAGAAGGGAGCATCCCATACGTCGCGGAAGAATATGAGTGCCTGAGGAAAAAGGGAGCCAACAGGCAGGAAGAAGCCCTTGAGGACGGGCGGTGCTGGTATGATTATGTGAATGGGATTGATTATAATGGGTACCAGCTTAACCTGGCGGAATATGTGGAGGAAAGGGAAAAAGAAATCCTGAAAGGGAAAAACAAGGGTAAGAAACAAACAGTCAGGGGCCGGTTCCTGTTCCTGACAGATCTGCCGGTGACAAAACGGAATGCAGCGAAACTGGTGGAAGACGGGAGGAAACGCTGGAGAATAGAGAACGAGGGGTTTAATACGCAAAAAAAGCAGGGGTACTGCCTGGAACACCAGTATAGCAAGAATTACCAAGCAATGAAAAACCATTATTATCTGATCCAGATAGGGCATATGATCGCGCAGGTGATGGAAAACGTAGAAAGGATATGGAGACAGATAAAGCAGAGCAGGGAACAGAAGCACAGGAGAATACTGGAATCATTTAAGAGGGACAGGATTAAGGATTTCATAAAAGCATTGGAAGTAAGGATACAAATGCGGTTGATATAAAAAGCGGAAAGGGAAGGAGGTGAGGAAGAATTGGACAAATAACTGAAAAAAGCTGCCTACAGCAAAAGCTGATGGGATTTTATTGCCTTTGATCCGGAAATAAGGGAGACAGATAGAAAAGGAAAACATGAAATCTTGGGCCTGAAAGAGCAAAAAGAAATTTAAGCGTCAGTGCTG
>JAETNR010000067.1 GCA_021772055.1 Blautia sp. | reverse complement strand
AAACTTCTTCAGACGGATAAGAAGTATTCTCATCTGAAATTGAAACAAAAGGAAAAAATAGCTGAATGGATGTATCTGGAGACAAAGGCATATTATGAGAAAAACTATACATTTCCTGGGGATAAGCAAATCGGGGATGTTATCTCAAAAGTATATGATCGGATCACCGATGCAGACATATGGATTCCTTATGGCGAAGTTGTAAAACATTATAAGAAAAAGAGGGCTGATATTAACAAACGTGTGAGACGATTCCTTAACCAGCATGAGGAAAAGAAAACAGAAACAGTTTGCTTCATGAATCTATGTATGGTGCAAGATGGAAAAGGAAATGTACTTGCATTAGATAAAGTAAATGACAGTTATACCGGAACGACGTTCCCTGGCGGACATGTCGAGAAAGGAGAAATCTTTACAGATGCTGTTATCCGTGAAGTTTACGAAGAGACGGGACTTACGATTGAGAACCCTCTGTTCTGTGGTATATATCATTGGAATAAATCAGGTATTCATAATGTGATTTTCCTGTATAAAGCATATCAATATTCAGGAATATTACATAGCTCTGAGGAAGGAAAAGTTTACTGGATTCCGATGGATGAGTTTAAAGAAAAGGAACTTGCGACGGGTATGGAATATGTTTTGCAGATGATGGAATCTACACAGATGAATGAGTGCTATATGCATCTGGAAGATGGGAAATATATAGGAACTTTATATTAAGTTATGGCATTTGCCGGCAGTGAAATTCCTGCCGGTTTTTTCATGCCCGAAAGGAGGTACTATGTGAGGAAAACAGAAAAAGTAATATTGATTGTATTTCTGGTAATTTCGTTGATAAGCGGGAAATTCCTCTTGGATTACTGGAAAGGTTCTTATGACAACAGACAGAATTACCTGCAGGTGGAAGAGATTGCGTTTCCGGAAAAAGATACAGAGGATGAAAAATCAGAATCCAACGAGAATAATACAACGACAGAGATAGATGACTTTGATTATCAGGCATTGCTGGATGAAAATGCAGATTGCATCGGTTGGCTGAAGATTGCTGATACGGATATCAGTTATCCGGTCGTGAAGGGAAAAGATAATGAGTTTTATCTCCACCACGATTTCCAAAAGAACTATGCTATCTGTGGTACGTTGATGCTGGACTGCCGGAATGATATAGATGCCAGGCAGGAGCATTTGATTATTTATGGTCACCAAATGAAAGATGGCAGTATGTTCAAGCAGTTAAATGGTTATAAAAAAGAAGAGTATTATCGTGGGCATAGGGAGATCACGCTATATCTGGAAAACCAGAAATACCAGTATGAAGTGGCTGCTGTGTATATGACGAATATGGCACAAAGTGGCGGTTATTATGATTATTTACACAAAGAAACACGAAAACAGCAGATGGATTATTTACAGAAGATGGCAGCTTATCAGCTTTATCCGACGGGTGTTACCGTCAGAGAAGAAGATGAGCTGCTTTCTTTATCTACCTGTGAATATTCCAGCACCAACGGAAGGCTGATTGTCCTTGCGAGAAGAATTGGACGGTAGGAGGAGAATGAATATGGCAATGAACAGGAATATGACAATGGCAGAAAGAGAAGTCCGGGATTATGCCCAGAGACAGATGGAACGGGCAGAACAGCGGGAAAATATTTTATTTACAGAGGAACAGAAAGAACAGGTTCTGGAATACGCGGCTATGACCGGGGATGATTATGATATCAGGAAAATGGTCAGAGATCTTGTAGACGCTGTCCGTTCTCTGAATGAAGAGAAGGTGGATGAAATTCTGGGAGATGCCAGAGAGGAAATTGATAGCTTCCCGGACCTTTCTGTTGGTATGGCAGAGTTAAAGGGATATGGCTATACCGCAGATGACATGTTTCCGCTTCGTCAGGAGATGGCATTGGAGCTTCATCGTGTCGGGGAAAAGGTGTACTGTCTGCAATCAGACGGTTCCCATGGGGCCTATGTTAGTAGAGAGATGATCCTGGAACATGAAGGTCTCTATGGAATTGAAAAAGAGGCGTGGCAGCGTATGCAGGAACAGGAGGACGAAATAGATTTTGAGGAAGCTGGATTGTATCAGCCTCCGATGACAGATCTTGATAGAGATGAAGCATTAAGAATGTTCGATGCGGGGGAGACCGTATTTCTGGTACCACTTATCCAAGACCGATTGCGGTGCGTGAACGGATGGAGATTGAGAGAGGACCGGAGCATTACCAGATGGAGAGAGAGGATGTGGAACGGATCAGGACGTTGGAAAAACGGATGCGGGAGTATCCACAGATAAAGTCACTGAAAGAGGCAAACCTTCTTCTGGGAACAGAAAACAGGTACGGAATATACCAGATCATAGACGGTAGTCCCGGCAGAGAATATGAATTTATGGATCTGAATTTTATTGAAAGGCATGGATATCAGGTGAAAAAAGAGGACTATGAGCTAATTTATTCCGATAAAATGTATTATGGAGATACATTGGATTCCCTGTATGAGAAGTTCAATATTGCCCATCCGGAAGATTATACCGGTCATTCCTTATCGGTCAGTGATATTGTTGTCCTCAATGAAAATGGGAATGTAAAAGCCTATTTTGTAGACAGTATCAGTTTCCGTGAATTGCCGGATTTCCTGCAATTAGAGCCGGAACTGAACCAGGAAGAATTGGCTTACCGGATCGGGGATCAATTCTTTGCTATTCAGGTGGCAACGGAGGGGTATGATTATTCCATTTATGATAAAGAGTATAAGCTCATGGACGGAGGAATCATAGATAATCCGGATATTTCTATGAGAGAGGCTGTTCAGGATATTTTAGAGTATGAAAGTCTGGATCAATTAGAACGGATACCGGTAGATTATGATGAACTGCAGGAAAAAGTGGAAGAAGTAGAGGTAGAAATCCTTCAGGAAACAAGAGGCCAGAGAAAGCGGGTTCCGGTTATTTCGGAACATACGGAAGCGGAAGCCGGATTAAATGGAATGAGCCGGTCAGAAATCGAAGAAACCGTATGGACGATTGCACAGGCAGAGATTATTGAAAACGATCTGGATGCCAGGATACAGGCTGTTCGTGTGTACGGAAGCCGTACAAGGGATGGGCTATATAAAGAAGAATCTGATGTGGATGTGGTAATTGCTTATGAGGGAACTGTACGTGAGGATGATTTGTTTTCTGCATTGAACGAAGCAGGGTATATGCTCGGAAATATGAGAGTAGATATGAACCCGATCAGACCGGATAAGACTGGTACATTAGAAGATTTTCTTGAAAGATCCGAACGGTATCTGGATGAAAAAACGGAGCAGATGAAAGCCAGAGGGGAGTACAAGCCATTGGCGAAGGTGGAAGAGCTGGAGGAGGCAAACTACAATATGATCGATAATGTCTTAAACAATATGCCGCAGAAAAAAGAACCGTATCTGGAATACTATGCTGCAGAATGTGATGAATACCATAGTCTTGGCAAAATATATAAGAGTACAAATCTGGATGAGATACTTGCAAAATACCGGGATATCATTGATGACCCTACGTTGAGCTATTATGGAAACGGCATGGGAATTATTTACCGTGACCCGGATGATACTTTTTATGATGAGGCAGAGGTATCTCTGGTCAGCAGGAAATCGATCCGGGGAGACAACCTGGATGATGTGGCATTCCTGGCAGCCCTTCCAATGGTACATGAAGCACTGGAAAAGATTGTAGAAGCATTTCCGAATTTTCGGTATTATCCTCCGAAAGAATTGGATATCCATTATTATCCGGAGAAAATGAATGCGGATGAACTGGCTGCAGCACTGGATCAATTAGCGGAAGACTTTGATCATTATGATTATCATGACAACTTCAGCCCGGAGGAAGATATGGTGGATACTTTCGCATTGGAATTAAGATGCGGATATGCCCATAGGTACATTCCGTTTTTGAAAGATATTATAGATGAGGAATGCGAAGAGTCTTCACGGGCAGAAGAACTTCTGGAGAAACTGAAAGCCTATCAGCCAGAAATACCAGAAACAGCAGTTCCGATTGTTCGTATCAATTTCTGTGAGGATAAGGAAATGGACATTTCCGGTTATCAGAAGCTGGGAAGTCTGGATGAAACTACAGCCAAAATGGATGCAGAGTTGGCTTCAAAAGCAGATCCGAAGACAGGAATACCAGAGAAAACAGTTCAGATGTATTTTACGACTTACTATCCGGATCATAACCAGATGCAGGAATTAAAAGGGAAAATCAATATCGGAGATGGAAATGGCGGTATTGTGAGCCAGTTGAAGAACCAGAATGAAATGAAGTTGCATGATGAAAGTTGGCTGAATTACCAAAGGGGTAAGGGGGAGGACGTTATAATAAGGTTACATTGAAGAAAGTCAGTAAAATCAAGTGTTTCCGTTCATTTTCCCAACACAGAAACGAAGCACTTTCTCCATGATTTTGAAGAAAATCTGCCCGGGTTGGACGCAAAATTACATGGAAAGAAAGATTTGCAACAATGACGTAACATGAATGTGTGGTTCTGTTACAGACAATAATTCAAACGAAAGAGAGGCATAGCAAAATGAAGCTGACTTATACGAATGTAAATGGATACCTGCTCCCAAATCTTACCTATAAATCCGGCGAGCAGATGGAGCATCTTGGTAAGTATGGATTCTTACGCAGAGATTATCTGAAAAATCATCGAAATTCAACCTATCAGATCATGCTTTTGCAGGATACGATCGGAGAACATCTTCTGGAAGTAGATAAGGCTGCAAGAGAGCGGGAAGAAGTGATTTTGAAACAGTTGGAAGAAAAAGAATCACTGCCGGATAAAGAAAAAGACCAGATGGTATGGGTAAGAGCTGCTAATCAGCACAGAGCCATTGCGGAGGAGATTATTTTGAAGGAACTGATCTATGTTTAATAAAGTTAAAGCTTGTAACAACGGATTGGACAGGCACAGGTAATCGGATGGATTTAAAATCCATTGAAAAAAGAATAAAATGATTAGAGAAGGCGTGAGTGATAGAGATATTGCTTACGCTTTTTCTTTCGGCCCGGAAAGGAGGTGAGGGATATGGCACAGATTTTTCGTGTAGAGAGAACTAAGAATTATACGGTAATGAGTAATCACCATTTCAAGAATAAGAATCTGACATTGAAAGCGAAAGGCCTATTGTCGCTGATGTTAAGTTTACCGGATGACTGGAATTATAACATGCAGGGGCTGGCAACATTGAGCAGAGATGGAATTGATTCTGTTCGTTCCGCAATTAAGGAATTAGAGCATCATGGGTATGTAGAACGTCATAGATTGCGTAACGAATATGGCTTTTATGGCGATACCGAATATATTATCCGGGAAGTTCCATTAGGAGAAGAAAATGATTGAATGGAGATGAGAAGAGCCTAAGGGTGGATAGTCCAATTTGGGACAGTCAGATCATAGGAAATTCCTATCTCCGGACATCAGAAAATAGGAAAACCAGATTTGGGCAATCCCATATTGGGCAATCCGTCACTATTAATAATCCATATTATCAAATATGAATTATTAAAGAACCAGTAAATAAAATATCCATCTTATCAATTCACGTAAGTATTAATAGGATCGGATAAGAAAAGAAAGAACGAGGTATGATTATGAGAATGATGAAAAACAACAGAAATGAAACAATTATGGTGATTGGAATTGATCACGGTTATGGAAACATGAAAACAGCAACCAGGTGCTTTACGTCTGGTGTAGTCAGATATGAGAAGGAGCCTATCTTTCAGAATAACCTTCTTGTTTATAATGGCATGTATTACCAGATTGGTGAGGAACACAAAGAGTTCTGTGCAGAGAAAACACAGGATCTGGACTATTATGTGCTGACGTTGGCTGCGGTTGCCAGAGAATTAGAGGGAAAGGGAATGAATCAGGCGAAGGTGCATCTTGCGGCAGGACTTCCACTGACCTGGGTGGCTACACAGAAAGAAGATTTTCAGAAGTATCTTCTCCAGAATGACAGCGTGGAATTTACTTTCCGCAATAAAGAGTATTATGTAGAATTTGTGGGTGCAGACATTTATCCACAGGGATTTGCAGCAGCTTTTTACCGTTTACAGGATTTTAAAGGAATCAATATGCTGGCGGATATTGGGAATGGAACCATGAACATTATGTATATCAACAATTCTCGTCCGGTAGAGAAGAAATGTTTTACAGAGAAATACGGAACACATCAGTGTGTGCTTGCTGTCAGGGAATCATTGCTGAAGGAACTGGGAACAGTGGTGGATGATCTGGTGATTGAGCAGGTGATCCGTACCGGGACAGCAGACATTGGTGAAAAATATCTGGCAGTTATTTGCAAAGCTGCCGGAGATTATACGAAAGAAATTTTCCATAAGCTAAGAGAACGGGAATACAATCCGGAACTGATGCGTCTGTATGTAGTTGGTGGTGGAGGTTGTATGATTCAGAACTTCGGAGAATATGACAAGAGCAGGGTAACGATTGTGCGGGACATCTGTGCCACAGCGAAAGGGTATGAAGCAATGACGGTGAGAAAAATCCAGAAAAACGGAGGAATGCTTGTATGAGAAAAGAAAGAAATATCATCAATACAAATATCCGTTTGAACCTTTGTGATGAACAGGACAGACAGGCATGGGAATATTTGCAGACAATGGACAGAAAGAAGTACAAGTCCTATACCAAAGCTGTTGTGGTGGCTTTGAATGATTACTTCTCCAGAATATATCGTAATAAAGCTGATCCGTATCTGGAAACCAGAGAAAAGGAAGATGCCTTTCTGGAAAGAGTGGAAACAGCTATCCGGGATGGAGTGAAAGAATCCGTCCCGATGGCTATGGCAAAGAATCTGGTGGAGATGCTTGCACCATTTGTAAGAGAATCATCATGTGGAAATGGTTTATCGGATAGCATACTGACTACAGAAAAGTCGGATGTTGAGGTTTCAGAAGAGAGTCTGGACTGGGAGCAGGAGGAAGATCTGGATGCAGCACTGGATTTTGCGGATAGTTTTTAGCTGATTAAAAAATGACAGTAACAGGAAAATGAACTGACAGTATAGTTCAGTTTTACGAAAACAGAATAGCAGAAAAAGGCAATGGCAGTGATAGCATTTCCAAAGGTAAGAATCGGAGAAATGTTAATGACTGCTATTTTTATGCTTTCCAACAGAAAAAGCAAATATTTCAGAGGGAAAAAGTAGAAATAGCAAGGGGATTTAACAGAAAGGTGTAGACAGAGTGGAAATCTTGCATGAGCAGAATGAAGAGAAAGAATAGAGTGCCGGATACGGCACATAATTGTCCGATACTTCGCATCGGAGTGGTGCATAATCAGCCCGCTTCGGGAAGAGAAAATCTGTGGAAAGGGGAGCTTTTCTATTTCCTCTACAGTCTGCTTCTGCACCACAAAACCACTGTCATCTCGATCAAAATTTGGTATAGCATGGAGGAGAAAACTGATTAGCAGGGGCTGGCTAAGTGGTGGAGAGATGACAGGCAAGTTTCGCAAAGTGGCAAGCCACTCTGCACCGGAGCCAGCCTTTGGGCTGTTCCTAAACTTGCCAGAGGGCTCCGCCCCTTGGAACCCCGGCACGTCAATAACGTAAGTATTACAGAGAAATGTCCACTGGACGTCATGCGCCCTGCACCTGCCAAAGGGGCATTTGTCTCCGCTCCGCTTCGGTCGGTGCTAAACGGACATCCACAGGATGTCTAGCACCCTTATGGAATCCCCTTACAGCCAGAAGTGCATCGGCTGAATTATATATATATGACAGCACAGAAATAAAAGGAGTGAATTGATTATGAGAAAAAGAAACCATACCGTTACGATACGGATGAATGAGAAAGAATATGCCTTGCTCCGACAGAAGATGAAAGAAGCCGGACAGACACAGCAGGCATTGGTGATTGCTGCGATTGAAAATGTGGAGATAGCATCATCAGAGCTTAAGGAAGAATTGAAAGTATTAAATCAGAGACTGGAAGAAACAAATCGTCTGCTTCGAGGTGCTACAACCAATCTCAACCAGATTGCGCACCATATGAATGCAGGCGGTTTTTATCCCAGAGCTGATGTTTTTAACAGTCTTAACGAAAATATATCAGGATATCGAAAGGAATGTGAAAAAATATGGCAATCAATAAGACAATTAATAAGCGGACAAATTCCCATGGGGCAATGAGAAACTGCATTGAATATGTCCTCCGGGAAGGAAAAACAGATCAGCATCTGGTCCATATTACCGGTCCTTATTCTTATGAAGAAGTGAATTATGATCTGGTGTACCGGTCATTTCTGGAGGAAAAGCGATTGTGGGGAAAGGATTCGGGAAGGATGTATGCCCATAATGTGATTTCCTGGCATAAAGATGAAAAGATTACACCGGAGCAGGCATTGGAATTTGGTATTGCATTTGCGGAGAAATGGTTTTCCGGTTTCCAGACAGTGATCAGTGTCCATAAAGATAAAGATCATATTCACTGTCACTTGGTAACAAATTCAGTGAGCTATGAAAACGGGAAAAAGCTGCATAATTCCAGAAAAGATCTGGAACGGATGAAGCAGCTGACAAACCGGATGTGTCAGGAACGTGGACTGACCGTAGCAGAAAAAGGAAAACATTTTGACGGAAGTCAGATTGAGACTGGGGAAGTCATTGCATGGAGTAAAGATAAATATTATCTGTTCCGGCAACAGAAAAAGGATAGCTTTGTTGCAGACTGTGCAATGGTGGTTTTAACTGTTATGGAGTATTGCACCAGTCGGGACCAATTTATCAGAGAAATGAAAAGTGCAGGATGGATTGTGAATTGGACAGAGAAAAGAAAGCATATCACGTTTCAAAATCTGGAAGGGAAGAAAGTGCGTGACAGCAATCTTTCCAAGACCTTCCAGTTGAAAATCAGTAAGGGGGAATTAGAGAATGAATTTATCAGAAATGAACAAAAAGAAAAATGTTGTATCGACAGGGATGACTCAGCAGATGCTGATCTCGCACGATACTATCGACAAGTGGAAGAAGCTGTCGCAGGAACAGGCGGAGACATTGGCGAAAGTGACTACAGAGAGAAACGAATTACTGAAAGTTCAGAACAAGGATCGGGAACTGATACAGAAATGTATGGAACGAATACGGGAACTCCGGGAAAATCTTCAGAAGAACTCATTCGAGAATCAGAAGCTGCAAGACGAACTTCAGAGGCAAATCGAGGAAAATCAGAAACTGCAAACCGAATTGTCCAGAAAGCAGAATATCAATCAGTCATTGCAGAGAAGCAACGACGATCTGCGGAACAGGAACGGATTAATGAGCAGGAAAGAGCAAGAATGGCTCGAAGAAAAAATAAGAGACGTTCAGGACCGGAACTCTAAACTTGAGAGGATGGTTGTACAGTCTTCTGTAGAGGCTGTTGAAGCAGCACGGAAAAAACAACAGGAAGCAGAAAAAGGAATGCGTTCATTGGAATTATTGCTAAAAATGGAAAAGAAAGATGCTGCCTGCCAACTTGAAAAAACAAAAAGACAAATGAAAAAGAAAATTATGGAGATAGAAAAACAGCGAGATTTCGGGAGATTGGGTTTATTAATTTGTTGTTTACTATTTATTATATTTATTTTCATTTGGTAATGAGTTTATGGAGAAAGCCAGTGCTTTAAGATAGATTGGTTCTTTATTTCTGGAATAGTGATATTATTTTCAAGATTGATGCATGAATAAACTGCATTGGGATTTTGCAAAGATATTGAGTTTAGGGATCATAAACTCAAATTTCCAATTCATTTATAGATAATTTCTAAAGTTCATTGAAATTTTTGGATCCCTGAACTCACTGTGGCTCACTGTGGTATAATTCAGGCACAGGGCTTCGATCCAGTGCGGTTCTATGAGGCAAGACAGGCAATTCGACCTGGTAAGGAGCAGGAAGCGGAGAACCGGGCACAGCAGGCACAAAAGGGGCAGCAGACTTTTCAAAAGAAAAAGAGTGAGCAGGAACGGTAGGTTACCGTTCCTGTTCACTAATTACTCTTGCGACACCCGAGAGTTATCCTTTTTCTTCATGGACTTTGAAAACGCACAATACTCGATAGCGTGCGTGGGACAAATATTCTTGCATTTTCCACATCGAATACACTCTAAACTGTTGGCATTCTTTATCGGATCGCACCCCATCTTGCAGGCTTTTGCACAAGCACCACAGTTGACACATTTTTCTGAATCCACGCGGTAGCGCAGAATAGAAACTGGGTTGAACAAGGAATAAATTGCGCCTAAAGGGCAGATGTACTTACAAAATGGCCGGTAAATCAGTATGGACACCAAAATGGTTACGATTAAAATGACATTCTTCCAAGCATACAGCCATCCTACTGTGGCTCGCATTGCATTATTCAGCAGCACCAAGGGAATTCCCCCCTCCAAGGTTCCGACCGGACAAATCAGCTTGCAGAACCAAGGGTAACCCTGGCCAATCATATCAGTGATATACAGCGGAAGAAGAATAACGAATACCAAAAGAATCCCGTATTTCACCCAGCGCAACTGACGGTCACCCTTAAATGTACGGATCTTCAACTTGGAAGGAAGTGGGATTTTGTTTAGCAGATCCTGAATCAAACCAAATGGACACAGCCACCCACATACGAAGCGGCCCATGAACGTACCGACCAAAATCATAAAACCGGCAACATAGAAGGCAAACTTATACTCGTAGCTTCCAATAGTAGCCTGCAAAGCACCAATGGGACAGGCCGCTACAGCGCCAGGGCAAGAATAACAGTTCATGCCCGGTACACAGATATTCTTTATCTTTCCTTGATATATTTTTCCTCGGACAAAGCCGATGAGATAACTATTGGTGATAACCGCCCATAAGACTTGAAAAATATGGCGGAATCGTTCTGATTTCTTTGCTTGCTTATCCAATTCCAATACACTCCAAACAGATATTGATGGCCTTGCTCATGACGATAGCATACTCCTCCCGCCAGATTCCAAGACTAAGAAATATAACGCCGATGACTAGCAACAATACTGTAATCCAGTTAGAATGAAAGATTTTTTTTTGCTTCATAGACTTTCCTCCTTGATGTCACTCATTCCCTCAACGCTTTTGCAGGGTCTGTTCGCAGTAATTTTGCGTTGGCTATAGCAGTAATAAACCATACCAGAAGGACAGTTCCGCAAATGCTCCCGGCAAACTGAAGCGGGGCAATATGAACCGGAAGAATCCCTGACAGGGTGGTGAGAAGGAGCGCAAACAATGTGGTTGTCAAGGCAGAAAGAGACGACAACAGCAGGCTTTCCCAAAGAAGCATCTTTTGAATCTGTCCACGATGATATCCGAGCGCCATCAGAAGTCCTATTTCACCCGAGCGCATACGAGCCAGCTTTATCAGTAGCATCCCACTGATGGTAAGTGCAATCACAACAATGAAGGCTGATACAAGAATAAACATCGTTTGCAACTGCATAAAGGTCTCTTTTAAACTTTCCACCTGTTTTGCAGCTGTAATAGGGACGATTCCCTGCTCTGTAAGCTGAGCAACTACTTCCAGAACCTCGTCAAAGCCGTTGACCTGATAAGCCACCGATACAGGGGACTCATCCCCTTGCAAAGTGCCATAGAGCCCCTGTTCCGTTTTTGCATCCAGGTAGTAGTCATCAAAAATTCCACTGTAAATGCCGCTGATTTGCAGTTTCCTTGAAAAATTACCACAGGAGATGACGATTTCTTTTCCAATCAGCGTACGGATATCCTGTGCAAACTGTTTGGCAAGGGATGGCGTGATAGAAATCTCCCCATCTCTGGGCATGACACCGATGTTCATGGACTCGTTGGAAATACTACCAAATTGTTTTGGCGGAACAGAAAGGCTGTGTCCTCCAAATTCTATTTTGCACTCTGGGACTGGATACTGTATATAGTACTGTTGGATATCCGGAGATCGTTCAAGCAGTGAAAGTACATCTTCTACCGTGTCATTTTCCTTCAGTAAAATCTGTCCCCAGGAGAACGCGGTATTTTTTTGCTCAAAGTGATTGATTTTTTCTTCTATTATGTTTTGTGAAGAGAATGACATAAGTATCGCACATACTGCAATCGTTACTGCAAGAGAAATTCCAAAAAATCGTTTGAAATGCGTCTTGAAGTTGTGCACTGCTCTCTTAGACATAGAAACGGGCACATCAGGAAGTGCTTCCTTTTGCGTTAAAACTGTAACTGCCTGTTTTTTCGTCTCTTTCCATACTTTGCATTTACCATCTTCTATGGTGACTACCTCATCTGCATAATCACAGATTTTACGGTCGTGAGTAATAATCAAGACCGGGCTTTGTTTTGCAACCTCCGAAAGAATTGCCATAATCTCATCCGCGGTTTTGCGATCAAGGGCTCCGGTCGGTTCGTCGGCCAGAATCACCTGGGGATTTCCGGCCAACGCCCGCGCAATAGCTACACGTTGTTTTTGCCCACCGGAAAGGTTTTCTATTTTCTCGTTTGCCTTTTCTTCAATATTAAGACGACGCAACAGAGAGAGAGCCCATTCTCTATTTTGGGCGTTATCCTGACAGGTCAGTTCAGCGGCTAACAGGATATTTTCCAGCACTGTATAGCCTGTGAGCAGATGATATTCCTGAAACACAAAACCAATGGTATGCTTGCGGTACTCGCAAAGATCTTCATCCGACAGTTCCAAAAGTGCTTGCCCATCCACCAGAATTTTTCCGTTGTATTCTCGATCAAATCCCGCGAGAAGGTTAAGCAGCGTGCTTTTTCCCGATCCGGATGCACCTAACAGGCAGGTAATACCGTTCTCTCCAAATGTATAGGAAAATCCATCCAGCACGATTTGATCCCCATATTTTTTTGAAATATTATTCAGTTCAATCATCCGCGTCCTCCTGTTTTCAAGGCAGTTAGGGGATTAACCGAGGTGGAAATAAGGCAAGTCTCTGCAAAGCAGAAGGCAGACACGCCAAAACTAAGCGCACATCCCAGCCAGAGAGGGACACTCAGCAATAGCGCCACAATCATGCTAAAAAGTCCGGTAAACAAGAACATTCCCGTGTATTCCGCCAGCGTCAGCAAGACGATACTATTTTTTGTATAGCCACAGAGGCGATAGACAGCATACTCCTTCCTGCGCATAAATCCGCAAACCAAGCATACGGAAAGCGCAGCCAATACGGAAAGTATGACAATCAAAGCGGAAGAAAGGCCAGTCTGCACCAGAGCAGTTCCCTTTAGTCCCATAATGTCCCGAATCAACTCAGCCTGTCCCAGTGGCACAATGCCCTTTGCCATCAATTCATCGTAAAGTTCCAAAAAATGCTCGGGAGAATCTGCGCGGATAGTGAAACTAAAACTGGGATTTTCTTTCTCTGCCTGAGCATAAATGTCTTTCATAATTGCCAATGACGGAAACAGGGAATCCTCATGCTCGAACTGCTCAACTTTTCCATCAAATTCAATGCCATAAGAGGTATCTGCAATACCAGAAACCTTAGCGGTAAAGGAAATAGGCATTGCCACCGGCTTACCACTGTCCCAGTTATAGACCGAACCGACAAAGGAAAGTTCTTTTCCGAGAATCTCTTCATTGGTATAGCCCATTTTTTTCACTAAGATTTTAGGCAAAACGATTTCGTTTTTACTATTATCGGCGATGCGACCGGCGATTATCTGATTGAAGTTTGGGGACTGTCCGCTTTCTTCAATAATGAAGTCCTTGCCATCTACAGTAACAACCATATCTTCCATTGGTGCATCCATGATGATAGCCTCAATACGGTCATCATTTTGGTATTCCTCCAGCAGTCCGCTGATGTCTTGCTCTACACCTTGTGGAACACCAGGATTTTCCTTGCCTACCTCGCCACCACTTGTAAACGAAGGAACAAGCAGAAGATTTAGAACCGAGTTTCCCTGCTTTTCTAAAAGCTCCTGAAACGCTTCACTGCTACTTCCATTTAGCATACCGCTGAAGTTCACAGCAAGACAGGAGGCAGCAATCGCCATTGCAAGGACGATAGAGAGAAGTTTTCCCATCTGGCGCTTGCCGGTCACTCCGGCCATCCGCAGAGCAGAGCGCATGGTCAGGCGGAGATTCTCCGTGGAGCGGCTATGTGCTTTCGTGGTGCTGTCACCTTTGTCCGATCTAATCAGTACGCCTTTATCTAACTCAAAAACGGAGCATTTACCTTGAATGAGAGAGATGTCGTGGGTCACAACGATGACCGTCCGCTCTTTGGCAATTGACGTCAGTAGTGCCCCAATCTCATGGGCGGTTTTGGCATCCAATGCAGCAGTAGGCTCATCGGCAATCAGCACCTGAGGATCTTTCATCAGTTCTCTGGCAATGGCTACGCGCTGCTTCTGTCCTCCTGACAGTGTGCGAGCCTTCTGATCAGCCAGTTTTTCAATCCCCAACTTTTTTAAGAGCATACTCAGACGCTTTTCGCTATCATTTCGACTCAGATAGGTCGGAACCAAAATGTTCTCCCGAACAGTTAGTTCGTCAATCAAGTGGAACCCCTGGGCAATAAAGCCAAGTTCCGTTGCATAGAACTGTGAGCGATCCTGATCAGAAAGTTCTTTAAGATTTCTGCCACAATAAATTGCTTCGCCTTCATACTGTCTATCCATGGAAGAAAGAATGCGGAGCAATGTTGTTTTTCCGCTACCGGATGCGCCGATGATGTAGTTCATCCCCCCGGTAATGGAGAGTGACACATTTTTCAGCGCTACTTCGTCCCCAAATGTTTTGGTGATATTTTTTAATTCAAACATGGGTTATTCCTCGTTCCCTTTCTGTGCAATCTTCTCAATTTCGTTCTTCATTGTGACACGCCAGTGGTTCTTGGGCATTGCGCCAACATAAGGCTCACTGACCACATTTCCTTCGCTGTCTACAAAGAAACTTTCCGGAAATGCCTGAATGCCCTTCAAACGACCTTCCAGAAGCACGCTGTCTGGGATCAGGGTAGGAAACTCTACTCCTGCGGTTTTAATGATTTCCTTTGCTTTTTTCAGGCTGTCCTCATTGATCTCATTGGTATTTCCAACATCCATACAAACACTGATGATGTTGAAGCGAACGCCGTCATCCTGAAATTCCTTTCTCAGTTCATTCAAGATGGGCATTTCCTCAATGCAATAGCTGCAAGTAGTTGTCCAAAGATTAACCATGGTCAAATCGTAATCTGCAAAAATATCTTTGGAAACAGCATTACCATCAAAATCCTGTGCGGAGAAATCGCCCAAAGAAACAGGCTTAGACTCGTTCTGTTCTGATGTGGAGGACCCCTGCTGCGCCTCATCGACGGTGGTTGAAGCTCCTCCGTTTGTGTCGGACTTTCCACAAGAAGCCAAACTAAGTGCCATCACCAGCAGCAATAATACTGAAATCATTTTTTTCATCTTAAATACAATCCTTTCTTTGTTGTAGTGTAGTTACATTACATAAGGAGTATAGCGCGGCTGGTATAAAATCCATATAAAGAAGACGCCGGAAGAAATTCTTCCGGCGTCCTCTCTCATTAGATATTTCCTTCGTAGTGCAATTCTGTCCTTTTCTTTATATATTACCATTAAAGCCTACGATAAATATACTGCCTTGAGGCTGATTGTTTTTCACATAAATGTATCCATTATGCTTTTCTATAATACTTTTTACAATGGCCAGCCCAAGACCACTGCCACCCAGTTCTCGACTGCGAGACTTGTCCACACAGAAAAATGTGTCAAAAATATGAGACTTAGCCTCATCAGGAATACCGATACCGGTATCTGCAATAGTTACCTGAGCATCTGTTATTTCGATGAAAATGGAGCCGCAATCTACATTGTAGCGGATTGCATTGGAGATCAGATTAAAAAACGCTCGCTGCAACAAACTGTCATCGCCTAACACTGTTCCTTGGCCAGAAATCGTAATTTCAATTTGTTTAGTAGCAGCATATTCTTCAAGTTCAAAGACCATTTCTTCAAGCAAAGGTCTCAACTCTACCGGTTCCTTTTTTCCTATCCCTTGTTCGTTGGTAAATGTGAGCAGATCTTTTACCAGATTGGAAAGACGCTCTGTGCTTTCTCCAATACTTTGTAGTAAATTTGTGTATTCCTCAGGATTTCGATCTGGCTTCATTTGAAATACATCCAACTGGGTTTGAATCGCAGCGAGAGGGGTACGTAATTCATGGGCAGCATTAGCAGAAAAATTTTTTTGTGCCTGATAGGACAGATTGAGTCTCTCGGCCATATTTTGAAACGCCTGAGCCAACTTTGCAACTTCATCTTTTGTTTGTGGAATTGAGACACCCTCATCCAGATTGTGAATGTCAATATGTTGAACTCTCTCTGTAAGGTCTTCCAATGGCTTAAGTGTTCTGGAAGCAAACAGATAGGTTAAAGCAGAACCTATCGCAATAAGGCAGAACATAACCAACACGGTTGTTCCCCTAAATTGCCAGAGAGCTTCCGTGACTGCAACAGCGGGTTCCGATGTTATTGCCGGCATACTTTCATCAACAGAGATCGCTGGCGTAGTAATGGTGGCCTGAACCAGCCCATTGGTTGAGTAAATAGTAGAGATTGCAAACGCCACACACATAACAGTTAAAATACATACTGAAATAGTAGTTAGTTTTAGCTTTAACGGGATACTTCTTTTCATATGCTTCCTCCCTCACGAATCACATACCCTTCGCCGATAATGTTACAGATAGGATCATATCCCAACTGTGCTTTTAACTTCCGACGCAGGGAGGACATATGAACTCGAACTGAATTAGAAAAGGTGTCAGCATTACTGTCCCATACGTGTTCGATCAGTTCTTCTAACTTGATTACTCGTCCTTTATGCAGCAGCAGATACTCCAATAGGGCATTTTCTTTCGTAGTCAGAGAAACTGGATGCCCGGCTGCGGTTACGATTCTGGATGCGGTGTCAAAACAAAGAGACCCACTGGACAAAACAGTGTTTTCGATCACTGTTTTCCTACGTAGCAGTGAGCGTACACGAGCCTCTAACTCCGCAAAATGAAAAGGTTTAGTCAGGTAGTCGTTGGCTCCCAAATCCAGCCCTTTTACCTTGTCTTCAATCCCATCACGGGCAGACAGAATCAACACAGGAACATCCAAATTTTCCTTACGAAAATTTTCGAGCACAGAAAACCCATCTAGCTTGGGTAGATTCAGGTCCAGAATGATGAGATCATATCTTTCATAAAAGGCCTTTTCATCTGCACTCTCTCCATCTCCCGCTACATCAATAGCATATCCTTTCAAACGTAACCCTTCTGCAAGGGAGTTACGCAGCTTTTCTTCATCTTCTACAATCAAAATTTTCATCGAACCACCTCGTTTCTAC
>JAETNR010000010.1 GCA_021772055.1 Blautia sp. | reverse complement strand
CCCTCTGCATAGGTCTTTAATGACGTAAATGCCGCATCCAAGGTCTGGTTCTGCTCATCCAGTTTTATACGGGTGCCCTTGATTGTCGTCGTGGCTCCGTTGACCTCCCGGATGACCGATTCGATATCCAGTTTGTTTCCGGATATGTTGGCATCTGCGGCAACTGCCACATCCTTGATAATGCCATCGTTCAGGCCGGCAGATGTCGCTCCTGTGGCATTCCACATCAGGTTTCCGGATGGATCCCAGATGTAGATGTTATAATCCCCGAATGCATCCTCCCCGATCTGTACCCTTACCCTGTCAGCATCACTTATCTGAATGGTGTTGTCTGTCCAGGTAGATTTCCCGTCGTTGGAGTGCACCGTCAGCTTTGTGGTATTGATGTCCAGGCCGGTGATCTTGTCGGCGGCAAGGGAGTCGATCATGGCGGACTTGATAAATCCGTTTTCCATCGTAAACTTGTCCCCGGTGATCACCATGGACTGGATATTGTCCGAGGTCAGGTTGCCGTTGACCAGGGTGTTGATACCCGCCACATCGGTCTCCAACTGTTGCGTCCTGGTGCGGATTGCTTCCAGGTCAGTGACCTTGGCTGTGCCGATCAGGGCGGTCTCCAGTTCGGCATCCTTGGCTTTCAGGCTTGTGATGTCTGCGTCAAAGGCTGTGAGCTGCCCGGCTATCTGGGTCTTGTAGGTGGAGAGTTCGCCGGAGATGTTGGTGACCTGGGCATTTACGGCATTGAGCTGGGCTACACTGGCATAATCTGCAAGCAGGGTATTTACCTCTGCCCTGGCAATGTAGGCGTTTTCAATGATGGCAACCCTGGCTGTCAGTTTAGTCACGTCAAGGTCCTGGATGGATGCTTCCACAGCTTCCATCCTTTCGATAGACGCATACCTCAGATCTGCTGTATCCGCATCCAGCTTATTTACCACGGCATGATCCAGAAGGACTAACTCCGCATAATACCGGTCCATCTGCCTGGTGTTTGGTCCCTGGAATCCGGAAGACTGTTCGGCTTCGGATTTTCCGACTGCTTCAATTTCTGTGCACAGGCCTCCGTCAAAATCCTGGGACAGCTTCATGGCCGGGACTTTATAGGTATTCCCGTTGAGGTCTTCCACTGTCAGGATGTCCCATGGGTCAATCCTGGGGTCTCCCAGAAATTTCAGGCTGCCCGGCATGTAGGTAAAGTTCCCAAGGTCTGCCCAGATACTGTTTAAGACGCTCTGGCTCATAAACGGGTTGGAAAAGCTGATTCCCCGGACACCGGATCCGGCCGTGATGGAAACGTCTTTCCCATCTTCATCCCTGCCGGTATAGCAGGTGATTTTCTGTAATGTGAATGCATAATCATTGTGGGTAAAGGTATCCCAGTACCTGCCGGTGCCTACCGTATAATTGTGGTCCTCATAAGTCCGGATCTCGATCTGCCCTGAACGATTACAGACAGCAAAGCCACCGTACATCTGTGCGATACAAGATAAGACCTCCCTGCAGGTGTATCCCACAGGCTTGTCCATGGAGATTGACGCCAGCCCGGTTGTCACCACTGTTACGCCGGTGATGGTGCTGACAGCATTCAAGACCGCAATGGTGTTGGTGACTTGCGGCAGTTCCAGGAAGCATGCACGTTCCATCTTCATCATCCGGTCGTATGCTGTGAAGGAGATCTCCTCCTCATCCGTATCCGGCTTTTCTGCGGTAAAATATCCCATTGGGACATATTCCTCTACGGTATCGTTCACCACGATCCCCAGTTCCAGCAGAAACTCATGTCCTTCAAACAGAGTGTCCGAAGCAGCCATCGTGATTTCAACATACTGGGAAACGGCGGATCCAATGGAGAAATCATCCTCCGAATTGGAGCCGCCGTTCAGCCTGATGCTCATTATTCCTTCTGTGATACTATTATCTCCGAGTGCGAGCTGCGCCCGGAAGGTTCGGGAGTCCTGTTGTATCAGGTTCCCAAAGGCAACTGATGTCTGATACATCGGACTTTACCTCCTGTTATTTCAGCATTTTCATAAGGGCTGCATATTCCTTGACACTTAAGTCGGAATATTTTGTTTCCTTTTCACACTGGTCAAGAAGTTCTTCATCAATGCAATGAAGTTCGATCTCGTTCTCCACGTCCAGCAGTTCCTGCAGTTCATCCTCGAAAGCTTCGCGGTCCGTATAGACCAGACGCCTATTCTCGTCCATCCTCTGGTTCCCATTCCCGTCTAAGACAGCATACTTCCGGATGATGTTGAGCCTTTCTTTTTCATATGGCTTATTGATCTCCGAATACAGATGGGCCAGGTTCTTACTGATGGCATAGGATAATTTGCGCGGAAGCACCTTGTCATCCATACCGTTCAATGCGTTGATCATCGTTACTGCTTCACTGTTTGTTAATTTCATGGTTTTGTCCTCCTATTTCTGAATCAATGTTACTTTTACGCCGTTGTACGTCTTCACCCCTTTTACATAGCTGTAAACGGGATACACAGGCGTACCGGCGTACATCCTTTTTGTTACCCTGCTGTTGCTCCCCGGATCTGTGAATGTCACATTAAAAAAAGCAGGCGTGACAGCAGCATCGATCACTGCTGTCTCTTCCCTGCTTAATGGCGGCCATTCACAATCCAGGGTATATTTGATGTTGACGATATCGCCAATCATATCCCCGTTCGCTGCGCGCCCGGTATGTTTTGACCATATCTTTTCTTTTGATATGGTTAAGCCCTCTTTTTTTAAGGTCGGCATTGTAACGCTGCCGATCACGATATCATCCGTCATTACAACACCTCCTAGCTGAATACCGGCTTTCCTGTAGACTTCTGGTACTTTTCTCCCTCGGCTTTTACTACCTTAAATACTCCTTTTGCATCACCCTCCAAAACGACTGTGACATTTGTGTCACGCCTCTCTGCAGAGGAAAATGCATCCCGGACAGCCTGGTATACACCTGCGCGGATACCATCCACGATCTGGTTATTATTGGCAACGGCATTTTTATTTCCCATCCGTCCTACCAGTTCAGGACCGTTCTCTCTCGCCATGAACAGTTCTCCTGCATTCGGGAAGCCGCCGTTTGCATACCAACGGACACCAAAGTTTGGTGTGGAAAATGTACTGTTGCCCACCCGGTACCTGTTATAGCTGTCAACGTTGATGTGCGGCGTATCGATATGCACGGAACGGAATCCGTTCGCAAAGGACTGCGCTGCGTTATGGCCGATGTTGTACAGGCCATTCAGGCTTCCGGATATCCTGGAGCCCAGGGACGTAAACTGGGATGCGATCTGGTCTGCCGACTTCCTGGCCACGGATTCCACACTCCCCAGTTTTTCGCTTACGTCCGTAGCCATATCCCCCAGCAGGGTGGTTGTCCTCTCTCCTGCCCAGCGGAATTTATTGGTAATGGTGTTGTAGATCGAGGTCATGTAGCTCTCCACGTTTTTAAATACCTCCTGCATCCCTGTGGAGACATTGAGTTTCATGCCGCGCACGGATTTCCGGACGGAATCGGAAGAATTGCCCCAGGTTGTGTCAGAAGTATCTTCCACATTCCCGAACGTGTTCCCGATGTCCCGTCCTACTGCAGAGGTCATATCGGCCGCATCCCTTTTGATGGTTTTCGTAGATTCTGCCACGTCCTTCTGTGCAGTGCCCATGGAGGTGCTCATTGTTTGCTGTGCCTGGACGATGTTGGTATCCACACTCTTTTTGACTTCCTTCGCCGCCTCCGGGAATTTTTCATAGAGTTTTTTGATAAACTCATCTGTAGGCACCCCGGCAGCTTCCAGCTGTCCCACAAGCATATCCACCGCGTCCTGTGCTGTTGCAGAAGCCGGCAGTGTATTCTCCATGGAAATCAGAACGCCCTGGTATGTCCCGCTGAATTCATCTCCTGACATG
Organism: Blautia sp.; assembly: GCA_021772055.1. Classification (GTDB taxonomy): domain Bacteria; phylum Bacillota; class Clostridia; order Lachnospirales; family Lachnospiraceae; genus Blautia_A. The sequence goes on along the minus strand of JAETNR010000010.1, from coordinate 98,046 downwards.
GAGAGTTCCCATAGGGCATCCCTCATCCTATCCATGGCATCCTTTGATGTCACGCTTGACAGGTCGATTTTCCCCGCAGTCTCAGAAAATCCATCCCCAAGGATCCCAGATGACTCAGCCAGCAGATCCACGCTGTCTTTTGTGTGGTACATCTGGAATTCATTTTCCTGTAACACCTCAGTAAGTTTTCCTGTAGAGATCCCCCATTCCTGGAATTTTGCCAGGACAACATTGACCATCTCTTCTGCAGACATCTTGCTGTCCTCACAGGAGTCTACGATCTTCCCGATCTCATCTGCCTGTTCCCTTGATATCGTACCGATGTTTTCAAACCTGCCGGCAAGGTCATTGATCGTCCCGCCCATTATGGACAGCGTGCCATTCCCTCCCTGGGCAATCTCTACGACCGAAGCAATCCCTTTCGCGGCTGTTACTGCCCCTGCTGTTACCAGGGTGATCAGTCCAGCCTCGCCGACCAGTGGCGCTATAGATGACGCCAGCGAAGAAAATCCCCCACTGGCGCCCTCAGCCGCATCCCCGAGTCCCTTAAAGAGTCCCTTTGTTCCCGCGGCGCCTTTGTCCAGTGAACTGCCAAGCATGCTCTTGACTGCTTTGGACAGGTTTCCTACAACAGTAGACCCCGTGAAGAAACTTGAGATTCCGTTGATAAACGGCATTAGTTTGGTAAACCCTTTGAATGCAATTACTGCCTGTACGAATCTGCCTGCCGATGTACCCCCAAGGCCTTTCCAGATTCCCCCGAAGACTTCTTTCAGGACTTGGAAAAGGTTAGACAGGTGTTGTTCCCAGTCGATCTGGCTTAAGAAAACACCGATTCCCCGCCCAAATTCTTCCCAGTCTGTATTCTCTGCGATCCTAAGCATAAAATCATCCAGGTCATCCAGGAATGCCTCCAGGGATGCCCCGGCTTCCTTCCAGTCCAGGTTCTCAAAAGCCTCGTTCAGGCCGGAGGAAATATTGTCCGCGATATCATCCCATTTCACCGTCCTGGTAAAGCTCCTAAGGTTCGCAAATGCCCCGTTTATCCCCATTGTCAGTGTATGGGCGATCTTGATAAAGCTCACCCTGTCAAAGATCCCGTTTACGGTCTTACCCATGGCTATTCCAAGTTCTTCCCATCCGGTAAGGCCTGCATGGTTCCTACGGGACATGTCAGTAACAAACCCATCCAGGATGTTCCAGGCTATCATGAACTTATTTCCAAGCAGGTTTCCAAGGCTTATCCATCCGATCTCTTCGATTGCACCGCGTAGGCCAGTGGAGATCTTTGTCCCAATGTTCCGGGAATTGATCCCTCCCGGGCCTATAAGCTGGTTCAGGGTGTTGACTACTGTATTAATGCCTGCTCCTGCCGTCCTGCCCATGAGTCCCCAGTTGATGTTATCCACCAGAGAATTCAAGGTCCTGGTGAAAGCGTTGGTAAATGCAGTAACCTTCGGGCCGACTTTCTCCCAGCTGATCACATCATAGATGTGCTGCAGGCCCTTGTTGATGCCCCGCGCAATCTCTTTTCCAAGCCCTTCCCAGTCTTCCGCCTTTATGTAGGACCGGATCCTTTCCGCCAGGTTCTTGACGGAGCTTTTTATCTGCACAGTTTCAAACATGTCACCTGGCAGCAATCCGCCCGTGCTGTCCCCGGTTCCCCCGGTGTTTCCGCTTCCGGAGCTTCTGTTGTCATCCAGCTTATTGATCTGGTCAAAGCCCATGATGGTGCGCTGCAGCTCCTCATTGGCTTTCTTTGCCTTTTCGGCGCTGGATGCATTCTTGTCCAGGCCGGCCGCATAATCCTGGTTCACTTTCTTTGCCCGGATATAGGTCCCGCTCCCTGTCAGGGCACTGGTAAACTGCCCAAGTACATTTACTGCGGAAATAACCTTCTGGATAAGGATATCCAGGATAGGTGATATTACATTCAGCACCGGTGCAAAAGCTGTGGCCAGGGCATTTTTAAGCTGTGTCAGGGAAGACATCAGCAGGGAAATACTCTGGTTTACCCTTGTACTGTACTGTGCAAGGTTTTGGAACCCCTCTTTTGCGCCGTCCAGTGCTCCCCGGATAATGAAGCTTGCCAGCATGAACTTTGCAGTCATGCCAAGTGTCTTCAGTATTCCAGTCAGCCCTCTCCCGGATTCATGGAGCCCGTTGAACGAAGACCTTGTCCTGTGTAGGACTGGGAGCCCTGACGTAAATTTCTGTATGAGTGCAGCAAATGCGCCGGAAGTTCTTTTGATCACGGGCATTGCTTTAGAAAACGTACTCTGCAGGCCGCCAATAAGTTTCTTCATTCCTCCCCAGCCTTTTGAAACGGCGTTTATCCCAAAGTTAAACGCCTGTCTCCAAAGTGATACCGGTTTGGTCACATCGTTCCCGGTCCTTTCAAGGTCTTCTTTTACCTTTCGGTACCGCTCTGCCTCCCTGGTGCATTTTTCAATCGCCTTTTGGTTCCTCCGCCACTCGTTTGTGCCGTAAGCCTGTGCATCTGCCTCCATCCCGGTCATTGTAGTCTTATACTCGCCCAGTTTCTTCCTGGCCGCCTCCGTCTGCTCCGTCAGCTCCTTCATGGCTTTTGTTGGCTGATTTGCCTTCCCTTTATCCTCCAGGGAGACCATCTTCCGCTCAAGGGCATCCACCTTCTTTTCCGACTCCCCGATCTCTTTCCCAAGCGCTTCTATAGCTGCCTTTGTTTTCCCGGTAGGGTTGTCATAATGTAAAAGCTCCTGAGTATGCATCCTTGCACGCAGCCCCTCCAGGCGTTTCTGTTCCGTCTCCAGGGATTCTGCCGTATTTAAATAACGCGGTGTGAATTCATACCCTTTTCCGGATCTTGACAGCTCTTCCTGCTTTTTCAGGAGTGCTTCCAGTGTTTTCTCCGCATCAGCCGCAGAATCCTTTACCTTCCTGTATTTCTCAGTCATCACCTGATCCGCTCCGGCCTTCCGCAGTTCTTCCTCTTCTGCCCGGAGTTTTTTCAGAGCTTTCTCCGCTTTAGAAATGTCATTTTCTGCTTCTACAAATTCATCTGTATAGATCTTGATTCCTGCATCAAGTTGGAACTGTTTCCATCTCCCCTTGATACCATCGGACAGATTCCGGGGTGTCACAGAAGAGATACTCTGCTTCAGCTTTTTCTGGAAATCCCGGATGGAATTCAGGGCTTTGCTTCCGGACGTAGCGGACTGCAGGGGGCTCCTGGCCTTTTCCATCTCTTTATTGATGGATTCCGTCATGTCCTTGGCAATCTTCTTAGCTTTCTCTGCCTCTTTTTTCATTGGGGCTGTGGTTGCTTCTATGGATACTTTTACCTTTGCCGCATCTATATCTTTACCCATACTCCACCTCCTTTCCGATATAAAAATAGCAGGCTACAGCAATCCCTGCTGCCTGCGTCTGTTTGCCTCTGCTACGTATTCCCTACGCTTTTCCTTATATTCTTCCAGCTGTCTTTCCTGGTCCTGTTTTTCAAAGGATTCTTTTTCCTCCTCAAATGACCTGTAATAATCCCACGGCTTCGGCGGTCTTATCTTTTTATCGGATGGCAGCAATGCTGCAATTTTCCGCACTGCCGCATCCACCAGGATGAAGCCATCCAAGATCTTCTCTTTCCATTTTCTCTTTTCCTCCCTTTCGGCACTCTCTATCATATCCAGTATCTCAAATAAAGAGGAATCCCAGAAAGTATCTACCGGGATCCCTGCATCAAGTGCCTTTGGATACAATTCCTGCAGGTAGTCGGAGATCAGCCTTGAAGGTTTTCCTGCAGTTCCTCCAGGATATCCTCCGCCTGCTTCTGTGTAAAAAAACCGGAAACCGCCATGAGCGGGATGATAGTCTTTGAAAAGAGATCTGTCTGGTTCCCGCCTTCCTCTTCCGCCCATTTGTCGTACAACTTCTGGACGTCCGTATAGCTGACATTATGTTCCCACGGTTCCATGGCCGCCTGGATTACAGTGAGCATGATGGAAAGAGGGGGAATCCCATCATCCAACAGGATGTTCGTCATGTTCTTTTTGTATTTGTTCTCCAGTTTCCCGATCGTAGATGCCTTTAATTTAAGCCGGTAATCACGGCCTCCTACTGTCCAGTAATGGAACGGTTTCCGCTTCTTCTTTGCTTCGTTAATGTCCAGCACCTTTTCTTCCGTCTGTTTCTCTTCTGTATTCTCTAATCCGCCTAAATTCTCCATCTCTTAATTCCTCCTTATGCCGGGTCTGTAAATGTCAGGTCGCTCTGCACCGTCATGGTCAGATCAAAATCAATGACGCCGTTCACGCCGCCTCCGGTACGTTTTACAGATACCTGGGCGTCATATTCTGTTATGCTTCCATCGGACAGTGTTTCTTTGAAGCTGAGGACTTTCCCCGCTGCCTGTGCATCCCTCATTTTCCTGTAGGGGGAGTCTGCTTCCGTATTGTCATACTGAAATTTATATACCATCTCCGGCAAATCCCCGATTCCGTTCTCATACTTCTTGTGTGGATTTTTCAGGTTTGTGTTTTCCACCTTTTCCGGTTCAATCCCGATCTCTGGGATCTCCTTCAGACCGGGCAAGTCTGTATATTCCCCGGTTGCTCCTTTTTCTTTGTATTCCAGCGTTGCTCCATTCGCTAACATTTTTCCTCATCCTTTCTCAGTTGTTCCAATATACAATATCAGAGTGCATGTCTATGATTCCTTCGTAACGCATCTGTTTATGCTTCATTCCGGAAGGATCCGGTGCGTCCATACATCCTGTGCGTACCAGGCCAAGGGCGGAAACCGCTTTGTCAATTGCAAGAGCAGCTTCAGACGTGCTCTTGTTATGCCAGACATCAATACGGTACCGTACTTTTGACTTCTGTTCCTCATTCCGGGTGCGTTCAAATACGCTGTTATCTTCCTCAGAAAACTGGATTGCCGGGAAGTTCGCCCAGTCCTTCGGGTAGCTGTCCGAAACATTATCCGTTACCTTCAGGAGTGCAGCGTATACCTCATCTTTTACATTCTTCATTTCAATATCCTTTCCAGATCTGCTGCAAACTCTGTTGCAAAATCTTTTAATATCTCATCCTGGTTGTCTTTCAGTGCAGGATACATAAAAGGCTGTGCAGGCTGTCCGTTTGTGTAATAGCCGATGACCTCACCGTTTTTCTTAGCGATACCAAAGCCGTACTGTTCCGCCGCATCCGGATCCATCGCATCGCCGGGTATCATCCATCCGGTCTGACTGTAGACCGGGTGCACATCCGGCGAAGACTTCTCATGGTTCGCCTGGCCTACCGGGCCGGTACCGAATTCCACGAACACGGCATGGTCATTGTTGGTATAGCACACGCCGATGACGGAATCCCCATCCTCGGTTACATCTGCAAAGATGGACTGTTTTAATGATCCACCCCCGGAGCCATATTTCCGGGTCGGCGCATTAAAAACGGCCGCATCCCGCACTTTCATGATCGCCCTGGCGGTCTCTTTCCTGATATCCATCTTTGACAGCTTATCCAGTTTCTTGTTTAGGTCTTTCAGGTCTGTGCTCATATCCGCTCTACCTCCAGTTTTAACGGCCTGTAAGGTTTGATGGAGATGATCTTATAGTCAGGATCATGTTCTCCCGGCACATACAGGCAGATACCGTCTGATTCCCGGAATTTCCGCCCTTCCCCGAAGTCATAGGACACCATGCCCTTTTCATTCGTCTCCATCGTGTACTTTCCATCGATCCGTAGGTTGCGGATGTAGGCAAGGCGTTCGCCATATTGCTGGGCCTGCACTTTTCCGGAAGCCGGCCAGGATTCCCCGGAAAAAGAAACAGCAGCACCCCACTCTTCGTAGGTGCTGCCTTCTTTATCTTTCCCGGTGATCCTTTTCCTCAGGTGATATGTCTCAAGCCTGCTGCGTTTTATCCTCATAGGTCTTCCCTCCTACCCTGGCAAGCCGGTAACGGTTCATGGTGTCGTAGATCTGTTTCGGAGCAGAGTCAAAGCTATAGCTTTCCCCTCCGTCAGACCTGCTGCTCTCACCCTCTGTCCCCATGCGGTTCAGGGCAATGACAGCCAGGTCACGGACAGCCTTTTCCAGGCCTGTCACAAGATGTGTCCGGTTCGTGTAAGACAGCACGAAGGATTCTGCGTCATCCAGCAGGATTTCCAGAAGCGCCTTGTCATTTTCGCCTGTCAGCTTTTCTATGATCACAAGGTCTTTTTCCCTTGCCATTTAGACCACATCCCTTATCACCGCCAGTAATTCATCCTTAGACAGGCTGGAATAGCCCTCTACCCCTTTTTCCTTTGCCAGCTTCCTGAGGTCTGCAGCGGACAGTTTTTCCAGGGATACCTCTTCCTCGGCAGGAATATTTTCCTTTCTGCCAGGATCACAGTTGATTTCTTTAAAACCTTCCGCTTTCAGCCTGGCTATCCTGTCAGTGTCCTCCGTGACCCTCTCGACATTATCTTTGATCAGTCTCATCAGCTATTCCCTCCTTCTGTCGGCTTGGCATCTTTGATGCTCAGATAGATGGAATCCAGTTTATTGTCCAGTACCCAGATGTCATGGAAACGGCGGTAATCCATCTGCCATGCATTCAGCTTCTGGTTGATCGTCGGGTCAAAGATACGCATGATATCCTGTTTGGTGATGGCGATCGGGGTCGTCATCGGAAGCACCATGAAGTTGATGTTCAGGGCGCTTGTGCCTTTTGCATATCCGCCCGCTGTCTGGCCTGAGGTTTTCCCATCGTAAATCGTGATGGCCGTGTACATGCGGTTCGCGGGGGTGGAAATAAGCGGTACGCCATCCACAGATGGTACCTGTGTGTTGATGCCGCCTTTGGAGAACGTAACGGCTGTGATTTTTCCGGCCAGTTCCAATTCCAGTTCCAGGATGAAATCCGGTGTCGCATGCACGACTAAAGAGCCATTATAGCCCATTTCCCGTACCGCTTTGATGCCCTCCTTTAATTCGCGGAGTGCAGACGTACTCGCAGCACCCGGGGTATAACCATAGGCCACCATTCCCGTCTTATTGGCTGTGATCGTCTCTGTGGCGATCTTTGAGAGGCGGTAAGCATCAATCTCCGGGATGACATACATCCTCTGGAATTCTGTCATAACGGCTGCTGCCGTGGTAATAAAATTGTTCTCGTTGATGTCCATGGGATCCAGCTGGAACTTGCGACCCCTGTCCTGGGTCATGGTCCTTGTTTCGTAGGTCAGCGTAACACCGCCCTGAACGTATCCGGTGTCCCTGTCATAGTCTCCCATGCCCTGTACCGTCATCTTCGGGATCTTGACCTCTGCACCTCCATTATAGATCACCTGGCCTGCATTCCCATCCATCCAGCCTGTCGCCGCATCCTGGATGGCAGCCCTGTCCAGGGTATTCTGGAATAAAGTTGCTGTTGCTAAAGCATTGATTGCCATATTTTTTCACCTTTCCTTTCTTACCTTCCCATCATGATGGATTCAACCTGCTTAACAGTCGCGGCATCGATCCCATCATACTGGCTTGGTTCGTTTACTGCTTTCTTTGGCGGCTTCCCGCCTTTTAGGCGTTCTTCCACGGCTGCCTGTACTGCTGCCTGGAATGCCTTTTCTACCGTTTCGATAGATTTTTTGCAGGAATCTGCATCTGTATAGTTCAGTACTTCTGCAAGCCCTGCAGGAAGCTTCTTTTCCGCAAGGGTGTTCTTGGCTTCTGCCATCAGTTCCCTTTTTGTGATATTCGCTTCCCTATCGGCAAGGTCCTTCTCTTTTTTCTGACGCAGATACTGGTCTTTTTCTTCCTTGGTCATCTTTGCCAGCTTTTCCGCTTCGGAGACTTTGTCATCTGTCAGGAGCTGCCATTTCTCCTGGGCGTTCTTTACGGCCGTGGATACTGCTTCGTTTACCCTGCGGTTGAATTCTTCCTGGTTCCCTTCCCCTTTCAGGAAATCATCAAAAGAAGGAAGCATACCTCCATCTCCGCTGGTGCCGCCTCCTGCAGCTCCGTCCCCGTCTCCGCCTTCTCCCTCTCCAGCGAACAGCTGGATATTCATTGGGATACGGAATTTACAGTGAAAATAATTCTTTCTCATCATAATTCTCCCTTCTTGGTCTTTGCTGTGTTCTTTGTTTCTTTTGGTTCCTGCTGTCCTGCAGGTTCCTCTTCCGGTTCCTGGCACTTCTCAACCATCCCCTGTGAGATCAGCCACTTCATACGTGCCTCGTTCACTTCTAAGACAGTTCCCACTTCCTGGATCTTTCTTTCCTTCATGTCGTTGAAACGTTTGATCACCTTTACCTTCATCCCTCTTCACCTCCTTTCGTTGCGCCGGCGCAAATTTAAGCATGAAAAAACCACCGGCCATTTCTGACTGGTGGTTTTATAACTCACAAACCTGGTATCGTATCTTTTATTCCTTTGATAATATTTGCAGCTTTTTTCATCAGTGTATTTTCCTCAAGGTACTCCAGTCCTTTCAATGTAATGACCGGCTGTAACGGCTTGCATAATTTAGGGCTGTAATCAGAACAGCATTGGTCGTAGACGACCCCTTCGATATATCCTGATTTCACAAGCATGATCATGATCTTTTCCCATCTCTCATAAGATATTTCAAGTCTCTCATGGGATATCTTCGAGATATCAAACCCATCATAATCCATCGCTTTTTCTAAGGCTTTCAAAATCTTGTAAATAATTGTAAAATTATCCATCCATTCCCCTCCATTCCATGGCCTTCTTTATTCTTCAGATGTATGAACGACCTTTTCAACATCCTCTATGGTTTTATCATATAAGGTTTCCCAGTCTCCCGGGGAAGTTCCAGTATCGATTATCAGACTGCCATCCGGGAATACTTCCATAACATCCCCTTTCCGCCCGTCTTTCAATAATACCGTATCAAATTCCTTTATTACCATTTACTTCACCTCTTTGATGTATGTGCTTGCCATAGCCGCGCCTTTATCATCTGCCGCCCAGCCAACGATCACATTAGCCGGAGTTCCATTCTTTCCGTACACGATGATCTTCTGCTCATACATAATCTTTCCGTGTCCATTGTCTCCCTTTAAAGCAGCCGGATATTTCGTAGCACGGGATGTGATCTCTTTTTGGAGTTCCTGCCAGTTGTCCGTGCCATACCCAAGTCTTGAACTAAATGCCCTTCCTTTTGCCAGTCCCTCTGGGTGGTTTCCCCCAAACAGATACCCTGTAAACTTGGCTTCTGCTGCCGTGGCATTCCCGGCATTCGGCAGCATCGATTCCGGATTTTCCATAAGTTCCCTGCGCCGTTGAATATCCAATTTTGTGAATCTCCACTTCTCAGGTTCATTATACTTCATTTTCTGGAATTTTACAAAGGAATCCGGGATATCTTTGCCAAGGATCTTTTTATACTGCTCATACTGCTTTTTATCTGATGCGTGGTTCTTGATCGCTTTCTCTTCTGCCAGGGCTTCCGGATTGCCCTCCACATACTTTTTATACCATTCCCCATAGGTCATGGATCCGGGGACAAATTCGGCCTTTCCGGTTTTGGGATTATAGGCTCTCCGTTCCATCTTTTTCAGTTCCTCATCAGAGATCGTGCTGACCGTGGTGGAGCGGCACCAGGGATGCATGGGAGGGTAATTCTTTCCCTGCTGCCTTTCGGAGACTGGAAATACTTTCCCATCCATACTCCTGCATATCTCACTGGTACGGAGGTCTAATGTGGCCAGGAACCGGTAATGCTCTATTCCACATTCCTCGTAAGCCTTTGCGGTCAGCTCTGCGGATACGAAGCAGCTTTCCGTTCGTACAAGCCTCCTGGCCTGCATGGCACCAGAAGCAAATCTGTTAGTGATCACTTCTGCAGCTTCCCGTTCCGATCTACCGGTGAGCAGATTCACCAGGAGCTCCCGTTTCAGTTCCTGCGCAAGATCACCGGTATTCTTCCATATCCGTTCTGAATAGTGTTTCCCGGACCAGTTCATGGAAAGTACCCGGTCTATCTGCTTATTGTCAATATGGGAGAAACTGAACGCAAGGCCTGTCTGTTTTTGTGTCTCAAAAATAGACTGGTAATACGCATCCCTGGCCAGGCTCTCATAAAATGCGGTGCTGATCTGCTGCTCCTGGTGGTAGATATTCTGCATGACAGCATCCGTCTGGTTCTGCAATTCCATCAGCCTTGAGATCCTGGCCTGGTATGCCGGGGCTTCCAGTTCAGCCAGAAGATCTTTCTTCGTCTGATCAGACTCATCATTCTCCAACTTCTGCAGCATCTCCTGTACCGTAGTCCCATCCATGGAATCCAGGAGCCTCCTGGCGTCTGCTTCGGACAGCTTATGTTTTGACCTGTATCGTTCGAAAATGTCCTCCATTTGTAGCTGGAGGTATTTTGAGGACTGCAGATAGATCTTTGCGATATCATCCGCTGTTCCTTCCGCCTTCTGCATCTCCTCATACATCCGCCAGGCAGCCCGGTTCTCCCAGTATTCCCGGTTATCCATCTACATCATCCTTCTTATCAGGCGGGGCCTCTTCCGGCTTTCCTTTTTCCGGAGGTAGGTTTCCAAAGCTTCCAAAAGCTTTCTGCTGCTGCTCCAGGGCTTCTGCTGCTTCCTTCTCAACCGTCTTCAGCTCTTCGTCCGGATCCTCCACAAAGGGGATCTGAGACAGCAGGGTTTTCTTCCCGACCTTTCCCCAGAGGTTCGCCACGATCTGGCTGATCTCCAGGAGATTCTTTGGCATCGCCCTGGTAAATGTCGGGGTGATACCAACGGGGTCAATGTTTATGCCCTTGTACGTGGACAGATAATTGCAGAAGATCCGGAGACGTTTCCGCAGGCCCTTTTTGTAATACCTGGTCTTGATCTTTGTGATATTTTCCATTCCCAGAAGCTTAAACTCCATGGCCACACCGGAAACATTACCACCAAAAGATTCATCCGTCATGCACGGGATGTGGGAAAACTTATGGATGTCCTGTTCAATGGCCTTCTTCAGGATTTCTACCCCGGATTCATCAAAGGTACGGATAAGGTATTCCGCTTTCACCCCTTCTCCTGGAAGTTCCAGCACCTTTTGCTCTTTCAACTGTTTCTTTACTTCGTCCATCCCATCTGCTTCATTTCCTTTTTCATCTACTGCCTTTTCGTCCGAAAGCATGGTGCCGTAGACCGCAAGGATGGCATCAATGAATTCCTCCTTATCCGTGATCCGGTCGCTCATTAAGGCGTTATAGGCGTCGATCAGCGGAATCTGAAGCTCATAATCCCCAATGGCCAGCTTATTGTTCTGGTATTCTATGACCGGTATTTCCCCCATATAATGCGGGACTGGCGTCTCTGTAAGTGCCTGCGGTGCGTCAGAATCCATGATGTCCAGTTCGTATTTATAGTTTTTTGTAACTACCGTAGCCAGGAAGTGGTCTGTATTCTGTCCGGCATCATCCTTCCGGATATGGTAATACACTGCGAAAAGCTCGTTCTCTTCAATGCTGTCATCCCTCACCATGAAGGTGCTTTCCGCAGAAAGGTTTTTAACTGTCAGATCCGCCTCGTCTTCTTTGGCGTAGATATATTCATAGGCCAGCCCATAGATCGACAGATCCAGGCCATTGTCCCCATCCACCTCATCTGCACCGGCTGCCTCCATGGCCTCCGCCAACGGCTTAATGTCCCCTTCTGCCTTGTAAGAGACCGGGTTGCCGATAAAATAGCTGCTTGCCGTATCGGAGATATCTTTCGCATGGTTACATACCAGTTTGTTTTTCCGGTCTTCGCTCAGGATCTTGTGCTTTCCCTCGTAATACTGCATGTTCTTTTTCAGCCTTGCCGCCATGCTGATATGCCTGGTTATGAGCTGCCGGATGGCCTGTTTGTCCAGATTTAGTTCATCGAATGATTCTCCTGGTATCGTAAATATATACATAAATATCACTCAGCCTTTTCTTTAAAATCTTTGCACTTGCATTCCAGTGCGCAGGCATATCCATGAAACACATCCGTAAAAATACTGTGTTCACATTTTCTGCAATAACCAGACTCCGCATGATCTCCTGTTAATTGCTTTTTCAGGTAATCGTTTTCTTTTTCCAAAAAGGATTTTTCTGCTTCCAGTGCTTCAATCTTTTTCTGCTTTTTATTAAACATTTGCGTCCTCCTATTTCCTTATCGTTTTCATTTTTGCAAGCTGGTTGCCAAGTACCGTGCTGGCAAAATAGCGGACGGCGTCACACCCGTGATCGTGCTGTTTCACCGGCTTATCTTCTCCGCGCTCCAGGGCCTTGTCATCCCAGATGTAGGAAGCAAATTCCTTGATGGTTTCCTTACAGGAAGAAGCAAAGACCAGCTGTTCCAGGTTCAGTAAGGTCCCTACTAACCGGATGCCGTCCAGGACATCATTCTTTGCCTTCAGGACTTTGTAACCCCGTTTCCGCAGTTCTGCTATGAAAGACGCGGCCGAAGGGTCTACGATAATAGCTTTTATCGGTGTTCCTTCCAGCCAGTCCTTTAAGTCATCGGCATATTCGGAATCTGTTTTCTGCCGGCCCTTATCCCTTCCGGAATAGTAATATTCCCTGGTACAGTACCATTTCCCATCCCTGCCTTTGTTCCACAAAAGAAATACTGTGGCATTCTGGGTACCGTAGTCACAGCTTACATATCTTCCGCCGCTTATCAGGATAGTTCGGAAATCGAAAATATCCCTGACATGCTTTTCTTCATCGAACATGTCATAAATGATGCCTTCTGCTACTGCCCACAGGCCAAGGATATAGCGCTTAAAGAATACCCCTGTGTACATGGAGCGGTACCTGGCTTTGATCTCTTCTGCCAAGGACAGGTTGTCATCCATGGTAAAGTGCAGGTATAGCAAACCTTTTTCTTTTGCTTTGTCAATCCAGTTGACCTTAAACCAGTGGTACGGCCCATCTGGGTTACAGTTAAACCAGAATTTCGAACCTTTTACAGAACACCGTCCTGTGGCCTGATTCACGAAACTCTCCGGCATCAGGGCAACTTCATCAAAAAAGACCCCCGCCAGGGTAATACCCTGGATGAGATCCTGTGAACGTTCATCCTTACCGCCGAAGATATAAAAGTAATTCTCTACACCCTTCTTTCTGACCATCAAAAGGTTGTCAGCTCTGTGATCAGTAATGCTGTATCCCCTGGAACGCAGCATCAATTTCAGCCAGAAGAGCACATTCCTACGGAAAGAGCCTATGGTCTTTCCACACATGGCAAAATTCTGTCCGGAGAAGGAAGCCATTGCCCACATCACAAAAGATAATGACATGCTGACCGTCTTTCCTGACCGGATAGCCCCATCTGCGATAATTCCGTCTTTATCCTTTACGGGAGAATCCGGACACCACCAGGTCAGCACTTTTTTCTGTTTCCGCGAGAACGGATGGAACTTGAACGTCTGCCGGTTGCCTGCTGCCCTGCGGTTCTGTTTCATCTGGGAAAGCTTTTCTCTGAGCTTTGCAATCCTCTCATTCATCACCATCACCCCAGGCCTCAGAAGCAGCCGCATTCATTGCATCCAGGAATCTGTCATCTCCTGTTTCGTCATCCTGTCCGCCCTGTTTCAGCATTTCCAGTTCGAATTTCATTGTTTCTAACTCCAGGCGGTCGTCATCAAAGCCGAATCTGTGCAGTGCTTCAATTGCTTTCTGCCTTCTGGCCTGTACCCTTGTCAAGGCCTCTTCGATCGACTGGATCTGTCCAAGGATGCCTTCGCATTCCTTGAGCTGTGTGGTTTTTCCTTTTTCAATCCCTGAGGTATACTTTGTGATGCTCATACCAGGCGGTGCCTGCTCTGATCCATCCTCACTCACTGCACCCTGCATTTCTTCCAGTGCCTGCAGGGATTCGATCCGTTTCAGCATCCGGTGCTCCCGGACTGTCAATAGCTGTATCTCCTGAAGGAGCAGCTGTCCTTTGTCCAGGCACACCATATTCAAAAGTTCTTGCTCTTCCGGATTCAGGGTATTAAAAAAGAGAGCTTCGAACTCTCCTGTCTTAACTGCATTCTTATTTCCAGGCGGCCCGGTCCCTCCATGTCCCATGGCATTTTTATTCCCCGGCTGTCCGCCTTTTTTCTTTGTTGTACAACTTTCTTTTGATCGTTGTACAACATTCCACTTATCTCTGCTCTTCCAAACCGCAATAACTTTTTCATCTTCGCCCAGAATCGAAGCGATCTCACGGTTTGTGATATTTCCGCCGCGTTCTTTAAACAACTCAAAAGCTTTATCACGGTTCGGGCTTCTTTCTCTTGGCAAGCATCACCACCTCTTATTCGTTTCGTTTTGAAAAAAAGAGACAGCCAGTGCGGTTGTCTCTTCATTCTTTCGGTATTCTAACTAATCCCATTCAATATCATCATGATCTTCGCCGTCATAATGGTTGCTATAATGATAGCCTTCTTCGATACGTTTGCCACATTCAGTACAAACATCCCAATATCCGAATTCATCTTCAAAACCTGTTGTAGTCCCCTTTGGATATTTACACTGACAATAATCGCAATTAAGCATCTTTACACCTCCATTCTTTAAATAAATGCATTCCTTCTTTTTTTTGGGTGTCTTTATGCTTTTTTCTTTTTCTTTTTCTTTTTCTTTTTCTTTTTCTTTTTCTTTTTCTTTTTCTTTTTCTTTTTCTTTTTCTTAGAAATTATAAATCATTTTATTTTAAGATGCAATATAAACATATACAGAAAACTTAAAAAGAGTCCTGCAATTTCTGCAAGACTCCTTTCAAAAAAATGTTTGGGTTGCCTTTTCGGCAAATCCACCACCAGGCTGTGACACCTGGCAGTGGCTACAGGAGGAAATCCGAAATCGCCTTCGGACTCATTTTTATTATAAAACGATATTTCCGATATAAACGATATAAACGATATTTTTTTATTTTATCCCCAACTTTTTCAAATAAGCGTCCCTGATATACAGTCTCGGATAATCTGCATTCTTCCTATGCCCTGTCTTCTCCGCAATCTTCTTCCAGCTCATCCCGTCTATGTAGAACATCCGGAACACGCACCTGGTCTGGCCATCCTCAATGAAATTGATCCACTTTTCAACAGCCATGACCTCAGACCTTTTTCTGTCCAGGGCTTTTTTCCGGGATTCGTACAGCGGCCAGTCGAACCCAACAACCGACTGGGGTCTTGGATACCCGGTCTGGTAATCAAAGATCGTACTGTTCCCAAAGCCATTGTCACCCTCCTGCATATCCTGAAGCTCCACCTCCAGCATGGGGATCTCTTTTTTGGTCTTCCGGTAATTGTCCAGGAGCTTCCTGGTCATCTTTATATCCAACGGTATCACTCCTCATTTTCACAGCAGTCCAATGTTGCTAATATGGCATCACATTGTCCCATAATCCGTTGCAGGTATTCATTCTTAATCCGTTCACCATTACCTTTATAAGCCATCCCTGCATTTTTACGGATTCCTTTTGCCCATTCCTCAACAACGTTCTTTGCTGATTTCTTCTCCATCACTATCACCCTCCTTCAACCTGTCATACTTCCTGCTTAGTCTTAACTTCCATACGGCAC
The DNA here is from genome assembly GCA_021772055.1 of Blautia sp. GTDB lineage: Bacteria > Bacillota > Clostridia > Lachnospirales > Lachnospiraceae > Blautia_A. The sequence goes on along the minus strand of JAETNR010000010.1, from coordinate 82,506 downwards.
TGAACATCTCATACTCTTCTTTTACTGTCATTTGCTCCAATTTTCCTCTTTGAGAAATATGTACTGCGCATAGTCAAAAATCTGCTTCAGGTCATGTTCGTTATTAATCCATTCCAACATTGCCAGGATATATTTCTTATATTCCTCATTATTCATGATCCAACACCTGTCTTTCTTTTGTCATCCGACAAAAATACATTTACAAAAACCCTAAGATCTCTCATTCTTTCAGCATTTTTGCAGCTGATAATAGCTCTAATAATCGAGGCGGCATCATATTCCGCATCCGTCAAAGTTTTATATGCTTCTTCATCATACTGTTTCTGTAAGATATCAGAGATTATATACAAATCTTTAAGCACAAAGCTGTTTTTGACAGCTTTAACATTCTCGCCAATTGCCTGTCTCAATTCGCCTTTATATTTCGGCATCTTTCTTTCACTCATTTGTTTTACCTCCAGTATTGCGTCTTTACACACCAATTTTATTCAAAATGGAATCTCCATATTTTCCGCACTCATGAAATCGGAATCATTCCATCCGTATTCCAGTGTTAATTCATCGTTGTTTTGATATATGCGTTTTGACTTTTCATCATAATTCAAGGTAATCCCTTCAAAATCTAGTTTTCCAACCAAGCGGCTCTTGGAAACTATTAATTTTCGTTGCTCAGGCAGAAGATCTTTATCACGGTCATAACTGACAACGACGCCTGCTGCATTCGTAATATCTGCTGAACCACTGATTTCATCATTTGCATCTGTCGAAAAACCATTCTTCCTTCTATGAGCCACAAGTAATATAATTACGTTGAACCGGAGAGAAAGTTTCTCTAACTTTTTAACAAAGCTTCCTTGCTTTTCATAGCGATTATCCCCACTTTCCATATCAAGGTCTATCGCCGTCATAAGATTGTCGATCAGCACGATTTTAAGATCATACCTCATAATGGCTTCTGTAATTGTTTTGATCAGATCCTCCTGCTCATCACTTTTGATGACTCGGCTATCATAAATGTATATATTGTCCCAATACCATTTATTGATAAGGGCAAGGTTCTCATTTGTAATAAAGCAACTTGGCGTACCGTCTGCTCGTTTATTCTCTGTAATGTGATTCCGGCCTGCAATCTGAAAATCCAACCATGCCTTAAATAAATAGTTGGGAAGCTCACCAGAATAGACAAATACACGATAATTCTGGGACAGTGCACTTGCAATGACCTGACTTGCAAAGGTAGATTTTCCATCCCCACGCTTTCCTGCAATAATCACTACCTGACCAAAATGAAGCCCTCCATATAGCAACTTATCAAGGCTTCTTATCCCTGTCCTGACCTTTTCCAGCTCATAGATATTAACCGATTCTACCTCCGCCAGACGGATAACACGTTCCACTGGCAGCAATTCTGCATTTTCTACGGCGCTCTTCACAGCATCCTTGCCATACTTCATCAAAATTTCATTAGCATCCTTGCACCCTTGGTAGTCCTGCTCCCTAACACTGCGGATTTTTTTCGGGAAACGTCTCTTTAGATCCTCCAACAACGTCATCCGGCCATTTTCCATATCGCCAAATACAATCAGCTCACTGAACTTCATGACCCAATTCCAACAGTAGGAAACCCATGTGAATCCATTCATGCCGGTTGGAACCGAGACAGCGTTCCGGATTCCTGCCTCTGCGCATGAAAGACTATCGATCTGTCCTTCTGTGATAACCAGACGTTCAAATCCGGAACACTGCTTCATCCCAAACAGAATAGGCTTACAGTTTGCCTCACACCACTCTTTATTCTTATCCTTTTCTTTCGTAAAATCCGTTTTGCGATATTTTACAAACTGGAGGGACCCATTCTCATCGTAAAAAGGGAACACTATGACATTGTCATTTTTATTCTGGGCGGTAATCTCATAACCCCTTGTAGTCTCTTCCGAAATCCCTCTGGATTTCATATAAGCCACCGCTGTATCCTTTGGCTTTATAGGATCCTTTGGTGTTGGCAGTTTCCTGAACTGTTTTTTTGGATTAAAGTATTCATCCACTTCCGTGCCAAGGCTGAAACCAAAATCCCTTGACAGAACAACCATATTGCCGCTTGCACTGCAGGAAGACCGCAGGCATTTAAACTGTCCTGTGCGAAGGTTAATGGCAAATGTGTCTATGTCCCGATGTTCTCCGCCATGACAGTAGGGGCATTCTTTAAACTTCAATTCATACCCATGACGTCTGGCAGATATTCCAATATGGCGGGCAAAGGAATATGCATCCTGCTCTTGAAAATCATATCTCACAGCAATCCCTCCTTCTGCAGTAGCCTGATCTCTTCCTCACTGGCATTTCCAATGGCTATACTCTGCCCTTGAATAACTCCGGATTCTTCTAACGCGCTTCTGGTTTCCGGCCGCAAACATGCAAATCTGTCTGCCGGAGAGTTTCCCTTCTTTGGATTATCCACATTGCCATAATTTTTATCCAGATAGTCAACATACCCTGACGTAAAGAATGTGCTGCCGTTCTGCGGATGTCTCCAGTCATCTTTTTTCAGATCCGCAAGGTAACGGTCGATACAGCGGTTCATCTGTTCCTCACCGACTTCCAGAAACTCACGTTTCTTCTTGTCGGTAATGCGGGCCTTCCCCTTTTTGGAAGGGTACCGATTCCACAGATGCTCAAACAGTGCATCCGCCTCCGGCGTGCACAATGTTTTTATATTATTCTTTTTATTCTTATCATTCTTTATATTCTTGTTAGGTGTTAGCTGTTTGTTAGGTCTTTGTTGGCTCTTTGTTAGGTCTTTGCCAGACGCTTTGTTATAGGAATTATTTTCAAATTCGGAAAGTATTGATTCTACGGCGTTTTTATCAATTCCATGCTTTGTTAGCAACTCTGTTAGAAAAATGGTGTTTTTTGAAAAATTTACACTTTGTTCATATTTTCCCTTTGTTAGGTCTTTGTTAGCTTCTTTGCCAGACTCTTTGTTAGAACCAATATCATAACATTGATATTTCTCCCAATTTACAATAGTTATGAGCCTGCCACGCTTTGTTGACACATTTGTTAGAAAGTCGTATTTTTCAAAGCGGTTTAAAGCGGTTCTTACATTCTGAATTGTGATGCCTTCTCCACACACTTCCACCAGAGAATTTAAACTTGTAATAAACTGACCCGGCTCACATACATATTGCCCGCCGTTCCATTCCCATTTTTTCTCCCTGTGGTTTGCCATCATGAGGAGTGTAATGAGAATGGTTTTCTGTTCTGGGGTGGATAACTGCCAGATTGGCTTATTCAACAGTTCCCTATGTATCTTAATCCACCCATAATCATCCTGCATTATTGTCACCACCTGTATGTCTTCTGTCTGACACCGCGCTGATTAGAAATACTATGGAATACCACCGGAAGCCAATGATCCTTCTTGTATTGCATATCTCTTTTTACTAACGGTAAATTCAGTGTTGCGCCGTCTAGTATATACGTCAAAATTGGCGTTGGCTGCTTATGAATTCCCTCGTCGTAAAGATCGTTAACTAAATCAATAGCCTCCTTGCTCCATCCGCTCCAGAAAACTACATAATCACAAACGGACGATACACTGCTGAAACTCCCATGATAATCATATCCGATTTGCTCAAAGAACTGTTCAAGTTCTGCGTAGCTCACGTATTCATTTTCCAGGATATAATGTTTAACTTTCTCCCTAATCTCTTGTAAATCCATTATAAATCCCCTTCCTTTCTTCTATGCGGCAGCAGAAACATAACTTCCTGCTGCCGTTATCAGGTAATTACATATATGTAGCTTTCACTATGGTCATATTCGCCATGTCATTTAAAAATCTTACTGCCTTTGAAGAAACACCAATCTTTGCCAGTTCAACCAGCCATTTATGCTTTAAAGCTTCGGCTTCATCTGACATCATTCCTCCAAATATATCCATCATTTCTAATACGAAATTCTCAATATCTTCTGCTGTCATAACTATTGATTTCTTCTCCTTCCTAAATCCCTACTCCATTTCCGGCGCAAAAGTTCCGCATCTATGGTAACGATCATTTTCTGTGTAGACACATGGGAATCATTCAGACTGTTCAGCTTAATCCGCATATTATGCAACCGTTCTTCTGGCAATTTACGAATAAGCTGCTTAAACCATGGTGCCATATCGTATGCCATAAACTACACCGCCTTTCTGGTACTAGAAAACTTACTGTCCTCTTTTTCAATTGATAATCTCTCATTCCGTGATTCTTCAAAAACTGCATTAAATATCGGAACAAGTTTCTCCAGAAGATTTTCAACCTCCAAAATATAGTCATAGGCTATTCGGTTCTTTACCTGTCCCCGGTTAAAGCAGCGCTCCCTATCGTCCTTTTCTGCCAAAGAAAAATATTCATCTGTAACATCCTGGATCATATATCTTGCGCTTTCGGATGCAATTTCAAGTCCGGTAATAATGTTGTCCATTTCATATAACTTCTCAAAATCAACCATTAAATAAATCTCCCTTCTGTAGTCAAACCATAAGCATTAATCTGAATACCTGCTTTCTAACCCCTTGTAAAAAGCGTCGTGCTCATCTTTTTTATTCGCATAAATAGCCAGGTCTGAAATACATCCTACCCATTTTATTGAAAAGAATCTTAATGAGTTATTTTCATAATCCCATAATAACTGAGCGGCCTGCTGTGAACTTCCAATAGGCTTATGTGGATTCAATCTTCCAATGGCCTTCATTGTATAGTAGTAATCTTTTTCACCGTATTTTTTTCCGTCGTAATCCTTGATAATCGGAAACATCTGCATTAAAGTGGTTGGGGTAAGCATTCCTATAGCCTGCATAATGTGATTGAGCTGCATATATTTTGCTTCTAAATCCTCTTCAGATGGCGTTATCCGATGTGTATGATCCGGACGTTTTCCAAAATAATTTACCCCAAGAAAAACGAACTTTTTTAAATCCTCCTGGGACATCTTCTGCAGATCTGTATACTCCTTATGCTTCTTAATAAAACGCATATACGCATCCCCAAAAATCTCATTTTTGCTCTTCTTAGGAATACTAACTGGCTTATGATCAGGATCCTTATTAAAATCCTTTACCGTTTCTTTGATAAAATGAACAATGCTGTAATTTTTAATGTAGAAGAGTTTGTCATCTATCCATTCCCTGATTCGCAGATACGCCCGCCAATAGATTTGTCTGGAATGCAGCTCTGCTCTGACCAAGTCCGAATGAAGTACATTTTCCGAAGATTTACTTTTAGGCTTCTTCGGAAATTCTCGCAGTTCTTTACTGGTATATCCACGCAGAGCATCTAACAGATAATTCTTGCTGCGTGCATGGTCATGCATTTTCCATGCAAAGTCTTCAAGTTCATTATAGGCTTCTGCGGAAATATAGGATTTAAGGATGTCCTCACTCTTAACGATTCCAACACAGTCCATCACGATGCTTGGTGGGGTGCTTATCCAGTTTAATTCAATATGTTTCCCGTCCACTAAAAGTGCATCAGCAATTCTGTTGCAGCATAATCTCCCCCAGGCTTCTAAGTTTGAATTCTCCAAGATCTTATACACGTCAAACATTGGCTCCTGTACAGATGTGCGATTTCTCAAATTTTGCAGTAATTCCTTCTTTGTTTCTTCTTTCATCTTCTATTATTCCTCCTGTTTTTTTACACATAGGGAAACATCTTTGCGGAAATAATCCTCAGATTTTATTTTTCATCATTGACATTTTCCCCGATCACCTCTACAATAGAGATGAATTATTATTGTCTATTGGATCCCTCTTTGAGCTGTTAACTCGTGGGATCCATTTTTAATTCCCTTACAAGCACTACAAAACCGTGCCGTATCTCCCATGCCCAGTGCATCCGGATCTCTGACAGCCGGTTGGCATTGGCAATAAAGCTCCCGTTGTTGCTGCAGGCAGAATATCTGTATCCATTAATGCCGCGCCGGATCCGGATGATTGTTGGTGTTGTATTCTCCATAATCTCCCTCCTTCCTGAACAATAAGATTACTATGTAGGCTAATACGGCCAGACCCATGGCAATTACTGCCTGGTCTCCTGAGTCTATCTCCCAAATTGGTAAGAACGATAACAGGCCTCCAGCCATAAGGCTGTCAATTACGTCTCTGTGCATCTGGTTCCTCCCTTATCATCCTCATAAACACCTCGTCCGGAAGCTTTGCCTCTCGATACAGAATCCGAAGTTCCCCAAGTGTAAACTGCTCTGGATTCTTCTGCCTTTTGTAGTGGGTCGGTCTGCTGTATCCCATAATTTTGCACGCTTGGTCATCGGAAATACCTGCGCAGAAAAAGCTGTAAACTTTTCTGGAAGCATCATTTAGTTTGGCTGTTCTGCTTATGTTCACTTTTGGCATATAATTACCTCCTAATCCCATTCTCCCTTTGTGGTGAATGGAAAAAATATGTTGTTTCTTTTTATCCACGGTTCATACCTCAGTATGAGCCGAAATATCTCTGCTTCATTCGTCCCTTTTGACGAATGGAAAAAACCAGTTTTCGTACCGCGGTACGAAAACCTTATTTCCGGATAAATTCTGATTCTTAAGGGTTTTCGCCATTCGGGGCGAAAACTGTCAGCATTAAATTCTCTTTCCATCCCGGTCAACCGCATAAAAACCGCTTGCATATGCCAAACCATCTGCCGGAATCAACAAATCAATACGAACATGATGATCATTCTCAAGAACCAGACAGATTGCACTTTCTTCATCTTCATCCATAATATCCGCCACTGTAAAACCAATCAGACCCTGCAGTTCTTCCGCCGCGTAACGCTGTGTAAAAACCAAATTTGAAGACTGCCCTTTTATCATCTTCTCCCCCTCGTATATCTCTTCCCTCACGTCCGGATTTTCTATCTCCGGATACATTTCTTCCAGTTCATCCCGGAAAAGCAGCTCTGCCGTATCACAGTCTGTTTTCTTTTCCTTCATAATTTCAAAAATTTTTTCATCCTTCGCTGTCATTTTTATTTCCTCCTTCTTTTAAGCTACCCCATATTTAATTGCCATTTCTTTTACAATTGCCGTATAACCCTCAATCAGCTTCTTGTCTTCCGCAATGATATCCAGGTTGTTCAGCTTGTCTCTCTGGGATTTGCATATACCTTCATCAGCCATCCTACGACGCTTATTGGTCAGACGCTGCTTTAAATTAACTCCCATACGCTTTTCCAAAAGCTTATAGGATTCTGCTCTTACTTCCTGGTAGGAAACATTGTCCCCGCATTCATTGCCAATTTTTCGAAGAATCCTTCCTGTTTCCTCTCTCCATGAAGTGGTGTCAATGGCAACTACATCGCGGATACTCTCCACGCGCTGCTCCACCTTCTGTATCTGCTCGGCCTGACGCTTCTGCTCCAGCTCCTGCCGTGCCATTGTCTCGCCCATCTGCATAAACAGTTGCAGTTCCGGGGATAACTGGTTGCGGTCGAAAGCCTTTCCGTACTGTCCAGTCTTTCGAATACTTGGTATAACCTCCATTGCAAGCCAGTTCTGGAATTTGTCTGCTACTGCATTGTTTGCTTTCATACCAAGACGGTAAAAGAGGGATTCAGGGATGTAATCGTCTTTCCCCACTTGTGGGGAAAATCCAAATTCTTTGCAATACCCATTCATTCTCTCCCATTTAACATAGGTTTTTCCAGTCTTCTCCTGCGTCCATCCAAAACCGATTGCTGTATCTTCCGCATTGATAGAAATACTTCCGTCGTCGTTCTGGATAGTACGCACCTGCAACTGTAATTCTTCATTGTTGAAAATCTTTAAATCGTTCATGTTTGTTTCTTCCTTTCTGTTTTAGTTTTCTAAACTTTTTCCATAAAAAAATATTCCGGGATTTTTCTTTTAGGAATACCTAAAAGTTCTGATGCTTTCGCGATTTCATCTTGCGTAAATTCAAGCCGATTATTTAATCTTTGGCTTAGAGATACCCTTCCAATACCAAGAGCTTTTGCAAAATTATCTTGAGTGCCAAACCTGTATCTTATTAATCTCACCAATTCCGAATATTCAAAAGCCATATTTTCACCTCTCTTCTTTCGCTTACATTTGTTTAGTTTGCTAAACTTTCTTTATAATACAGCAATACTAAGATGTTGTCAATAGCGAATTTTAGTTTTATAAACACCAATTTTAGTTTAATGAATAATTTTGTTGCATTTTCTAAACATTTATGTTATCATCATAATACGGAGGTGATGCAAATGGCTACAACTGCACAAAGAATAAAAGAAGCACTTGAAATAAGAAATTTAAAACAAAGTGACTTAGTGGAAAAAACTGGAATAAGTAAAGGCGCTCTAAGTTCATATATATCCGGAAACTATATTCCAAAGCAAAAAAATATATATAAAATCGCCAAGGCGCTTAATGTTAGTGAATCTTGGTTAATGGGGTTTGATGTTCCCATGGAAAAAGAAAACCAGATAATGCAAGAAATAAACAACGAGATGGTATTTAAATCCCACCTAAAATTAATTGGTTGGGCATATGAACATATAACTTTTACCGATGGACTGAATTGCGGAGAATGTCTTCGTCGTCAAGCTGTAAAACTTGGTTGGGAACCAAAATCGAAATTTCCTGATGGAAATTACGAACCATTCTGTTCGCATTGTAAGATACATGATGACTACTATGCATTTACTAATGGTAAAATTTCCTTTAATGTCTCTCCTGCTGATTTTAAATTATTTATTAGCGATTCTGATCAATTCTATAAGCATAGAATACAATCATTATTGAACAAATATTCTTCAAATTTATTTGCAAATGATAAAAATGATGGGCAAGAGAAAGAACTTGTTGCCGCTCACCATCGCACTGATGTAGCGTATTCAGAAGAAGAAGAAAATGAAGACATCAACATGATGTCCGACGAAAGTTTCTGAAAGTCTAAACTTTGGGATTGAAAATCTGCTAAACTTGATGTGGGAGGTGTTTACAAATGACTTATGAAGCGTTACTGAATGAAGCTGATTCCCACCGGCTTACAGTAAAAGAGAAACCATTAAAACAGCATGATGGGCTTATCGTTGGAAGCAAAATAGCTATCAGGAAAAACATAGGGACTACTGCCGAAAAATCCTGTGTCCTAGCTGAGGAACTTGGTCATCACTATACTTCCTCTGGCAATATTCTGGATCAGTCAGACACTATGAACCGGAAACAGGAATACCGGGCAAGGCTATATGGCTATAATCTGAAAATCGGATTAATGGGAATCGTCCAAGCTTATGAGCATGGATGCCGGAATCGTTACGAAATGGCTGAATATCTGGATTGCACTGAAGAATATTTAACTGAAGCACTGAACTGTTATAGATCAAAATATGGAGAATATATCAGAATTGACAACTACATTGTTTATTTCATGCCTACATTGGCGGTAATGAAAATAACAGGATGATTACTACCGTATTATGTAGTAATGATTATTACGTTTTTATGTAGTATAATTTTCATATCACAATTCAAGAAGGAGGAAATATCTATGAACAAAAAGAAATTTCTGCTGCCACTATTAACATTATTATTTTTATTTATGAGCACACTGTCTGTACACGCAGAGTCTGGTTTAACCCCATCAGGTGACTACGTTGTAGAAGATGGCGTATTGAACGAGGTTGCTTATAAAACAATTTATGGTGATCTTTACATAGCCCCTGGTGCGTCATACTATTTTAATGGACAATTAACAGTCATGGGAAATGTTTATGTATTCGGAACTATGTATAACTATGGTAGTATCTCTGTGGCCGGTACATTTAATTGTTTAAATTATTTCAAAAGCGGAATAACTTTTAGCGCTGGTGATTATGATTACGGAAAGGTATATGATTATGGTCAAATGTCTGTAAACACCTTGAATGTACGAGATGACTTCCTATTTGTTCAAATACCTAGCACCTCTGTACCAACACCTACCATTACTCCGCTCCCTACTGTAGTTCCAGATCCAACAGCCACACCAGTCCCAACGGCCACGCCTACTCCGAAGCCAACAGCCACGCCTACTCCAGTTCACAGGCACGTCTATAGGCAAACGGTAGTTAAAGCTACTATGGAGCAAAACGGATGCAGATTCATGAAATGTAAAGGATGTGGAAGAGTTGCGGGATATCGGACTATTTATCGTCCTCAGACTATTGCTCTTTCTTCTTCCAAGTTCATTTTTAACGGAAAGGTGCAGCGGCCAACAGTGTCGGTAAAAGACTCTAGAGGAAGCCTTATTAATCCCGAAAACTATATTGTATCCTATCCCAGCGGATGTACAAATGCAGGAACCTATGATGTCGTAATTAAATTTAAAGGAAATTACGCCGGATTCACCACCCAAAGTTTTACCATTCAAAAAAATAACCAGGCAATTTCTGCTTCCAACCAGACAAAAGTTCTTGGTTCCAAATCGTTTTCCTTGAATGCCAAGCGAACAAAAGGAGATGGAAAACTCAGTTACAAATCAAGCAATGTCAAAGTTGCTTCCATATCCAATACTGGCAAAATTACCATTAAAGGAGTCGGCAAAGCAACGATCACTATCAGTGCGTCGGCCACCACAAATTATAATAAAGCATCGAAATCAGTAACTATTACAGTAAATCCAAAAGGAACAAGCCTTACTTCCGTTAAAAATAGCAGTTCCAGGAAAGCAACTGTTCAGTGGAAGCGTAATAGTGCTGTAACAGGTTATCAAATTAGATATTCCACAAGTTCGTCTTTTAAGGGAGCAAAGGTAATCACAGTAAAAAAGAACAGTACAGTGAAAGCCTCAATTTCGAATTTGGTAAAAGGCAAAAAGTATTACATGCAAATTCGTACTTACAAAACTGTCTCCAAAAAGAACTACTATTCTGAATGGAGTAATAATAAAACAGTAAAAATATTGAAATAATGCAAAAACCGCTTGGTGCGCCAACACCGAACGGCTCACCGAATATTCGTAGCAAAAACAACTTATACTCTTATTAGAAAGGACGTGACACTATGCCATTACCCAAAGAAAGGCACTATACTTCCGAAGATTACTGGAATCTTCCAGAGGGACAGCGCGCTGAGCTGATCGACGGCCAGCTTTATGCCATGGCTCCCCCAAGTTATATGCACCAGAAACTTGTTATGGAATTGTCGTCTACTATCAGAGATTACATCCGTGCGCACAAGGGAGATTGTGAAGTGCTTCCGGCCCCGTTTGCCGTCAATCTCACAGGAAATGATAAGACGTGGGTAGAACCGGACATTAGTGTTATCTGTGATAAAAATAAACTATCGGATCGTGGGTGTGAAGGTGCTCCGGATTGGGTCGTCGAGATTGTTTCCCCAAGCACGCAGTCGAATGATTACGGGATCAAATTGTTTAAATACCGCACTGCAGGCGTCAAGGAATACTGGATTGTAAATCCAATGAAAAATACTGTCAACGTATTTGATTTTGAAAACGAAAATATGACTGGCCTTTATTCATTTGATGATGAAATTCAGGTTTCCATTTATCCTGGATTCTGTATAAAAATCTCTGATTTACTGAACTAAATAGCAAAAACCGCCCCTGCGCCAACAGGAACGGCTTTAGATACATCCGAAGATGTACGAGGTTTAGCAAACTTATTGTATCATCTTCGGTGACAGGTGGCAAGAGACCACCTGTATTTTTTATACACTTTTTTAAGGAGGATGATAATATGCAGGCAAAAAAACTACCCTCTGGCTCCTGGAGAGTCCAAGTATTCTCCCATTACGAATACATCCAGCAGCCAGACGGAACTGTCAAAAAGAAGCGAATCTACGAATCGTTTACGTGTAACGATCCATCGAACCGAGGGAAGAGGGAAGCAGAACGCTTGGCGGCTGAATATGCAGCAAATAAAGAGCGAATGGCAATAACTGACTACACATTAAAAGAGGCCATGGAAAAATATGTCGCTTCCAAAGAAAATGTTCTGTCTACCACCACCCTGCGTGGATACAACACACTGATCAGAAACGCTTATCCAAATCTCCTTCAAAAACGCATCCGAAAAATGACTGCTGCCGATGTTCAGGAATGGGCCAATGAATATTCATTAAAACATTCGCCAAAATCTGTATCTAATGCTCATGGATTTATATCTGCAGTTCTTAATGCATATGAGCCATCTTTGAAATTAGGTACAAAGCTTCCGGAAAAGGACCATCAAGAGCTGTATGTGCCTTCTGACGAAGATATTAAAAAGCTTTTAAAGTATATTGAAGGCACGGAATTGGAAAAAGCTGTACTTCTCGCAGCGTTTGGTACACTACGGAGAGGAGAAATCTGTGCCCTGACAGATAAAGATATCAACGGAGATGTTATTACAATCAATAAAGCAATGGTCAGATCCAATGACGGAGGAATGGTTATTAAGTCTCCAAAGACATTGTCCAGTAACCGGTCTGTAGAATACCCTCATTTCGTAATAGAAAAATTTAACGGAATTGAAGGAAAGCTTGTCAAAATGCATCCGGAAGATATTTCCAAAAAATTCGGCAAAATCCTGGATGATGCTGGTGTGCACCGGTTCCGCTTCCATGATCTCAGGCATTACTCAGCATCGATCATGCATGCAATAGGAATTCCCGATCAATATATCATGGCTCGTGGAGGATGGAAAACGGATAAGGTGTTAAAAGCAGTATACAGAAATGTAATTAAGGATGAAGAAAAGAAGTTTACGGACAAAATAAATTCCCATTTCGATTCTATGCAACACGAAATGCAACACGAAAAGAAAAAAGTGCCGTAAACACGGCACCTTTCCTATGGACCTGGCGGGAATCGAACCCGCGTCCGAAAGCCTATCCCCTGCGGTATCTCCCATCACAGTCGCTGTTTTGACATTCCCTTGGCAGCACGCCCACCGACAGGCTTACTGCTTCAGTAGCTTCATAATACATCTGCCGGGGCAAAGCTTACCCGACAAGGTTTCTCACATGGTTGACGTCAGATTCCTGATGTGTGAGTGCACCAGGGCTGACGAGCAGCAATTAGGCTGCTAACGCGTACTGTTCGTTTGCGTTTATATTTAGTTTCCCGGTTGATGCGCAGTCCAGGAGTCTGCGGATGGCTGCCTCAACTTCAAAGCCCCCGTCGAAACCAGTACAAGCCCTGATAAAGTATCCTGTACCTTTTTTTATTATAGGCAGGCGCTTCATTTCTGTCAAGGGATAAAAAAATAATTTTTATCCCTTCCCCTCGATCTCATCAAACAGATGATCTCTGGTGATGTTCTTCAGCCATTTCCCGCTTTTATACCGTTTAATGACCCACGGCCACTTTACAAACTCATCCGTACACAGCAGGAAATACACAGCCATAACCGGAAGCTTCCATACAAAAGCAGCCAGAAAGCCAAGGGGAACTGCATAGCACCACATATCAATCGTGTCACAGATAAAACCGAATTTACTGTCCCCTCCCGCGCGGAATAATCCGGCGATCAGTGTTGTATTCACAGCGTTTCCCATTACATAATATACATTGATCAGCAGCATATACTTCAGGTAATGCATCGCCTGTTCTGATAAAGACGCATAGCTGAGTACAAAGGGCATGATGGCCAAAACGATCAGTCCTCCGATTACTCCGGTAATCACTGTGATCTTTATTAATTCCCTGGCATCCTTTTTTGCATCCTCCATCCGGTTTTCTCCGATCACATTTCCGATCAGAATTCCCCCTGCGCTTGCCATTCCGAAACACAGAATCGTTCCGAAATTTCTTACAACCACCACAAAGGAGTTTGCGGCAACTACATCTGTGCCCAGATGTCCCAGGATCACGGAGTACATGGAAAAAGCAACACTCCAGCTGATATCATTTCCCAATGCAGGCAGAGATAACCGGATGAAATCAGAAAACAGTTCTTTATTTTTTACAAACATCCAGCGGAAATCCAGCTTAATATCCTGACTGGCCGCCGACACTCCCACACATGCCAAAAGCTCCACCAACCTGGATATAGAAGTGGCAACGGCAACTCCCATGGCTCCCAGCTTCGGTACACCGAACAATCCAAAAATAAATATTGCATTTAAAAACACATTCAGGGAAAATGCCAGCACATTCATCATGGTGCTGACCATCACACGGCCGATGCTTCGAAGCACCGCAAGATACACTTCCGTAATTCCCCAGCATACATAGGAGACACTCATGCAGCGCAGATAAGAAGCTCCTACAGCGATCAGTTCCTGATCATTGGTAAAGATTTTCATCATCTGTTCCGGTACAGCGAGGGCTAGCACTGCAAAGAATATGGCGATTCCGAGAGAAAAACGCATGGCGATTCCCTCCACAACCTGAATAGCACGCATATCTCCTTTTCCATAATACTGTGCACACAGCATCGTAGCCCCTGTTCCCAATCCATAAAAAACCATAAAAAGCACACTGGCATATTGAGATGCCAGGGAAACAGCAGAAATGGAAGATTGTCCCACATAATTGAGCATCACCACGTCTGCGGAGCTGACTGCCGCACTTAATAAATTCTGAATAATAATCGGAAGCACCAGTTCAAAAATACGGCTGTAAAATTCCCGATTCTCTCTGATCGATTTCTGAAACATTTCTCACCAATTCATCCTTTGTGTATTTTCCCGGCTTTTCTGCAAAGATACCTGCTGAATCAAATCCCCTCGACAGAAAAAACTGCCACCGAGTCGTCTCGATGGCAGCCGCAAATTTAATCACAAAATCAAACACGGGATAAATATTCGCCTGTTCTGGTGTCGATCTTCAGCTTGTCTCCCTGGTTTACAAACAGAGGAACCTGAACCTGTGCACCTGTTTCTACAGTTGCCGGCTTCGTTGCACCCTGTGCCGTGTTTCCTGCAAAGCCAGGCTCTGTTTCTGTAACCTCCAGTTCTACAAATAACGGTGGTTCCAGTGCAAATACGTTGCCGTTATGAGAGCAGATTTTAACCATCTCATTCTCTTTTACGAATTTCAGGGAATCGCCTACCTGGTCAGCGGTAAGTCCTACCTGGTCAAATGTCTCTACATTCATAAAGTAATATAACTCGCCGTCATTATACAGATACTGCATATCTACACGCTCAATACGAGCCTGCGGAAACTTCTCTGTAGGACGGAAAGATTTCTCAAGTACAGCTCCTGTAATGATATTCTTATATTTCGTTCTGACGAACGCAGCACCCTTTCCAGGTTTTACATGCTGAAATTCTACTATCTGACATACATTGCCATCAATCTCAAGTGTGATACCGTTTTTGAAATCACCTGCTGAAATCATATTATTTCCTCCTTATTGTACGCTTCGCTATCAACTATTCTATAATACCTGCCATGTTTTTTCAACTACTTTTTTGTAGATGCTTCCAATTTTTCCTTAATTTCTTCAATCAGAGACTCAAATGGTTTTACTCCTGTTACCACTTCAATATCTGCATACCTGGAATAAACAGGGTCTCTCTGTTTCAAAAGCTTCTTAATCTTCTCGTCTTTGTCATCGCCCTCGATCAGGGGATTGCTGCTGCCGGACTCCAGACGCTTTCTCAGTGTTTCCAGCGAGCCCTTCAAATATACGATCACTCCAAGCTGTTTCAGATATTTCTGGTTCTGCTCCTGCATCGGCAGACCTGATCCTAGAGAGATCACCTTTCTCTCTTTGTCATTAATCAGTTCCTTGATCACCAGGGTTTCCAATGCGCGATAAAAGGGTTCTCCAAATCTTTGGAACATTTCGCTCACAGACAGATTCATCTTCTTCGTAATAACCTTGTCAACGTCAATAAACGGCAGATCCATGTCCTGTGCCAGACGTTTTCCCACTCTCGTTTTTCCTGAACCCATAAATCCGATAATTACAATATGGTTCATGAATTCCTTTCCTCCTTCTGGTAAAAGTATAATACGATTTTCTCCAGATAGCGTTTTAAAACAATCTGGATCTCCTCTCTGGAATCAATGGGCTTTACCAGGATATTTCGGATGCCCGCCCTCTTTGCTCCGTAAATATCCGTAAACAGCTGATCCCCGATAAAAATCGTATTATCGGTGTCCGTTCCCAAAAGCTCCATCGCTTTCCGGTAATTGCGCACCGATGGTTTATGAGCGTTCTCAATAAAGCGCTCTCCAATGACATCATTAAAAGAAGAAACTCTCTCAATCTGATTATTGGATAAAAAACAGCATCGAAATCCCAGTTTCTTCAAACGGGCAAACAGCTTCACTGCCCTGTCATCTGCAGGCGCTCCATGAGGTACAAGGGTATTGTCAATGTCAAAGAGCAGCCCGCGGTAGCCTTCCTTATAAAGCTTTTCAAAATCGATTTCATAAGTAGAATCCCGGTATTCATCCGGAAAAAAACATCGAAACATGTGTCTCCCGCCTTTTAACGCTCATCAAGGGGCACATACTGTGCCGGATCAAGCACATTTTTGTACGCAGGACGGATGATCTTATCTGTATTGATCAGCTCCTCCATACGGTGAGCGCTCCATCCCACGATTCTTGCAACTGCAAACATAGGGGTGTACAGCTCCAAAGGAAGATCCAGCATACTGTACACAAAACCGCTGTAAAAGTCCACATTGGCACTGACACCTTTATAAATACGCCGTTCCTCTGCGATCACCTCCGGTGCCATACGTTCTACCATAGAATACAGCCTGTAATCCTTCATCCTTCCCTTCGCCTCTGCCAGCTTCTCCACAAAGCTCTTCAGCACTTCGGCACGGGGATCCGACACGGAATAAATGGCATGTCCCATACCATAGATCAGGCCTCTTCTGTCAAAAGCTTCCTTGTGCAGAAGCCGTTTCAGATAGTCTCTTACCGCATCCTCATCTTCCCAGTCCTTAATCTCTTTCTTCATATCCTGGAACATGCTGACAACCTTAATATTGGCACCGCCGTGCTTCGGTCCTTTCAGGGAGCCAAGTGCTCCGGCAACTGCAGAATATGTATCGGTTCCTGAGGAAGAAACCACATGGGTGGTAAAAGTAGAGTTGTTTCCTCCGCCATGCTCCATATGAAGGATCAAAGCCAGATCCAGGATCTTCGCTTCCAGATCCGTGTACTTCTTGTCAGGGCGAAGCATGCGGAGAATATTCTCAGCAGTGGATAATTCCCTCTTAGGATTATGAATATACAGGCTCTTGCCCCGCACATAGTGATTGTAGGCCTGATATCCATATACGGACAGCAACGGAAAAACACTGATCAGATTCAGGCACTGACGCAATACATTGGGAAGAGAAATATCATCCGGATCCGTATCATAAGAATAAAGCGTGAGTACACTTCTGGAAAGAGCATTCATAATGTCTTTGCTGGGTGCTTTCATTACAACATCCCGAACGAAATTTGTAGGCAAAGAACGCTGGTTTGAAAGCAGTTTTTTAAACTCTGCCAGTTCTTCCTTATTCGGCAGCTGCCCGAAAAGAAGAAGATAGGTCGTTTCTTCAAATCCAAAGCGGTTATCCTTTACAAAACCGCCGGTCAGCTCCTTAATATCATATCCCCTGTAGGAAAGTTTTCCAGCACAGGGAACTTCTTTCCCATCTTCTATCTTTGTTGCCTGTACATTCGATATCTGTGTCAGACCTGCAAGGACACCCTTACCATTTACGTCACGCAGTCCACGTTTCACATCGTACTTTCCGTAAAGAGACAAGTCTATTGTACCGTGTTCTTTACAAATGCCTGTAAGTCTCTCGATTTCTGGTGTTACTTTTGTGTTGAATCTTGTCATACTTCAATCCCCTTTCATTTCTCAAATCAACCGATGAATTTCCCTCCTCGTTCCCCTTTCAGAGTCCTTTTTCTTAACATTATAGCATGAATTTTTCGTTTGGTCTACGTTTATTCCCCACTTCGTTTCTGTCGCTGAACTCCGGCATGGCTCCGCGTCTTATGCTTACGCCTGTCTGTAAGTGCTGAGGAAATCCCGAAGTTTTCTGGTAGCTTTCTCAAGCTGAAGAACATTCGGCAGATAAACCACACGGAAATGATCCGGCTCATTCCAGTTAAAGCCTTTTCCCGGTACGAAAAGCACCTGTTTTTCGTGAAGAAAATCCAGAGCAAACTGTTCGTCATCCAGAATATGGAATTTCTCCGTGTCGATCTTCGGGAAAATGTAAAATGCAGCCTTGGGCTTCACGGCAGTAATTCCCGGAATATCCGTCAGAGCTTTATAAACAAATTCTCTCTGTTCGTAAATCCTTCCGCTCGGCTGGATATATTCGTTGACACTCTGATATCCTCCAAGCGCAGTCTGCACAATCGACTGGGCAGGCACATTGGAGCAGAGACGCATGGAAGAAAGCATATTAAGGCCTTCAATATAGCCTTTTGCACACTTCTTGTCACCGCTTAAGATCATCCAGCCAATACGGAATCCTGCGATCATATGAGATTTGGACAATCCGGAAAAGGTAATGCAGAATACATCCGGAGCCAGGGAAGCAATGGAGGTATGCTCATATCCATCCATCACAAGCCTGTCATAAATCTCATCCGAAAAGATCATCAGTCCATGTTCCCTTGCAATCTGTACGATCTGCTCCAGGATTTCCTTAGGGTACACCGCACCTGTAGGGTTATTGGGGTTGATAATGACGATGGCCTTGGTCCTGTCAGTGATCTTGCTGCGAATATCCTCTATATCCGGATACCATTCCGACTGCTCATCACAGATATAGTGCACCACATTTCCTCCTGCCAGTGTGGCAGTTGCGGTCCACAGAGGATAATCCGGAGACGGGATCAGAATTTCATCCCCATTATTCAAAAGTGCCTGCATACAGAGATTAATAAGTTCACTGACGCCGTTACCGGTATATATGTCATTCATTGTCACATTCGGAATCTTTTTAAGCTGCGAATACTGCATGATCGCTTTTCTTGCGGAAAAAATCCCCTTCGAGTCCGAATATCCCTGAGAGGTGCGGATATTGCTCAGCATATCCAGAATTACCTCCTGAGGCGCGGAAAATCCAAAAGGATAGGGATTTCCGATATTCAGTTTCAGTATTTCCTTTCCCTCTTCTTCCATCCTGCTGGCCTCATCCACCACCGGGCCCCGCACATCATACAGCACATTATCAAGTTTAGAAGACTTTTCTAAAGTTCGCATTTTTTCACACTCCTTACTTTCATCCTGAATCCACTTCCCTCCGTATCCATATCTTTTCCCGCGGAGGGACTTTTCCTAATATAATCTCATATTTGGAACCTTTTCGCAAGCTTTTAAAAAATTTTCTTCTCCCTCTTTTCATTTGTAACACTTTAGTGTATAATAACTCCGATACAATTCATATCTAAAATGGACGAGGAGGAAATTATCATGTCTTACACAGAAGAAGTTTATGAGAGAGTCGTAGCACAAAACCCGGGTGAACCGGAGTTCCATCAGGCTGTCAAAGAAGTTCTGGACTCTCTGAAGGTTGTTATTGACAAAAACGAAGAAGAATACCGCAGACTTTCCATTCTGGAGCGCCTTGTAGAGCCGGAGCGCATCATCTCTTTCCGCGTACCATGGGTAGATGATCACGGCAAAGTACAGGTGAATAAAGGCTACCGTATCCAGTTTAACAGCGCCATTGGACCATACAAGGGCGGACTTCGTTTCCATCCGTCTGTAAATCAGAGTATTCTGAAATTCCTCGGTTTTGAACAGATTTTCAAAAATTCACTGACCGGTCTTCCTATCGGCGGCGGCAAAGGCGGTTCCAACTTTGACCCGAAAGGAAAATCAGACAGAGAGGTAATGGCATTCTGCCAGAGCTTCATGACAGAGCTTTGTAAGTATATCGGTGCTGACACAGATGTTCCTGCCGGAGATATCGGCGTAGGCGGACGTGAGATCGGTTATCTGTTCGGTCAGTACAAGAGGATCCGCGGACTCTACGAAGGGGTTCTCACAGGCAAAGGGCTTACCTACGGCGGTTCCCTTGTTCGTACACAGGCTACCGGATACGGCGTTGTTTATATGCTCAATGAGATCATGCAGGCGCACGGAGATTCTCCGGAAGGCAAAACAGCAGTGGTAACCGGTTCCGGAAACGTTGCTATTTATGCAGTTGAGAAATTCACACAGCTTGGAGGCAAGGTTGTTGCCATGTGTGATTCTGCCGGATACATCTATGACCCGGACGGCATCAAGCTGGACATTGTAAAAGACATCAAAGAAGTAAAACGCGGACGTATTTCCGAATATGCTGACCGTGTGGAAGGCTCTGTCTATACTCCGGGAACCGGCATCTGGAACATCAAATGTGATGTTTATCTGCCTTGCGCAACCCAGAACGAGCTTGACCTGGAAGGGGCTAAGATCCTTGTTTCCAATGGCTGCAAGTATTTAGTAGAAGGTGCAAACATGCCTACCACCCTGGATGCAACCAACTACATTATGGACAGCGGTGTTTACTTTATGCCCGGCAAAGCTGCCAATGCAGGAGGTGTAGCTACCTCCGCTCTGGAAATGAGCCAGAACTCCATGAGACTTTCCTGGAGTGCTGAGGAAGTGGATGAAAAACTTCACAACATCATGAAAGATATCTTCCGCAAAGTGGATGATGCTTCCAAACGCTACGGCATGACAGACAACTACGTTGTAGGCGCAAACATCGCAGGCTTCGAAAAAGTAGTGGATGCTATGAAAGCACAGGGAATTGTTTAATTCATTAGCCGCCACGTAATACACAGCAGTAAAAAAAGGCACCGGAGAATCCTCCGGTGCTGTTTTTATGCATTTTACGGTTCCATAAACTTCTTCAGTTCATCCATGAAGGTGCTGACATCTTTAAACTCCCGGTAAACGGATGCAAATCTTACATATGCCACTGCATCCAGATCCTTCATGTGCTCCATCACCACTTCCCCGATCCTGGTGCTTGGAATTTCCCGGTCTTCTGTATTAAAGATCACTCCTTCAATGGAATCAATCATCCCTTCAATCTTCTCAATGGGAATCGGTCTCTTATAACAGGCTCTTAAAATCCCTGCCTGAAGTTTCTCCCTGTCATACTGTTCTCTGTTCTGATCCTTCTTGATCACGCTCAGCGGAATGGTTTCTACCTTCTCATAGGTAGTGAAACGTTTGCCGCAGACATCGCACATTCTTCTTCGCCGAATGGAATTGGTATCCTCCACCGGCCTGGAATCCACAACCTTCGTATTATCCTGATTACAAAATGGACATCTCATCACGTTCTCCCCTCGCTTCCCGGGTTTCTTATATTTTTATCATTATACTTTATTTTTTCCGCCTCTGTCAATAAATAGGTCTGCATATTTCTCCTGTTTCCCGAATAAATAATAAAAAAATGCAGGTTTTCCTATGCGAATATGTGAGTTGAAACAAAAGGAAGTCATCAATACCTGTACCTGCCGCAGCCTGGGATGTCCTGCCGATGTGGATTTTGACTGCAAAACCGGGCGTCTTACTGCATTGATCGTCCCCGGTCCGGGCAGATTCTGCGGCCTGTTCGGCAGGGAAAATGAGTATATTATTCCCTGGGAATGCATCTGCCAGATCGGCGATGACATCATCCTGGTAGAAATCGAGGAAGAAAAATGTTTTCATAAAGAACAGTCCGTCTGAATTTTGTCAAGGGCTTATATTTTTTATATTTTCCCGGAAAAAGAATATTTATCCTCCCATCTGAGAATCATTTCTAATAGCAAAAGAAGATAAGGAGGATAATTCAGATGGCGCTTAATAAAGTAGAAATTTGCGGGGTAAACACCTCAAAACTTCCCATACTGAAGGCCGAAGAAAAGGAGGAACTATTCCGCAGAATCAAGAATGGCGACACAGAAGCCCGCGAACTGTACATCAAAGGAAATTTAAGGCTGGTATTAAGCGTAATCAAACGTTTCCAGAACAGCAGCGAAAACGCCGACGACTTATTCCAGATCGGCTGTATCGGACTTATGAAAGCAATCGACAACTTTGATACCACATTGAATGTGAAATTTTCCACATATGCAGTCCCCATGATCATCGGAGAAATCCGGCGTTATCTCAGAGACAACAATTCCATCCGGGTTAGCCGCTCTTTGCGTGACATTGCCTACAAAGCCATCTATGCGAAAGAAAATTATATCCGAAATCATGACAAGGAGCCCACCATTACAGAAATTGCCCAGGAGATCGGCATTGAAAAAGAAATGATCGTCTATGCCCTGGATGCCATCCAGAACCCTGTAAGCCTTTTTGAGCCGGTGTATACGGAAGGGGGCGATACCCTCTATGTAATGGATCAGATCAGTGACAAAAAGAACCGGGAGGAACGCTGGATCGAAGATCTTTCCCTTCGGGAGGCCATGCAGCGCCTTGGTGAGCGGGAACGACACATTATTGAACTGCGTTTTTACGAAGGCAAGACCCAAATGGAGGTAGCCGATGAGATCGGAATCTCCCAGGCTCAGGTAAGCAGGCTGGAAAAGAGCGCCTTAAAAGCCATGAAAAACTATCTGCGTCCCTAATAAAATGAGGGCTGTCAAAGACAGCCCTCTATTTCTTATGATCTCTTTTTCTTCAAATTTAAAACAAGATGTCTTGGCAGACCATTTACCATAATCGGCTGGTAATCTCCCTGGATCAAAGGTTTGATATAGTCAATAAAATCTTTGGTCACGTAGGTTGCATCTTTGTTCATCCAGTTTCTTGGAACCAACTTCTCTTCATTTGCAATGCGGTGTACATCATAGATACCGGTTGCTGCCATATACGGATCATCGGAAACACGGTCGATTACAACCATTTTGCCGGTGTCTCCCTCATCCGCAGCCTTAACTGCGGCACCGCCTACCATGAATGCTTCATCAATATCCACCCTGGATGCCATATGGGAAGCACTTCTCTGCAATGTGGAAAGTTCTACGGCTCTTGTTTTGCAGTTGCACTCTGCGGAAAGGAAGTTTGCCAGATATGTGGCAGTGCCCTGAAGCTGTTTATGTCCAAATGCATCCACGTAATCACCCATGCTTCCAAGCTCGCCAACATAACGGCCGTCTGCAAGCTTGATTCCTTCTGAAACAACGACCACGATAGATGATTTTTTCTTCAAAAGCTCTTTTACCTTAACCAGAAATTTATCCAGATCAAAAGGAACTTCCGGCAGGTAGATAAGATCCGGCCCGTCACAGTCCTCTGTCTTGGCCAGTGCCGTAGCGCCTGTCAGCCATCCTGCATTTCGTCCCATAATCTCCATAATGGTAATCATGTTTTTCTTATAGGTAAGTCCCTCTGCATCACGGATCACTTCCTTGGTAGATGCGCCGATGTACTTGGCAGCGCTTCCGAATCCCGGAGTATGGTCTGTTAAAGCCAGATCATTGTCAATGGTCTTGGGTACACCTAAAAATTTCTGGGAATGGCCTGTAAGAATTGCATAATCAGACAGTTTCTTAATCGTATCCATGGAATCATTTCCACCGATGTAAATAAACGCCTCTATTTCCAATTTATTCAGAATCTGAAAGATCTTCTCATAAATAGCCCTGTCCTCGTGGATTTCCGGAAGTTTAAAACGGCAGGAACCTAAAAATGCGGAAGGTGTTCTCTTCAAAAGCTCGATATCCAGTTCGGAATGGATCTGTGTGGAAAGGTCAATATACTGCTCATCCAGCAATCCCTGAACACCATGAAGCATACCATACACCTTATCAAAGCCTCTCTCAATGGCGTTCTTATAAACGCCTGCGAGACTGGAGTTAATAACAGAAGTAGGGCCACCTGACTGTCCTACAATGATGTTTCTTTTCTTTGCCATAGTCTTTTTCCTCCTCTGCAACGGCCTATAATTGACAATTTTAACAAATCCCATTATTAAAGTCAATAAAAATTGTAGATTTTTATATAGCCTTCTCGCTTTTTTTCATAATTTGTGCTATAATATGCACAACATACACAAGGATATTATAGGAGGTTTTCCCATGATACATACTTTAGAAAATGAATTTTTGCGTGTAGGTGTTGCAGATGCAGGTGCAGAACTGGTGAGCATCTATGACAAAAAAAAGGAGCGTGAGGTCATCTGGCAGGCGGATCCTGCTTACTGGAAACGACACGCTCCTGTTCTCTTCCCCAATGTAGGCCGGCATTATCTGGACCGCTATACAGTTGAAGGGAAGGAGTATCCCTCTAAACAGCATGGCTTTGCAAGGGATACGGAATTTGCCTGCATAGAAAGTTCTCCTCTTTTGGTGACCCACGAAATGCATTCCTCAGAAGCAACCAGGGCTGTCTATCCCTTTGATTTTACTTTGCAGATCACCCATATCCTCTCGGGACAGGAAGTGCGGATCTGCTGGAAAGTCCTGAATAGAAGCAGTTCTTCTATGTATTTTACCATCGGAGGGCATCCCGCTTTCCGGGTACCGGTTCTTCCTGATACGGCTTATGAGGACTACTCCCTGATATTTGAAGGACAGGATTCCCTGGTGTACTCCCTTTTGGATCCTGCTTCCGGAACGGTAGAGGAAGGAGCTGTCCGGGAGCTTTCCCTGTCCTGCAGAACCTGCCCATTAGATTCTCATTTATTTGACCATGATGCATTAGTCTTTGACAACAGCCAGATTTCCTGTGCGGGGATCCTGCTGCCGGATGGAAGCCCTTATGTGGAGCTTCGCTGCGAAGGTTTTCCCAATTTCGGTGTCTGGTCTGTCCCAGGTGCTCCCTTTGTCTGCCTGGAGCCATGGATGGGGCGCTGCGACAACTGCGGATACACAGGTTCTCTTGAAGAAAAGCCGGGCATCAATACACTGAAACCGGCGGAAACCTTTGAGGCTTCCTATCTGATCAGGATCTTTTAGTCCATTTATCATGAAAAAAACAGCCGGAACCCGGCTGTTTTTTTGATTCTCAGCGTTTCACCGTCTTCACAGGTGAATATTTTCCATAGACCCTCTTTCCCCGGAATACCCGGTAGGGCCGAATCCGATACTGATAGCTTGCTCCTTTTTGAGCTGTGGTATCTATATAAGATAAAGTCCCGGAGTCCAGGCTTTTGATCACAGACCACTTGCCCCCGCTATAGCGCTGGAGCTGATAGCCTGTTGCACCATTTACCCTTTTCCATGCATTTCTCAGGCCATTTTCACATCTGGATACGGAAAGAGAAGTATTTTCCAAAGAGGTCTTGGCACTCCTTCCCTTTTTATCAAATAGCCCATAGGTATTTTCACTCTTCGTGTAAGAGCGCACTGTATAGGTATAGGCAGTGCCTACATCAATGGGATATTCTTTGGAAGAAACATGGGTGTAGCTGGTAATGTCTCCGCCCTGCAGTGTTGCGATCCGTTCCCATTTCTCTCCTTTTTTTCTATAAATGAGATAATGGGTTGCACCGGCTATCCTCTTCCATTTAATGGTAATCCGATTATAGGCATTCGCCTGAACACTGATGATTGCAGGGCTTCCTGCAATGGCTTTTCCTCCGGTTTTTGCGCAGTAGGCTCCGTAGGTTGTATGATTCTTCACTGTACAATAGGCCCTTACGCGAAAATAACAGGTTACTCCCGTCTTTACCGGATATGCTGTGCTGCTGATGTGAAGATATGTGGTTTTGCTGGTTTTCCCAATGGTCTTCCAGGACTTTCCCTTCAGATAAGCAATTTCATATCCGGTAGCTCCCTCCACTGCACTCCAGGTAAGCTTCAGCTTATTATATCCTGCGGAATGGATTCCTGTAATCCTTACAGCATCCGGAATACGCTGCGCCTTACATTTCGTACAGATTCCATTTACAAATGTACACTTCAGTGTTTTGGTTATCCCGCAGACAGAACATCTGGCTTTGTGGACATTTTTCCGGGCAACCGGAGCATACTTCCATTTATGAACAGTCTTCGGGACGGACGCATAATCTTCCATACCACATTTCATACAGCTTCTGCTCTTCATTCCTTCGGACACACAGTCTGCTTTTAAAACGGTTTTCCACGCACCCCATTCATGACTGCATTCCCCGCTCTCAGGCGTATCCTCCGCCAGGACAATATAGTCTGCCTGAGAGACAGGATAAGCATTTCTGAATTCTTCTGAATTATAATCGCAGAACAGATCATCCGTTTCCCTGATATGATCCGCATCCGTCTCAAAGGATCGGCTGCCTTTCAGAAAATAAAGGTAGTGTTCCGGGATCACCTGAGAATCCCAGGTGGCATCCACATAATAATAAATTCCCCGCAGATAGACCAGGTTCCAAATGTGCCTTTCACTGGGAATCATGCGGTTTGTAATCCCCGCCTCCATGAGCATACGGTACAGTAAGACAGCATACCCCTGGCACACTGCAGCCTGATCAACGATTGCGCCGTATGCAGTAAACTGCAGTACATAATCTGCATTGGATTCGTGGATATCATCATAGACTACTGTTGAGCAGACATAGTCATATATTTTCCTGATTCTCAGATAAGGAGGCATTTTATCCGTGATTGCCATATCAGACAATGCCCTGTTTACAGCCTGGGTTACCATCTGCTCCTGGGCATATGTCGTATAGAATACAAAAGGCAGCTCAATCCGGTAAGCCCCTTTCGCATCCACCGAAACCATACTCTCACCTGTTTCCTGGAACTGCCATCTTAAATAATCGCCCTCAAAGGAATTTCCGGTTTCCTCAAAAGCCATCAAAAGTAGGCTGTAAACAATGTAAAACCAGTCATCCTCCTCTATCTCAAAGGAAAGTTTCAGCGACAGCTTTACTTTTCCCGCCCGCTTTACCATGGCCCTGCGCAGCTCCTCCGCTGCTTTTGCAAGCGCTGCCGCATCGGATTCATTGACTCCCTCTGCTTCTTCCCCTGCGGTAAACAGCCCGGGTCCTGCTTCTGCAATAATTTCCTCCGGGGATGGCGTATCACAGCCGGTCCCAATGGGGGTAAAGGCGTCCGGCCGCCGGATCGGAGGAATCCTGCAGACAAAATCTTCTCCTTCCGAACTTTGGAGCAGTTCTTCAGAAACGTCATCGCTAAATTCAGTAAGCTCTGCAGCTTCTTCCGTCCCCCGGTCTGTCTCCTCTGATGAAAAGACCGCCTCATCCACTTCTTCCCGGAAATCATCCGCAAAGCTGTTTTCCCACGCTGCCTCTCCATCCCCGAATACATCTTCACCAAGGACAGTAAAAACAGGCGCAAAGCAAAGAACCACCGTTAGGATCAGGGCAGTCCACTTTCTGCTTCCTTTCATCCTGCAGCCTCTCCTCCTTCCTTAAAGAAGAAAAGAGTGCCCGCCAGGGAGCCCTCTTTTCTCTTCTTATTTCATATGCATATCTTAAAATGTAAACTTATCTACAAAATATGCATCCAACTCGTCGATTTTCACACGAACCTGCTCCATGGTATCACGGTCACGTACTGTAACAGCACCGTCATTCTCAGATTCAAAGTCATAGGTAATACAGAACGGAGTGCCGATCTCATCCTGTCTTCTGTAACGCTTGCCAATGTTTCCTCTGTCATCATATTCGCAGTTATATTTCTTAGAAAGCTGCTGGTAAATTTTTTCAGCACCCTCATTCAACTTCTTGGAAAGAGGAAGCACGCCGATCTTCACCGGAGCAAGTACGGGATGGAAGTGAAGAACTGTACGAACGTCATTCTTCTCCGCATCCAGAACTTCTTCATCATAAGCACTGCAAAGGAATGCCAGCACCATGCGGTCTGCACCCAGAGACGGCTCGATGACGTAAGGAACATATTTTTCTTTCTTCTCATCATCAAAATAGCTCATATCCTGGCCGGATACATTCTGATGCTGGGTCAGGTCATAATCGGTTCTGTCAGCAATCCCCCACAGCTCGCCCCATCCGAATGGGAACAGGAATTCCACGTCCGTAGTAGCCTTGCTGTAAAAGCTTAATTCTTCTTTTTCATGGTCACGATAACGTACTTCGTCTTCTTTAAGACCAAGGGAACTCAGCCAGTCAAGGCAGAATTTCTTCCAGTATGCAAACCATTCCAGGTCTGTATCCGGCTCACAGAAGAATTCCAACTCCATCTGCTCAAATTCTCGGGTACGGAATGTAAAGTTGCCGGGTGTGATCTCGTTACGGAAAGATTTTCCGATCTGGCCGATACCAAAGGGAATCTTCTTGCGGGAGGTTCTCTGTACATTCTTAAAGTTGACGAAAATACCCTGTGCTGTTTCAGGACGCAGATATACCGTATTCTTCGCATCCTCCGTAACACCCTGGAAGGTCTTGAACATCAGGTTAAACTGGCGGATATCCGTAAAGTTGTGTTTTCCGCAGGTAGGGCAGGGAATCTCATGTTCTTTGATGAAGGACATCATTTTCTCCTGAGACCAGGCATCCACACTGCCCTCCAGTTCGATCCCGTGTTCTTCACAGAAATCCTCGATCAGTTTATCTGCACGGAAACGCTCATGGCATTCTTTACAGTCCATCAGAGGGTCGGAAAATCCTCCGAGATGTCCGGAAGCAACCCATGTCTGGGGATTCATCAAAATAGCACAGTCCACACCTACATTATAAGGGGATTCCTGGATAAATTTCTGCCACCATGCTCGTTTTACATTATTCTTCAGCTCCACGCCAAGGTTGCCGTAATCCCAGGTATTGGCAAGTCCGCCATAAATTTCAGAGCCCGGATAGACAAAACCTCTGGCTTTTGCAAGAGCTACGATTTTTTCCATTGTTTTTTCCATAATAATTCTCCTCATCTTCTTCTATTATACCAAATATTTACAACAATCACGATTATCCTCATTATAACATCAATTCAGTTTTTTTCAACTCCTACTTTACCATCACTTCCAGAATATCTAAGCTTTTGAAACGCCTGTCAGTATTCAGAGCTATGTAACGTCCCACAAGGAACTCCAGTTCCCTGAGCACCTCTTCCTTCAGCGCAAAGGTATACAGCTTTCCCATAGGCGCCTGCACAATAAAACGCATGGCCAAAAGCGCCGCATCGGAGATTCTGACCGCCTCACGCTCCCCCATTGCACAGGTGCCGCAAAGGATTCCATGCTCCTTCTGGGAAAAAAACACCGTTTCCCCCTCTTCCGGCTCACGGCCGCAGGCCGCACACGCAAAGACCTGGGGGCAAAGCCCCTGCTCTGCCATAGTCCGAAGCTCATAAACGCACCGCACCAGCCTGTCATTGATCTTCGGATTCAAGAGAGCCTTTACCGTCACATACAGAAGATTCATCATCTCCCGCTCATCCGTTCCTTCTCTTCCAAAGTAGTCCGCCAGTTCCAGAAAATAATAACCATAATAGATCCCCGGCTGCATTCCCGCAAGCTCCACAAAATGATGGGTCACAGACACCTGGTTCAGATTATAGCTGTTCCTTCCCTCATAGAGAGTAAAGGTTCCGAAAACAAACGGATTGGCAGCCGCCATAAACGGGCTGTTCAGCCGCCTGGATCCTCTGGCAAAGGCGGAAATTTTCCCCAGTTCCCTTGTCAGGAGCACGATTCTCTTATCATATTCCCCTACAGGCATTGCAGAAAGCACCACTCCCTGTACTGTAATCAGGTCATTCATGGATTAAATTTCCTTTTTGTCATAACCGAAGTTTTTTATCATAAAATCGCTGTCCCGCCAGTCCTTTTTCACCTTTACCCAAAGCTTCAGATTCACGCCGGATTCCAGCATCCGCTCCAGTTCATACCTGGCGTTGCTGCCGATCTTTTTCATCATGGCACCCTGCTTGCCGATAATGATTCCCTTATGGGATTCCCGCTCACAGATGATCGTCGCCTCAATATCCACCATGGGCCTGCCGCCGGGGCGGCGTTTCATCTTGTCGATCGCGATGGCAATTCCGTGAGGAATTTCCGCATCCAGGGCATGGAGGGCTTTTTCCCGGATGATCTCTGCAGCGATCTGTCTCTCGGGCTGGTCTGTCACAGTATCCTCGTCATAAAACATGGGGCCGTAGGGCAGGTATTTTAAAATACTGGGGATGATATCTTCCGTATTCATGCCCCGCAGTGCGGAAACCGGAATGATCTCATCAAAATCATATAGTTTCCGGTAAGTATCAATAGCTTTTAAAATTTCCTCTTTTTCTACCGTATCCACTTTGTTGATTACAAGGATCACCGGAACCTGAATGCCTTCAAGCTGCTCTGCAATATGCTTTTCCCCTGCACCTATAAAGGTGGTGGGCTCCACAAGCCAGAGGATGACATCCACTTCCTTTAAGGTACGCTCTGCCACCTCAACCATATATTCCCCTAGCTTATTCTTTGCCTTATGGATCCCGGGGGTGTCCAGAAACACGATCTGTCCCTCTTCACAGGTATAGACAGTCTGAATACGGTTTCTGGTAGTCTGAGGCTTTTTGGATGTGATGGCAATCTTCTGGCCGATCAGATAATTCATCAGTGTGGACTTTCCCACATTGGGACGTCCGATGATCGCTGCGAAACCTGATTTAAAATTTTCGTTCATTCTATCCTCTCCCAAAACTTTTTCCCCTTTTTGCTCAGCAGGTAATCAAAGGTTTGATTTCCCGGAACAGATCCTGCTCCTCCCTGATCGTCTTTTCGCTTCCCACTGTGCATATAGACTCATCAGAAAGAACAGCTTCCACCAGCGGAGCCAGGGCACGCATGTCCTCAACCGTAGCATCCAGGATCTGATCCCGCTCCTTCTGCACCATCTCCTGGGTAACCCCGCAGAAATAGGCAGTCTTGGAAAGATTCCCCTGCATCTGGGGTGTTTTCGGTACATCCTTGCCGCTGATGGTTCCAATGATATACTTCGTCATTTCACGCTCATCTGCCCGGAAATTCCGGATATATTCCGGCACACCCTGGTATACTTTCAAAGTATTCCTTAAATTGGGATCCCGGTAAGATACGAAAAAGCTCTCCCCATTTCTTCTGAAACCGCTCATACAGCCGTATGCGCCGCCTTTTACGCGGAGGTTCATCCACAGATAATCATAGCTTAAGGCTACCTTCAGGATATCCAGAGCTCCCGTATATTCCAGGCCCTTTTTGCGGAAGTTTCCTGTCTGCGCTACATACTGCACCTGTCCGGAGGTCATAAAGCCCTCATTCTTCTTTTCACAATGCATTTTTTCATCGGAGGCTTCATAAGCTTCTGTATGAAGCTGTCCCTTGAGGGAAATGGCCAGTGCCTTCATCTGCTCCACAGACTCTCTCTCTCCTGTGTAGCTGATAATCAGGTTTTCCGGACGGAGGATTTCGAGCATCATCTGATGCAGTTCCGCCGCCACTTCTTCCTTGCGGCTTTCAAATTCCTTCTCCAGTTTTTCAATAAACTGGTAATAACCGATTCCTGCCATGTCATCCTGAAAAGCAGCCATAGGAGAGCCGTAGGAAGCGCCCCGGAGTACCGCTGTGGAATGGCCGCTGCTTACCAGGCCGGACTGTGCTCTGGATTTTACCTCAGCAATGATCTCATAAAGGCGTTTCGTATCCCCGGTCCCGGAAGTAAGGAGGATTTCCCTTACCATGTCAAACAGGAAGTCCAGCTTTGTATAAAGGGCTTTTCCCCGGACGGCAAACATCGCCCGGAAGTCCTCTGTAGAACCTGCCTGCTCATAAACCTCCACACCGCAGTGAATGCCTCCGGTACCTGCATTAATTTCATTAAACAGCCCGCCATAGGTGAAATGCTCCGTATCCACATAGCCCAGGACTGATTTTAAAAGCCCAAGGTACGGCACTTTTTCAGGACTTAAATGCTTCAGGTCAAACAGCAGATCCACATACCCGATTCCATTGGTGCATGCCTCATGATAAAGGAACAAACTGCCCTCCGCATCCATCTCCTGATTGCGAAATCCAAAGGCTTCTCTCCTGATATCCTCCCGTCTCAGCATGGGAATACACGCAAGAGCTTCCGGTGTCTCTTCCTCTTCCTGATATTCTGTCAGGGCTTTCGTCTTCTTTACCAGAAGTGCAAGCTCTTCTTCTGATAAGCTGCTCCGATACGCCTCCAGTTTCTCTTCCATTTTCTTTTCTCTCCGGGATGCAAGGCCTTTTACCGGAACCAGGGCCAGGACGGAGCCATGGGGATTCTCAAGAAGATATTTTTCGATCATCTTTTCAAAATACCCTTCGTCCACTGCTTTTTTCAGATATGCAAATACATCCAGAAGCTGCACACTGGCAAAAGGCTTTTTATCATCATACAGCCAGTTTCCTAAGATATCCAGGCTGTACATCAGTCCCTTGGGGTAAGAAGAAAAATCTGCCTCTCTGTACCGGAACTCAAAATAATTGATTCCTGCTTCCACCGCTTTCTTATCAATGCCATGCTTTACAATCTCTTTTAAAACTTTCTGAATAATTGCAGCAAATTCGTCTTTTTTATCTATATTGGAGCCTTTGGCAATGACAGTAAAATATGGCTGACGGATTCCGTCATCATAGGAGCCATAAATATCCTTCCCGATTCCTGCCTCCAGAAGTGCTTTCTTAAGAGGTGCTCCCGGCGCACTTAAAAGGGCATAGTCCAGTACTTCAAAAGCAGTACAAAGCACCATATCCAGGGAATTTCCCACAACCCGGCTGTAAGAAAGATAGGTATTGTCCTTCAGGCTTTCATTTTCAGAAATAGGATACTCCATAGTCAGATTCCTTACGGAGTCAAAGGCTTTCTGTTCCTTTATCCCGGAATCCACAGTGAGGGATTCAAATGCAGAAAGATATTCCCTGTCAATAAATTCCAGTTTTTCCGCCATATCCATATTTCCGTATAGATAAATATAACTGTTGGAGGGATGATAATATCTCCTGTGAAAATCCAGGAATTCCTCATAAGAAAGCTCCGGAATATTCTCCGGATTTCCTCCTGACTCACATCCATAAGAAGTATCCGGGAACAGGGAATTCATGATTTCTCTTTCCAGAACTTCATCCGGGGAAGAAAACGCTCCTTTCATTTCATTGTAAACAACCCCATTATACGTCAGAGGCCCTTCCGGTTTTTCCAGGTGATAGCTCCAGCCCTCCTGACGGAAAATTTCCTCCCTTTGATAAATATTGGGATAAAAAACAGCATCCAGATAAACATGCATCAAGTTCTGGAAATCCTGGTCATTGCAGCTGGCCACAGGATAGCATGTTTTGTCCGGATAAGTCATTGCATTCAAAAACGTATTCAGGGATCCTTTTACCAATTCCACAAAAGGATCCTTCAGCGGAAATTTCCGGGAGCCGCACAGTACGCTGTGTTCCAGAATATGTGCCACACCGGTGCTGTTTTTGGGCGGTGTGCGGAAAGCAATATTGAAAACCTTATTCTCATCCTCATTCTCGATTGCCATCACTCTGGCCCCTGTTTTTTTATGACGCAAAAGCCAGCCAACGGAATGAATGTCTGTCAAATCTTCCTGTCTGATTATTTCGTATGCAGTCAATGCTTCTATTCTCATTCTTTCCTCCAATTGATGATTTATGGTAACGCTTCACTTCATTACGGTTCTTCTTCCAAAGCAAAATTCCGGTCATATACCTCTTTTGCCGCCTTTGTCAAAAGCTCCAGTTCTTTTTCCAGCTGAAGGGCGGCAGGAAGCCGTACTGCAGTACTTAAGAGATCCTCCTGAAGTTTTTCTCTGGAGCGCTCTTTGCTCATGCTGACCAGGCCGCAGAGCAGATTATTATAGGATTTGTCCTTTTCACAAAGTTCCATGTAGACCGTCACCAGATGGACGCATTCCCTGTAAAGCAGTTCTCTGTGCATTTCGCTTCTGCCGGACAGTTCCTGGAATTTAAGCAGTTCCAGATGCTTCATGATTTCTTTTCTGGCCCGCTTAATGGCAAACCACTTTTTGTCTGCATCACGATGAAATTCCAGGGTCATCCACAGCGCCATAAAGTTATCCGCCCGCTCCGTTTTGCCCCCGTCCGTTCCATTCCCGTATCTGGTCTCCCAGATTTCTCTTCGGACGGCATTTTCCTCCGTATCCTCTCCGGAAGCCACAGCCTTTTCCAAAAGCTTCTTTCTTTTCAGCGGATCGCTCTCACGATAGTAAGCCGCAATGATCGGTGTATCCATCTTATTTTCTCCTTCCAGCATTCCTTTTATGCTTCGTAGCTCAGTTCTGTTTCCGCCAGATTAAGAGCCTCCTCGATCACCTTATCCATATCCATATAACGGTACATTCCCAGCCGTCCGCCAAAGAGAACCTTCTCCTCTTTCAGGGCACGCTGTTCATATTTTGCAAACAGCTCGTCGTTTTTCGGGTCATTGATGGGATAATAAGGCTCTGCGCCAGGTTTCCATTCTGCCGAGTATTCTCTGGTAACAACCGTCTTTTGCTGTGTGCCGAATTCAAAATGCTTATGCTCGATCACTCTGGTGTAGGGAACATCATAATCCGTGTAGTTCACCACTGCATTTCCCTGATAATTCTCCATATCCATGATTTCTGTTTCAAAACGAAGAGAACGGTATTCCAGTTCTCCGTAGCAGAAGTCATAATAAGCGTCGATCATGCCGGTAAACAAGACCTTATCCGCTTTTGCTTCCAATTCCTGGCGATTTGCAAAGAAATCCGTGTTTAAAACCACCTGTACGCCCTCCAGGAGTTTCTTCACAATACGGGTATAGCCGCCTTTGGGAATTCCCTGGTAGGGATCTTTAAAATAGTTATTATCATAAGTATAGCGAAGGGGAAGACGCTTGATGATAAAGGAAGGCAGATCCTTGCATTCCCTTCCCCACTGCTTTCTGGTATAACCCTCGATCAGTTTTTCGTAAACATCCTGTCCAACCAGCGCAAGTGCCTGTTCCTCCAGATTCCTTGGATGGGTAATGTGCATCCTGGTGATCTGTTCCCGGATCTTCGCCTGCGCCTCTGCAGGAGTGCGCACGCCCCAGAGCTGATGGAACGTATTCATATTAAACGGCAGATTGTAAAGTTCTTCCTTATAAACAGCAATGGGAGAATTTACAAAATGATTAAACTCCGCAAATTCATTTACATAATCCCAGACCTTTTTATTGGAAGTATGGAAAATATGGGCACCGTAACGATGCACCTGGATTCCTTCCACTTCTTCTGTATAAATATTCCCGCCGATATGGTCACGTTTATCGATCACAAGACAGGTCTTGTTATGCTTTACAGCCTCATGTGCAAAAACAGCGCCAAACAATCCGGCACCTACGATTAGATAATCATATTTCTTCAATATAGACACCCGCTTTCTGTTCATCGTTTCAAAGATTTTTTAAATAAACATGTTTGATATAATGAAGTGTTTTCTTCTCCCCGTGATCTGCCAGGATCCTGAGAAGCGCTTCCAGATCCCGTTTTGTTTCGGGGTGAATAAACCACAGCTTTTCCTTGCTTTTCATAAAATATTTCAGCGGCTCCCGGTCTGTATAGGCATCTCCCAGATAGATGCGGGAAGCGCTGATCCTGTCCATGACCATCTCTGCCACATATTTTTTCGGCATCCTGGCTCCCATGATCACATGCTCTCCATCCAGGGAATAATCCACCCAGTATTCAAAATGATGACGATTCCGGCCTTTGTGATGAAGCCAGGACATAGATACACCGGTCTTCTCCCGCTCCGCATTGTTCGGGCTTCTGGTTCCCTGATAATATCTGCATCCTACCAGGAACTCCGTAGGAGAATACTTTGACAGGTCATGAAGAAGTCCCTGCTTATATAAGCCGATCCGGAAGCAGTACTGCATGACCAGAAATTTATGCCCGGTAATGGTTTTAAAATGCTGCCATGCCTTCATCCTATGCCTCCTGCCTGCCCAGAAGCACCACAATGGTGCGGGGCATGATTTCGATATTTTTCTCATAGCTTTCCTCTGATTCGTGGAAGCTGCCGGAAGCATCATAGGTATCTATCACCTTTTTCCAGACGGTTCCTTTGGGAAGATTGGGAAGTGCGATCTTCCGGTTCTCCCAGTGGAAATTATAGGCAATATAAACAGCCTCATCCGGGCTATGGTCCTCTTTCTTCCCATAAGCGCCGCAATACATCACGCCCAGAAGCCGGGAAGTATTTTCATAACTGCAATACCATGCCCGCTCCTGATGAAAAGAAATATCCGGGAGGCCTTTGGCAAGATAGTCCACCCCCTTCAATTCTTTTCCCTGATGCAGCGCAGGATGCTCTTTGCGGAAGGCAATGGCATCCTTTACAAACTGAAGAAGCTTTTCCTGTTTTTTCAGTCCCTTCCAGTCAATCCAACCAACCGGATTGTCCTGGCAATAAGCATTATTGTTTCCTCCCTGGGAATTGGCGATTTCATCCCCGCCATAGATCATGGGAACTCCCTGGCTTAAAAGAAGCATCAGAAATGCATTGCGCATCTGCCGTTCCCTGCTGCGAATGACCGCACTCCTGCGGCTTGGTCCTTCCACACCACAGTTCCAGGAATAATTAAAGCTGCTTCCATCCTGGTTGTTTTCCCCATTCTCCTCATTATGCTTATAATTATAGGACACGGTATCTGCCAGAGTAAATCCATCCTGACAGGCCATATAGTGAATCACCCCATGGGTATGAAAATTCTCTTTGATTCTGTAGGAGACTGCATTCAGCATTCCTTCATCACTCTTTAAAAAGCGTCTCATATCCTGAAGGAATCCGGGGTTATATTCCGCAAGGTATCTTCCATAAGCCAGATGCTCTTCCGGAATGTCCCATGCTGGAACATTATCCAGCATCAGCTTCGTTTCTGACAAAATTCCGTCTTTTAGAAGAAGATTCGCAGGAACGCCCTCGCCCAAAAGATGAAATCCATCCACATGATAATACAGTTTCCAGAACTGAAGCGCCCGAAGTACCGCAGATGGATTGGCCTCCTTTTGAAAATAAAATTCCATGATACATTCCATTCCTGCTTTATGAAATGCCTTTACCAGATCCCGGAACTCCCGCTCCGGCTCCCTGGACGCACAATAAGCCTGCTTCGGTGCAAAGTAAAAGCCAGGCAGATATCCCCAGAAATTCAGTTTTTCTTTTCTTTTTTGGGAAACCATCCCGCTGTTCTCCCCCACAGAAGGAACCTCAAAAAATTCATAGGCAGGCATCAGTTCCACTGCATTCACTCCCAGATCCTTCAGGTAAGGAATCATCTCCATCAGCCCGCAAAAAGTTCCTTTTTTTCCGGGGGAAAGCTTCGCCTGTTTCGTATAGCCCCTTACATGGAGCTTATATAAAATCATATCCTCGTAGGGGATTCCCGGGGCGGAATCATCCTCCCAGTCATACGGCTTTTCTGAGAGAAATCCGCAGCGGATTTTATGGACATGTTCTCCATCCATAGGCATACCGAACTGTTCTCTTCCGGAAATACGGTACGCATAAGGGTCCTTAAGGATCTTTCCGTCAACAGAATAATTGTATTCATAATCCTTTGCCTTAAATCCCTTCAGAAACAGAGTCCTGACACTTCCTGCCTCAGGCTCTTTTCCAAAAGGGATCTCTATGGAAGGTTCATCTGATTTCTTATAGTACAGCAAAAGAGAAGCCTGTTTCTCCCTGGGGATTTCCAGAGCAAAATTATATCCATCCGCCATCTTATTTGCCCCAAGTACCAGGGGGTACCCCGGCATGACGCGAATCTTTTTCCATGCTTCCATAAAGTGCCCTCCCTTATTTCAGCTGCAGTTCAACAGGGCAGTGATCCGAGCCCATAATATCTCCGTGAATTGCAGCACTTTCCAGACGTTTCTTCAGCGATTGTGATACGATAAAATAATCAATTCTCCATCCGGCATTCTTCTCTCTGGCATGGAACTGATAGGACCACCAGGAATATGCCCCTTCCAGATCAGGGTAAAAATAACGGAAGGTATCCACAAAGCCGCTCTCCAGAGTCTTCGTAAAGCAGGCGCGCTCCTGCTCTGTAAATCCTGCGTTATTGCGGTTGGTTTTCGGGTTCTTCAAATCAATTTCCCGATGAGCCACATTCATATCTCCGCAACAGATCACCGGCTTCTTCTCCTGAAGAGCCAGAAGGTACTGTAAAAAGTCCCGTTCCCATTCCATTCTATAAGAAAGACGCTGAAGTTCCCTCTGGGAATTGGGGGTATAAACCGTTACAAAATAGAAATCCTCAAATTCCAGCGTAATAACCCGTCCTTCTTTATCATGTTCTTCGATTCCAATACCATAAGTTACAGATAAAGGCTTTCTTTTTGTAAAAATAGCGGTGCCGGAATATCCCCGCCTGTTTGCGTAATTCCAGTACTGGTAATATCCGTCAAGTTCCAGTTTCACCTGTCCTTGCTGACATTTCGTCTCCTGCAGACTGAAAATATCCGCGTCCAGCTCCCGGAAACGCTCTTCGAATCCCTTTGTCAAACAGGCTCTGATTCCGTTTACATTCCATGAAATGAATTTCATTCTGTCTCTCCTCTGTATATCTATCTCTCCATACGTATTTTCATTATACCACAGAACAGGATTTTATTGCAATCTCTTCATATTTCTGTTACAATGTGACCTGATCAGAACAAATACAAAGCGAGGAACATTTTATGACTGACGATATGAATAAAGAATTATGTGACGATTCCTGCGGGTGTACTGCCGGCGACTGTGCTTCCTGCGGCGGCGGATGCGGCAGTAATGAAGAGCATCACACCATCACCCTCACTATGGAGGATGATACGGAGGTAGAATGTGCCATCCTGACCATCTTTCCGGTAGCGGAGAAGGAATATATCGCCCTCCTTCCTCTGGATGAAAACGGTCAGAACCAGTCAGGAGAGGTTTATCTCTATGCCTTCTCCCGTACGGAAGAGGGAGATCCCATGCTGGCCAATATTGAGGATGATGAAGAATACGCCAAAGCGGCAGACGCCTTCGACACCATTCTTTCCAATGCCAGAAATGCAGAAGCAGCAGGGGAACCTTTGGAATAGGAAGCGGATAAGAAAAAGGCAGAGACCTTGGGGAAATCCCTCTTGTCTCTGCCCTTTTTCATTTTATTTTGTTGTGCTTCCAAAGCCGCCGTTTCGTACCTCTGTTACATCATCGTCTTCTGTAATTCCGTACTCTACAAAAATTCCCTGCATAAATCCGCTGTCTGCCGGAATGGAAACCGTCTTTCCTTCTTTTGTGTCATTCGTCAGCTTTGCAAAAATATGACCTTCATTATCAGAATAGAAATAATCGCTGTCAATAATCCCAACCGTATTATTTAACTGCAGGCGGTACTTAAAGCCCAGACCGCTTCTGGGATAGCATTTCAGCACCCACTCCTGCTTCATTTCCGCGCGGACGCCTGTCGGAATCTTAATGGTTTCCCCCGGTTCCAGAACAAAGTCCGCCGGAGAGAAAAAGTCATATCCTGCGCTTCCTGCAGTAGCCCTTCTGGGAAGACGGATCTTCTCATAAACCGCCCGGGCCTCCTCCTCGGAAGCGTTCCCAAAA
Organism: Blautia sp.; assembly: GCA_021772055.1. GTDB lineage: Bacteria > Bacillota > Clostridia > Lachnospirales > Lachnospiraceae > Blautia_A. The sequence goes on along the minus strand of JAETNR010000010.1, from coordinate 43,101 downwards.
GTGTCCATCCAGTCTGCAACAAATCTCTCTTCACTTACTTTATGAAATCTGGCGATTCTCTGCATAATTCCTCCTAATCTGTGTGCAGGACAATGTTCCCCTTCTCCAAAGTGGCAGGTACATTGATCACGCGCTGGTTAGCGGAGCCTTTCCATTTCAAAAGAGGATCCTTCTTCTCCACCACAAATTCTCCGTCTACGCATACATCCAGATACTTGATGATTTCCTCCCCCTGGATTTCCTCCCAAAGAGCCCCGGTATACAGCCAGATGGTTTTTTCCGGGTATTTCCTTCGGATTTCTTTTGCAAGGGCAGTTACCTCCGTGATATTTGCAGGGTGCAGGGGATCTCCGCCTGAAAATGTGATCCCGCTGATATAATCCTTGTCCAGTTCCTCAAAAATTTCTTTACGCTCTGCATCTGTAAAGGGAAGTCCTCCATTGCTGTCCCACGTAATGGGATTCTGGCACTCTCTGCAGCAGTGACTGCATCCTGCCACCCATAGAACCACACGAAGGCCGTCTCCATTCAGCATATCGTCCTTGGTAATATTATGATATCTCATAGTCTTTAAGCTTCTTCCGGTACGTCCTTCATACTGAAGCTGATTCTTCCCATCTTGTCTTTTCCAAGGCAGATGACTTTTACTTTATCGCCCAGTGTGAGAACGTCTTCTACACGATTGATTCTCTCTTTACAAATCTTGGAAATGTGGACCATTCCCTCTTTGCCGGGTGCAAATTCAATAAATGCACCGAATTCTTTAATGCTGACAACCTTTCCGGTGAAGATCTGTCCTGCTTCAAAATCCGTGGCAATGATCTCTACCATGCGTGCTGCCTCATCCATGCTCTTCTGCTCTACGCCGCAAATGGATACTGCACCGTCATCTGTGATGTCGATCTTCACGCCGGTACGCTCAATAATGGTATTAATGGTCTTTCCTCTCTGTCCCACTACATCACCGATCTTCTGAGGATCGATCTGGATCTGAATGATCTTCGGAGCATATTTGCCTACACTCTCACGGGGAGCTGCAATGCATTTCTCCATCACTTCCGTAAGAATATATTCTCTTGCCTCTTTCGTTCTTCTGATGGCTTCTTCCACGATCGGTCTTGTCAGTCCATGGATCTTAATGTCCATCTGGATTGCTGTGATACCGTCATGCGTACCTGCAACCTTAAAGTCCATATCTCCAAAGAAGTCTTCCAGGCCCTGAATATCTGTCAGTACAATATAGTCATCATCGGTTTCCCCTGTGACCAGACCGCAGGAAATACCTGCAACCGGCTTTTTGATGGGCACACCTGCTGCCATCAGGGACATGGTGGATGCACAGATACTTGCCTGAGAGGTGGATCCGTTAGATTCAAATGTCTCAGATACGGTACGGATCGCATAGGGGAATTCTTCCTCTGTAGGAAGAACAGGAACAAGAGCTCTCTCAGCCAGTGCTCCGTGACCGATCTCACGGCGTCCCGGTCCTCTGGAAGGCTTTGTTTCGCCTACGGAATAGGACGGGAAATTATAATGGTGCATATATCTCTTAGAAGTTTCAAACTCATCCAGGCCGTCCACTTTCTGCGCATCTGCCAGAGGTGCCAGTGTCGTCACTGTACAGATCTGGGTCTGTCCACGGGTAAACATAGCGGAACCATGGACTCTCGGAATAATATCCACCTCTGCTGCCAGAGGACGGATCTGGGTAATAGCACGCCCGTCCGGTCTCTTATGATCCTTTAAGATCATCTTGCGGACAGTCTTTTTCTGGTACTGGTAAACAGCCTCGGAAAGTACAGCAAGCCACTCCTCATTATCTGCAAATGCTTCCTGGAGTTTCGCTGTTACCTCACGGATGTTTTCTTCTCTGGTCTGCTTATCATCGGAGAAAACGGCAACTTCCATTTCTTCCGGAGTAACTACTTTCTTCATAGCCTCGAAGAGTTCTTCCGGAACTGCACAGGATTCGTAAGAATGCTTTTCTTTGCCGCATTCTGCAACGATCTTATCAATAAATGCAATGATCTCCTGATTTACTTCATGAGCCTTGTAAATGGCTTCGATCATCTGATCCTCCGGGATTTCCTTCGCACCGGCTTCGATCATGATGACTTTCTCCCTGGTGGAAGCAACCGTAAGCTGCAGATCGGAAATATCCTTCTGTGCAAGGGTCGGGTTAATGACAAACTCTCCGTCGATCAGGCCTACCTGTGTGGTAGCACACGGGCCGTCAAAGGGAATATCGGAAATGCAGGTTGCAATCGAAGACCCCAGCATGGCAGGGATTTCCGGATTACACTCCGCATCCACAGACATGACCATATTTACCAGCGTTACGTCATTTCTGTAGTCCTTCGGAAACAGCGGACGCATTGGACGGTCAATTACACGGGAAGTCAGAATCGCATGCTCGCTTGCCTTTCCTTCTCTTTTATTAAATCCTCCCGGGATCTTGCCTACCGCATACATTTTTTCTTCATACTCAACGCTTAAGGGGAAGAAATCAATTCCTTCTCTCGGCTCCTTGGATGCGGTAGCTGTAGATAATACAGTGGTTTCACCGTAATGCATAAGAGCAGCTCCATTGGCCTGCTTAGCAACACGGCCAACGTCAACTGTCAAGGTTCTTCCGGCTAATTCCATGGAATAACTTTTGTACATGTTTTTTCTCCTTCATGATTATAATTTTGATAATTAGTATAGGGAACAGAAGTCCGAAACAACTGAAAAACCCGTTTAAACAGGGGATTCTTTCTAAGCGGGCTTTTCAGTAGTCTCGGAAAATACGTTACTGTTCACTCCGTTCCCAGTAACAAAATACCTCGCGGGATCGTGCCGTGTGAAAGTAACGAAAATACTTCTGTCTGCTGTAAAAATGGGGCGGATGGATATCCGCCCCACTCCGCATACTAATTACTTTCTTAAACCTAACTTTTCAATCAGTGCACGGTATCTTTCAATGTCAGTTTTCTTCAGGTAAGCTAACAGTCCACGTCTCTGTCCTACCATTTTCAGAAGTCCGCGTCTGGAATGATGGTCTTTGTGATGTGTCTGTAAATGCTCGGTAAGTTCCTGAATTCTTGCTGTAAGAACTGCAACCTGTACTTCCGGTGAACCTGTGTCACCTTCGCATCTTGCATATTCTTTCATAATTGCCTGTTTTTTTTCTTTTGAAATCATTCTGATTTCCTCCTTAAATTCTTAATGATCGCCGCATATTAAGAAATGGTCGGAGTCTCCGATCTCCGAATATGGGCTGAATTGTAACCTTGACTAGTATAGCACAGAACCAAATTTGTGTAAACTGTTTTTTTCGGAATCTGCACAAAATTTATTCCATCCTTATCTGCCTGCCGCCTGTGCTCTCTGCTCCTTCTGCTGTTCCACCGGATCCTCTTCCATCAGAGAAAATGCAATATTGGTCGCATGATCAGATACACGCTCCAGGCCGGAAATAATATCGGAAAACATCATTCCTGCGCTTGCTGTACACTCATTGCGGGTCAGACGCTGAATATGGGATTCCTGAAGCTCTCTTTCCGCCTCATCCACCAGGTCCTCCAGTTCCAGGATTTCTTCCATATGTTCCTGGTTATTATGGGAGAACATATCCAAAGCATATGTAGTGATCTTAATTACTTTATCCAGCATGCCGGAAAGTTCTTTCTTTGCCTGTTCGCTGAATTCAATTTTTCTCTCCAGCCTGCTGACGGCAGCATCTGCAATGTTCTCTGCATGGTCACCAATTCGTTCCACATCATTCACTACGTGGAAAAGACCTGCAATGCTCTGCTTATCATCAATGGGCAGAGAAGTCTGGTTGATCTTTACCAGATAGTTTGTGATCGCGTGATTCAAAAAGTCGATCTTCTTTTCTACCTGATAAACCTCTTTGATATCATTTTCATCCAAAGTAATCAGCGCATTCATGGCACGTTCCAGATTCATAATCGCCATCTGGCCCATGCGCTCCATCTCTCTCGTAGCATCAAACACAGCCGTGGTAGGAGAAAATACAGATTTTTTGCCAATGTACTGAAGTTCGAAGCCTTCTTCTCCTGCCCTGGTCTCCTCGCCCCGTACAAAAAAGCCGGTGAGCTTTACGATCTGTTTAATAAACGGAGCAAGAGCAATTACCTCCACGATCTTGATCAGTGTGTGTGCATTTGCCACTTCCCGTCCCGGATCCATACCGGAAATACTTCCGATAAAGTGTACTACAGGCTCCATTGCCAGGGTAAATACCAAATACATCAGAATCGTACCAATGATATTAAACAGAAGATGGATCAGCGATGCTCTCTTGGCGTCACGCTTGCCGCTTAAGCCTGCAAGCAGCGCAGATACACATGCACCGATATTACATCCCAAAATGATAAAAAGACAGATTCGGATATCAAGCAGTCCCTGCTGTGCAAGCAGCAGAATAATACCGACTGTTGCAGAGGAACTCTGCAGAACCGCAGTTACAATAATCCCCACCAGAAGGGCTATAAAATGATTGCTCAGTGATCCCATGATCTCAACGACCCTGGGAGATTCCCGAAGGACCGACATGGAAGCAGACATGGTATTCAGCCCCATAAACAGGATACCGAATCCCAGCAGTACCTCCCCGACTCTCTGCACCTTGTTCTTCTTACAGAACATCACCATCACGATTCCTGCCATCACGATCACCGGGGCAAATGCGGACAGGTTAAATGAAATCAACTGGGAAGTCACCGTGGTACCGATGTTCGCACCCATGATCACGCCTGCAGCCTGATACAAATTCATCAGCCCCGAGTTCACAAAGCTGACAGTCATTACCGTAGCAGCACTGGAAGACTGAATGACTGCCGTAAATACAGTACCCACCAGGATTCCGCGAAGAGGTGTCTTGGTAAAAAACTCAAGAATACTTCTCATCTTGGCACCGGCCGCTTTTTCCAGAGCGTCACTCATCAGCTTCATTCCATACAAAAAGAGGCCAAGACCTCCCATTAATCCAAGAATTATCTCTAGCATTCCTTAACTATCTCCCTTATTCTCTTTTGTTTACGCGCTCTATTTTTAACTATATCCTAAAATCTCTGATTTGTCTACCGGATTTTCCTTAAAGTACTGTTTTCCTTTTTCCACATCCTTCTGCATCTGGCATCTCAATGCCTCAAAAGAAGGAAATTTTTGCTCCGGGCGCTGGAATTTCAGGAATTCCACTACACATTCCTGCCCATACAGATCCTCATCACAGTCAAAAAGGTAGGTTTCTACTCCCAGAAATTTTTCTCCTACTGTCGGCTTATACCCCACATTGGTAATCCCAGGAAAAATTCTCTCTCCGAATCTGCTCCGCGATACATAGACTCCCTTGGGCGGCATCAGCTTATCAGGAGGGGGAATGAGATTGACTGTGGGAAAAAGAACCTTATGCCCGATTCCTCTGCCATGCTCCACAATTCCTTTTACAGAAAAATTTCTCCCAAGAAGAGAGGCTGTTTTTTCCATTCTTCCTTTTTTCAGTTCTTCCCTCACGTAGGTGCTGCTGATCTTTCGGTCTCCCTGCATCTCCTTGGGAAGGATCTCCACAGAAAAGCCGTATTTTTTCCCAAGTTCCGCAAGGAGTTCCGGAGTTCCCTTTCTCTCATATCCAAACCGGAAGTCCTCTCCCACAGCCACGTAAACGGCATGAAGATCCCCTACTAAAATTTCTTTTACAAACGTCTCCGCTTTCATATGCCTGATTCTGTCATTCAGAGGGCATTCCAGAAGAATATCCACTCCCATCCTCTTAAGAAAGTCTTCCCGCTCCTCACAGGTCAGGATCATCTGGCTGGATGTCAGAAAAGCAAAAAGGACCGCTTTTGCACCATTTTCCTTCTGTTTCAGGATCTTTTCCACCAGCTTTTCATGTCCGCGGTGCACACCGTCAAATTTTCCCAAAGTCACTGCACTTCCTGACAGCCGCGGAAACTCCTCCTGAATTCGCAAATATTCCATGTCTTACTCCTTATGTCGTCTGCAGTCACATCGCTTTAAAGAAACATCTTCACAGGAACATAGCTTTGGCGTTTTTTATCCCAGCGGTAAATTCCTGCAAATGTTCCTTCTGAGGTGCACATCCGTACCGTTTCCCTGTGACCGTCCTTTACCAGCCCCTCGTGAAGAGGATTTCCATTAAAAAGAAGCCTGTCTCCTTCCGGAACAGAGGATATTCTCGGGTAGTCGGACAATATCTCTTCTATCCCGATCACCAGGTCAGAAATACTGCCTTCCTCAACTGCTTCCTGCACTTTTTCAAGAGTCACGCTCTCCTCGATCCCGAATCTTCCTGATCTGGTGCGCAGCAGGGATTCCATACATCCGCCGCAGCCCAGCTTCTCTCCAATATCATGGCACAGGGTACGAATATAAGTCCCTTTGCTGCAGGTTACGCGAAAGCGTACAAGAGGCAGGTTCATCTCCAGGATTTCTATGCAGGAAAAATGAACGGGCCTGGCTTCTCTTTCGATTTCTTTTCCTTCTCTTGCAAGCTCGTACAATTTTCTGCCCCCTACTTTCAGAGCGGAATACATGGGCGGTATCTGCATCTGATTGCCAAGGAAACTTAAGATTGCCTGTTCCGTTTCTTTTTCGGTCACGCAGACTTCACTTCTCCTGCGCACGGTTCCTGTGACATCCTGGGTATCCGTTTCTATTCCAAGGTGCAGTACTGCCTCATAGGTCTTTTCTTTTTCTGTCAGCATTTCCACAAGCCTTGTGGCTTTCCCGAGGGCAACGGGCAGAACACCCTCTGCGTCAGGGTCAAGGGTACCGGTATGTCCGATTTTTTTCATATGGAGGATTCCCCGAAGCTTCGCTACCACATCATGGGAAGTATACCCCTTTTCCTTGCGAATGATCAGTATTCCGTCCATTATGCCTCCTGCATCATAATCATCTGCCGTTCGATCTCTGCTGTAATGTTATTCACAACATCATACATAGAACCGCTCATATCGCATCCGGCAGCACGGGTATGCCCGCCGCCGCCAAAATAAACGGCAACCTTGCTTACATCAATCTTTCCATTGGAGCGCAGGGAAACCTTAAAGTTCTGTGTTTCCACTTCATATAGAAAAATGGCAACTTCCACGCCCCTGGTCAAGCGAAGCTGGCTTACGATCCCGTCCAGATCCTTGCCGTCCACACCATAAAACTCCAGATCCTTTTTGCGCATATAACCTACAATGCACTTTCCGTCCTGAAGCATAATGCTTTCTGCAAGCACACGCCCCATAACCTGGTTCTGAATATACGTTTTTTCGTAAAAGGATTCATCAATGATACGGCTGAAATTGAACCCCGTTTTCATCAGTTCACCGGCAATCCGCATGGTTTCCGGTGAGGTGGATGAATACTGGAACACACCTGTATCATGAACCATTCCGGTATAGATTGCAGTCGCGACCTCTACCGTTACTTTCTCCGGATCCAGAAGTCCGTAAAGCACCTCACATGCAGAGCTTACCTCTCCCCGCACGTGATTCACCTGCGCAAATCCTTTGTTGCTCACATGATGATCAATGCATACGGTCTTCTTCGCCCTGTCAAAATATTCCGACGCCACTGCCAGACGTTCTCTGGCACTGACATCACAGGTCACAAACAGATCATAGGTCTTCTCTCCCTCTGCTTCTGTTTTAAATTCATCAATACAGGCAATATGAGAAAAAATTGGCTTCGGATGATCCAGATAGACATCTACCTGGATATCCGGATAATATTTCTTCATATAGAGATACAAGGCCATACACGAGCCAACACAGTCACCATCCGGACGGACATGACCTGCAATTCCCATGGTCTTTACATGTTCCAATACTTCTGAAATATTTTTCATGTTTACCTCCTATGTCAGCCACAACAAAACTCTATTGTTTTTCTCCATCAGATTCTTCCCGCAAAGTTTCATCTCTGCTGGTCACATCATCGATCATTTTTGACATATGGACTCCGTATTCAATGGATTCATCCAGAATAAAACGGATCTCCGGAGTGTTGCGCAGGTTCAGATTTTTCGCAAGCTGACGGCGGATATAGCCTTCTGCGCTCTTTAAGCCCCGGATCGTATTTTCCTTTGCCTCTTTTGACCCGAGAACACTGATATATGCCTTACATGTTTTTAAATCCGGAGCCACTTCCACAGCCATGACAGACGTCATGGGATGAATACGTGGATCCTTGATTTCACTGCGGATAACAGCACTGAGTTCCTTCTGCACCTCGCCATTGATTCGCGTATTCTTAATGCTGTTTTTTCTCATTCTGTCTCACTCCTGTTTGCATATTCTATCTTGGTACTTCCACCATAATATAAGCTTCTACATGATCCTCTTCTTTTACATCATTGAATCCGGCAAATACAAGACCGCACTCGTATCCTGCCTTCACTTCTTTTACATCATCCTTGAAGCGCTTCAGAGATCCGAGCTCGCCCTCAAAGATCTGCTCACCCTCTCTGCTGATACGAACCTTACAGTTTCTCTGGAATATACCATCCAGAATATAGCTTCCTGCAATGGTTCCCACGCCGGAAGCCTTAAAGAGCTGGCGTACCTCTGCATGGCCGATCACTTTTTCTTCATATACCGGATCCAGCATACCCTTCATGGCAGATTCCACATCTTCGATTGCCTGGTAAATAACCTTATACAGACGAAGATCTACGCCCTCCTGCTCTGCAAGCTGTTTGGCCGTTGCATCCGGACGGACATTGAATCCGATAATGATGGCATTGGAGGTCGCTGCAAGGGAAACATCCGACTCGTTGATGGCACCAACACCGCCGTGGATCACCTTCACCACAACTTCCTCATTGGACAGCTTGAGAAGGCTTTGTTTCACTGCCTCCACAGAACCCTGTACGTCTGCTTTTACAATGATCGGAAGCTCTTTCAGATCGCTTGCCTGAATCTGGTCAAACAGATTATCCAGAGAAAGCTTGCCTTTGCTCCTGGTCTCCTCCAGAAGACGGTTCTTGTTCTCAGACACAAATGCACCTGCAAAGTTCTTCGCCTCTTTGTCACTGTCAAAGGCCATAATGATCTCTCCTGCATTGGGAACATCCCCAAGTCCAAGGATTTCTACCGGAGTGGACGGATCTGCCTCTTTTACACGGCGTCCCTTATCATCCATCATGGCACGTACTTTACCGCAGCATGCACCTGCTGCAATAAAATCACCCACATGAAGCGTACCCTTCTGTACCAGGATGGTCGCAACCGGGCCCTTGCCCTTGTCAAGCTTCGCTTCGATCACCAGACCTCTTGCCGCACGCTTCGCATTTGCTTTCAGCTCGCAAACCTCTGCGGTCAGAAGGATCATTTCCAAAAGGTTATCAATTCCTTCTCCTGTATGAGCTGATACAGGGACAAAGACGGTACTTCCGCCCCAGTCTTCCGGAATCAGTTCGTATTCGGAAAGTTCCTGTTTTACTCTCTCGATATTGGCACTTGGCTTATCGATCTTATTAATGGCAACAATGATCTCAACCCCTGCTGCTTTTGCATGGCTGATAGCTTCTACTGTCTGAGGCATCACACCATCGTCTGCAGCGACTACCAGAACTGCGATATCTGTGGCATTGGCGCCGCGCATACGCATTGCTGTAAAGGCTTCATGGCCAGGGGTATCCAAAAATGTGATCTTCTGGTCATTGATTTTTACCACATAGGCACCAATGTGCTGGGTAATACCGCCTGCCTCGCCTCTGGTAACATTCGTATTACGGATGGCATCCAGAAGGGTGGTCTTACCATGGTCAACATGACCCATAACACAAACTACAGGAGGTCTTGGAACCATATCCTCTTCCTTTTCTTCTTCCTCTTTCAGAAGTTCTTCGATCACATCTACCTTTTCTTCCTGTTCTGCGATAATATCATATTCCAAGGCAATTTCCTGTGCTTTTTCAAAATCAATCTCATGGTTCACCGTAACCATGATTCCCTGCATAAACAGTTTCTTCACAATTGCGGAAGGCTGCATCTTCATGGCTTCCGCAAGTTCACGGATGGTCATGGTCTCCGGAAGGGTAATTTCCTTAACCTCCGGTTTCTTCTCTTCCTGCTTCGGCTGCGGTACCGGCTTCTGCAGTGCCTTAGGCAGCTTCACGCCGCTTTTACGGCTGTTCTGATTTGGTCTGTGCCCTGTATTTGCAGATTTTTCAAAATCTTTTTTCTTATTTTTGCCTTCTCTGTCTCTTTCCCGCTTGCTGTCTTTGGATGTTTTGGTAAGTTCAGGAGTGAATACCACTTCACTGTCATTTCTCCTGGTTCCCTGGCGCTGGCCGCCGCGGTTCTGGCCCGGACGGTTCTGACCGCCGCCGAATCTTCCGCCGTCCCCTCTTCCTTCTGACCGTTCCTGGCCTCCCTGTGGACGTCCGTTTCCTCTTGGAGGACGGTTTCCGTTATCTCCCTGTCTTGGCGGACGGCTCTGTCCGTCACTGCTTCTTGCCGGACGCCCGCTTCCCTCTCCGCCTCTGAACGGACGGTCCTGACCCGGACGGCTCTGGAAGCTTTTCTCTCCGCTTCTTCGATTATCTCCGCTGCGGAAGTCTCTTCCTCCGCGATTGTCCCGGCCTTCTCTGTTATCCCGTCTTTCCCGGAAATCTCTGTTGTTTTCCCGGTTATTGTCCCGACTGCCGTCTCTGTTCTGGCGATTGTCACGGTTATTCATTCTGTTGTCGCGATTATCACGGTTTTCTCTGTTTTCCGGGCGTGTCTGTGCTCCACGGCCGCTGCCGGTCTGGTCAGAAGAAGCAGCCGGCCTTGCCGGACGTTCCGGCTCCTGTGCCTTTTTCGTTTCTGCTGTCTTCGCCGGTTCTGCCGCTTTCACCTGCTCTGCTGGTTTCTTCTCTGCTGCTTTCTTCTCCGCTGTCTTCACCGGTTCTGCAGGCTTCTGCTCTGCTGCCTTTACCGGTTCCGCAGGCTTCCTCTCTGCGGTCTTTCCTTCGGGAACCTTTGTCTCTGCCGCTTTTACTTCAGAAGCCTTGGTCTGTGCAGGTTTTACCTCTGCTGCTTTCGGCTTTTCCAAAGCCTGTGCTGCTGTCTTTGCTTCTGCAGGCTTTGCAGACGGCCTGGCTGTCTGAGCGGATGCACCCTGAGGTTTCGGGCCGCCCTTTCTTTCAGAGCCCGTTCTTCTCGGTCTGTTCTTTCCTCCGTCACTGGCATTCTGTGCGTGATATACACGGATAATATTTTTCTTTTTTTTAGGAGCCTCCGCTTTTTCAGCTTCCGGCTTCACGTTTACCATCTTTTCTTCTTTAGAAGTATCCACCTTGGCAATGTGCTCCTTTCCCATCTTTCCAAATTTTTCTTGTAACATCTTTATGGAGGATTCCTCAAGAATTGTCATATGACTCTTGACGTCCACTCCGTTTCTTTTTAAAAACTCCAGAACTTCCCGGTTCTGTCTGCCCAGTTCCCGGGCAAACTCATGCACTCTGACTCCGGCCATTTTACCTACCTCCTTATGCCTGCTCCTTTTCCAGTTCTTTCACGACTGCTGCCGCAAAATTGGCGTCCTGTATCGCAAGGCTGGCACGGAATTCCTTTCCCATGGCCTTTCCCAGCCCTTCTTTATCTGAAAGGAAATAGACCGGAACTTCATAATACTCACACATATTCCGAAATTTCTTTTTTGTATTTTCAGAGGCATCCTCTGCAACCACAACCAGAAAGCCTTTGCCTGTCTTTACCGATTTTTCCGTAGAAAACTCGCCACTGACAGTCTTTCCGGCTTTTGTTGCCAGTCCTATCAATGATAGAATCTTATTGTTTCTCAATCGCGTCAAACTCCTTCTTCAGGCTCTCATAAACCCCCGCAGGAATAGGCGCCTTCAAAGAGCGTTCAAGTCCATGGCTTTTCACTGCCTTTTCCAGGCACTCTCTGGAGAAGCATAAATAAGCTCCCCGGCCGTTTTTCTTACCGGTGGCATCCAGAACGATCTCGTTCTCTGCAGTTTTTAAGACCCTGATCATTTCTTTTTTACTTTTCATTTCCCTGCAGCCGATACACTGGCGCATGGGAATCTTACTTTTTGTTTTCATTCTTCTTCCACTGCGGCTTCTTCATTTACTTCTTCCGAGGCAGGGATTTCTTCCCCTTCCTCATATTCGCTGCCGTATTCCTCATCGTCATAATATTCGTCTTCATCCTCGTAATCATAAAGATCACCGGACTCCCTTGCCTGTGTTTCACTCTTAATGTCAATCTTAAAGCCTGTCAGACGGGCTGCCAGACGGGCATTCTGCCCTTCCTTGCCGATAGCAAGGGAAAGCTGGTAATCCGGAACCACAACAAGTGCAGTCTTATCATCCGGATCTGCCATAACGGCAATGACCTTCGCAGGGCTTAATGCATTCTCGATCAGGATCGCCGGGTTCTCATCCCAGTTAATAATATCGATCTTCTCACCGCGCAGCTCATTTACAACCACACCGACACGTTCTCCGTTCCGGCCTACACAGGCACCTACCGGATCCACATCCGGATTGTTGCTCCATACGGCAATCTTGGTACGGGAACCGGCTTCTCTGGCAATGCTCTTGATTTCCACAGTACCGTCCTTCACTTCTGTAACCTCAGACTCAAAAAGACGTTTCACAAGGCCCGGATGTGTTCTGGAAACCAGGATTCGCGGTCCCTTGGGCGTATCCTTTACTTCCAGGATATACACCTTGATACGTTCTGTCGGCTTAAATTCTTCTCCCTTTACCTGTTCATTCTCACTTAAGATGGCATCTGCCTTACCCAGGTTCACACTGACATTTTTTCCCATGATCCGCTGTACGATACCTGTAACCACTTCTTTTTCTATACCGTAATACTGGTCGTACAGAACCTTTCGCTCTTCTTCACGAATTTTCTGAAGGATCACGTTCTTGGCGTTCTGGGTAGCAATTCTTCCGAATTCCTTGGAATGGATTTCCACCTGGATGACATCACCGATTTCTGCGCCTGCATTTATCTTCTGGGCATCGAGAAGTGAAATTTCCAGAGCCGGATCTTCTGCATACTCTACAACTGTTCTGTCTGCCATTACCCGAAAATCGCCTGTTTCCGGATTAATGGATACATGCACATTGTCTGCTTTGCCAAAATGGTTTTTGCAGGCCTGGATCAAAGACTGCTCGATGGCGCCCAGCAAAGTTTCTTTGCTGATATTCTTTTCTTTTTCCAGGATATCCAGCGCTTCCATCAATTCTCTGTTCATTTTTTTCTTTTCCTCCTAATATTTGTTAAATACTGTTCTAGAACTCGATTGCCAGACGGATCAGTGCGATTTCTTTCTTATCAAATTTCCGTAGGCTTCCGTCTTCTTCGATTGTCACACTGTTACTATCATATGCGGTTAATATGCCACAAAACTCTTTTTGTTTCTCGATCGGTCGGTAGGTACGGATCTCCACCAGCTTGCCCATGCTCCTTACATAATCTTTTTCTTTCTTCAGCGGCCTGTCAAGACCCGGAGAACTGATTTCCATAATGTAGCTGTCATCAATAAAGTCTTCTTCATCCAGCTTGTCACTGAACACACGGCTTACAGTCTCACAGTCATTCACCGTGATTCCGCCGGGCTTATCAATATAGCCCCTTAAATACCATTCGCCTGCCTCCTTTACATATTCCACATCCACCAGTTCAAAACCATTGGCGTCTACGATAGGAGTCAACAGTGCCTCTGCTCTCTGCTCATATTCCTCACGCCTGCTCATCATTCCCACCTTCCTTTCTGCTTTATGAATAACCTGTACAGAAGAATTCCTCCTGCATGTAAAAGAGTGGGCCAAGGCCCACTCTCAAGTTATTCAGTATCTAGTTTCCTTCATTCTAACACTATCGTATTGGAAAAGCAAGGAATTTTTTATAATCTGGGTTTTGTGCCTTTGGTATCCCTGCGCGCAAGCTTCACCTTATTCAGTGCGTAAGGCTTATCGTGATAGGTAATGGCGTATTCCTGATGTCCTTCCAAAAGGTAGGCATTTTCCAGGGAATCCCCCTCTCCAAGCTTCATTCCCCGCACGCCCGCTGCCCCTTTTTTCATAAGGGAAACCTCCTTTTTCAGGAAGCGCAGGAAATATCCCTCCCGGCTTTTAAGCACGACCTGTTCCATCTCATCGGAATTTCCCACAAAGATCAGGCGGTCATTCTCGTTTAGTTTTGTGGCGGCAATGGTTCGCTTAGCCACATCAAACTCTGTGCCCTCCACCAGCTTGCACATGGCACCTGCTGTAGCAAAGAAAAGAGTGGAACTGCTCACCTGACCCATAGGAGCGACATAGAGCATCTGTTCCTTCGCGCTCTCATAATTGCTCAGGTTATCCGCAGGCGTTCCTTTATCCCGGAAACGTACAAGAGGGATATCCGCCACTTTTACGGTGTGCATTTTGCCGGTATCGGTAAAAATACAGATTTTATCTGTATTCATACAGGTAAAAATGTATTTGTTCTCCCCATGGGCAGCCTCTTTGTTTCGCTCATAGGCATTCATGTCGATCAGCTTCATGTAGCCGAAGCGATCCATCAGGAAGCACACCTCCATCTCTTCCATTTTCTTCTCTTCGTAAACTGCCTCCCCGGCGTTTTCAATAGAAGTGCGGCGTTTTGTGCCATATTCCTTTTTGATGGAATCCAGATCCTTTATGATCACATTTGCCATGGAATCGTAATTGTCCAGAATATCTTTGTAAATGGCAATATTCTTCATGGTTTCGGCATATTCCGCCTGCAGGGCCTGAATCTCCAACCCAATCAGTTTATAGAGACGCATTTCCAGGATCGCCGATGCCTGGCGTTCGGAAAAATGAAGTTTTCCGGCTGCTTTCTCACTGGCTTTCGTTTTAAATCGGATTCCTTCCGTTACGCCATCCACCAGACAGTGCTTTACCTGCTCCCTGTTCTTGCTGCCCCGCAGGATCTCAATGATCAGGTCAATGACATCGCATGCCTTAATAAGGCCTTCCTGAATCTCTTTCTTCTCCATTTCCCTGGACAGAAGGGTAGTATATTTTCTGGTAGTCACCTCAAATACAAAATCCACATGGTGCTCGATCACCTGCTTAAGGCTCAGGGTTTCCGGCCTTCCGTCAGCAACTGCCAGCATATTCACGCCGAAGGTATCCTCCAGGCGTGTCTTTTTGTACAGCATATTGGTGAGATTTTCCACATCCGTGTCCTTCTTCAGTTCCAGGACGATGCGGATGCCTTCTTTGGAAGACTGGTTGGAAATGTCCACGATATCCGTGGTTTTTTTCGTCTCTACCAGAGATGCCACATCATTTAAAAATTTGCCAATGTTTGCTCCCACCATGCTGAAGGGAATTTCGGTGATCACAAGCTGAAGCTTTCCGCCCTTTTGTTTTTCCACTTCTACCCTGCCCCGCAGGCGCAGTTTTCCAACACCTGTCTCATAAATCTTTAAAAGATCGTCTTTATTCACTACGATTCCGCCGGTGGGGAAATCCGGTCCCTTGATGTAGCGCATCAGGCCTTTTACGCTGATGCTGTTATCCTTCATATAGGCCTTCACCGCATCGGTCACTTCCCCAAGATTATGTGGAGGAATGCTTGTGGCCATACCGACGGCAATTCCCTCTGCACCATTTACCAGAAGGTTGGGGATGCGGACCGGAAGCACCACAGGTTCCTTCTCGGTCTCGTCAAAATTCGGCATAAAGTCCACCACATTTTTATCCAGATCACTGAGAAAAACCTCCTGGGTCAGCTTCTCAAGCCTTGCCTCCGTATATCGCATGGCAGCAGCGCCGTCCCCTTCTATGGAGCCGAAATTTCCATGCCCGTCCACCAGGGTTTTTCCTTTTTTAAAGTCCTGTGCCATTACTACCAGGGCTTCATAGATTGAACTGTCTCCGTGAGGATGATATTTACCCATGGTATCTCCCACAATACGGGCACATTTCCGGTAGGGTCTGTCATAGCGAATCCCCAGTTCATACATATCATATAAGGTTCTTCTCTGCACCGGTTTCAGGCCATCCCGCACATCCGGCAGAGCACGGGAAATGATCACGCTCATGGCATAGTCAATATAGGATTTCTGCATGACCTCCGCATAGTCAGTAGGGATGACATTTTCCTGTTTTGTTTCCATATTTTTTACCTCATCTCTATTCCCATAACAATTCCACAGCCAGAGGAACTGTTACCTATTTATCTCCTGCACCGCGGCAGGCTTAAATATCCAGTTCCGCATCCTGTGCGTGCTCATAGATAAATGTCTTTCTGGGGGGGACATCACTTCCCATCAGAATTTCCGTAACATTGGATGCCATACGGGCATCCTCGATCTCTACCCGCTTCATCATACGTGTCTCCGGATTCAGTGTGGTTTCCCAAAGCTGTTCTGCGTCCATCTCTCCAAGACCTTTGTATCTCTGAAGGGTAAAGGTACCCGGCTTATGAGTACGCCGGTATTTCTCCAGGGCCTTATCATCGTAAAGATACTCCTCTGCCCCCTTTTTGGGCATTACCTTGTATAAAGGAGGCATGGCAATATATACATGCCCTTCATATATCAGCTCCGGCATAAAACGGTAGAACAAAGTCAGAAGAAGCGTGGAAATATGGGCACCGTCCACATCCGCATCCGCCATGATCACGATTTTATCATAGCGAAGTTTGGAAATATCAAAGTCATTTCCATACCCTTCGGAAAAACCACAGCCAAAAGCATTGATCATCGTCTTAATTTCCGCATTAGCAAGGATTTTGTCAATGGAAGCTTTCTCCACATTGAGGATTTTTCCCCTGATGGGAAGGATTGCCTGATAATTCCGGTTTCTGGCTGTCTTTGCGGAACCACCTGCAGAATCTCCCTCCACAATAAAAATTTCACACAGGGAAGGATCCTTCTTCTCACAGTTGGCAAGCTTTCCGTTGGAATCAAAGGAATACTTCTGTTTTGTAAGAAGATTCGTCTTGGCACGTTCCTCGGTTTTGCGGATCTTCGCAGCTTTTTCTGCACAGGAAAGGATGATCTTTAACGTTTCCAGATTACGGTCAAAATACAGCACCATCTGCTCTCCCACCACCTTGCTCGCAGCTTTCGCGGCATCCTGGTTGTCCAGCTTCGTCTTCGTCTGCCCCTCAAATCTGGGGGACGGATGTTTCATGGAAACGACCGCAGTCATGCCGTTTCGAATGTCCGCACCTGTAAAATTGGAGTCTTTCTCTTTCAGTACACCGATTTCTCTGGCATAGCTGTTCATCACAGCGGTAAAGCTGGTTTTAAATCCGGTGAGATGGGTCCCGCCCTCTGCATTATAGATATTGTTGCAGAAGCCAAGGACATTCTCCCGGAACTCATTGGTAAACTGGAAGGCAATCTCTACCTGGATTCCCTCTGCCTCTCCTTTAAAATAGATCGGCTCATGAAGCACCTCTGTATTTTGATTCAGATCCTTAATAAATCCTATGATCCCGTCAGGCTCATGGTACTCAATCTTCTCCGGCTGGGCCTCACGCAGATCTTCAAACAGGATGGTCAGATTCGGATTCAGGTAAGCAGTCTCATGCAGACGGCTCTTCACCTCTGCTGCTGAAAATCTGGTTTTCTCAAAGATCTCGGGATCCGGAAGAAAATTGATGCAGGTTCCTGTTGTTTTGGTTTTGCCGATTTTGGGCAGAAGTCCGTTCTCCAGTTCCTGCACAGGGATTCCCCTCTCATAATGGTCATGATGAATATATCCGTCACGCCGCACTTTAATATCAAGATAAGTGGAGAGAGCATTTACCACAGAGGAACCCACCCCATGCAGCCCGCCGCTTGTCTTATAAGCGGAATTGTCAAATTTACCTCCTGCATGAAGAGTGGTAAATACCAGACGTTCTGCAGAAACGCCCTTCTCGTGCATATCTACAGGGATCCCTCTTCCGTTGTCATCCACTGTGCAGGAGCCATCCTTCTCCAATATCACATGGATCCGGTCACAATAGCCTGCCAGGTGCTCATCCACCGCATTGTCTACGATTTCATATATCAAATGATTCAGACCTTTTCTGGAAACACTTCCAATATACATACCAGGACGCTTCCGCACCGCCTCCAGTCCTTCCAGGACGGAGATGCTGCCCGCATCATAAGTTTGTTTTTTTGCCATGGGTTACATTTCCTTTCTTTTCTCAAACATTCGTTCTACTATGATACCCTATTTCCGGGTCATTTGGCAAGTATTTTTAAAATGAAAAGAAAAACGAAAAAAATCAAAAAAAGTACTTGCATTTTTATTTAAAGTGTTATATACTAAGCAAGTCGGTTAGGACAAGGCCAGTTGGTCAAGGGGTCAAGACGTCGCCCTCTCACGGCGAAAACACGGGTTCGATTCCCGTACTGGCTGCTGATAGAACCCAATTAAGTCATTAAGACTTAATTGGGTTTTTCTTTTTTCGAATTATCAAAAGAAAAGGAGAACTGGAGCCATGGAACCTCATGTTGTCATTACCGGAGCGCCTGCAATGGACTACCGCAGGGATTATGTCGCACTTCCCCGGAATTACGGAACAACGGAATATTACAAACGGAAGGATATCAAAGCCATCTATCACACCGTTTATCAGAATCTGAATCTTCTGGATCAAAAAACCGGCTTTTCAAAGAAATTAAAGTCCTCGGAAAAGCTGATCGTAAAGCCCAATCTCGTTTCCGTATACCACAAAAGCGGAATGAAAGACAGCGATTATCCGGAATCTACGGATCCCAGGGTTTTTGATGCCATTATTTCCTATCTGAAACAGTTTCAAAAAAACATCATTATCACAGAATCTTCCGGGAAACCCATGCCTACCCGCACCAGCTTTAAAACTGCCGGATATGACAGAATCGCCAGACACCATAACACAGGTCTCGTTACCCTGGAAACCTGCCCTGTAGTACGCTATCTCCTTCCAAAGGCAGAGGTTATGAAAGAGGTCCTGATCCCGGAACTTTATAAAGATATTGTGGACGGCCGTGCCTGTTATATTTCCGTACCGAAATTAAAGACCAATCTTTATACAGGAGTTACCCTTGGATTTAAAAATGCCATGGGTACCATTCCCTATGCGCTCCGGGAGCGGAATCATAATTACTATATTAATAAAAAGCTTGCAGACCTTCTCTACCTTCTAAAACCGGATCTTACCATTATAGACGGGATCATCGGCGGAGAAGGAAATACGCCTGCCCCGGTAGACCCGGTGGATACCCATGTGATCATTTCCGGAACCAATGCCCTGGAAACCGATACCGTGGCTACCCGCATTATGGGAATTGATCCGGATACCATCCCTCTTCTGACAGAAGCCAGGAAAAGAGGTTTTGGCGCTCCTGATGTGCAGATCACAGGAGACTGTCCTGTTTTTTCTTTCCGAAGAGCCAATCCATCCCTGATGGATGAGGAATTCCATAAAACCTTTCCTAATATCCTGGTTCTTGCAGGGCACTGTCTGCCCCATGCCCCCAGGATCACCAGCCCGGATGCCGTTACTCCCGGTCTTGCCAGGGAGCTGGAAATGGCATGTGACGGAGGCTGCCTGAATGCCCTGCGCTCCGGATTTGACTATGTGATCTATGCTCCAAAGCAGGACTTTTCCGTTCCTTTGGCAATAATTATCGGAGGAGGGGTTCCCATCAGCGGAAAGCGCTACTGGTTTGACCGGGACGGAAAGCCTTACACAGAAAAGGAGATCCGCGCTATGGAAACGCCCCTTCTCACAGTAGGAAACTGTGCTTCCATTCTGGAGGATGCCGCACGCTATAAAACACCCGGATGCTGCTCGCCCTCTGCCTGTATGCTGGCAGCTACCGCAGCTATGAAGATACCGTTTCCACTGCTTTCACTGAAAAATGAACATTTTTTCCATTTTGGTCTATCCGCGGTTTCCATGGTTCTCAGCCGCTCCCTCTCCTGTCTTCGCGGGAAATGGATCGACTGTCCTTCTGTACATAAGGATCAGATCTATCCTGTTCCGGAAATACCGGAGGAATCCAGAGACAAGGATTACCTTCCCTGGCCCCTGCCCAAAATGGATCCGGCAACCAGGCTGAAGCTTGTGAAAGATCAGTTTCGTATTTTAAAACTGTAGTGTCCAAAAAATAACCGTTCTCCTTCTTTCATATTTTGTGAAAATTTTGTGAAATTTTGCAGGGAAAGCTTGACTTAAAGCAAACTTTAAGTTGTATTCTATAAGACGTGCGCAATGGAATCAGCGCCGAAAAAACCTGTCAGTAAGAAGGGAGAAAAGTTATGAGTTCTATTCAGAAAGGAAAAACCCGGGATATGACCACCGGAAACATCTTTCGGAATATTATGGTTTTTGCCATACCATTGTTTATCAGCAATTTCTTTCAGCAGTGCTACAATATCGGAGACACCATGATTGCCAGTCACAATTTGGGAGAAAAAGCCCTGGCTGCCATCGGCCTTACCGGATCCATCACCGGCCTGGTCATTGGCTTTGCCAACGGTATGAATAATGGCTACGGAGTTTTGATATCCCGGACCTTTGGAGCCAGGGATGAAGAGCAGATGAAATCCGCCGTAGCCTGGAGTTTTCTTTTGAATTTAGTTTCAGCCCTGGTATTTACCACATTGACGCTGGTATTTACCAAGCCTTTGCTGTATTTGATCCGTACGCCCCAGGATGTCTTTGCAGAAGCCTATACCTACATACGGATCGTTCTGGCTGGAATGGCGGCAACACTTTTTTACAATATGGCATCCGGGCTTCTGCGTGCTGTGGGAAACAGCCGGACGCCTTTGTACTTTTTGATTTTTTCCTGCTGCATCAACCTGTTGATGGACCTTTTCTTTGTAACAGTCGTTCACGCAGGTGTGGCAGGCATTGCCCTGGCCACTGTTCTGGCGCAGGTGATTTCCACCCTGTTGTGCGTGATACATATTTTCCGCCGTTACCGTTTTATGCTGCCGTCCAAAAGGCACTTTGCCTATCAGCCAAGGCTGATCTCGGATCTTTTAAGCACCGGGCTGTCCATGGGATTGATGAACTCCATCTTTTCCATCGGTTCCGTGACCCTGCAGGGAGCGATCAATACACTGGGAACGGACATTATTGCCGCCCACACAGCGGCAAGAAAAATAGTGCTCATTGCAAACATGCCCCTTGCCAGCATTGCCAGCGCCAATGCCACCTTTGTAAGCCAGAATTATGGAGCAGGGAACATGAAACGGATCAAAGAGGGAATTCAGAAATCCAGCCTTGTAAGCCTTATCTGGTCCGCCCTGTTTCTGGTTGTCCTTCTGCTGTTTGCAGAGCCCATCATTTATGCCCTGACCGGAAGCAGCAATCCGGTGATCATGGCCAATGCTCTTATGAATCTTCGGATCAATATGGTTTTCTTCTTTCCATTAGGTGTCCTTTTGATTTTAAGAACGTCCCTCCAGGGCATTGGGCATAAGATCCTGCCTCTGGTCTCCAGTTCTCTGGAACTGATCTTCAAGGTACTGGCTGCTTTTGTCTTTGTCCCTCTGTGGGGGTACTTGGGAGCTTCCATTGCGGAACCTTTCACCTGGCTGATCTGCATGGTATTTCTGCTGGTATCCTTTGTACGAATCATGAAAGAACAAAAATTACTGTAAAAAAAGTTCCGGCCCTGCACAAGAGCCGGAACTTTTTCATTATTTCAGGCATTTCCCTGATGGTTTACAAACTCCTTGCGGATCACTTCCGCTTCCATTGGACGTTCAAAGTAGAATCCCTGTATTACGGAAACTCCCATGCTCTTCAGAAGCTTCAGTTCCTTCTCTGTTTCTACCCCTTCCGCACAAAGCACATATCCCATTTCTTCTGACAGTTCATGCAAAAACGAAACCACGATCTGATTATAGCGGTTCTCCGGAAGATTGCGGATATACTCCAGATCAATCTTTATTTCACTGATGGGAAGATTCCGAAGATACCGAAATCCTGAGTATCCTGTTCCGAAATCATCCAGGGCAACTCCTGCGCCGATGGCCAGCACTGACTCACAGAACTTTTTCGCCATATCAAAGCTGCTGAACAGGGAAGTTTCTGTCAGTTCCAGAACCAATGCACTGGGAGAGATTCCCGCTTTCTCACATTCATCGCTGATAAACTGCACCAGACCGGCGTCCGATACCTGCTGCGCGGCAATATTCACATGAACCACCACTTTTTGATTCTTGTGGCCCCATTTTGCGTATTCCCTGATTGCCTTGGATAATACCCAGCGACCCACAGTTAAGATCAGTCCGGAGTATTCCAGAGTCCGGATCATTTCCATTTGCTGTAATTCCGGAATTGCAGGATTATTGTATCTCAAAAGCGCCTCGGCCCCCATCCAGCAGTCTCCCGTTTCTTCTGAGTCTACAATAGGCTGAAATACCACCCGGAAATGTTCAAAATCATTCTGAATATCTTTACGCAGTTCATTTTCCAAAAGATATTGCTGGGAAATCTCATTTCCAGTCTGTCCGGAAAAAAAGCTGATTCCATCCTTTTCTTCACGGGACATCCGGTAAATACACTGGTTTGCGTGGTTTAAAAGTTCCTCCACGCTTTTTCCGTGCTCAGGATAAAGGGTAATCGCAACGTAGGTATTAATATAGACAGAGTGCCCCTGCACCTCCCTGGTCTTTTTCAGATTTTCCTGGAATGGCATCAGGTATGCAAGAATCCTCTTACTGTCCCATTCCTTAAGATGTACCAGGAATTCATCTCCGCTGAACCGGTAGATTCCCAGGGCATTGGGAAAGTACAGGCCCAGCATATAGGAAAATTCCTTCAGTACCTGATTGCCGAAACTGTGTCCGAACATTTCGTTAAAAAGCTTAAAACGCCGGATATTCATTAAAAGAAAGCTGCCTCTTACATCAGGGGACTTCAGGTATGTTTCCATCTCTTTTTCAAAGCATCTGCGGTTTTTCAGCCCGGTGAGCAGATCCTCATACAACATTTTGTTGATTTTTTCTTCGCTCTTTTTCTCTTCTGTGATATCCATCAACGAACCGGCGATCATCAAAGGACGGCCTTCTTCATCATGCATCCCTTTTCCGTGGCAGGAGATCCACATAATATCTCCCTGCTTCGTCTTTACACGGTACTGTGCAGTATGATATTCTGACTGGCCTGTCAGAAACGGAATATAGGAGTCCAGGAATATCTGCCTGTCCTCCGGCACGATGAACGCCAGGATCCGGTTCATGGCATCCGAAAAAGTAGGCGACTCCAGATCTAGTACCTCCAGTGACTTGGAAGAAAAGGTGCAGACATTATTCACCACATCCAGCTGGTAAATATAATCCGTTGCGCCCTCAAGGATCAGTTCGTTTACAGACCGCACGTGCTGAAGCTGCCTTACCGCCTGCTGCAGGTTTTCTTCATACTCCTGCCCTGATTCATAATCCACGGACAAAAATCCAAGGAGATAGCCCTCCTCTTCCAGACGGTAAATATATACCACTGTGTTCAGACAGCCATCCGGAACATTTACCGCCAGATGAAAGCTTACATTCTCCGCCTTTCCTGTCCTCATTCTTTCCATTTCCTGTTCAAATACATGGCGTCCGCCTTCCAACAGAAGTTTCCCGAATTCCTCAAAGGAAACCTCCGCTGCCTTTTCCCGGATCCCGCCAAACAGAAGCAACCATAATTTCCTTGTTAGCCATATCTTACTTTCCTTCAGGTTCACCAAAAATAATTCTTCACTGACATCCATTGGAAATGCAAGATTTCCATGGGCTTCTGCAAATGTTTTCCACTGGAAAAATCCCTGATCCATATCTCGTCCCTCTTTATTCCCTATAAACTACCGATTCTGCCCCAAAACTGTCATAAGTTACTTTTAAGTATACAGGAATCTGCTTCATGAGACAAGAAAAAATTCGCAAAAAACTCCTTTACTGTTCACTCCGTTCCCAGTAACGAGCCAAAATTCCATTTACTCTTCCACATCCTCCGCCGGTTCGGCAGGAATAAACAATCTGGAGTGTTCTTTTGCAGCTTTTTTATTCTTTGCAGCCATTTCCTGTGCCTCCCGGCAGAATTCCATCTGGGAATTCATCAGCACTTTTCCTCTCTTATCCGGCTTTTCATAGGTGCCGTCCGGCTGGAGAAGGTGTGCTTTTACATTATCCTTAAACTCCAGATCCAGCACATGAATCGCTTCCGCCCTGATCTTCTCATCCTCTACCGGGAACACGATTTCCACCCTGCGGTCCAGATTACGGGGCATCCAGTCCGCGCTTCCCATATAGACAGCTTCCTCTCCTCCGTTGCAGAAGCAGAAGATACGGCTGTGTTCCAGGAACTCGCCCACAATAGAGCGGACATGGATATTCTCGCTCACGCCCGGGATTCCCACCTTCAGACAGCAGATCCCTCGTACCAGGAGCTCGATCTGTACGCCGCAGGAAGACGCATGATAAAGAGCAGCCATGATGGCCGGGTCACACAGAGAATTCATTTTTGCCCTGATATAAGCGGGAAGTCCGTTCTTTGCATTTTTCGCTTCCCTGTCGATCAGCTTTATGAAGCGGTCTTTCATCCAGATGGGTGCCACAATCAGCTTATTCCAGCGTTTCGGCTCAGAATAACCGGAAAGCATGTTAAATACAGCAGTGGCATCCTCCCCAAAGCGCTCGTCACAGGTAAATATACCGCAGTCTGTATAAAGCTTTGCAGTGGAATCATTGTAATTCCCCGTTGCCATATGTACATACCTTCGGATTCCCGTGTCTTCCCTTCTTACCACCAGAGTGATCTTGCTGTGGGTCTTCAGGCCAACAAGGCCGTAAATCACATGGCAGCCCGCTTTTTCCAGCATTTTCGCCCAGACAATGTTGTGTTCCTCGTCAAATCTTGCTTTCAGCTCCACAAGAACCGAAACCTGTTTTCCATTCTCCGCAGCCTGTGCAAGGGCGGCAATAATGGGAGAATTTCCGCTGACACGGTAAAGCGTCTGCTTAATCGCAAGCACATCCGGATCCTTGGAAGCCTGGCGCACAAAGTTTACCACCGGGTCAAAACTCATATAGGGATGATGCAGGAATACATCTCCTTCGCGGATCACCTGGAAAATATCCTTCTCATTCTGAAATGCCATCACAGGAGCCGGCGTATATTTTGGTGTCTTGTGCTCCTCAAATCCCTCCAGGCCATAAACCTTCATCAGCATTGTCAGGTCAATGGGGCCGCTGATGGAGAAAATATCCTCACTTTTAATGTCAAACTCTGTTTTCAGAATTTTCAGCAAGCGCTTATCCATCTTCTCTTCCACTTCCAGACGGATCACCTCGCCCCACTGTCGTTTTTTCAGCTTTTTCTGGATTTCCACCAGAAGGTCCTCTGCCTCATCCTCGTCAATGGTCAGATCCGCATTTCGCATGATCCGGTAGGGATGCGCACAGACAACATCATTGCTCAAAAACAGCTTGCCAATATTGCGCTCAATGATCTCCTCCAGCAGGATCACAGCCCTTACGCCACCTTTGCCGGAAGGAATCTCAATGACTCTCGGAAGAACGGACGGAACCTGTACCGTGGCAAATTCCAGACCATCCTTGTCCTTCTTTTTGTCTTTCTTCGCAATCAGGGCACCGATGTTCAGTGTTTTATTACGAATCAGCGGAAACGGCCTGGAAGAGTCCATCGCCATGGGCGTGAGCACCGGATAAACATTATCTTCAAAATACCTGTCCACATATTCCTTCTGTATCGGGGAAAGCTCTTCATGCTCCATGATCATGTGAAGCCCCGCTTTTTCCAAAAGGGGAAGCAGAGAGCGCATCAGCGTATTATACTGCACATGTACCAGATCATGGGTCTTGAGACTGATTTCCTTCAGCTGTTCCTTCGGGGTCATACCGGCAATGTCCGGCTTCTCATAGCCTGCGTGAACCTGATCCTTCAGGGATGCCACACGCACCATAAAGAATTCGTCCAGATTGGAAGCCGTAATACTTAAAAATTTCAATCTGTCAAACAGCGGCAGGTTTTTGTCCCTTGCCTCGCTTAATACTCTTTCGTCAAATTTCAGCCAGCTTAATTCTCTGTTTACAAAATATTCCGGTTTTTCAAAATTACTATGTGCCATCGTCAACCCACCTCTACATCTTTCTCTTGCGTCTGAGAACCAGACGGATACCAAACACTTCCTCAAAGAATTTCACTTTATCCTTCAAAAGGCCAAGTTCCAGGGAAACATCCCTGCTGGAATCAATGCTAAGCTGCAGTTCCCGGTCTTTCAGCACTGCGCGCAGCCCTTCTACCTTCTGATAATGACTCCTGTCCATAGCATTGGCAAGGCGCAGGATCGCAGTCAGCTTTGCCACCAGCACATAACGGTTTCTGTCAAGCCCGGATCCATCGTCATTTTTCTCATTATAATAAACAAACTCCGTGGTATTGTACCGGACCGCACTTGCGATGATCTGCCGTTCCTCCGTGGACAGGCCGATGATCTCCGTTGCCATAATGATCTGGTAGGAACATTCCGCCACATCCCTTAAGCTGATATATTTTCCGCAGTCATGAAGCTGAGCGGCGATCTGCAGCAAAAGCCGTTCTCTCTGTCCCATACCATGGATCTTCTTCATACTGTCAAAAATAGCAAGGGCAAGATCCGTCGTTCCCTGTATATGGTTTCTGCTGCTGGAATAACGTTTTGCAATGTTTCTGGAAGCTACCAGAATATCATTTTCGAAATTGTGCACACTTTTAATAAATTTCTTCTTTTCTCCAAAATCAAAGGCAATTCCATCCAGAAGGGAAACACCCGGTGCCCAGATGGACTCCGCATTAAAAATATCCATGAAGTTTTTGCAGATAACCATCGTGGGGATCACAAGGGATGCATATTCCGCCTCCATCCCCAGTTCCTCCGCAAGCACTTCTTCTGTTTTATATACGGTATTATCATACCGGTTATTAAATTCCTCTCTGGTAATAATGCGGTCCACAAGCTCTTCCTTAAAGATGGTATCTGTCAGAAGATCCCCCATCAGGATCACATTTTTAATGTTCCCGTCCTTTAAATAAAGCCTCTGAAATGCAGTCAGGTCGTTTCGGATAAATTCCTCGATCAGCTGTTCATAATGGGTGTTCTGCTTCTCCAGATCCTTTAAACGCTCCCGGATACGCATACTTCCGATTTTTAAGCTCTGTGTGGTTACCAGAGAATCTTTGTCAAAGAGGGAAACCTGCAGGCTTCCGCCTCCCACATCCAGAATCGCGGTTCCCTTCTGGATCATTTTCTTAAAGCCTGTTTCAATGGCTGCAATGGATTTGTATCCCAGAAAATGCTGTTCCGCATTGCTTAATACTTCCACCCGTATCCCGGTTCTCCGATAAATCTGTTCAATAATCAAAATGGGATTTTCCAGTTCCCGAAATGCGCTGGTTGCACATGCCCGGTAATCCTCTGCCCCGAATTCCCCCATCATCTTTTTGAAATCTGTAAGAATCTCGCAGAGAGAATCCACCATATTCATATCCAGTCTGCCGCTGGAATACGCCCCCCGGCCCAGCTCCAGACGGTATCTTACATCATTCAGTTCTCTGAAGCCGGCTTTTTTGGAAAATTCAAAAATCTTCATACTGGTTTCATAAGAACCAATGTCAATTGCTGCAAAAGTTGTTACTGCCATTTCCCCATCTCCTTCTTCCAACGATGTTTACTGCCCTGCAGTTCCAAGCAGATAATCAATAAACTGCTGTGCCGTTCTTCCGGTAAGGCCGCCGTGGGACAGCTCCCAGCGATTTGCTTCAAGCATCAGCTCCTCGTCAGGCATGGTGATTCCATGGCGCTGCGCCAGTACCCTTACAATATTCTGAAATTCCTTTTTATCAGGCGCCCCGAAATAGATCCTCACACCAAATCGGTATACCAGGGAAAGCTTCTCCTGCACGGTATCCGAGGAATGAAGGTCATCCTGATCCATCAGCTCCAGCTTATCCCCCGAGCGCTCCCGCACAAGATGGCGGCGGTTGCTTGTGGCATAGATCAGAATATTATCCGGTTTCTTTTCCAGGCCGCCTTCGATCACTGCCTTTAAATATTTATATTCAATCTCAAATTCCTCAAAGGACAGGTCGTCCATATAAATAATAAACCGATAATTCCGATTCTTGATCTGGGCTATCACGTCATTCAGATCCTGGAACTGATGCTTGTACACCTCAATGATCCGAAGGCCCTCGTCATAATACCGGTTCAGGATTCCCTTGATGCTGGAGGATTTTCCTGTTCCCGCATCCCCGAACAGCAGACAGTTGTTTGCCTTTCTGCCCCGGACGAATGCCTCTGTATTTTCAATCAGCTTTTTCTTAGGAATTTCATATCCAACCAGGTCCTCAAGCTGCACATGGGCAATCCTGGTGACCGGTTCAATAATCACTTTGCCATTGTCATCATGGGCAACACGGAATGCTTTGTGGAGTCCCAGCTTTCCAACGCCGAAATCTTTATAGAACTGCACCATATCTTCCATAAATTCTTCGATGGTCCCTGCCTCTGCCAGATTTTTGCTTAAGCTTACGATTCTGTCACAGATCCTGGAATTAAACATCTTGCCGCTGCCGTCGATGTTCTGATAATCACAGATGATCTCACAGCAGGAAGTGCCGAAGAGCCGGTCAAACATACACAGGTCAAAATCATACAATTCCTTAAAAATTGCAAAATCATGCAGCGCAAGCGGATTGATGCTTCCTTCTACTCTGCCCCGGATCTCGCAGGCAGTGCTGAATGCATTTTCATGATTCACCAGAAGTACTGTGAGATAGTCGTGCCACAGATTTCCTGAAAAGCCGTAGGCTCCCGCCATTTCCACCAGTCCATTGACACAGGAGAAAAAAATCTCCTCCTGTTTTTCTCTCTCGTCCGTACCGCTCTCACAGTTGTTCATAAGAACGGTCATTTTTTGAAGAATCTCTCCGTTTTGAAAGTTACGGTAGAGAATACACTCCTGAATCCTTGCCATTCTTTTCTCCTCTCGTCCTTAAAAAAAACTATTTGTTCACATTCCTTTAGGATTGGATATTTACTTCATAACATCCCAGCACACGCATCCGGATTGCCTCTGCCTCCAGCCCTCTCAGCGCATTTTTTACAGCGCTGTCCTCCAGATTTCCTTCAAAATCCACAAAAAAGCGGTATTCCCAGGTTTTTCCCGGAATCGGCCTGGATTCAATCTTGGTCATATTCAGTCCATTATAAATAATATGGGAAAGCATACTGTAAAGGGTGCCGCTTGCGTGGGGCAGTTCAAAGCAGATGCTGACCCTGTCCGCCTGCTTTTCATAGGTCGGTTTTCTGCTGACAATAATAAATCTTGTGATATTCTGATCATTGTGGCAGATATTTTCTGCAAGAACCGAAAGCCCAAACAATTCTCCTGCTTCCCTGCTTGCAATGGCCGCATAGGTCCTGTTTTCCTCTTCCCGTACCATTTTGGCTGCACCTGCCGTATTCTCTGCCTTGACCTTTTTCCACCCCGGATGCCCCTCCAGATATTTGCTGCACTGGGCAAGTCCCTGGGGATGGGAGTATACGGTCTGAATGTCCTCAACATTAGTTCCCGGAAGTCCAAGAAGTACATGATCTACCCGGATCAGCTGCTGTCCCACAATGTAGAGCTGGTACTCTGTCAAAAGATCGTAAATATCCGCCACGATCCCTGCCGTAGAATTCTCAATGGGAAGCACCCCGTAGTCCGCCCTTCCCTCTGCCAGCTCCTCCATGGCATCCCGCCAGGTTTTTACATGGTAGCTTTCAATATCTTCTTCAAAATAGGCCCGCATGGCAGCATAGCTGTAGGCTCCTTCCACCCCCTGAAAGACCACTCTTACATTTTGAAGAGGAAGCCGCTCCACCATTTCATAGTCCCGTTCTTCCCTTACGCCATGTTCCCCAAGAAGCTGATACTGGCGTTTCCTGCTGATAGCCATGATCTGCTGGAAAAGTTCCTGGGCACCAAGGGCATTGAACTCTCCGTGTGCTTTTTCCTGCAGGGCTTTTATCTTGCTTCGTTCCCGCTCAGGATCAAGGACCTGTTTCCCTGTGGCGATCTTATATTGTGCAACAGCTTCGCACACCTTCATTCTTTTCTCAAAAAGCCGGATGATCTCATCATCAATTTCATCAATCTCTCTTCTGCATTCCTGTAGATCAGTCATGAATTTCTCCCCTCTGCTTTCCGCGTACGATTTTCGTTAAGTCCCCGATAAAGGACAGGGATCCAAATGATAAGATCACATCCTCCGGTTTTGCCAGGGACAGTGCTCTCTCCACAGCATCGGAAATACTGTCCATTGCTTCCACATCCCTGTGGTATTCCCTGATCACGTCCGCCAGCTCCCCGGCAGGAAGCGCACGCGGGTTATCCGGAGTCTGTACGGTCAGAATCTTCTTTGCATAGGAATGAGTCATTTCGATGACACTTCTGTAATCCTTATCCCGGAATACGCCCATAATGTAATAAATCACTTTTCCCTTCAGATCACGTTCAATGGATTCCGAGAGAACCTTCGCAGCTCCCGGATTATGAGCCCCGTCCACAATAAACAGAGGGGAATCCATAATCGCACTGAATCTTCCGCCCCACACGGTTTTCTTAAGGCCGGCCTTTTTCTGCTCCCGGCTGGTTGGAAAACCGCATTGCTCCAGAATCTGAAGCGCCTTAAGTGCCAGAAGGGCATTTTCGATCTGATGCGTACCTGCAAGAGAAATCTCATAAGTTTCTCCCTCATAGCGGAAGGTCTGTCCGAAGCAGTCTGATTTAAGCACTTCTGCTTCTCTTTTGTCAGACACAGAGAGAGGTACATCTTTTTCTCTGCATTTTTCCCGGATCTTCTTTAAGACCTCCGGCTTTTGTGCCACAGTCACTGCCTGGCAGCCGGACTTAATAATGCCTGCTTTTTTCTCTGCGATCTCCTCCAGGGTGTTTCCCAGAAAAGCCTGATGGTCCAGACTGATGGAGACCAGCACGGCAAGCAGCGGGGCAGATATGATATTGGTGGCATCCATATCTCCGCCCATGCCGACTTCCAAAAGGACCAGGTCGCATTTTTCCTCTTTAAAATACAAAAATGCGGCTGCAGTCTCAATCTCAAAGGGTGTGGGATGAGGGAGCCCATCCTTTTCCATTCCTTCAATGGTTTTTGCAATTTCCGTCACATAGGAAGCAAATTTTTCACGGCTGACCTTCTGTCCTGCTGCTTCCATTCTTTCCCTGTAAGAATATATGGTTGGGGAAATATATCTGCCTATATGATAGCCTGCCTCTGTAAGCACAGTATAAAGATAAGCAATGACAGAACCCTTTCCGTTGGTTCCCGCGATATGTATGTATCTGGAGTCCTCCTGTGGATTTCCCAGACGTTTCAATAATTCCTTCATGTTTGCAAGGCCAAGAACACTCCCGTATTTCTCTGCGTCATGTATGTATGCCCGGCTCTCCTGATAGTTCATGTCTTCTCTCCTGTTCAGGGATCCCTTCTATAATAAAAATCCCATTTACAATATGGTTTTCATAATAATAGCATTGGTGAATGTTTTTTTCAAGGTGGGCAATACTAGAAAGAAGAAAAATTATTACTGTTTAAAGCTCACTGTGCAACGAATGACAACTTCAAAAGAAAAAGCGAAACGGGGGACTTAACTTATGAAACATAATTTTCTGATATGCGGCTCCATCGGATGGTGCCTGGAAGTATTCTGGACGGGGTTTCATTCCCTGCTTTCCGGGGAACCTACCATGATGGGAAAGACCTCCCTTTTGATGTTTCCCATTTACGGATGTGCTGCGCTCATCAAACCGGTCTACAAGAAAATTGCTTCCATCCCCACTGCGGTCCGGGGATGTATTTATACTTTGGGAATTTACGCTGCAGAGTTTTTTTGCGGCTCCTTTTTAAAGTATTTCGGCATGTGTCCCTGGGATTACAGCAAAACGCCTTTTCACTACAAAGGTGTGATTCGTCTGGACTATGCCCCTCTATGGTTTCTCACAGGCCTGCTTTTCGAAAAAATACTTACAAAATCATCTTGAAAAATAGCTTTATCTATTATATGATGAAGGGCAAGGGAATTTAAGTATTTTTTCATCCCAAAGAAAATGGAGGTATGATATGAGACACTTAATGAGCCCGTTGGACTTCTCCGTGGAGGAGCTTGATAAGCTTCTGGATCTGGCCAACGATATTGAAAAGAACCCGAAAAAATATGCACATACCTGTGACGATAAGCGTCTTGCTACTTTGTTCTATGAACCAAGCACCCGTACCCGTCTCAGTTTTGAAGCCGCTATGATGAATCTTGGCGGCAAGGTATTAGGTTTTTCCTCCGCTGATTCCAGTTCAGCGGCAAAAGGTGAAAGCGTTGCCGATACCATTCGTGTTACATCCTGCTATGCAGATATCTGTGCTATGCGTCATCCCAAAGAAGGCGCTCCTTTAGTAGCTTCTATGGCTTCTTCCATTCCCGTGATCAACGCCGGTGACGGCGGC
The DNA here is from genome assembly GCA_021772055.1 of Blautia sp. GTDB lineage: Bacteria > Bacillota > Clostridia > Lachnospirales > Lachnospiraceae > Blautia_A. The sequence continues at coordinate 10,587 of JAETNR010000010.1, read as the reverse complement.
CACCAGCATCCCACGCAGACCTTAACCGATCTCCTTACGATTCGTTCCTTAAAAGGACGCCTTAGCAATCTTACGATCGGTCTGTGCGGAGATCTGAAATTCGGCCGAACCGTTCACTCCCTCATCGAAGCACTGGTTCGCTACGACCATGTAAAATTTGTGCTGATCTCACCGGAAGAGCTGCGCATCCCAAGCTATATCCGTGAGGACGTGCTGAACCGCAACCACATCGAATTCCAGGAGGTGGAACGTCTGGAAGACGCCATCCCGGATTTGGATATCCTCTATATGACCCGCGTTCAGAAAGAACGTTTCTTCAACGAAGAGGATTACGTACGGATGAAAGATTTCTACATTCTGGACAAACAGAAAATGGAGCTTGCAAAGGAAGATATGTACATTCTTCATCCGCTGCCCCGTGTGAATGAGATTTCCGTTGAGGTAGATTCCGATCCCAGGGCAGCATACTTTAGACAGGCACAGTACGGCGTCTATGTGCGCATGGCGCTGATTCTCACATTACTGGAGGTGGATGTATCATGTTAAACGTAGGAGCACTTCGGGAAGGTTATGTTCTGGACCACATCAAAGCAGGCAAGGCCATGACGATCTATCATGACCTGAAGCTGGATAAGCTGGATTGTACCGTGGCCATCATCAAAAATGCCCGCAGCAATAAAATGGGCAAAAAGGATATCATCAAAGTAGAATGTCCCATTGAGAAGCTTGATCTGAACATCTTAGGCTTCATTGACCATAACATTACAGTGAACATCATCAAGGATGAACAGATCGTAGAAAAGAAAGAGCTGAAACTGCCCAAGCAGGTAGTGAACGTCATCCGCTGCAAGAATCCGCGCTGCATTACTTCCATTGAGCAGGGGCTTGACCATATTTTTATTCTTGCAGATCCGGAAAAGGAAGTTTATCGCTGCAAATATTGTGAAGAAAAATACAGAGGAAAGCGAAATAAATAAGTTGGCTCCTCTGACAGGGAGGAAATCTATGGACAAATTATATATCGTAATTCCAGCTTATAATGAGGAAGCCAACATCCGCCAGGTCATTGATGACTGGTATCCTATTGTGGAAAAATATTCCTGCAGCAATGAATCCAGACTTGTAATCATTGATGACGGAAGCAAAGATGCTACATATGAGATCATCAGGGAATGTGCAAAAACCCGACCTCTGCTCACTCCCCTTACGAAAAAAAACGGCGGTCACGGTCCCTGTGTTCTCACAGGGTATCGTTATGCCCTTTCCATGGGAGCGGATTACATTTTTCAGACAGATTCTGACGGTCAGACGCTTCCCGGTGAGTTTGGACCATTCTGGGAACAGAGGGAAAATTATGATATGGTCATCGGCCATAGAAAAGCCCGTCAGGACGGCATCTCCCGTGTTTTTGTCACAAAGACGCTGAAGCTGGTCATCCGTCTTTCCTTCGGCGTTTCTGTTACAGATGCCAATACCCCCTACCGCTTGATGAAAGCCGGTACCTTAAAAAAATACCTGGGGCTGATTCCGGAAGATTTCAACCTTCCCAATGTGATGATTCCGGTTATTTACGCGAAAAAGAACTGTACTGTCAAATATATTCCCATCACGTTCCGTCCCCGCCAGGGCGGAGTAAATTCTATCAACCCGAAAAAGATTTTTCAGATTGGAATACAGGCAGTGAAAGACTTCCGCAATTTAAACCGTGCTTTGTCCTGAAATGTCTGCGGAAAAATCTGATTGGCAGGTGTGATCCCCCTTCGCAGGACACTGCATAAAAAAGAGTGCCTTCCTTATCTCCGGGAAATAAGGAAGGCACTCTTTTTTATCTTATCATACTATGAAACTACACTTTGTTTTTGTACAAGCCGGCCGATAAGCCGGGTTATGTCATTGGGTGATCATCTATCTAGGCTATCTGTTGCCAGATAGCTCCAGCGACCCACCTGAAAGCACGACGGGCAGCCGTATCGCTTTCTTTTCGGTCTTGCTTCGAATGGAGTTTACATGCGCCCTTTCTGTTACCAGAAAGGCGGTAGTCTCTTACACTGCCTTTCCACCCTTACCTTTTCTTCAAAAGGCGGTTTATTTCTGTTGCACTGGTCTGGGAGTCACCTCCACCGGACGTTATCCGGCATCCTGCCCTGCGAAGCCCGGACTTTCCTCGTCTGCACCCTTTCGTCTGTGCAGCCGCGATCACCTGGCCTGCTTGCACAAACGTTATTCTAGCATGTTATTTTCCGGATGTAAAGTCCCATTTTATACATCAAAACAACTTCCGCCCACAAACTCCCGCAAAATGGAATTGTGAGGCACCTCCTCACTTGGCACAGCCACAAAATAATCAAAGAATTTCAAAAGCCTTTTTGCTTCCATATACTCCGGCTCGCTTTTCTCAATACCGAAAAGAAGAGGTTCCGCATAAAGCTTCAGACAGGCCAGTTCATAAACCAGAGCAGAGTTAAACATCACATCAGCCTCTTCCTGGAAGGGGAAGATATTCTGCTCCTCTCCTCTTCGTACAGAAGGCCATCTGGCAATGGTATCCTTCGCCGTGATTCCCCTGGTTCTGGCATCTCGCACGATCCTTCGTATCAGCCGTCCGTCTGTCGTAGGAATCCGGTTATGCTCATCCACATTTAACTGGGTAAGGGCACTGATATAAATCTTAAATTTACTTTTTTTGGGAAGGGCATAGCTTAAGCGGTCATTCAGGCCATGGATTCCCTCAATCACAAGAATGTCTTCGGATCCAAGCTGAAGATAGTCCCCCTTATATTCCCTTCGTCCTGTTTTGAAATTGTAAACCGGAAGCTCCACACGTTCTCCGCTCATGAGCGCCAGCATGTCTTTATTGAACTGCTCCACATCAATGGCTTCCAGGCACTCGTAATTCTTTTCCCCGTATTCATCCAGGGGCGTAGCATCCCTGTTTACAAAATAATTGTCCACAGCAATGGGATGGGGCTTCATTCCCTGAGCGGTAAGCTGAATAGACAGCCTGTGGGAAAACGTAGTCTTGCCGGAAGAGGATGGTCCTGCGATCATCACAAATTTTTTATTTCCGGCAGCTATGATCTTCTCTGCGATTCTGGAAATCTTAGCTTCCTGAAGGGCCTCCTGCACCAGAAGGATATTCTGCACCCCTTCTTTTGTGATGCGGTCATTCAGATCTCCTACAGAAGAAATGTCCATTTTTTCCACCCATTCCTTGGATTCCTTCTGCACACGGAAAATCTTCTCATCCGGACAGAAAGGCGGAATTTTATCCGGCTGGCTTCTTACGGGCAGTTCCAGTACAAAGCCCTCATCATATAATTTCAGATCAAAGTACCGGATATAGCCTGTATGATACGCCATGAAACCATAGAAATAGTCTTCATAATCCCCGATGCTGTACAGGTTCACCCTGGACACCCTGCGGTAGCGAAACAGCTGTACCTTATCATACATTCTGTGCTCGCGGAAAATCCGGATGGCTTCATCCGTCCCGACAGAACGCTTGACAATAGGAATCTTCGCTTCCACGATCTCGGTCATCCTCCGCTTCACTTTATCCAGAAATTCCTGATTCAATTTTACACTGCCTTCCATTGTAAAATAATATCCGGAACCTACGGAATAATGAATCCTTACTTTTTCAATATGGTCTCTTCCGGCCACATCGTCAATTGCTTTTAAAAGGATCAGGCAGGCGCTTCTCTGATAAGCGTTATGTCCGATCCCATCCTCTGTTGTAACAAAAGTCAGGGTACAGTCTTCTTTCAGACGCTTATGAAGCTCCCGAAGCCTTCCGTTTACGGTAACCAGAATAATAGGCGCAGCAGCGCTTTCTTCAAATTCCTTTACAATATCTGCATAGCAGGTGTCCCTGGGATATTCTCTCACCTCCCCGGAAATCGTTACTTTTACCATTTCCTGCTTCATAACTTCCCCTCCCTTTCAGAAGATTCTCTTAATTGATTATATGACGATCGTATAAGGTGTTTTCACCCCGGCACAGGAAATCTGAAGTTCCGGAAAAGCTTCTCCCAGCTGCTTTTTCATAGCTTCCATAAAAATATATTCTGTGCCGTAGTGCCCTGCATCAATGAGGCATAGCCCCTGTTCCACCGCATCCAGTCCAGTATGGTGATCAATATCCCCGGTAATATACACCTGTGCGCCGGAGAGAAGTACCTCCTTCATAAGGCTTTTGCCGCTGCCTGTGCAAACGGCAACACAGGAAACCTCTTTTTCAAGATTCCCATATACTTTTACATCTCCCAGATGAAAAGCCTCTTTTACAAACAGGGCACATTCCTTCAGCGTCATTTTCTCAGGAAGCATTCCCACTCGCCCGAGGCCTTCCGGATGCTCCCCGTCCTCCCTGGTTACGGAAAGTACCCGGGTATGGGTAAGCCCAAGGAAGTCCGCGCTTAACTCTGCCATTCCCAGAATGTCATAATTGGTATGCATGGCATAGTACTGAATCTGATGCCGGATCAATGCCAGCACCTTACGGCCCACAAAATCGTGATTGTTGATCTTTTTCATTCCTTTAAAAATCATGGGATGATGCGTCACGATCATATCCGCCCCAGCAAGAACCGCCTCCTCAAGCGTGTCGCCGGTCAGATCCAGTGCTAAAAAAACATGATGCACCTCCCTGGTATCATCTCCCACCAGAAAGCCTACATTGTCCCAATCCTCTGCTGCACAGGCAGGATAATGCTCTTCCAGCCAACCAGTCAGTTCACTTACTTTCATATCGCTCTAAGGCAGCACAGATCAGCTGCTTTTCCTCCTCGATTTCCTTCATGCGCTCCTCTGCCGCAGGGGAAGGCGTATGGGTAAGCTTTTCCAGAATTTCCCTCCGGATCCGCAGCTCCCTCTTCAGATATTTCCGCAAAACAGGGCTGCGCTCTTCCAAAAGCTGTCTTCCGAACCACTCTTCCATTTTCGTATAAGGTTCTCCTGCCTCCCCACGGGATTTCACAGCCTTCATCATAGGATAGAACTTTCCGTCTTCCAGAATGATCTTTTCCTGAGTGATATTCCATCCCTTTTCCAGAAGAAAATGCCGGAAATGGGGAATATCAGACTGTGGCTGGAGAATCAGTTCCTGAAAGGAAGCAAGAACCGCTTCGCCCTCAGTCAGGATTTTTTCCATCAGAGGGCCGCCCATTCCTGCGATCACCAAAGTATCTCCCTCCCCGGGCTTCAAAGCCATAAGCCCGTCAGAGAGACGTGTTTCTATGTATTTCCCAAGCCCATATTCCTCCAGATGTTCCTGTGCTCTGGATAAAGGACCTTTGCGCACATCCATAGCGATAGCGCCGGGGATTTTTTTCTGCAAAACCAGGTATACCGGCAGATATCCATGATCGCATCCCACATCTACCAGCCGGCTGCCCTCTGTTACCATCTCTGCAATGGCAGCTAATCTTAAGGATAACTGCATCATTCGTTCTCCTTAATCCAGATAGTCCCTCAGTTTTCTGCTGCGGCTTGGGTGGCGCAGCTTCCGAAGAGCCTTGGCCTCGATCTGGCGGATACGTTCCCTGGTAACATTAAATTCTTTTCCCACTTCCTCCAGGGTTCGTGCCCTGCCGTCGTCCAGACCGAAGCGCAGACGCAGCACCTTCTGTTCTCTTTCCGTCAGCGTGCACAGTACCTCATTGAGCTGTTCCTTCAGAAGGCTGAATGCTGCTGCATCTGCCGGAACAGGCACATTGTCATCCTGGATAAAATCGCCCAGATGGCTGTCTTCCTCTTCGCCGATAGGTGTTTCCAGTGAAACCGGCTCCTGGGAAATCTTCAGGATTTCTCTTACACGCACTTCCGACATGTCCATGACATCTGCAATTTCTTCCGGAGTAGGTTCACGCCCTTTTTCCTGGAGCAGCTGACGGGAAACGCGGATAAGCTTGTTGATCGTCTCTACCATATGCACAGGAATACGGATCGTTCTGGCCTGGTCGGCAATGGCTCTGGTAATGGCCTGGCGGATCCACCATGTTGCATAGGTACTAAACTTATAGCCTTTGCGGTAATCAAATTTTTCCACCGCCTTAATAAGCCCCAGGTTTCCTTCCTGGATCAGATCCAAAAACAGCATTCCTCTCCCGACATAACGCTTGGCAATGCTGACCACAAGACGAAGGTTGGCTTCTGCCAGACGTTTTTTGGCGCTTTCATCTCCCACCTCCATCCTCTTTGCAAGGTCAATCTCCTCATCTGCAGTCAGAAGGGGAACCTTACCGATTTCTTTCAGATACATGCGGACAGGATCCTCAATGCTGACGCCCTCCGGAACTGACAGGTCGATCTTTTCCATGTCAATTTCTTCTTCATCATCCAGTTTGTCAATGTCCACATCGTCATCCAGGATCAGATCGTCCACGTTTTCTGTGGTACGCAGGACGTCTACTCCGCTGACTTCCAGAAAATCAAACACTTTTTCCATCTGGTCCACACTTAGGGGCTGATCCTTAAAAAAGTCATTGATCTCCTGATACTCCAATACATTTTTTTTCTTCTTGGCAAGTTCCAGAAGTTCTACCAGTTTTTCACTGAATTTACCCATATTCATTTCCATAGGTGTTTTGTACCTCCATTTTTTATAGTTTTGCCCTATTCAAAAGAAATATGCAATTGCTGTCTTTTTCGGCCAAGTTCTTCCAATTCTTTCTTGGCTTTTACCAGATTCTGCAGAGCCTGCATATCCGTGGGATTCCATGTGCGATTCCTCTCTGCCAGGCTTTCCTCTTTGATCCGAAGCAGGGCATCTGCAAAAGCCCTGTTTTGTTCCTGCTCTGATTCCAGATGAATGGATGCATGAAAAAGGGATGCCACTTCTCTCTGCTCTTCATTATCCTGAAACGCATTGAGAAGCTTCGCCGGATTTACCTCGCCTTCTGCGCGCTGTTCATAAAGCATTTCCGCAACCTGACGGTAAAGAGGGACAACAAAATCCTCCGGCTTCAGATACTTTTCCACAGTTTCAAAAATTCCCGGGTACGCAACAAGCCAGGTGAGCATCAGTTTCTGGGCTTTTTCTGCCGCTGTCTCCTTCTTTTTTTTCTCCGCTGACGAAGTTTTGGGGACAGCTCTCTGCTCCGCTCTTGTCCCTTTCATGGCCAAGGCATTGACTCTTTTCCGGAGATCCTCGCTGCTGATGCCATAGCTTCCTTTATATTCTTTTACAATGGCTTCTATATAAAGGTTTCTCTCCAGCTCGTCATTCAATTCCAGCAGCATTTCTGCGCAGCGCTCAAAAAACCGGTTCTGTCCCTGAGGTTCCTCCATGGGAAATTCATTTTCCCCGATCTTGATCCGGAACATAAAGCTGTCCATGGCTTTCTTTAAGCGCTCCTCAAAAGCCTCCCCGCCCAGATTTTTAATAAATTCATCCGGGTCTTTGTAGGGCTTCAGACTCACTACCCTGGAATTCACTCCGGCCTCCCGCAGAATGGGAATAGCCCGAAGAGCCGCTTTGACCCCTGCCTCATCGCTGTCATAGAGAAGCAAAACCTCCTGTGTATACCGCTTCAAAAGACTTGCGTGTCCTGATGTCAGCGCTGTTCCAAGAGACGCCACTGCATTGGTAAACCCTGCCTGGTGCATAGAGATCACATCCATATATCCTTCGCAGAGAATGATATAATTTTTTCTTGTAGTCCTTGCAATATTTAATCCATAAAGGTTTCTGCTTTTGTCAAAAATTCTGGTTTCCGGGGAATTGAGGTATTTGGGCTTTGCATCGCCCATCACTCTGCCGCCGAAACCAATGACCCTGTTATTCACATCCATAATGGGAAAAATCACACGATTCCAGAACTTGTCATACATTCCATGGCGTTCATCCACATTAAACAGTCCGGATTCCCGCAGCAGTTCATCGCTGTAATTTTTTCCTTTTAAAAATTTGTAAAGATCATCACTGTATTTATCGGAATATCCCAATCCGAATTTCCGGATTGTCTCGCTGCTTAATCCCCGGTCTGTCAGGTATTGATATGCCCGCGCACCATTCTCCCTGCGCAGCTGATAGTAAAAATACTGCGCAGCCTGCTTATTTATTTCAAGCAGCTGTTCCCTGCGCTTTGCCTTTTCCCTGGCTTCTTTGGAATATTCGATTTTTGGCAGTTCCACCCCGGCTCTGTCAGCCAGATGCTTCACTGCTTCCCCAAAAGAAAAATTTTCGTATTCCATAATGAAGGTATACACATTCCCTCCTGCGCCGCATCCAAAACAGTAATACATCTGCTTGGAAGGCGACACGGAAAAGGAAGGGGATTTTTCATTGTGGAAGGGACACAGTCCAAAATAGGAGCTGCCTTTTCTTGTTAATTTCACATATTGGGATATTACATCTACAATATCATTTTTCATTCGCACATCTTCAATGATATCGTCTGAATACCGCATGTTTCTCCTCCTGAAATTCTATCTTCTTGTTTAATGAAGTGTCCACGCCTGTGGTATGTAAATCTCCCGGAATTTTTCCATGGAATACTGATCCGTCATGCCGGAAAGATAATCGCAGACTGCCTGTGAAATCTTTTCTCCCCGCCTGATCAGTTCCGTGTACTCCCTGGACATGGCTCCCGGATGGTCAATATAATATTCATAAAGTTCTGTCAACATTTTAATAGCTTTGTTTTCCTCCTTCTTGGCAATGGAATTCTGATAAACTGTCCGGAACATCATGCTGCGAAGATCCATCATACCCTCCTGAATCTCTGAGGACATGGAAATTTCATCCTTTCCCATGCTGTTTTCAATAATGTCATGGACAAAGGTGTTCAGTCTTTCCCTTGTCGTATAGCCTAACAGCATCCGCAAAGTAATGGGAACATCGTCCTCCGAGATCAGCCCTGCTCTCTGGGCATCGTCCATATCATGATGAATGTACGCTATTTTATCCGAAAGGCGTACCACCTTGCCTTCCAGGGTAGAGGGGCAGGCACTTGTCCCATGGTTTTCGATTCCGTCCAAAACCTCCCAGGTAAGATTCAGTCCATTGCCATTCTTCTCCAATACCTGTACCACACGGACACTTTGACGATAATGGGCAAATCCGTCCGGATTCGCCTCATTGAGAGCCCGCTCGCCCGCATGGCCGAAAGGGGTATGCCCGAGGTCGTGTCCCAGGGCAATGGCCTCCACCAGATCCTCGTTCAGCCGAAGTGCTTTTGCAATAGTGCGGGCAATCTGGGAAACCTCCAATGTATGGGTAAGCCGGTTCCTGTAGTGCGCTCCCTGAGGTGCCAGGAACACCTGTGTCTTATCTTTCAGTCTCCGGAATGCCTTGCAGTGCAAAATACGGTCCCGGTCCCTCTGGTAAACCGTCCGGACGTCGCATTCCTCCTCAGGATGTTCTCTCCCTCTGGACTGTCCGCTGTGTGAAGCATACGGGCTCAGCAGTTCCAGTTCTCTCTGTTCCATATTTTCCCTGATATTCATAAGCATTCCCTCCCTGTACCCACAGACTGACAAAATACTCCTTATAAATTATATTCTACACAAAATCACAAATTCCTCTTTTTTTAAAAGAAAAAAGAAAAATAGTATCATTTTGTTTATTTTTCTCCGAAAAAATAGCTATGCATTTTTGCATAGCCATTTTTGCAATAATAAAAAAATAAGGAAACCTCAATAAAATTAAGGTTTCCTATCCTTTATCCTAATGCGGAAGATGGGACTTGAACTTTTTGTTTTTTACGTCCTAAAACCATTGTAAAATGGGGATTTTCGGATTGATGCATATTCTCAATTATGGTTCTGGGGGCAAGTTGGGGGCAGAAATATTTTTATGACAATTATGCAAATTGTGCAAAAAAGTGAAGATGGTACAATAATTAAGCCCGGCAAGATCTACTTCCTGCCGGGCTTAAATTTTTCTTTTGTATTTTATACACTAACGATACATATATAATATCACATTTTCCTCCAGGGGCAACATGATTCGTTCGGGATAGTTCGACCTTTCCTCGTAAGAAAGAGTGCTCTTCTCCCCGGTAGGATTTCCCTGCCGGGATATTTTTACGCCTCTTTGATAATCGCATCAAACCCGGCTGCTTTCAGCTTCTCCACCATCGTCTGAGCATTCTCTCTGTTTTTGTACGCTCCGATCTGCACGCGATACTTAACCGCATCCGGTTCCACCGGCGGCTTGGTGGCCGGCTTATCTGTGGAGGTTCCAGAAATGTCCTTGCCAATGATTCCCTCCGCAATCAGCTTTCCATGGGCATCATAGCCAAGCTTCTTGGCTTTCTGGTAGTCCGCAGCGTTATCACAAAAGAAGGACTCGATCAGCACGGCTTTTGCTTTGGTCTTGCGTGTCCAGTACAGTCCTGGCCTGGCCTGCGCTCCCCGGTTATGCCATACCGTACCAAGCTTGTTGCAGATGGCCTGTGCTACCGGCAAGCCTTTTCCATCATAGCTATACGCTTCGCATCCGTAGGCGCTGCCATTAAAGGCATTGAGGTGGAGCTGTACGGCCAGATCATAGTTCTGCTTATGCTCCTCGTTCATAAAGTAGTTGATCTCGTCATTTAAGCTGTGAAGCTTGCCTTCCGGGGCGATGCAGAGGGTTGCTTT
>JAETNR010000066.1 GCA_021772055.1 Blautia sp. | reverse complement strand
TTCACTCCGTTCCCAGTAACGAGCCAAAATTCATTCCAGATTGCCTTCGGCAATGGAATTTTGGCTTGTATGTCTCGGGATTTTGGCATATTCATGCCAAAACACCTCGCGGGATAATGCCGTGTGAAAAGTAACTAACGTTGTTACTGTTCATTCCGTTCCGGCAGCGTGGCCCAAATTCATTCTCGATTTCTTTCGGCAATGGAAATTTGGCTTGTATGTTTCGGGATAAGTCCGCGTGAAAAGCAACGTACTTTCTATGAAAATAAAGTAATCTTGAAAAAAGTCTTTATAAAATGGTTGATTTCGTGTATGATGTATGATAAGAATAACGAGGTAGTAAAAATTTAGGAGGAATAAGTCATGATCAATAAACTGATTGATAAGATCCGTAAAACAAGTGCACCTATCGTGGTAGGACTGGATCCTATGCTGAACTATGTGCCGAAGCATATTCAGGAGAAAGCTTTTGCGGAATATGGTGAGACTTTGGAGGGAGCAGCAGAAGCAATCTGGCAGTTTAACAAAGGGATTGTGGATGCCACCTGTGACCTGATTCCTGCAGTGAAGCCACAGATCGCCATGTATGAACAGTTTGGCATTCCGGGGCTTTTGGCATATAAGAAAACCATTGATTACTGTAAGTCGAAAGATCTGGTGGTGATCGGCGATATTAAGCGCGGCGATATAGGATCCACTTCTGCGGCTTATGCAGTGGGACATTTGGGAAAAATTCAGATAGGAAGCAAGAGTTATGCTGGCTTTGATGAGGATTTTGCAACGGTCAATCCGTATCTTGGAACAGACGGTGTGAAACCTTTTATTGATGTATGTAAAGAGGAGAAAAAAGGTCTGTTTATTCTTGTGAAAACTTCGAATCCATCCAGCGGAGAGTTTCAGGATCGCCTGATTGATGGACGCCCGCTTTATGAATGGGTTGGAGAGAAAGTTGCCAATTGGGGAGAGGACCACATGGGTGATACTTATAGTTACATCGGTGCAGTGGTAGGAGCCACCTATCCGGAAATGGGAAAGGTTCTGCGCAGACTTATGCCGAAGACGTTTATCCTGGTACCCGGATACGGCGCACAGGGAGGCAAGGGAGCTGATCTGGTACACTTCTTTAATGAAGATGGACTTGGTGCAATCGTGAACTCTTCCAGAGGAATCATTGCTGCTTATAAGCAGGAAAAATATGCATCTTTTGGCGAAAAGAATTATGCAGATGCATCCAGAAAAGCAGTGGAGGATATGATCGCGGACATTCGCGGCGCGCTGGAAGCACGCTAGTACATTGCCCCGCTTTTTAGGCAGCAGCGAAGGCAATGGATCATATGAGATAAACAGGAGGAACTTCATGAGTGAAAAAGTAAAAGAAAGTGTAAGGATCGTAAGCCAGGAATGCATCGGGAAGGATATTTACAGCATGTGGCTTCAGACAGACAGGATCGCAGAAAATGCCAGACCCGGACAATTTCTTTCCTTATATACACGGGATGGAAGCAAGCTTCTTCCCCGGCCCATCAGCATTTGTGAAATTGATAAAGAACGCAGCAGGATTCGTCTGGTATACCGGGTAACCGGACCGAATACCGGAACCGAAAGCTTTTCCAGACTTCACGCAAATGTGCCTATAGAGGCGCTGGGTCCTCTTGGCAATGGTTTCCCCTTGGAAGAAGCCAAAGGAAAAAAAGTGTTCCTCATGGGAGGCGGCATAGGAATCCCGCCCATGCTGGAAACTGCCAAACAATTGGAAGCTGAGAAAACAATGATTTTAGGATATCGGGATGAATTATTTTTAAAAGAGGAATTTGAATCTTATGGTCAGGTCTATGTGGCTACGGAAGACGGAAGTGCAGGAACGAAAGGAAATGTAATGGATGCTATCCGGGAGAACGGATTTGATGCGGACATTATTTTTGCCTGCGGTCCGGCGCCTATGCTGCGCGCAATCAAGGCATATGCCCTTGAGAAACAGATTCCCTGCTGGATTTCCATGGAGGAACGGATGGCCTGCGGCATTGGCGCATGTCTTGCCTGTGTCTGCAAGTCAAAAGAAGTTGACAGTCATTCCCATGTCCATAACAAACGTGTATGCAAAGACGGCCCTGTATTCTTAAGCACGGAGGTGGAGTTATGAGTAAGATGAGCGTAACGCTGGCCGGAGTAGAGCTTCAGAATCCGGTGATGACTGCTTCCGGAACCTTTGGTTCCGGTATGGAATACAGTGAATTTGTGGATTTAAATAAGCTGGGCGCAGTTGTGACCAAGGGGGTGGCAAATGTTCCCTGGCCGGGGAATCCAACCCCTCGTGTTGTAGAAACAAGCAGCGGCATGCTCAATGCCATTGGCCTGCAGAACCCGGGAATTGATGTGTTTTGTGAGAGAGATCTGCCATTCCTTAAGCAGTTTGATACAAAAATTATCGTAAACGTCTGCGGAAAATCCACAGAGGATTACTGTGAAGTGGTAGAACGTCTTGGAAATGAAAAGGTTGACCTTCTGGAGATCAATGTTTCCTGTCCAAATGTAAAAGAAGGAGGGATTGCTTTTGGACAGAATCCAAAAGCATTGGAAGCAATCACAAAAGAAGTAAAAAAATATGCAAAACAGCCTGTTATTATGAAGCTTAGCCCTAATGTGACGGATATTACGGAAATGGCAAAAGCAGCAGAGGCAGGAGGTGCGGATGTACTTTCGCTGATCAATACGCTGACAGGCATGAAAATCGATATTAACCGCAGGACATTTGCCCTTGCTAATAAAACAGGAGGAATGTCCGGTCCGGCTGTGAAGCCCATTGCAGTGCGCATGGTTTATCAGGCAGCAAACGCAGTCTCGCTGCCGATCATTGGAATGGGCGGTATTGCAACCTGGGAGGATGCAATGGAATTTATTATGGCGGGGGCAACGGCCGTATCTGTAGGAACAGCCAATTTCTTCAATCCCTGTGCCACAGAAGAAATCGTGGAAGGAATCCGGGCATTTTTGGAAAAAAATCAAATTGGGGATATCCGGGAACTGATCGGTGTGGTAAAATAAATGCTATATGCCGCAGATCATGAACGGAGCAGAAGTAAATTGGGGATATCTGCAAATGATGAAATGGAGGAATCATATATGGAAAGCTACAAACAGGAATTTATTGAATTTATGATAGATTGTAACGTATTAAAATTCGGTGACTTTGTAACAAAATCCGGACGTAAAACTCCTTTTTTTGTGAATACGGGATTTTACCGTACAGGCGCACAGCTTCGCAGGCTTGGACAGTATTATGCAAAGGCGATTGAAAGCAAATTCGGTCTGGACTTTGATGTGCTGTTTGGACCTGCATATAAGGGAATTCCACTTACGGTAGCTGCAACTATGGCCATCAGTGAGGAATATGATAAGGATATCCGCTACTGCTCTAACCGTAAGGAAGTGAAGGACCATGGGGATAAGGGAATTCTTCTGGGAAGTCCTATTCAGGATGGTGATAGAGTGGTGATCATTGAGGATGTTACCACAGCAGGAACCTCTATCCAGGAAACCCTTCCGATCATCAGGGCTCAGGGAGACGTGAAGCCCATCGGTCTGGTAGTTTCTGTTGACCGTATGGAACGGGGGCAAGGCACTAAGAGTGCGCTGAAAGAAATCGAAGAAAACTATGGATTAAAAACAACAGCCATTGTAACAATGGCAGAGGTTGTGGAATACCTTTATAATAAAGAATATAAAGGAAAAGTGATCATTGACGATACCCTGAAGGCTGCCATTGATGCATATTATGAGCAGTATGGTGCAGAATAAGTAAGGATCCGGATAGATCAGATACCGGGCATGTTCAGGAGGAATGGATATGAATGAAAAGATTTATAAGGTCATGTCAGGAACCGGGGCAAGCAGCCTTGTGATGGGAATTGTGGTGCTGGTGACCGGAGTCACGGTTGGCGTGATGATGATCGTCAATGGCGCAAGACTGCTGAAAAAGAAAACCGAAATTTTGCTTTAAAGAATAGTTCCCGGAGAACTTACGGATTTTCCTGCGGTTTTCCGGGAGGGCTTGGATAGGGGAGACAAGTGAGAAAGGAAACGAAGCATATGATCAGGTGGACCGGGATCCTCCTGTTTATTTTGTATGTCATGCTTCTGGTGTATTTCCTTTTCTTTTCGGAAGCTTACGGGCGTGTGGCCCAGGCGGAGCGAGCGTACAGCTATAATCTGATTCCGTTTGTAGAGATCCGAAGATTCTGGAAGTACAGAGAGCAGCTGGGGTTGTTTGCGCTTTTTACGAATATTTTTGGAAATGTGCTGGGCTTTATTCCTTATGGGTTTATCCTGCCTGTGGTTTTTAATGGGCTTCGCAACGGTTTTTTGATCACCATGTCGGGTTTGGGGCTGAGCCTTTGCATAGAGACGATCCAGCTTGGGACAAGAGTGGGATGTTTTGACGTGGATGACCTGATTTTAAATACGCTGGGGGCGTTTTTAGGTTACCTGGCTTTTGCCATTTGCAATTACCTGAGGAGAAAATATTATGGCAAAAAGATATAGATATGCATTTGTAAAGAAAAAAGAAGCGGCAAAAGGCAAGCTGTCCACAGGGCTGGCATCAGCTTCTTTTTTGTTGTTTTTGGCAGCCGTTGTGACTTCCTTTCTTCTGGAAGGAACATACGGTTTTATTGTGGGCGGTATTTGCCTGTTTGCCATGCTGCTTTCAATTTACGGATTTATTATGGGATTAATGAGTTTTTCGGAAGAGAAGCGTGCCCACAGGACCAGCATTATCGGTTCCATTGCCAATGGGATTATTATGGTGGGCTGGTTGGGCTTTTTTTTAATGGGAGTGTGAGAAAATGGATAAGAAACGACTGGAACAGCAGATGGAGTTTATTGTGGAAGTAGATAAGGTGAAAAATATTTTTCGCCAGACGTATCTTGCAGATCAGAACAGGAAAGAGAATGATGCAGAGCATTCCTGGCATCTTGCTTTGATGGCGGTTCTTCTAAAAGAATATTCTGAAGAAGAGGTGGATCTGTCCAAAGTGATCCTCATGGTGCTGATTCACGATCTGGTGGAGATTGACGCAGGGGATACCTATGCTTACGATGCAGCCGGAAACATTGATAAAAGAGAACGCGAGGTCAAAGCGGCCAAAAGAATCTTCGGACTGCTTCCGAAAGACCAGGGGATGGAGTTCCGGGATCTTTGGGAAGAATTTGAAGCCTATGCAACACCGGAAGCAAAATTTGCTCATCTTCTGGACAACTTCCAGCCCCTTCTTTTAAACCATGCATCCGATGGAAAGAGCTGGGTGGAACATCAGGTAAAAAAGAGCCAGATTTACAAAAGGAATGAGCATATTCCGGAAACTTCCGGGGAAATCTGGGAGTATATGCAGTTTTTGATCGATCAACATGTAAAACTCGGGCATATTATTGATGATATGCAAAAGGAAGATTAAAAAGGCCGTAAGCACAGCCGGGCAATAGTATGACAAGCAGAGATGTATTGTGTGGATAAGGAGATAGAGTCGTGGATGAATGGATTATGGAGCGTTTCTTTCTGGCAAAGGAACGCGTGGGAGAAATTGTAAGGGAAACAGACGCAGCGCAGCCCTATCTGGATTTTTTTCAGAAAACAGCTGCTTTTCTGGAAGAGGCAATCAAGGTTTCTGAGCAGGATGGGATGAGTTTTTCTCTGGAAGAATGGAAACAGCAGAATGAGGTACTTTATGAAGATATCCTTCCGGAGAATTATGAGCGATCCTATGGGAATCCGGATTTTGCGGTAAAGATGCTTGGGGAATATGGACAGGCATTTTCTTTTTTGTATGCAGAACTTCGGGGAGCCATTGTATATGCCTATGAAAAAAGATGGTGGGATCTTACAGTAACTCTGGAACTGTTTCTGGAGGTTTATGCATCCTTTTGCTGTGAGGAAATCCCATCTGTGAAAGAACTGAAGGAAGTTTTAAAATCCTATGTTAATGACTACTGTCAGGACATGGTAGAGCGGCGCATCCGTGAAGGGGTTGACCCTGACCTGGATTTTGCTTTGAGGATCCTTATGGAATCCGATCTGAAAGATCTCCGGTATCTTTATCGTTATGGAGAATATATTTCTGAAAATGAGATCAGGTCTGCAGAATTCCTGAATTCCCTTCCGGAAGAGAAGATTGAGGAAATGGCGCGGACTTATACAGAGGGGTACAGAATCGGATTTCTTACCGGCCGGAAGGATTTATCCAAAAAGAAAACGGTGAATATCCGCTATCCTTTGGGCTTTGAGAGAATGGTAAAAGCTGCGGTACTGCAGTTTGAGGCAATGGGACTGAAGCCGGTCATCTACCGCTCTGCCGCACATATTGTGAATAAGAAGAGCCAGTATCGTGTAGGATTTGTGGGCACGCCTGCAAATCCCCAATATGACTACGACCACCGGCAGGATTATGCTCTGTTTCTGGACAGCGATTTTGTAAAAAAGAAGCTCAGGGCCATGCAGACGGCTTATGAAACCTATAAAGAGCAGGCTTACGTGCATGGAGGCCCTGCCTGTATTGAAACTTTTGGAGAAGCGCCTTTTGCACCGGAAAACAAGGGGACTGCGCTTTGCCTTACAGAAGCCCAGCAGGCTCTGCAGGTAGAAATGGACAATGAGGCTGGCCAGATCGTAAACCGTTATATCCGGGGGGATGAGCGCAGCTTTACCATTATTGCATATCCGGTACCGGAGATCGGCAGCAATTATCCGGAGATTTTCCGTGAGATCGTGAAAATCAATACGCTGGATTATCAATTATATGAAAGGATCCAGCAGACGATCATTGAAACACTGGACACCTGTGAGTGGGTAGAGGTGAAGGGACAGAATGGCAATGAAACGGATCTGGTAATTCACCTTCACACGTTGGAGGATCCTGCAAGACAGACAAACTTTGAAAACTGTGTGGCAGATGTGAACATTCCGGTTGGGGAGGTGTTTACATCACCTGTCCTTGCAGGAACCAGTGGAGTACTCCATGTAAAAAAAGTTTATTTAAACGGGCTGCAGTTTCAGAATCTGAAGTTGATTTTTGACGGAGGAAAGGTGGTTGATTATTCCTGTGGAAACTTTGAGAAGGAAGAAGATAACAGAAGATATATTGAAGATAACATCCTGTTCCATCATGCAGAGCTTCCGATGGGGGAATTTGCCATCGGCACCAATACCACAGCCTATGTGGCAGCACAGAAGTATGACATCGCTGACAAGCTTCCCATTCTGATCGCAGAGAAGATGGGGCCTCATTTTGCAGTGGGGGATACCTGCTATAGCTGGGCGGAGGATACGCCTGTATTTAACCCTGACGGAAGAGAGATCATTGCCAGAGATAACGAGATTTCCATTCTTCGCAAAGAAAATATCAGCAAAGCATATTATGGATGCCATACGGATATTACCATTCCCTATGAGGAGCTGGGAAGCATCAGAACCGTTGATGAGGAAGGAAAGAAAACTTCTATTATAGAAGAGGGACGATTCGTACTTCCGGGGACAGATGAGCTGAATGTGCCATTTCGGTGTTGACAGAAAATGGGAAGCTTAGTACAATAATTACGATTAAAAGGTTTGACAACGGATGAATGATCTCATTATTCGGGAAACAAATTTCAGATACAAAAGGAGAAAGACTATGGCAAAAGTAGGAATTGTAATGGGCAGTGACTCAGATATGCCGGTAATGAAAAAGGCGGCAGACATTCTGGAGAAGCTTGGAATCGATTTTGAAATGAAAATTATTTCTGCTCACAGAGAACCGGATGTGTTTTTTGAGTATGCAAAAACTGCAGAAGAAAAAGGATTTAAAGTGATCATTGCGGGAGCCGGCATGGCAGCTCATCTGCCGGGAATGTGCGCGGCAATTTTTCCGATGCCTGTCATCGGTATTCCTATGCATACCACATCCCTTGGGGGAAGAGATTCCCTGTACTCTATTGTACAGATGCCTTCCGGTATCCCGGTGGCAACCGTAGCCATTAACGGCGGCGCAAATGCAGGACTCCTGGCAGCCAAGATCCTGGCTACATCAGACGGAGAACTTCTGGAACGTCTGAAAGCTTACAGCAAAGAACTGAAGGAGCAGGTAGAGGGAAAAGATGCCAGACTGCAGGAAGTAGGATATAAGAACTACTAAGGAAAAATACAGAATAAAAAGAACACGGAATATGGGAGGATATTATGGATTACAAGAACGCGGGCGTTGATATTGAAGCAGGATACAAATCAGTAGAATTGATGAAACAGCATATTGCAAAGACCATGAGACCGGAAGTCCTGGGAGGAATCGGCGGATTTTCCGGTGCTTTTTCCATGAATGCTTTTAAGAATATGGAAGAACCTACCCTGGTATCAGGAACAGACGGCGTAGGCACGAAGCTGAAACTGGCTTTTCTGATGGACAAGCATAATACCGTAGGAATCGACTGTGTGGCTATGTGTGTAAACGATATTGCCTGTGCAGGAGGAGAACCCCTGTTTTTCCTGGATTACATTGCATGCGGCAAGAACTATCCGGAAAAGATCGCGGAGATCGTAAGCGGTGTGGCAGAGGGATGCCGGCAGTCGGGCGCTGCGCTGATCGGCGGTGAAACAGCAGAAATGCCGGGATTTTATCCTGTAGACGAATATGATCTTGCAGGTTTTGCAGTAGGCGTTGTTGATAAAAAAGATCTGATTACAGGAGAAGCATTAAGCACCGGGGATGTTCTGATCGGTATGGCATCTTCCGGCGTACACAGCAATGGTTTTTCCCTTGTGCGTAAAGTATTTGAAATGACAAAGGAATCCCTGGATACTTATTATGAGGAACTGGGAACAACACTTGGAGAAGCCCTGATCGTTCCTACCAAGATTTATGTGAAAGCATTAAAGAGCATCAAAGATGCGGGGGTCTGCATTCATGCGTGCAGCCATATCACAGGGGGCGGTTTCTACGAAAATGTACCGCGTATGCTGAAAGAAGGAACCCGTGCCGTAATTGAAAAGGACAGCTATCCTGTTCTGCCGATCTTTAAGCTTTTGGCAAAGACCGGAAATATTGAAGAAAAAATGATGTACAATACGTATAATATGGGACTTGGAATGGTTCTGGCCGTTGCTCCTTCCGATGTGGACAAAACCATGGAAGCAATCAAGGCAGCAGGAGAGACCCCGTATGTGGTAGGCCGCATTGAAGAAGGCGAAAAAGGAGTGACCTTATGTTAAAGCTTGGCGTTCTGGTATCTGGAGGAGGAACCAATCTCCAGGCGATTCTGGATGCCGTAGATCAGGGAACCATCACCAATGCCAGTGTGGGGCTTGTGGTGAGCAATAATCCCGGGGCCTATGCACTTGTGCGCGGCAAAGAGCATGGAATCGAGTCCGTCTGCATTTCCCCCAGGGAATATGAAACCAGAGAAGAGTTCCACAAAGCGCTCCTTCGGAAACTTCAGGAAAGCAAGGTAGATCTGGTGGTGCTGGCCGGATATCTGGTAGCCATTCCCGAGATCATTGTGGAAGCTTTTCCAAACAGAATCATTAATATTCATCCATCCTTGATTCCGTCCTTCTGCGGAGTAGGATATTATGGATTGCGTGTACATGAAGGCGTTTTGAAAAGAGGGGTAAAAGTAACCGGAGCGACGGTTCACTTTGTGGATATCGGTACGGATACGGGACCTATCATCCTGCAGAAAGCCGTGGAGGTGCAGGAAGGGGATACGCCGAAAGTGCTGCAGCAGCGTGTGATGGAACAGGCGGAGTGGCAGATCCTGCCAAGAGCGATTCATCTGATCGCCAATGGAAAAGTAACAGTTACAGATGGAAAAGTGTCCATTAAAGAGTAGTCTTTATAAAAAGGAATTTCTATAAAGGAGTGGGAAGGATGAAAGTACTGATCGTAGGAAGCGGCGGAAGGGAGCATGCCATTGCATGGAGTGTGTCCAGAAGCCCGAAGGTGGATAAGATTTTTTGCGCGCCCGGCAATGCCGGAATTTCCGAATATGCGGAATGTGTGAACATTGGTGCCATGGAATTTGAAAAACTGGCTGATTTTGCGGAAAAGCAGGCTGTGGATCTGACAATCATCGGAATGGATGATCCGTTGGTGGGCGGCGTGGTAGATGTGTTTGAAGAAAGGGGACTGAAGGTTTTTGGCCCTCGTAAAAACGCAGCAATTCTGGAAGGATCAAAAGCTTTTTCCAAGGATCTGATGAAAAAATATCATATTCCGACAGCAGGGTACGAGAATTTTGATGACGCGGAGAAGGCGTTGGAATATCTTCGCACAAAGGCAAAATTCCCCATTGTTTTAAAAGCAGACGGTCTTGCTCTCGGAAAAGGGGTACTGATCTGCAATTCCCTTGAGGAAGCGGAAGACGGCGTGAAAGAGATCATGGAAGATAAGAAATTCGGAAGTGCCGGAAACACCATGGTCATTGAGGAATTCATGACCGGACGCGAAGTTTCCGTGCTGTCTTTTGTAGATGGAAAAACCATTAAGACCATGACTTCCGCCCAGGATCATAAACGGGCCATGGATGGAGACCAGGGACTGAATACAGGGGGAATGGGAACCTTTTCCCCAAGTCCGTTCTATACGGAAGAGGTGGATGCATTCTGCCGGAAATATATTTACCAGCCTACTGTGGATGCGATGGCTTCGGAAGGACGTCCCTTTAAGGGAATTATCTTCTTCGGGCTGATGCTTACCCAGGATGGTCCGAAAGTACTGGAATATAATGCCCGTTTCGGAGATCCGGAAGCACAGGTTGTGCTGCCTCGTATGAAAAATGACATCATTGAGGTGATGGAGGCTTGCGTAGACGGAACTCTGGATCAGATCGACCTGCAGTTTGAAGATAATGCGGCGGTATGCGTGGTACTTGCAAGCGAAGGGTATCCGGTGAAATACGAAAAGGGCATTCCCATGTATGGATTTGAGAATTTCAAAGGGAAGGACGGATATTTCTGCTTCCATGCAGGAACAAAGTTTGATGAAAAGGGACAGTTTGTAACAAACGGCGGACGTGTCCTTGGAATCACAGCGACAGGAAAAGATTTAAAAGAAGCAAGACGAAATGCTTATGAGGCTACGAACTGGATCACTTTTTCCAATAAATATATGCGCCATGATATTGGAAAAGCCATTGATGAGGCGTAATGGAAAGTGCGGCTTATGAATCATAAGCAGTGAAATGGAGAGGATGGAGAAATGGGAATGAGCATTGAGGAAGCAGTAAAACAGCTTCAGACAAGAGATAATTTTTTTGTGGCATACTCACAGACAACAAAGCTTCCGTATGTAACCTGCGATGAAGAGTCTTTTAATGACCAGGCATGGATTTTTGCTACAGAAGAAGAAATTAAGGAATTTGGCAAAAAAAATCTGGAAGAAAAAATTCTTCTCATGGGAATGCGCTATGAAAAAAAGGATTTTCCGAAATTTTACGGTACTTTGTATGCAATTGGCGTAAATTCTGTGATCTGGAACGATGGAGAAGAGCATGTGGAAGTGGAGATTGATAAAATTGCAAAGCAGGCAGATTTCAGCAAGCTGGAACCTGCAAAGCGGCCTTTGCTGAACCCGACTCTTCAGCTTTCCGGAATTTATTTTATGCAGGAACTGCGCCGTCCGATCGATCAGAAAGAGAAAACGAATCTTCGGGATCTGGAGGAAGAACTGCTGGCCAATCTGCGCAAGTCTGAATATATTGCCGCTGTTGATGTAAATGAGGAAGATCCGAAGAAGATCAATATTCCTTACCTGAAAAGTAAAGAGGGTAAGATCTTGCAGCCGATATTTACGGATGTTATGGAATATGAGAAATTTGCACGTGGCAAGAAATTAAAAATGTTAAAAGTACCTTTTGCAAAGCTGCCGGAACTGATCATTCAGCAGGCAGAAAATTATGTGATCAATCCTATGGGATTCAATCTGATCTTATCCAAGGAGCAGATTACAAAGATTATTGGATAACAGGGAAAATGCACAAATGATGCCTGCCGGAGATTATGAGAAGCCGGCAGGCATTTTTTCTGCTTTGTTGTTCTTTTTCTGCATCCGATGCATTTCGTGGGGGGAGGAAGAGCGGATTAGTATTGGCAATTTTACAATTTTGTGCTATGATACCTATAACACTTGATAAATGAGGACAGAAAAAGTGTTCTGCAGTAATTACCAAGGAGGTGGCGATATGATTATTGAAATAGATTTTAACAGTAATGAAGCCATTTATACACAATTGATGAATCAGATTATCTTAGGAATTGCAACCTCGCGGCTGCAGGAGGGAGATCCCCTGCCGTCTGTCCGGCAGCTTGCGGAAACGGTGGGAATCAATATGCATACGGTAAATAAGGCATATTCTCTTCTTCGCCAGGAAGGATTTGTGACCATTGACCGCAGAAGAGGTGCTGTCATTGCGATTGATGCAGATAAGATCAAGGCCATGGAGGAACTGAAGCAGGATCTGGTTGTGGCACTTGCCAGAGGCTGCTGCAGAAATGTGACCAAAGAAGATGTTCATCGGCTGATCGATGAGATATTTGAAGAATATACCGTCTCCTGAGCACTTTCTGGTGCAGCAGACGGAAAATTGACAATAGAGGAGGAAATTATGCAGGAGAAATTTACCAGACAGGCAGCCAATGCTCTTGCCCTGGCAAAGAAGACCGCCCAGTCCTGCAGGCATACTTATATTGGGACTGAGCATATTTTAATTGGCCTGCTGAAAGAGCCGGAAGGAACAGCCGGAAAAGTAATGGAGGAATTTGGAGTAGAGGAAGAACGCCTGATGGCACTTGTGGAAAAACTCATTGCTCCTCCGGAAGGAAATCTCATGGAGCGCACTCCGGTGTACAGCCCACGGGCAAAAAAAATACTTGCCAGGGCCTGTGATGAGGCGTTATCCTTCCAGGAAGAATTTGCAGGAACAGAGCATTTGCTTCTTGCAATGCTGAAAGAGACGGACTGTGTGGGAACCAGGCTTTTATATACCATGGGGGTAAATATCCAGAAGCTTTATGCAGCGGTATTTACAGCTATGGGAATGGATAATGACGCGATTGCGGAGGAATTCCGCGATATCCGTGCAATGAAAAACAAAAAAGGAACAGCCACGCCGACCCTTGACCAGTATAGCAGGGATCTGACTGCCATGGCTGCGGAAGGCAGGCTTGATCCGGTAATCGGAAGAGAGCGGGAGATCACCCGGCTGATTCAGATTTTAAGCCGCAGGACCAAGAACAATCCATGCCTGGTGGGAGAACCTGGAGTCGGCAAGACTGCCATTGCGGAGGGGCTTGCGCAGCGGATCGTTTCCGGAATGGTTCCTGATACGGTGAAGGACAAAAGAGTTGTGGTCCTTGACCTGTCCGGAATGGTCGCAGGAAGCAAATACCGCGGAGAATTTGAGGAGCGCATCCGCAGCGTGGTGGATGAAGTGCGGGAACACCAGGGAATCCTGCTGTTCATTGATGAACTCCATACGATTATCGGTGCAGGCGGAGCGGAAGGTGCTCTGGATGCTTCCAATATTCTGAAGCCGTCCCTTTCCAGAGGAGAGATCCAGCTGATCGGTGCCACTACTTTGGAGGAATACAGGAAATACATTGAAAAGGATGCAGCCCTGGAGCGCAGGTTCCAGCCTGTTACTGTGGAGGAACCGTCAGAGGAGGAAGCGATGGAGATCCTTCGGGGCTTAAGACCTTATTATGAAAAGCATCATCAGGTAAAAATCGAAGATGATGCACTGGAAGCAGCAGTGAAAATGTCTGTGAGATATATTAATGACCGCTTTTTACCGGATAAGGCCATTGACGTGATCGATGAAGCTTCTTCGAAAGTAAGGCTTGCAGGATATGCTGCTTCACCGGAAATAGAGCTTCTTGAGCAGGAAATCAGGGAAATTCAGAAGGATAAAGAAGCTGCAATTAAGAATGCAGACCTGACGGCTGCCAGGGAGGCACAGAAACGTCAGAAAGAAGCGGAAGAAGAACTGGAGAAACAGAGGATCCGTTTTGATAAAAAAAATAAGCGTAAGCCTATGACTGTAACAGAAACTTCCGTTGCGGACATTATTTCAGATTGGACCAGGATTCCTGTACAGCGCCTGACGGAAGGAGAAACCAGACGTCTTGCCCATTTGGAAAAAGAACTGCATAAGCGCGTGATCGGTCAGGAGGAAGCAGTGAAGGCTGTAGCGCAGGCTGTAAAAAGAGGCAGGGTGGGCCTGAAAGACCCTAACCGCCCGATTGGTTCTTTCCTGTTCCTGGGGCCTACGGGAGTAGGAAAAACAGAGTTATCCAAGGCTCTTGCGGAGGCTGTATTCGGAAGTGAACAGGCGATGATCCGGGTGGACATGTCTGAATATATGGAGAAGCACAGCGTATCAAAGATGATCGGCTCTCCTCCCGGCTATGTGGGATATGATGAGGGCGGCCAGTTAAGTGAAAAGGTTCGCCGCAATCCATACAGTGTGATTCTTTTTGACGAAGTGGAAAAGGCCCATCCGGATGTGTTCAATATTCTGCTGCAGGTTCTGGATGACGGACATATTACGGATGCACACGGCAGGAAGGTGGATTTCAAGCAGACGATTATCATCATGACGTCCAATGCAGGCGCGCAGATGATTATGGAACCGAAACGCCTTGGCTTTGTGTCAAAGCCGGATGAAAAACAGGACTACGAGCGCATGAAGTCCGGAGTGATGGAAGAGGTCCGCAGAATGTTCAAGCCGGAATTTCTGAACCGTATTGATGAAATTATGGTATTCCATTCCCTGAATAAAGAGCATATCCGTAAGATCGTGACCATACTTCTGAAAAATCTGGAAGAACGCTGTGCAGAGCAGATGGATATCCGGCTGAAGGTTACTGCTTCCGTGAAGGATCATCTTGCAGAATCAGGATTCGACAGCAAGTACGGTGCAAGACCTTTGCGCAGGGCCATCCAGACGCAGATCGAGGACCGTATGGCCAATGAAATTCTGGAAGGGCATATAAAACGGGGGGATACCGTTACTGTTCAGATGGTCAAAAAGCAGATTCATTTTCAGGTTGGCGATAAATGTTAAAAAGATATAAAATCTTGAATAGGCACTGGTCAAAAAAACAGATTTATTATATAATAATTACCAAAATGAAGGGAATTGTCTGGCTTGGGCAATTACTTTAAAACACTATAGAAAAGGCTTAGGGAGGACACAAGGTCATGGCAGTAGTAAAGGAACTGATCCGAACAGAAAAGAATGGAAGTATCAGCTTTGGAAATTACGAACTGGCACAAAAATCAAAATTATCTGATTATCAGCATCAGGGCGACATGTATAAAGTAAAGACATTTCAGGAAATTACGAAACTGGAACGAAACGGAATGTTCGTATACGAGTCCGTACCGGGAACATCTGTATTCAATCTGGAGCAGGATGGCTCTGTGATGAGCTTTCAGGTAGAAGGATCGGAGGATGCCCAGATTACGGTAGAGATGGAAGCGGACACAGAATATCGCATTTTTATTGATGGTCTTGATACTGGAAAAGTGAAAACCAACCTTGGCGGCAAGCTTTCCTTCAGCGCAGAACTGGGAAATGCTGCTCTTGTAGAAGTGAAGATTGAAAAATGCTGAAAAATAAAAAAATCGTGTATTTCTGTCAGGAGTGCGGATATGAATCTCCGAAATGGATGGGGCAATGCCCGGGATGTAAGGCGTGGAACAGTATGGTGGAGGAGACGGTTTCCTCCAAGAAGGCCTCTGTGTCCAATGCCGCAGGCCCCCTGGAGAAGAGGCAGGAGCCTGTTATCTTGAAGGAGATCAGCCTGTCCGAGGACGAAAGGCAGACAACAGAAATTAAAGAACTTGACAGGGTATTGGGGGGCGGTATCGTCCCCGGTTCCCTGGTATTGGTGGGTGGAGATCCGGGTATCGGCAAATCCACCCTTCTTTTACAGGTATGCAGAAATCTGGCGGAGAAAAATGTATCGGTATTGTATATTTCCGGGGAAGAATCTCTGCGTCAGATCAAGCTGCGGGCAAACCGGATCGGTACCTTTAATGAAAAGATGCAGCTTCTCTGTGAGACCAATCTGGAAACGATCAGAGACGTGATACAGCGGAAGAAGCCGGAAATCGTAGTGATTGACTCTATCCAGACGATGTTTCATGAAGAAATCAGTTCTGCACCGGGCAGTGTGTCCCAGGTTCGGGAATCCACCAATATCCTTATGCAGATCGCAAAGGGAATGGGGATTTCTATTTTTATTGTGGGACATGTGACAAAAGAGGGAAGCGTGGCAGGCCCCAGAGTGCTGGAGCATATGGTGGATACGGTGCTTTATTTTGAAGGAGACAGGCATGCGTCTTACCGTATTTTGCGTGCGGTGAAAAATCGTTTTGGGTCTACCAATGAGATCGGAGTTTTTGAGATGCGTAATTCCGGGCTGGAGGAAGTGAAGAACCCTTCGGAATTTATGCTGAATGGAAAGCCAAATGGGACGTCAGGCTCCATTGTTGCCTGCTCTATGGAGGGAACCAGGCCGATTCTGGTGGAGATCCAGGCGCTGGTGTGCCAGAGCAATTTTGGGATTCCCAGAAGAACGGCTGTGGGAACGGATTTTAACAGAGTGAATCTTTTGATGGCCGTGCTGGAGAAAAAAGTGGGGGTGCGGCTGGCTTCCTGTGATGCCTATGTAAATATTGCAGGGGGAATGAAAATGACAGAGCCTGCGATTGACCTGGGGATTTGTCTGGCGATTGTTTCCAGCTGTAAGGATATTATTATCCCGGATTCTGTGCTGGCCTTTGGGGAGATTGGGTTAAGCGGGGAAGTCCGGGCTGTGAGTATGGCTGGGCAGCGTGTGGCTGAGGCGAAGAAGCTGGGATTTAAGACGGTGATCCTTCCGGAGGTTTGTAAGGGGGCACTTGAGAAGACTGAAGGTGTGGAATTGGTTTATGTTTCCTGGATTCAGGAGGCGATTTCTTATATTATGAGGTAGGGGGACGCCCAAGGGAAGAAGAGGCCAGGCGGGAGCGGCATGAGGATATTTGGAGTGCGGTTTCGGAGCTTAAGAAAACGTAAGCCTGCTGTACTTCTGCTAAAAGCGTTCTAAAAGTCTGTGAACTCGCCTGCGGCTCAGACAGCACAGATTTTTGGAACAACGCAGAAGCACAGCAGACTAACGTTTTCTAAAACTCCTGCAAATGCACCCCAAACATCCTCATGCCGCTCCCGCCTGGCCTTTTCTTCCCTTGGGCTGGTTATCGGCTTGGTGGCGGATACGGAGAACGGAATTAAATTAAAAACGATAAAAAGTTTTGTGGAAAAAATTAAAAAAGGTGTTGACTTATGGAGGTGATAGTGGTATTCTAATTAGGCTGTCAGAAAGAATTGCTTCTGAAAATGTGATAATTTTAAAATATTTCAGAAAAATAAAAAAGAGTGTTGACAGATGACAGAAATTATGATAAAGTAATCAAGTCGTTGACACAGAATGACAGAAACCACAGAAAACGTCAGGTT
>JAETNR010000156.1 GCA_021772055.1 Blautia sp. | reverse complement strand
TATGCATTATCAGTGGTAGACAGAGCAAATCATAAAAAGATACTAGTCATGTCTTCCTCTTTTCCCCAGAATTCTTTATCCAGCCATTTCTCTTGCCTGCTTTTAAAAATAATAACTCAAACTTCCCACACCGTTTTGGTGTGTTGAACCTTGACAAATCAATACTTTAGCCTATAAAAAAGGCACAAACCGCTTGCATATGGTATAATTGAATTGGCGAAAACAATTACACAGCAAGGAGATTCATGCCATGTCAAGTATACCACAGATCACAGATAACGGAAACAATGTTTCGGATTTTGCTACAAAATTTTTTAAAAGATTCCACATTGGCCACCTGCTTTTCAAATGTAATGCCGGGAAGGAAAAAGGCATCCCGGTCATGGATCTCTTCCGGTATCTCTTCTGCATGATGTTTTCCGACAGGAGCATCTATATGCAGATGAAGACCGGCACATTTGAAGGGGCATTCTCAAAAAATACTATCTACCGTTTCCTGAATGATGCAAGGGTCAACTGGCAGCGCTTTACGATGCTGCTTTCCGCCGAAATCATCTGTCGTTTCATGAAGCCGCTGACGGACGAAAACCGGAAGGATGTATTTATCGTTGATGACAGCCTGTTTGGCCGTTCCCGTTCACAAAAGGTGGAGATGCTTGCCAGAGTTTTCGACCATTGTTCCATGAAATATAAATCAGGATTCCGCATGCTCACTTTGGGATGGTCGGATGGGAACTCCTTCCTCCCGGTCAGCCACAGCCTGCTTTCAGCGGCAGAGGACAGAAACCTGCTCTGTGAAGGAAAGCAGTATGACGGCCGTTCCCTTGCTGGAAGAAGGCGCCGCCAGTCACGGCGCAAAGCCACGGATGTCATGGTGGAGCTGATCCATTCTGCACAGTGTGCCGGCATCACAGCTAAATATGTCCTGTTTGACAGCTGGTTTTCAGCGCCCAAAACAATACTGAAACTAAAAAAGCAGGAGCGCCTTGACACCATAGCCATGCTGAAAAAAAGCAAGACAAAATACAGATATCGGGGTGAAAAGCTCAACGTCAGGGAGATATACAGCCGTAACAAGAAGCGCAGGGGGCAGTCCCGCTATCTCTTGTCCGTGCCCGTGGAAATGGAAAAGGATGGGGAAAGCCTCCCTACAAAGCTGGTATTCGTCCGTAATAAAAGCAAACGGAAAGACTGGCTTGTACTGGTGAGCACTGACACTTCCATTTCCGAGGAAGAAATTATACGCATTTATGGGAAAAGATGGGACATTGAGGTCTTTTTCAAAGCTTGTAAATCCTATCTGAAGCTTGTGAAGGAATACCGCGGGATTTCCTATGATGCCATGTGCGCCCATGTCTCCATTGTCTTTGCCCGTTATATGATGCTGTCGGTGGCACAGCGTGAAAACGAGGACGACAAGACGATATGCGAACTCTGTTTCTGCCTGCTGGATGAAATGGAGGACATCACGTTCAGCCGTTCCATGTGCATCATCATAGAGGCGCTGATGGATACAGTAATGGAGTATTTCCACATCACAGAAGCCCAGCTGGAGGAATTCACAGCCAGCTTTGTAAAACGTCTTCCAAAGTATATGCAGGATGCATTGGAACGGAGAGAGGCAGCCGCATAAGGGTATTTTGTGGGCTAAAGTATTGATTTTTCAAGGTGCGAATCCCATTTTTATTGTGGGAAGTTTGAGTATGTAACATATTTCTGGAATGAATTGTCCTGCATAAGGAAAATGTCGGGCAATGTGCTCAAATCGCCGGCTGTAACTGCCGTTGTGAGACGGGTTTCAATATCATCGGACTGT
>JAETNR010000009.1 GCA_021772055.1 Blautia sp. | reverse complement strand
CGTACCATAAATAGCAAGAAAATCTCCAGTTTCACCTGAATAGTGGTTGCAGGAACGTGACCAATGCTTTATCCCAAAGAAGGTCAAACACCTTAATCGTTAACTAACTGACATTGAGCTGTGAATAGTAACCAAAAGATTGGAAAAGTTTACAAACACACTTGACAACCGCTCTCTGAAGTGACAGTAGGGGATAATGTATGGTTCGGTATATCTGATGGAGCAGGTTGTCAGGGATGCCGTAGCCGGGGGAATGGATGAGATCTGTTTTACAGACCATATGGATTATGGCGTTAAGCAGGATTGGGATTGCGGGAAGCCGATATTGTACCGGGGAGAGGAGCCGCTTGCCAATGTGGATTATCCGGTGTATATTGCCAGGATCAAAGAATTGCAAGAGATATATAGGGAGAAAATCCGGATAAGGATTGGAATTGAATTTGGCATGCAGGTACATACCATTCCGTTATACAGGGCATTGTTTCACAAATATCCTTTTGATTTTGTTATTCTGTCTGTTCATCAGGTGGATGACCAGGAATTTTGGACACAGGATTTTTAAAGAGGGAAAAGCCAGAAGGAATATAATGAGAAATATTATGAGGAAATGCTGAATGTCATAAGGGAATATCGGGATTACAGTGTGTTAGGGCATATGGACCTTATTACACGGTATGATGAAAAAGGTGAATATCCATTTGAAAAAGTAAAGCCGATTATTTCAAAGATATTGAAAACTGTGATTTCGGATGGCAAGGGAATAGAGTTCAATACATCATACTATCGGTATGGGCTGAAAAATACAACCCCGTCTATGAATATATTAAAGCTGTACCGGGAACTGGGAGGCGAAATTATCACGATTGGCAGTGACAGCCACAAGGCAGAACATTTAGGGGCTTATATTAAGGAGGCCAGACATCTGCTGAAGAGGCTGGGGTTTCAGTATTTCTGCACCTATGAAAAACAGCAGCCAGTATTTCACGGATTATAAAGAAGTTGCAGGAAATGGATAGAAGTTTAACGGCAAGTTGGCTGGCAGTTTTGGTTCAAGGAGGGAATATAACAGAAAGTTTGTGCCGGATGGTCTCCTGCTGCCTTTTCTGTGTGTGGAAATAGGGTATTACTGTATATGAAAATTAGCGAATAATTGAGGTATAATTTCAATGTTGGAAGATACCAGAAAATCGGAATTGTAGAGGGAAATATGAATACACCGACACTTAAAACAGAACATCTTATATTACGGAAATTTACAGAAAATGCTTTAAAAGCCTTGTATGAAATTTATTGTGATGAAGAAGTTAATAGATTTCTGCCGTGGTATCCATTGCACTCATTGGAAGAAGCAATGGAATTTTATAAAAGACAATATGAAAGTAAGTATAATCAGGAACAATCATATGACTATGCAATCTGCTCAAGAGAAAATAATTATCCTATTGGGTATATTAATGTTGCAATAAATGACAGTTATGACCTCGGCTATGGGCTTCGCAAAGAATTTTGGCATAAAGGAATTGTTACTGAAGCAGGCAAGGCAGTTATTGCACAATTAAAAAAGGATGGTATTCCATATATTACAGCGACGCATGATGTCAATAATTCACGAAGCGGCAGAGTAATGAAACGATTGGGAATGAACTATCAATATTCTTATGAGGAGCAATGGCAGCCAAAAGATTTTTTGGTTATATTCAGAATGTATCAGTTAAACCTTGACGGAAACAACAGCAGAATTTATAAAGAGTATTGGAACAATTCTACGGTTCACTTTGTAGAAACAGATGTATAACTTCCCAAATGATCGAGATGACTGCGTTAAGTTTCTTTTTCAGAATTGTCTCCAATTTGGAAAAATCGTAGCATCTTCGTTTCAACAGACCGCTTGTTTTCCCAGAAGTAATCATTTCATAGAGCTTATTCGCTTTTCGGACAATTGCTTCCTGGTTTCGCTGGCAGTAAGTGAGCTGTTTCACGGACATTTTTTTGTAATGGATTGTATTTGCGTTATCAGAAGGAGATGGTTTGATATTTAACGGTCTGATGAACGGTTCATCGACAGGGATCATGTTGTTAAAGTTTAATACACCGATCAGCTTATCTCCATCATAGATTTTAGTGAAATCAACATCATTCTTCATAGAAGCATGTTTGGGGGAACTAAGGGGCACACAGTATTTTTCAGTTCCGCAAACGATAATAATGCCTACAAATGGGCGTTTTTCTTTTGATATCTGCGGGGAAGACGGACATAACATAGTCATCCGCTTTTGCTAAGTCACGAATGTCTTTCATATCAATCTTGCGTGTGAACGCAGCCCAAATAGTTTCCACTTACGGTAGGGCTCAAGCTGTCTTTTATTATGAAACAGATTCGGTCTTATGCGGACAAAAGTGGATTGAAACCGTCATTCTGTTATTATAAGCAATGGGGCGCAAAAAAGAAAAGCGGTCAGGGGCATATGCAGGCATACCCGCTGCGGTTCAGTAAAAGCGGCAAGGCAGAGATTGAAAAAGCGTATACAACGCATTATGTGGATTCTGTTCGTGCAGCAGATTTGAAAAAAGGTCAGTGGCAGAAATCAATCCAAGATTTATGAAAAATTCACAATCAGAAAAATTGCGCTGATTGTAAAGATACTTTTTCTGTGGTATGATATGAATAACAGGTGCGAGAAAAACTCTTTCTGTTATTTAAGTTTAAGCAAAAGGAAGGCCGGTGAGACTTTGGCAGAATTGGATTTTGAAAGAAAACACGCAGAAGATTTGCAGAGACTGCGGGGCTTCCGTCTTCTGGATGACGATTTTATGAGCAAAGTCTTTGAAGATAAAGCGTGTTCGCAGTTTTTATTGCAGATCATTTTGGAGAAAAATGATTTGAGTGTCCAAAAAGTACACGCACAGCATGATGTAAAGAATTTGCAGGGACGTTCCATTCGTCTGGATATCATAGCGATTGATGGAAACGGACGGGTGTATAATATTGAAATCCAAAGAAGTGATAAGGGAGCCAGTATTAAACGGGCAAGGTATAACAGCAGTCTGCTGGATGCAAATGTAACGGAGCCGGGGGATGATTATGAGAATCTCGCAGAGACGTATGTTATTTTTATTACAGAGAATGATGTGCTGAAAGCGGGTCTGCCTATTTATCACATTGACCGGATAATCAAAGAAACTGGTGCGGTATTTGGGGATGAAACGCATATCTTATATGTAAATTCCCAGATAAAAGATGAAACGGAACTTGGTAAACTAATGCATGATTTTTCCTGTACGGATGCGAAAGATATGCATTATAAAATTTTAGCTGATCGAGTACGCTATTTTAAAGAGGATGCGAAAGGAGTGGAAGCTATGTGTAGAGCCATGGAGGATATGAGAAAAGAAGCCGCTGCTGAACAGAATATACTTACTCTGCTTGAAACACTTCGTAATCTGATGAAGAATTTAGGCTGGACGGCAGAGCAGGCAATGACAGCCATGGGGGTTTCCGACTCAGAAAAAGGTATTCTTATTAAAAGGATTTAGTGAATCATCAATAGGCCGATCAAAGCTCAAAATTGAGCGATGGTCGGCTTTTGGATTTAAGCGATTGTATGATCTTGGCTACGGTCAGTTTTCTGGAATATGGGGATGTCCGAGGATGCTGTCTACATTGGAGCAGACTGTTCGCAGCTCTTTCTGATATTCCTTAAAATAATTATAAGTCTCGTATTGTGCTGACTTCTGGAGGGTCAGTTTTTCTTGTTTCTGGCTTTCAGCATTTGAGCGAAAACGGGCTTATTTGCAAGATATTGTCCGATATAATGAATCTGTTCATTAACGGCTTTCAGTTTGTTTTCAGTGGCTTTGACTACTTTTCTGGATTCCTTTAACTTGCCGGATATATCTTCAAAGGTCATTTGGAGATTTTCTCTGTGGCATATATCCATAACCGATTACTGCAGGTGTTTCAGATAATCATTAGTTAGATGGTGTCTGTAACCGGCACGGCTGTCGCAGGGGCGCTGGATGTCCAGTGGACATCCGTTTAGCGCGGACCGAAGCGGGAGCGGGCCAGTTCTTTTTCTTTCTTTGGTCTTGCCATAGATTCTCCTTTTTTCCATGCGCCAGCATATCCGGCATACGCTGTATGACGCTGCGAACACAACTTTTTGTGGAAGCCAAACAGCACAATATTCGGGAGTGACTGTGATGGGTGTTTATTTTGTGGTACAGAAGATTTTGTATTACTTTATGGTACATGTATATCTTTACCTCCATCCGAAAGCTTTTCTGTCATGGAGAATTCTGGCGGTCGTCATTTTATTAAATATAGTAATTTGTGTTGGGGTAACTGTGATATCCGGAAGGACAATTTTAAAGGAACAGATTATAGAAGAAATTGGAGATTTCTTTGAGCAGCAGCATAGTTTCCCCTTCCAGATCTTCTGCATAGACACCGCTGCTCCCGGCCGCCAGAGGATGTGCCGGAGGAATCGTGAGAAAAAGCTGTTCGGTGCATAATTCCTGGCAAAGAATATCTGGCGCTTCTACAGGGTGATCGACAATGATGATCTGGTAAATGTTCCTTTCCAGTCCGGGCAGGAGCAGATCAGGACTAACAGTTTTAGAGGAAGTAGCCATAGTGGAATACTGTTCCGACAAAAAAGTAAGCAGCTCTGCAATGGGTGCCGGGGCACAGGAACCGATAGAAATGGTGCGAAGGCTCCTCTCAAAGGCCTGCACGGTTCAGGTCATGTTTTCCACATCGTCCAAAATACGTCTTGCATACTGAACAGCAAGTTCCCCGGTTTTATTCAAAGCGACCTTGTTCTTCTGACAATCGAACAGGGTAACATTCCATTCGGATTCCAATCTTTGCATGGATCTTGTAAGCGCAGGCTGGGAGAGATGGATGATTTCAGCCGCTTTGGATATGGTGCCAACGTTGGCGATGGTTACAAGCTGATGTAATTGGTTTAATTCTGGCATGGCAGTTCTCCTTCCCTGGTATGTTTCTATATTATAACAGATACGAAGGAAAAAGGGGAGCCTCCAGCCGTAATTCTGTTGCTTATTGTTGTTTTATGGTGTTACTTCCGTAAAACATATTGACATTTTTGAATATTTGAATATAATATAGATAGATTAAAAAAATGAAGGTGAGGTGAATCCTGTGGCATCTGCATATAGTGATACAGTAAAGGTATTTAAGGCGTTTTGTGATGAAAACCGTCTGAAAATTCTGGAACAGCTCCGAACCGGGGAGAAATGTGCCTGCAAGTTACTGGATGATCTGCATATTACACAGCCCACGCTTTCCCATCATATGAAACTGCTATGTGATGCCGATATCGTACAAGGGCGAAAAGAAGGAAAATGGGTACATTATTCCATGAATCAGGAAGGTACAGAACGGGCGAAAATGCTGTTGGAGCAACTGCTGTCTATGGATGTTTCCATAGAGCAGAAGCAGGACGGTTGTGATAAATAGGAAATGGCCATCAGAAGAGATGGCTTTTCTTTAAAATATTATTTAGAAGTTTTTAAATCTATCTATTTAAAGGAGAGTGTTATGGAAATTTTACGTTCTTTTTGGCTGTTTATTCAGGACCAGGTGCTGGGGATGAAGTGGCTGAATGCGATGATCGGGAAGGCGTTTTCGGCTATTGGCCTTGACATGGCATCCCGCCTGGGCGGCAGTATTCAGTTTTTCCTCTATGATGTGATAAAAATCACGGTTCTGCTCTGCTTTTTGATTTTTTTGATTTCGTATATTCAGAGCTATTTTCCACCGGAACGGAGTAAGCGTATTCTTGGGCGCTTTCACGGCATTGGAGCGAATATCATTGCTGCGCTGCTTGGAACAGTAACGCCGTTTTGTTCCTGTTCCTCTATTCCGCTTTTTATTGGATTTACCAGTGCGGGCCTTCCTCTTGGAGTAACCTTTTCGTTTTTGATTTCATCTCCGATGGTCGACCTGGGAAGTCTGGTTCTGTTAATGAGCATTTTCGGGGCCAGAGTTGCCATTGTCTATGTGATGGTCGGACTTGTGATTGCTGTAATTGGCGGCACGATGATTGAGAAAATGCATATGGAAAACTATGTGGAAGAATTTATCCGTAATGCATGCAGCGTGGACATCGAATCGGATACCCTTACTGTGAAGGATCGTTTGGTTTATGCGAAAGAGCAGGTGGCTGAAACTTTCAAAAAAGTTTTCCCGTATATTCTGGCAGGTGTCGACATTGGTGCGTTCATCCACAACTGGATTCCGGAAAGCTGGATCCAGACAGTTCTCGGCAGCAGCAATCCGTTTGGCGTGGTATTGGCAGTATTCGTTGGTGTTCCGATGTATGCGGATATTTTTGGTACAATTCCGGTAGCGGAGGCTCTGCTTGCAAAAGGAGCACAGCTTGGTACGATTCTCAGTTTTATGATGGCTGTTACTACACTTAGCCTGCCGTCCATCATTATGCTGAAAAAGGCGGTAAAACCAAAATTATTGGGACTGTTTATCGGAATCTGTACAGCAGGGATTATGATTGTGGGTTATCTGTTTAATATATTTCAGTATCTGTTGATTTAAATGAAAATACAGTAATCAATCTATAAAAATTTGAAAGGAGATTTTATTATGGGACTGTTTGGATTTGGAAAAAAGAAAGAGGAAGAAGGGAAAACTCCGGCTTGTTCCTGCAATGGGGCCTGTAAAACTTACGAGGCAGATAGTGTGGAAAATGTCTGCTGTGAGGGAGCCCAAAACGGCATTTGCTGTATCAGGATTTTAGGAAGCGGCTGTAAAAACTGTCACATACTGTTTGAAAATACACAGGCGGCATTAAAAAATATGGGGCTTTCGATTGAGCCGGAGTATATTACAGATATGGAGAAGATTATGTCGTATGGGGTAATGTCCATGCCTGCCCATACGAGAAGAGGAGACCTTTGGGCTGATTGGAGAAAGCGGCTGCGGGAAAAGTGCAACCTGTCGGTCTATTATTGGATTATTAAAAGAAAATGGAAAAATCACGGAGGGTGAAATCCTCTATAAAGGCAAAAATCTGGTGAAAATGTCGCGAAAAGATCTTGAAAAAATCCGGGGACATGAAATCGGGATGATTTTTCAGGAGCCAATGACCACATTAAATCCTGTTGTAAAAATAGAAACACAAATTACGGAGTGTCTGCCAAAAACAATGAACAGAGCAGAGAAGAAAAAACAGGCAGAAGAACTTCTGAAGATGGTGGGAATTACTGATGCAGGCCAGCGTTTGTCCGCATATTCTTATGAATTAAGCGGAGGAATGCGCCAGAGGGTAATAATCGCTATTGCATTGGCTGCAGGTCCTAAGCTTTTGCTGGCAGACGAACCAACTACCGCATTAGATGTTACCATTCAGGATCAGATTCTAAAACTTCTTATGAATCTGAAGCAGGAATTAAAAATGAGTATGATTCTGGTAACCCATGATTTGGGTGTTGCATCTCAGACATGTGACCGGATCGCAGTTATGTATGCAGGGAAAATTGTGGAAATGTCAGATGTGCATGCTCTGTTTCTGAATCCATGTCATCCCTATACCCGTGGGCTTTTGGAATCAATTCCTGCTATTTCTAAAAAAGGAAGCAGGCTGATTCCTATTGAAGGAATGCCTCCAAACTTAAAAAACTGCCAGAGGGATGTGCATTTGCGCCACGCTGTCGCTTCTGCCGTTCCATTTGTCTTCAGCAGGAACCACAGCTTCATGAAGTGGAGACGGGGCATTTTTCCAGGTGTCATTTCAGGGGAGAGCCGGAGGGTGAGAAAGAAGCATGAAGAGTGAAGAAAAGATTCTTTTAAAAATAGAGCATCTGTCAACGACGTTTCCGATGAAACAGACAATAATAGAAAAGGTTCAGAAAAAGCCGGAAAAAACAGTTCAGGCTGTTTCTGATGTAAGTCTGGAAATTCATGAAAGCGAAACGTTGGGACTTGTAGGTGAAAGCGGCTGCGGGAAAAGCACATTGGCAAAAACGATTCTTCATTTATGCGAACAAACAGCAGGGAGCATTCAGCTTGATGGGGTTGGTGAGTTGGTTAATGCCAATAAACAAGTAGTGAAGCAGATGTACAAAAACGCGCAGATGATTTTTCAGGATCCCTATTCGTCTTTGAATCCCCTCATGAGCATTCGAAAAATGTTCTATGAGATTATGGCTGTCCATCATTTGTGCGGAAAATCGGAATACGAACAAAAAACGAAGGATATTTGGGAGATGGTGGGTATGCCTGAGGATGTTCTGGACAGAAGACCTTCTGCTTTTTCAGGAGGCCAGCGCCAAAGGATTGGAATTACAAGGGCTTTGGTAATGAATCCCCGTCTTTTGATTGCGGATGAACCGGTTTCTGCCCTGGATATGTCCATTCAGGCACAGATTATCAATCTACTGGTGGAGCTGGAGGAGAAATTAAATCTGACAATGCTGTTTATTTCCCATGACCTGCGAGTTGTTCAGTATCTTTCGGACCGTGTGGCAGTAATGTATCTGGGGAAAATTGTGGAAGAGGCGCCGGCGGAGGAGCTTTTCAAAAATCCTCAGCATCCCTATACAGATATTTTGATTCATGCGGCACCGGAGGTAAATCCGGCGGTTCGTAGCCGGGAATATATGATCGAAGGAGAGACTCCCAGTCCCATTCAGATTCCAACAGGGTGCAGATTTCATCCGAGATGCCCTTATGCCAAAGAGATTTGCAGAAAAAAGGAACCGGAACGGAAATACATAAAAGCGCATTGCAGTGTGGCGTGTCATTTTCCACTGCATATTCAGAAAATAGAAAAGTGAGAGAAAATGAGGAAGTCTGGGGTGTAAGAAATCTTTCTGATAAAAAGCCAGTTACACCGGAAACAAGAAATGTCTATGCGGGTTGACACCTACCCGGATATGTTTGCAGCTTTTTCCTTAAAGTTTTTTCAATTACGGTTTTACGGCACGGATAAGAAACATAGGAGTTGGATTGAAAAATTCATCGTAGTCTTTGTATATTCTGGCAGAGATGCTGGTGTCTGCCGATACTTCTTCATATCCGATATTAAGCAAAAGCCTAATATCCCACGAAGGACGGGATTTACTGCTGATAGCAAGCTGACTTTTGATGGTTTCACATTCCTGAAGCATTTCCTGAGGCATGGAACGGTGCGCATGGATCGGAGGCAGGACAGAAGTATCTTTATTGCAGCTGTCATGTCCGTAATCCGCATCGAAATTCAGAAGAATGCCGCCGCTTTTCAGAACGCGGAACCACTGTGCATAAGCCTCTTCCACGTGGGGAAGCGTCCATGTCAGGTTGCGCGTTATAACCATATCAAATGTATTGTCCGGGAAATCTGGATTTTCGGCATCCATGCAGTAAAATTTTGCAGAGGAATGCTGTTTTGCGGCTAATTCTCTGGCATGCAGAATCATGTGCTCGGTCAAATCGATACCGGTCGTATCATGGCCCGCCGCAGAGAGCATAAGTGAAAACATGCCAGTTCCGCAGCCTGCATCCAGGATTTTCAATGTTTTCCCGGAAGGGATATTCTGTTCTATTTCAGCAAACCAGGCCAGTCCTGTTTCTGACACTTGCTCTTTTTCACGAAGTTCTCCGAACTTATGGCTTCGTTTTGTCCAGTAATTAACAATTCTGTTTTTGAGCTCCCCGGATTCCGGGCGAAAAGTCTCTTTAAATTCCATAACGTTTACTTATATGCCTGCACACAAAATAATGGTGTAGCAGCATTATTTATCCTTTCCATAAAACTGTAAACCTGATTTCCCATATCTTCTTCAATCAAAATGGAAGAAAAACCAAGCTTAGATAAAATTTCCTTGTCCCAACAAGGACGAGAGATGTTTGATAAGGGCATATTCTGCGCAAGTATCTCCATTGTGTCAATATCCGTACAGGTGTATTGATCCTCCAGATTTAATCTGGCTACATTGGCACGGTCTTCTTCATACAGACGCCGTTTTTCCTCATCAAAGAGATACGCATACCAGTTAGCATCAAAGTTCAGCAGTGTTCCGCCCGGTTTTAACACCCGATGCCATTCTCTGTATGCTCTGTCCGGTTCATCCAGATTCCAGGTCAGATTTCGTGTTACAATCACATCAAACAAGTTATCTTGAAATGTAAGATGCTGTGCATCCATTGTCATCCAGGTAATGGAATCAGCCAGTATACCTGCGTTCTTTCGTGCCTGTTTCAGCATTTCTTTCGTATAATCCACAGCAGTTACCTGGTATCCTGCTTCAGCCAGAATAATAGCAAAAAATCCGGGGCCTGTGCCCATATCAAGTACGGTGACTTCTTCCGGAGATCTGTCTGGCAAATGGGTTTTAAGATAATGCAGCCATTTTGCCCTCTGTTCTCCGGCCAGTTCTTCCTGATTTACCATGGAATATCCTTCTGCACGGTTGCTCCAGTATTGTTCCAGTTTTTTTAGTTGTCCCTGCATAGTTCCTGCTTTCTGTAAAATTAAAAAATCATGTTATTTTCCGGAAATAAGAATAGCAAAAATAAGCGTCAGATACAAGCTCCCTGGGGGGATATTTATTGTTATGAAGAATATCCGTTACATTTCACGGGACGTGGAATGGGAATATGTCTCTGCTGGCAGGAGAAAATGGGAATGAAAATATATGATGAATTTGAATGGCTTACTATCCCCTATGGGGGCTTGTACCGAAAATATGATTTGATATGATAGTAATGTCCGAAAGATAAGGTGGACAGAGGGAGGAAAAGATATGCATATGGCAGATGCGCTGGTTGCTCCTGCAGTAGCGGGTACCATGTATGTTTGCTCGGCGGCAGCGGCAGCTTATTCAGTGAAAAAGGTAAGATTGGATACAGACACAAAGAAGATTCCGGTGATGGGAATTATGGGGGCTTTTGTATTTGCCACACAGATGATTAATTTTACTATTCCGGGGACAGGCTCCAGCGGGCATTTATGTGGCGGCATGCTGCTGTCAGCACTGCTTGGACCCTATGCTGGATTTCTGACCATGATCGGTGTCCTGCTGATTCAGGGATTACTGTTTGCAGACGGAGGACTTTTGGCTCTCGGTTGTAATATCTGGAATATGGCTTTTTATGGATGCTTTATAGGCTCACTACTTATATGGAAACCTATTATGAAAAATGGAATGTCAAAGCCAAAGATCGTTCTGGCATCTGTTCTTGGCTGTGTGGCTACCCTGCAGATGGGCGCTTTCAGTGTGACGTTGGAGACATTGGCATCGGGGATTACAGATTTGCCGTTTACCACTTTTGTGGGAGCAATGCAGCCAATCCATCTTGCCATTGGACTGGTAGAAGGGTTGATTACAGCGGCGGTGCTTGTGTTCGTCAATGAAGCAAGCCCGGAACTGCTGTTTTGCAGTGTAAAAGAAGAAGCAAAAGAAGGAAGATTTACTTTCAAAAAAACGATGACAATCCTCGCTGTGGCGGCAGTATTTATCGGCGGTATTTTATCTCTGGCTGCATCCTCTTATCCGGATGGACTGGAGTGGTCCATTGAGAAATTGACCGGTTCTACAGAAATCGAAAGCACAGCAGCCGGAATCCATCAAACGGCGGAAGCGATACAGGAGGTAACTTCCGTACTTCCGGATTATGCCTTCAAAGGTTCTGATTCTGTATTTGGCACTACGTTTTCAGGCATTGTCGGAAGCCTGATCGTTGTAGCAGTCTGTGTGGGAGCGTGCTATCTTTTTAAATTTTTCAGAAAGAATAAGCAGGTATGAGCAGGATAAATAATGCAATTCATGAAATACATCATATGGATACCTTAGCTTCGAGAAACCAGTGGGTGAATGAAATTCATCCACTGGTTAAGCTTGTTTTGACACTGGGATATATCATATTGGTGGTATCCTTTCAGAAATACAATGTGGCAGGAGTTGCAGGCATGGTTGTGTATCCGCTTGCAGTTTTTTGGCTGGCGGATTTATCATTTTCGGAAAGTTTGAAACGTCTGAAGATTATGCTGTCTTTGGTATGCTTTATTGGTATTTTCAACCCGTTTTTTGACAAAAACTATATTCTGGTTTCCGGAATCCGGATCAGTGCCGGAGTATTGTCCATGATTACTCTGGTTATGAAAGGAATCTTCAGTGTACTGGCATCGTATCTTCTGGCAGCCACCACTTCTGTTGATAAAATCTGTTATGCTTTTCGCCTTCTGCATATACCGAAAGCTATCGTGACACAGTTTATGCTGATGTTCCGGTACATAACCGTTTTGCTGGAGGAAACTGGCCGCATCACACAGGCATATATGCTCAGGGCGTCTAATCAAAAGGGCATCCATTTTAAGGCGTGGGGTTCCCTGGCCGGGCAGCTTTTGTTGAGGAGTATGGATCGAGCCAATGAGGTGTATTAGAGCATGCTGCTTAGAGGATATCAGGGGGATTACCGGTATCTGAAGGACAGAATTGTTTTAAACAGGAAAAATATCTTTTATTTTCTATTTTGGGCCATTATTTTTTTACTGTTTCGGTGGCATCCGGTAATATTGTTAATCGGAAGTCTGTTTGGAGGATTATTTGTATGAGCCATATAAGGATTGATGTTGAAAATTTATCTTTTGGATATGAAACGGGAAAAAAAATCTTAAAAGATATTACATTACATGCTTCAGAGGAGGAGTCCATTGGCCTGATTGGAGCGAATGGAGTGGGAAAATCCACACTGCTGAAGCTGCTCGTTGGTTTAAATCTTCAATACACCTGTACAGTACGAGTAGCGGATATACCTGTAGAAAAAAACACCTTGACAGAAATCAGATCCAGAATTGGATATGTATTTCAGGATTCTGACAGTCAGCTGTTTATGAATACGGCTTTTGAGGATATCACATTTGCACCAAGGAACTATGGATTGTCAGAGGCAGAGCAAATGTATCCTTATGCGCTTTTAGTTCTGGAAAATCTGGAGAAAATACAGTCTTTGGATGAAAATAAAGCAGCAGATACACTTTCCATGTCCTGTAATCCAAGCTCCTGGTTTGCGGACAATTTTGTCAGTTTTTATGAAATGAGACAGAATGAGAATATTCATTACCAGATCCATTCTGCAGATTGCCGTGAGATTGTGGAACGTGTAAGGGAAAGAATGGATGATATTGGTTTTGTATATGTAATGAAAAATCAGTCATCAGCTTTCCAGTATTATGTTTCCAGAAATTATCTTGATTTTATTCCTTTGAAGGAAACTACTGTCACAGTATACCATGGCGGAGGATGCTGCAGGAATGAGAATTCAGCGGTAGAACTTGATTTTTCAGACATGAAATTGATCCAAAGGTTTCCAGACGAATTTTCACCGGATAACTACTGGAATATTACGGATTCCAACGGGCGGGCTGACGCTGAAGCAGAAACTGTGATCACAACGAACAATGACTATATCATGGAGAGAATCCTGCAGTTTGGTAATCTGGTAAATATCAGCGGAGGATATTTATCGGGAAAGCCAAAGCGGGAAGTATCGAAAGGACAGCTTTTTCCAATGTCTGATGCGAGGATAGTATTCGGGTATGTGAAAAGAAAAAGTGAAAACCTTTCGCATCTTGCAGATGATTTTCTTAATTTCCTTATGAATAGACTTGATCTTAAAGTGGACATATGAAATATCAGGGGTGGATATGCATGACAAAATAAAATATATAAATATCCCCCCGGGAGGCTTTTGAATTTCGTCTTTTTAAGGTATAAATA
Organism: Blautia sp.; assembly: GCA_021772055.1. Classification (GTDB taxonomy): domain Bacteria; phylum Bacillota; class Clostridia; order Lachnospirales; family Lachnospiraceae; genus Blautia_A. The sequence goes on along the minus strand of JAETNR010000009.1, from coordinate 91,092 downwards.
GGATAAGAAGATATTTGAAAGTACAGGTAATAGCATGGGAAAATACATTGCAAGGAGATTATTACATCTGATTCCGATCCTGATCGGGATTACATTTCTGTCATTTGCCATGATGCGCTTAGCCGGTGGCGATGCCGTGACCTATATGTATGAAAATGCAGGTGTGAATGTTTCGCAGGAAATCATCGATCAGGCGAAGGCTGAGTATGGTTTGGATAAGTCGTTTCTGGTTCAGTATGCCACATGGTTTGCCGGGATGGTTACCGGGGATATGGGAACCAGCTATGTCTCACACAGGGATGTGTACGAGACGTTTGTTTCAAAGCTTCCGGCTACCATTCTTCTGACACTTACATCGATAGTACTGACAGTGTTGATCGCGATACCGCTTGGGATTTTGTCTGCAATCAAGCAGAATAAGTGGATGGACTATCTGATCCGGATTTTGAGTTTTATCGGAAACTCCATGCCGAATTTTTTTGCGGCACTGGTGCTGATCTATTTTTTGTCTATCAGACTGAATTTATTGCCGGTTATTTCTAATGAAAATATAGCACAAAGCCTGGTACTTCCCACACTGACCCTTGCGATTTCCATGGCGTCGAAATACACCAGACAGGTGCGTGCCGCAGTACTGGAAGAACTGGAAAAGGATTATGTGACAGGTGCCCGTGCCAGAGGCGTAAGAGGACGGGTGATCATCTGGAGAAGCGTCATGAAGTCTTCCATGCTTACGATCATTACATTGCTTGCCTTATCCATTGGAAGCCTCCTTGGAGGAACTACGATTGTGGAGACCATTTTTATGTGGGACGGGGTTGGAAAAATGGCAGTAGATGCTATTACCATGCGTGATTATCCCATCATTCAGGCGTATGTAGCGTGGATGGCTGTGATTTATGTGCTGGTGAATCTGGTGACAGATATCATTTACCATTATCTGGATCCCCGGGTAAGGCTTGGAGGTGAAGGGGCATGAGTGAAGAAAAACAGGTTACAGTCCGGGAACAGAAAATAAGGAAAAACCATATAAAAGGAAAACTGATTTTCTTTTTATCACTTGCTGTCCTTCTTCTTTTGATTGCAATATTCGCACAGTATATTTGTCCTTACGATCCGTATGCTCAGGACTTAATGATGGCCCAGAAGCCACCCAGCGTTGCACATCCTCTGGGAACAGACCGGTACGGAAGGGATATGCTTTCAAGGGTCATCATTGGAAGCACCACCAGTATTTTTTCAACTTTGCTGTTGGTGGCAATCATCACGATGATGGGAACCGGGATCGGGATCATCTGTGCATGGAATAATGGAAAAGTGGATACGGTTCTGATGCGTATCTCAGATTTATTCCTTGCTTTCCCGGGATTGGTATTTGCCCTTGCAGTAGCCGGTGTACTTGGCGGCGGTGTTCACAATGCGATTATTGCACTGGCTATTATTAGCTGGCCAAAGTTTGCGAGATTGGCAAGGGGGCTGACACTTGCGCAAAAAAATGCACCGTATATGATGGCCGCACAGCTTTCAGGGAGCAGTACTCCAAAGCTTCTTGTAAAGCACATCCTTCCAAACATTGCCGGCCCCATTCTGGTTACATCTGTTTTGGATGTCGGAACGATGATGATGGAATTAGCCGGGCTTTCTTTCCTGGGGCTTGGCGTGAAACCGCCGATGGCAGAATGGGGAAGTATGATCAATGAGGGACGGAGTATGCTTCAGGTTTCCCCATGGATGGTTTTGGCACCAGGAGCAGCTATTTTTGTGACAGTCATGGTATTTAACCTGCTGGGTGATACGCTGCGGGATTACATGGATCCGAAGCAGAGAAATAGATGAGGAATATGACGAGCCGGCTGGAATTCCTACAGGCGATTCCGGATGTGCCTGTAGGAAGACCGGGTTGTTGTAGATAAATTGTTTTAGATATTCAAGAAAGGCGGACGATAAGATGAAGAAGAGACTTTTTGCTGCAATGCTTTCCTGTGCGGTAATCATTGGCCTGACAGGAACAACCGCATTTGCAGAAGGGAAAACGTTTGTTTATGGTACTACAGGCTACAGTGAGGAAATGGGAGATGCAGGGTTAAATCCACACGATAACTACTCCGGATGGAGTGCTCTCCGTTATGGTGTAGGTGAGACTCTGTTCAAATATAATGACAACATGGAAGTGGAACCATGGCTTGCCACAGATTATGAGTTTGTAGATGACAATACAGTGAAAATTACATTGCGGGATGGTGTACAGTTTTCCAGCGGGCGGACGATGGATGCCCAGGCGGTGAAAGAATGCCTGGAGGATCTGATCGCGGTTCATGACAGGGCGCCCAGTGACCTGAAGATTGACAGCATTGAGGCAGACGGGTTAATTTTGACGATCCATACCACAGAGCCGTGTCCGGCTATCATAAACTACCTCGGAGATCCCTATGGTGCTATTATTGATATGGAATATGGCATTCAGGGGGAAGGCGGTTCCGCAAACGTGGCAGGAACCGGCCCGTATATTGCCACGGAAGTTACACCGACCCAGATCAATCTGGTAAAAAATGAGAATTACTGGGGCGGAGAGGTAAATGTTGACAATGTGATCGTAAAATCCTTCTCGGATGCTGGATCACTTTGTGCTTCCCTGCAGACCGGGGATATCCAGGGTACTTATGGGCTCCAGTATGATAACTATCCATTATTTGAGAATAATCCGGATTATACCATCAATTCCATGCCCACCAGTCGCTGTTTCTTTGGACAGTTTAATATGGATTCGGAAATCATGCAGGATATTAATGTACGAAAGGCAATCGAGATGGGGATCGATAAAGAGTCTTTCTGCACGGTTCTTGCAAACGGACGCTGTGTGCCGGCAGTCGGTGTATTCCCCAGCAGTTTCTCTTACGGAAATGATGCTGTGACTGCCCCCTCTTATGACCCGGAAGGCGCAAAAGCCCTTCTTGAGGAAGCTGGATGGACGGATACGGACGGGGATGGATACGTGGATAAAGACGGACAGAAGCTGACCATTAAATGGCTGACCTATCCTACACGTCTGGAGCAGCCGCTGCTGGCTACTTATGCACATGACACGTTAAAACAGATCGGGATCGATGTAGATATCAATAACACGTCAGATCACAGGACATATGCCGGTGATGGGGATTTTAACTTGTATGTAAGTTCTACTACAACGGCTCCTACCGGGGATCCGGAGTACTTTTTCACCAGCACCGTGGTTGGCTCTAAAAATTATGGAAACTATCAGAACGATGAGGTGACAACATTGGTGGAGGAACTCCATCAGACCTTTGATAAAGAAAAGCGTGGGGAGCTTGCCATCGAACTGCAGCAGAAGATTCTGGATGACTGTTCCTTCTTCTTTGTTGCGCATCTGAACATGGGAATTGTGACGAAGTCTAACGTAACTGGTATGGCGGCACATCCATGTGATTACTACGAGATCACAGCCGATCTTGATATTCAGTAAGGAGACGAATATGGAACCATTGCTGCAGGTAGAGCATGTTACCATCTGTTATAATGGAACCCCTGTCGTTCATGATGTAAGTTTTGACCTTCAGGAAGGGGAAATCCTGGGGATCGTGGGCGAATCCGGCAGTGGAAAGAGTACCATTATCAAGGCTGTTATGGGACTTTTGGGAAGCGCAGGTATGGTGACAAGAGGAGACATTTATTACAAGGGACAGAATGTTGTCGATATGCCGCAGGAGAAGCTGCGGAGGCTTCTGGGCCCGGAGATAGGAATGGTTTTTCAGGACTGCAAGGCAGCTCTTTGCCCGATCCGCACAGTGGGAGACCAGATATTTGAAAGTATGTCGGAGCATGGGAGGATTTCCAGAGAGGAAAGCAATCGACGTGCAGCGGATATCATGCAAAAAATCGGACTGACAGACACGAAGCGTGTATTGGACAGTTATCCCTTTGAGCTGTCCGGAGGCATGAACCAAAGAGTGGGGATCTGCATGGCAATGATGCAGTATCCATCCCTGCTTCTGGCAGATGAACCCACCAGCGCCCTGGATGTGACGGTGCAGAAACAGGTAGTGGAAGAACTGAAGCTTATGCGGGACGAGTACAAAACGGCGATGATCGTGGTAACACATAACATCGGTGTGGTGGGTGTGTTGGCAGATCAGGTACTGGTACTACAAAACGGCAGGGTCATGGATTATGGCTCCACAGACCGTGTCCTGCACCATTCAGAAAATGCATATACGAAAAAACTGATGGACTCGGTGCTTCATCTGAAACGGGAGAAGGTACCGGCACAGCGATAGCCGGAGGAAAAAATTATGTCGGAGACGATACTGAAAGCAGAACATTTGAAAAAAATTTTCACCTCCGGGAAGAAAACATTCATGGCGGTGGAGGATGTCAGCTTTGAACTGAAGAGGGGCCAGTGTCTGGGTATTGTGGGTGAGTCTGGATCAGGGAAAAGTACGATTGCCAAAATGATCACCCATCTGGTGGATGTGACCGAGGGAAACGTGATGCTGATGGGCAGGGATATTACAAATGCCAAAGGGAAAGAACTCCGAAGGGCGTATCAGGATATCCAGATGGTATTTCAGATGCCCATGGAATCCTTTGACCCGCGCCGCACGCTGGGGGATGGCATCGGGGAAAGCCTGCGAAACATTGGAATGAGCCGAAGCGAGACAAAAAGGAAAGTAGAAGAATTGCTGGTGAGATGCGGCCTGACACCGGAATTTGCAGAACGGTATCCTCATCAGGTCAGTGGCGGCCAGTGCCAGAGAGCTGCTATTGCTAGAGCGTTGGCGGTAAAACCATCTATACTTATCTGTGACGAAGCTACCAGTGCCCTGGATGTAACAGTGCAGAAACAGGTGTTGGAGCTTTTGTTGGAGCTAAAAGAAAAAGAAGGCCTTTCCTTTCTGCTGATCTGTCATGATTTGGCGCTGGTACAGGCATTTTGTGATGAGGTATTGGTACTGTATCAAGGGAAGGTAGTAGAACAGGGGATACCGGATGAAATCATTAATCATCCGACAGAGGATTATACAAAAATCCTGGTTGAGTCAGTGTTATAGTTTGCAAAGTCTATTGTTAGGGCTGTATCATTTGGTTACAGCCCACTATTAATGATAAAATGAAATACAAATGAAAGCTTCCTCAGGAAATGACTGTCGCATATAGTTCCCTTACAAAAGAACAGTTTGACACAGAAAATAAAAAAGGCATGGCAGATATACAGACTGGCTGGGTATATTCGGCGGATGAATCCTGACCGGGGAGCTGAACGGTGTAGATAAGCCGCAAAGCAGGATGGAAGGTACATCCTGGTATATAACCGGAGGAACGATAGTTTTACCGGACCGCAGGGGAAAAGAAAGAAAATATTCTTATTTCTGAAGAAGATTTGCTTGAATTACTCCCAACAAAAGCTTACAATATGGTGAGCTGATGTGCAGTTTAGGAATAGAATCTGTTGCGCAGGGGCAAAAATCAGGAAAAAACAGTGCATTTCACACTCTTAAATCTGATAGAAAACCATCAAAAAAAGACCGCTTTTCGAAAAAATTGAAAACGGAAAACGAAAGAAGATTTTTTTTGTATGTATTACACAAAAACGAAAGGAGTTTTATGCGGAAACTAGCTTTAAATGATGAAATATTACTAAAAGTTGACAAAGCTGCCCGTTACATCGGAGGCGAAGTTAATTCCGTCATGAAGGACAAAGAAAAAGTAGACATTCATTTTGCCATGGTATTTCCGGATGTTTATGAAATCGGAATGTCCAATCAGGGAATGGCCATTCTGTATGATTTGTTTAACCAGCGGGAAGATGTCTGGTGTGAACGTGTATTTTCTCCCTGGACCGACCTGGATAAAATTATGAGAGAAGAAAATATCCCGTTATTTGGGCTGGAATCACAGGAACCTGTCAGATCCTGCGATTTTGTAGGGATCACCCTTGGATATGAAATGTGCTATACGAATGTCCTTCAGGTACTTGACCTGAGCGGCATCCCTCTTTTGGCAAAAGACCGGAACGAACAGGATCCGCTTGTGATCGGCGGAGGAGCCTGTGCTTATAATCCGGAGCCTTTGGCGCCGTTTTTTGACCTGTTTTATATTGGGGAGGGGGAGACTTCCTATGACGCTCTTTTTGACGCCTACAAAGCCAATAAGGCGGCAGGCGGAACCAGAGAAGATTTTCTTCTCATGGCCTGCCGGATCCCCGGAATTTATGTCCCCGCATTTTATGATGTAACTTATAAGGAAGATGGTACGATTGCCTCCTTTGCTCCCAACCGTGAGGGCGTACCGGAAAGGATCTGCAAGCAGGTCATTGGCGATATGGACAAAGAGTACCATGCCATTGAAAAGCCTGTGGTTCCTTTTATCAAAGCAACTCAGGACCGGATTACCCTGGAAATCCAGCGCGGCTGTATCCGTGGATGCCGTTTCTGTCAGGCAGGGATGATCTATCGTCCCACAAGGGAACGGGATGTGGAAACATTAAAGATTTCCGCCAAAAACATGCTGCAGAATACCGGACACGAAGAAATTTCCCTAAGTTCCTTAAGTTCCAGTGACTATACACAATTAAAGGAACTGGTTACCTTCTTAATAGAGGAGTTTCAGGATAAGGGAGTCAACATTTCCCTGCCCTCCCTTCGAATCGACGCCTTTGCCCTGGATGTTATGAGCAAAGTGCAGGATGTAAAAAAGAGCAGCCTGACTTTTGCGCCGGAAGCGGGTTCCCAGAGACTTCGCGACGTGATCAATAAAGGACTCACGGAAGAAGATATCCTAAAGGGTGCAGGGGAAGCCTTTCGCGGCGGATGGAACCGCGTAAAACTGTATTTCATGCTCGGTCTTCCAACAGAGACGGAAGAAGATATGAAAGGAATTGCCCACCTTGCAGAGCGGATTGCGGAAGAATATTACGAAATCCCCAAAGATCAGCGGAACGGCAAAGTACAAATCAATGTCAGCACCTCCTTTTTTGTACCCAAGCCATTTACACCATTCCAGTGGGCAGGGATGTATTCAGAGAATGACTTCATAGAAAAAGCCAAAGTCGTAAAAACCGAAATACGGGCACAGCTCAATCAGAGAAGCATCAAATACAGCTGGCATGAACCGGATGTAACGATTCTGGAAGGCTTCCTTGCAAGAGGCGACCGCCGCTGCGCGGAAGTCATTCTGAAAGCTTATGAAAAAGGCGCCCTTTATGATGCATGGTCCGAAAGCTTCCGCTATGATATCTGGAAGGAAGCTTTTAAAGAAACGGGCATTGACCTTGATTTTTATACCTTGCGTGAACGAAGCACCGAAGAGATCCTGCCCTGGGATTTCATTGATGCAGGTGTTACAAAGGAATTTCTGATCCGCGAATGGAAACTGGCCCACGAAGAAAAGGTGACGCCAAACTGCCGCCAAAGATGTTCCGGCTGCGGTGTAAAACAGTATGGAGGAGGTGTATGCTTTGAAAGTAAGAATTAAATTTTCAAAGGAAGGCTCTGCAAAATTTATCGGACATCTGGATACCATGCGTTATTTCCAGAAGGCTCTTCGAAGAGCAGGGCTTCCGGTGGCTTTTTCCGGAGGATACAGCCCTCATATGATCATGTCCTTTGCAGCCCCCCTTGGAGTAGGAACCACAAGCATTGGGGAATATTTTGATCTTGAATTAACGGAAACCGTTCCTACGGCTGTCATCGAAGAAAAATTAAACGGCACCATGGCAGAAGGCATCCGGGTCCTCAGTGCCCGTGCCGTAGAAGACGGCAAAGCCAGTAAAGCCATGTCGCTGGTCGCTGCAGCAGATTATCTGGTGGAATTTCGGGAAGGAAAAGAACCGGAAGTACCGTGGATGGAGAAAATCAGCGAATTTTATACTCAGCCGTCTATCATGGTTCTGAAGAAAACGAAGCGGAGTGAAAAAGAAGTGGACATCCGCCCTTATATTTATAAAATGGAACAGCGGGGAAACCAGGTCTTTTTAAAGCTGGCATCTGCAAGTGCAAATTATACAAAGCCGGAGCTTGTCATGGACACCTTCCAGAGCTGGCTTGGATGTGAACCGAAGCCCTTTTGTTATCAGGTACAAAGGCTGGAGGTCTATGCGGATACCGGCTCAGAAGAGCAGCATACGTTTGTTTCTCTGGAATCCTTGGGTGAAAAAGTTGAGTAAGATTATTATAACCTGCATGAATGTCAATGACTGTCCCTGTCTGGTATGTGCCTTAAAAGAAGAGCAGAAGATCATGGAGCTTCGTCTGGCGTCTCTTGGACAGCGTTCCCTTCTGGGAAATATTTATGTAGGGCAGGTAGAAAAGCTTGCCGAAAACATTAAGGCTGCTTTTGTACGGTTCGGTAACGGAGAAACGGGGTATCTTCCTCTTGAGGAAGCGACAGGGATCATTTATACTGCAGGCAGAAAGGGAAATGCCCCCTTACGTGCAGGGGATGAGATCCTGGTGCAGGTAAGCAGGGAAGCCATGAAAGGCAAATTGCCTGCATTGACCGGGAACCTGAATTTCACGGGGAAATATCTTGTTTTGACAACAGGAAATAAAAAATTCGGCCTTTCCTCCAAGCTTTCCGGGGAAGACCGAAAAAGGCTCAGCAAATGGCTGGAAGAAGAAGCAGCGAAGCCGGAGAAGGAATATGGCATTGTGGTGCGCACCAATGCCGGAGATGCCTCGAAAGAGGAAATCCTCCGGGAACTGGAGTACTTACAGAAACTATATGAGAGTACGGCTGTGACAGGAAGGAATCGTACCTGTTTCAGTCTTTTGTATGAGGCAGAGCCATTTTATCTGAATGCCATCCGTGACGCCTATAACCGCAATGTGGAGGAAATTATCACGGATATTCCGGATGTGTATGATAAAATTGCCGCTTATCTGGACGCGTTCAGTTCTTCCCAGACCGAACAGCTTGCTTTTTATAAAGACACACTGCTGCCTCTATATAAGCTTCACAGCCTGGAATCCGCCCTGGAAGAGATCCGGAGAGAAAAAATCTGGCTGAACAGCGGAGGATTTCTTGTGATTCAGCAGACAGAAGCCTTTGTTTCCATTGATGTAAACAGCGGAAAGTTTACGGGAAAGAAAAAGGCGGAGGAAACCTATCGGAAGATCAATCTGGAGGCTGCTGGGGAGATTGCGCGCCAGCTTCGTCTGAGGAATCTTTCCGGGATCATTCTAATTGACTTTATCAATATGGAAAACCAGGATCACCGGGAGGAGCTTTTCCATGTGCTGCAGAAGCATCTGCGAAAAGACTCTGTCAAAAGCAAAGCCATAGACATCACTCCCCTCAATATTCTGGAAATGACCAGAAAAAAAGTCAGGCGGCCGATCATAGAAGATATCAGAGAACTGCAAAGAAAGAAGGAGAAATCATATGATTAAATTTGCACATTTTAATTTTAATGTTTTAAATCTGGAAAATAGCCTGAAGTTTTATAAAACTGCTCTTGATCTGGAGCCGATAAGAGAAGCGGAAGCGGATGACGGTTCTTTTAAACTGGTTTATCTTGGTGAAAAGGAAACTGAATTCCAGTTGGAGCTGACCTGGCTGCGGGACAGGACAGAGGCCTACAACCTTGGAGAATGTGAATTCCATCTTGCCTTTGAAACAGACAAGTATGAGGAGTTCCATAAACGACATGAAGAAATGGGCTGCATTGTATTTGAAAATCCGGCTATGGGAATCTATTTCATTACCGACCCGGATGGTTACTGGATTGAGATCGTTCCTGCCAAGTAGAAAAAAGGATTAAAAAAAATTCTAAAATATTATTGACGAATTCAAATACTCATGCTAATATAAATGAGTATGCCGCACAAAGAGGTTTAAGTATCCATTGGATCACCATATTTGGCGAGTAAAGTTCATAGGAGGTGCCATTATGTACGCAATTATTGCAACAGGTGGTAAACAGTACAAAGTTGCCGAGGGCGACGTGATCAGAGTTGAAAAACTCGGTGTAGAAGCTGGTGAAACCGTTACTTTTGATAATGTCATCGCAGTAAGCGATAACGGATTAAAAGTTGGTGCTGATGTAGCCAATGCCAGTGTTACCGCTTCTGTAATTGAAAACGGTAAAGCAAAAAAAGTAATCGTTTACAAATACAAAAGAAAAACTGGATATCACAAGAAAAACGGTCATAGACAGCAGTTCACAAAAGTGAAAATTGAAAAGATCAACGGTTGATCTGGTGTCATTATGATTAAAGTTACAGTTAAGAAGAGAGCTCATTCGTATATCAGCTTTCAGTCCGACGGACATGCCGGATATGCAGAGGAAGGACAGGATATTGTCTGTGCCGCTGTTTCCGCACTGGTGATCAATACGGTAAATTCCATTGAGGCCTTTACCGATGATTCCATCGAAGTGCAGGAGCATGACGGATATGTCTCCTTCCGCTTTACGAAGCCTGTTACGGAGAAGGGAGCCCTGCTCATGGATTCTCTTGTTCTCGGCTTAACGGATATTGCACATAGCTACGAGAATCGATATTTGACAGTTAGAGTCAAGGAGGTGTAACCACATGATGAAAATGAACCTTCAGTTATTCGCACACAAAAAAGGTGTTGGTTCTACAAAGAACGGCCGTGATTCCGAATCTAAGAGATTAGGTGCGAAGAGAGCAGACGGACAGTTTGTAAAAGCCGGAAACATCCTTTACAGACAGCGCGGAACCAAGATCCATCCGGGCGTAAACGTAGGATGCGGTAAAGACTATACTTTATTTGCACTGACAGATGGTGTTGTAAGATACACCAGAAAAGGACGCGATAAGAAACAGGTTTCTATCGTTCCTGTAGAGGCAGAATAATTCGTTTGGGAGAAGGCTTCAAATCGGACAGGTTTGGAGCCTTTCTTTAGATTTATTGGATTGAAGAGAGGTGGCATATGTTTGCAGACAGAGCAAAAATCATCATCCGTTCAGGCAAAGGCGGTGACGGCCATGTAAGTTTCCGCAGGGAATTGTATGTTCCCAACGGAGGACCGGACGGCGGCGACGGCGGCAAGGGCGGTGATGTGATTTTTGAAGTAGATGAAGGTCAGAATACCCTTGGAGAATACAGACACAGAAGAAAATATAAGGCTCAGGATGGTCAGGAAGGCGGGAAGCGCAGGTGCCACGGTGCGGACGGAGAGAGCATCGTGCTGAAAGTTCCGGAAGGCACTGTCGTCATGGATGCAGAGTCCCGAAAGGTGATCGCGGACATGTCCGGAGAAAACCGCCGCCAGATCATTTTGCGGGGCGGCCGCGGCGGCAAGGGCAATCAGCATTATGCCACAGCAACCATGCAGGTTCCGAAATACGCCCAGCCGGGACAGCCTGCCCAGGAGCTGGAAGTCCTTCTGGAATTAAAAGTCATTGCAGACGTAGGACTGGTGGGCTTTCCAAATGTAGGAAAATCTACTTTTCTTTCCAGAGTAACCAATGCACAGCCTAAGATCGCCAACTACCATTTTACAACATTAAGCCCCAATCTCGGCGTGGTAGATACGGAAAACGGCGGTTTTGTCATTGCTGACATTCCCGGGCTCATTGAAGGCGCCTCCGAAGGCGTTGGGCTGGGACATGAATTCCTGCGCCATATTGAACGTACCAGAGTGATGATCCATATTGTAGATGCAGCATCTACAGAGGGCCGTGACCCCATTGACGATATCTATAAGATCAATAAAGAACTGGAAGCTTATAATCCGGAAATCGCAGCGCGTCCCCAGGTCATTGCTGCTAACAAGATTGACTGTATCTTTGACGGAGACGATACTCCGATTCAGCTTCTGAAAGAAGAATTTGAGCCAAAGGGCATCCGGGTATTCCCCATTTCTGCTGTTTCCGGGGAAGGAGTAAAGGAGCTTCTCTACTATGTGAAAGAGATGCTTGCCAATACCAGGAAGGAGAAGATCGTTTTTGAACAGGAATTTTTCCCGGAAGATATGCTTTTCAGGGAAAACCTGCCTTATACAGTGGAGAGAGACAAGGATGACCCAACCATCTTTGTTGTGGAAGGACCGAAAATCGAAAAAATGCTTGGCTACACCAATCTGGATTCCGAAAAGGGATTTGCTTTCTTCCAGCGTTTCCTGAAAGAGGGCGGCATTCTTGATGATCTGGAAAAAGCCGGCATTGAAGAAGGCGATACGGTGCGCATGTATGGCTTTGATTTTGACTATTATAAATAAGAGTTACCTGTAAAATAAGAGGATAAAATTATGACAAGTAAGCAGAGAGCCTACTTAAAAGGGCTTGCAATGAAGACCGAACCGATCCTGCAGCTTGGGAAAGGCGGGGTCACACCGGAAAATACGGCTTCCGTAGAGGAAGCACTTGCTGCGAGAGAACTGATCAAGATCAGTGTTTTGCAGAACTGCCTTTATGATCCGAGAGAAATGGCCGAGGTCCTTGCAGAAAGAACCCATTCCCAGGTTGTTCAGGTCATCGGCAAAAAGATCGTTCTGTACAGGGAAGGAAAAAACGAAAAGAAAAAGATCATTCTTCCATAACACCATGGAGGCAGATACATGGAAAATATCATCAGAAAAAAAATCGGCATTATGGGAGGCACCTTCGACCCCATTCATGTAGGACATTTAATCCTGGGAGAACGGGCATATGAGCAGCTTAGCCTTGACAAGGTTTTGTTCATGCCCTCCGGAAATCCTCCCCATAAAAGAAATCGAACAGGAAGAGCCAGTGATGAGCAGAGGATTGCCATGGTAAAAAAAGCAATCCGGGGAAATCCCCATTTTGAGCTTTCCCTGGCGGAAATGCATGAAGAAGGTTATTCCTATACCTACCGTACACTGGAAGCTTTGAAGGAAGAAAATCCCGATACGGATTATTATTTTATCATTGGTGCAGATTCTCTTTATTCCTTTGCCACATGGAAAGAACCTGCAAGAATCTGCCGGGCCTGTACCCTTGTAGTTGCCACCAGGAACCATACGCCTGTGAAAGAGCTGGATCAGGAAATGAATTTCCTTTCCGGGCAATACGGGGGAAAATTCCTGCGTCTGGATACCATGAATATTGATATCTCCAGTGAACTGATCCGGCAGTGGCTGAAAGAACATAAAAGCCTTCGCTACTATGTTCCTGATGATGTGATCCATTATATTTATGAGAATAATATTTACCATTCAGCACGAGAGGAATTCAGAACAGATGGCACAGTATGATTTTCCTAAAATTCAGAAAAAACTTTCCAAATATCTGGATGAGGATCGTATGACACATACCATGGGAGTGATGTACACATGTGCAGCCCTTGCCATGGCTCACGGATATGATCTGGAGGATGCGCAGGCTGCCGGACTCTTACATGACAGTGCAAAATGCATTCCAAACAAAAAGAAATTAAAGATGTGTGAGGAACATAAAATACCGGTTACGGAGTTTGAAAAAACACACCCTTTTTTACTTCATGCAAAGCTGGGTGCCTATATTGCCAGGGATAAATACGACATTACGGACGAAGAAATCCTCACTTCCATCACTTATCACACCACCGGGCGTCCCGGAATGAGCATTCTGGAAAAGATCGTCTATATCGCCGATTACATTGAACCCATGCGGGACAAAGCGCCCAATCTTTCCAGAATACGGAAGCTTGCATTTGAAGACCTGGATGAATGCATGTATGAAATTCTGAAGGATACTCTGGCTTATTTAGACGAAAATCCGAAGGATTGTGACAGTACCACAAAAGATGCGTTTTTGTTTTATAAGGATTTGCATATGGAAAGGAAGGGAAACAAATGAGCAGAGAACAGGAAATGACCAGTCTGGCCTGCAAGGCTTTGGATGAGAAAAAAGGGCAGGATATTAAAGTCATTGATATCCATGAAGTCTCCGTGATTGCAGACTATTTTGTAATTGCCAGCGGAAGCAATCAGAATCAGGTTCAGGCCCTGGTGGACAACGTAGAAGAAAAGCTGGGAAGAGCAGGTTTCGAGCCCAAGCAAATCGAAGGATCTAAGAATTCCAGCTGGGTTTTGATGGATTACGGCGATTTGATCGTACATGTTTTTGACGAAGAAAACCGCCTTTTCTATGATCTGGAGAGAATCTGGAGAGACGGAAAAGTTCTGGATGCAAAAGAATTTCTGGAATAAGATATGATAGGAAAACTGCCGCAAAAATGCGGCAGTTTTCCTGATTTCAGGAATAAAAACGAAATACTCCGAAAACCTTCCCAAGAATCTGAATATCTCCATGAACAATAATAGGATCCATGGTGTCATTTTCCGGCTGGAGACGGTAGTAGCCTTTTTCTTTATAGAAAGTTTTTACCGTTGCGGAATCATCGACCAGTGCTACTACGATATCACCGTTGTCAGCATCTGTCTGCTGCTTCACCAAAACCTGGTCGCCATCAAAAATTCCCACATTCACCATACTGTCGCCCTTTACCCGAAGCATAAAGCTCTGTTCATTGGGCATAAATTCTGCAGGAACGGGAAAATAGTTCTCAATGTTCTCCACAGCCAGAATAGGCTGTCCTGCCGCTACGGTGCCTATCAGAGGAACATTCACTACCTCACGGCGAACCAGATTAAAATTATCATCAATAATCTCGATTGCACGGGGCTTCGTTGCATCTCTGCGGATATAACCGTTCTTCTCCAACGCTTCCAGATGCGAATGTACAGAAGATGTGGATTTTAAATTCACTGCCTCACAGATCTCACGGACAGCAGGGGGGAAACCGCGATTTAATATTTCGTTCTTAATGTAATCGAGGATTTCCTGTTGTTTCTTACTGATTCGTCCATATGCCATAATACGATCCCTCCATCGTTCGTTTCCTTTTATTTTTTATAGTATAACACAAAATTTTCCGAAATGCAAACAAATATTCGAGAAAATATGTTCGCAGTAAAGGTTAAGGTTGCAAAACCGCAAAAATGCCTTTATAATTTACATAGATTCCCTCTTTCGGGAATAAAACATCGGTTTGGATTACCGCCATATACGGCATGGAGGAATATATGACTTATTTTATACGCAAAAAAAGATTTCATTTTATTCTGGCAGCATTGCTGACACTTTGCCTTGGGACCTGCAGTACTGCCCAGGCAGGAACTACTTATGAATTATATGAGCTGATAGAAGGAGCACCTTCCGAAAACGGATATATTCCGGTATATGACCCTGTGGAGGAGCTTACAGGAGAAACGATCCTTCCTCCGGAAGAGGACAGCGCCGCTCCTTTTGCATTCTCTGAAGGGGCTGTTCAGACAGAGCCTGTGCAGGAAGAGCAGGGCGGAAATCCTTTCGGGGACGGGGAAGAAGGAGGAAACGAAGGATTTTCTGACGGAGTCCCTTTCTCTGCAGATGCTCCGGAAGAAAATGAATTTCAGGACGGAACCGGGTCGGAGACAGAACCTTCTCAGGAAGTCCCTGCGGTCTTAGCAGAAGAAGATACCGTCTCCTGTTTTTCCGATGAATCCTCTTCATCGCAAGAATTTCTTAAGGAATCTTCTCTGCCTGTACGCTACAGCCTTCCGGACGTCAATGGCAGTACGAAAGTAAAAGACCAGGGAAGCCTCGGTATCTGCTGGGCTTTCAGTTCCCTGGAATCCATTGAAACCGGCCTTATTAAAAAAGGGCTGGCAGACTCCTCCCTGAGTCTTTCCGAAACCCACCTGGCTTATTCTGCTTTCCACGGTAAAACCGACGATCCATCCGATTCCACTGCCAATGAAACTTTTCTGCCTATCAACAACAGCAGGTGGACCCGTATTGGCGGAAACCGCTACTACAGCATTGCCACCCTTGCCCGGGGATATGGTCCGTCCTATGAGAAGGATTATCCTTTGTCCCTGTCCTTTCAGGCAGATGCGGCAGACTCTCCGGGAAGTGAAAAAAGTATCCTGGATTCCGTGATCACAGACCAGAAAAAAAAGGCCTCTGTTTCCAGACTCAGAAACTGTTACTGGCTTTTTGAAGTAAATGCGGCCTCCGGCTCTGCCAGGGTTTCCAGGATCAATGATATTAAGAAGTTTATCCTGAATTACGGAGCTGTAGAGATCGGTCTCTATACCAACGGCTTTCAGGCACCTTATGATGCAGAAACAAACAGTTTTTATTCACCCCAAACGGCAGCTCCCAACCACTCTGTTACGCTGATCGGCTGGGATGATGAAAAGGTTACCGCAGCCTCCGCGCCCGGTGCTTTTCTCATGCAGAACAGCTGGGGAACAGATAAAGGAGAAAATGGACTTTTCTGGGTTTCCTATGAAGACCGTTCCATGAAGTCCCCTTCTTTTTATGAAATGGAATCTGTGCCCTTAGGTTCTTCCTCCAATGAAATCCTTCATCAGTATGACGGAACCGGCTACGGATCAGTCATAAAGCCGGCCACCCCCAGCAGTACGATGCGTATTTCCGGTGCAAATGTGTTTACCGCAGACACAGCCCAGTACCTGAAAAAAGTCAGCTTTTATGCATCTGCAGCGCCTATTTCCTACACCATTTCCGTGTACCGCTATGTGAAGTCCTCACCGGATACGGGGGTTCTGGTGCATACACAGAATGGAAGCACTGCATATGCGGGATATTATACAGTAGATCTTACAAAACAGATTCCTGTTGCTTCCGGAGAGAAATTTGCCATGCAGCTGCAATTTAACCATATGAATGGTTTTGTTCCTCATGAGCGGAGCAGCTACAGAGCTTTTGGGGCGCTGCCGGGACAAAGCTACCTCTATAACGGAAGCACCTGGGTAGATATGACAGACCTTGACTACAACTGCAATATCTGCATCAAAGCCACAGGGGAGAAGACGAATGACAAGATCACCATTGCACCTGCAAAACCGGCATTTCAATCTGTAAAGGTCACCGGTTATACAGGAATCACTGCAAAACTTTCTCCGGATAACGGGAAAGCAGACGGCTGTGATTTTGTTCTCGGAACATCTTCCAGCTTTTTAAAAACAAAAAAGTATACGCAGGTCAAAAAAAATATTACCGGTGGAACTGCTGTTTTTTCCTCTCTGCCAAGGGGCACTTACTATGTGGCAGCACACACCTACCGGCTGAACTCGTCCGGCCAGAAAATATTCAGTTCATGGTCCGATGTTGTCCGGATCCAGGTTACGGTAGGAGTGCCGGGAACGAAAAGCCTTTCTTATGCAAAGGTAACAAGAGGCAACTGTATTGCTGCCAAAGTGGCTTCTTCCTCAGGAAAGGTAAGCGGCTATGATTTTGCTCTCGGCAAATCCTCGGGCTTTACCAGGTCCGGTTCCTATTACAGAACAGCAAGAAGCATCACCAAAACCGGTACCATTTTTACGTACCTTCCCAGGGGAACCTATTATGCTGCAGTCCGGCCATATAATCTTACCCCTGCCGGGAAAAAGATTTTAGGCAAATGGTCGAAGCCTTTGAAAGTCACTGTTTCCGGGATCACGCCCGGAACCCCGAAATTCAAAAGCGTAAAGGCAGGAAAAGGCACTCTCAGCGTCACTTATACCAGGGCCTCCAGTGCTTATCGCTATCAGTATGTACTGACAAAGACGTCCTTCTCAAGCACCACCTTAAACCCGGCTTCCAGATATAAGCTCTACGATGGACGGAAATACGAAAAACTCAGCCTGAAGAAGCTCAAAAAAGGCACTTACTACCTTGGCGTACGTGCCTATACCACAAAAGGCACAACAAGAGTCTATGGAAAATGGGCTGTGAAAAAAGTGCGGATTTCCTAAGCGTCTTGTTTTTATATAGGGAAAATGGTATAATACTTAAATATTTGTTATAAAAACATGGTAAAGGAGGCAAGCTCATTGCCTGATTACAATAAAACAAAGCCGGGAAAGGTTACCGGGATTCTGTCCGGAATCCGGAGTATTTTCGGATTAAACATCGGAACCGTGTTGTTTGGAGTTTTGCTTTTATATATGCTTTTCAGTGCGGTTCTATACCTGACCACCCGGAAAATCGAATCTTACCAGGTTATCGCAGGACCGCTCTCCAGAAATGAGACCTATACAGGTCTTGCGATCCGGGAAGAAAAAACATATCAGGCGGATTCCAGCGGATACGTCACCTATTATGCACGGGAAGGAAGCAAGATCAACGCCAACGGCGCTGTATACGGAATCAGCAGCACGAAGGTTCCGGAGACCAAAACAGAATTAAGCCAGGAGGATCTTTCCAGGATACGCAGTGATATGCTAAGCTTTGCCAAGGGATTTAACCCCAGCAAATTCAATAATACCTACAGCTTCAAATACCAGCTGGAAGGAAGCATCCTGCAATATGCGGGTGTTATTTCAGACCCTCTTTCCTCACAGAATACTTCCGGGGATTCCACCGATTCCCAGACGGTAAGCTTTCAGTCTACCTCCGCTACATTAGGAAACCAGACAATCCGAAAAGCACCTGCTGACGGAATTGTTCTCTACTGCAAGGACGGCTACGAAGGGAAAACGGTCTCCTCCATTACAGAGGATGATTTTGATCAGAATGCTTACCACGAAACAGATTTAAAAACAGAAAATCCTGTAAAGGCAGGAGAGGACATTTACACCCTTATTACAGATGAACGCTGGAGCCTGGTCATTCCTTTAAGCGAAAAGCAGGCGGCAAAGCTTGCGGACAGAACTGCTATCCGGGTAAAATTCTTAAAGGACGGCATGACCCAAAGCGGCGATTTTTCCATTGTTGAGATTGACGGCAGCAAATACGGACTGATTGATTTTAACAAAGGACTGATCCGCTATTCTACAGACCGTTTTCTGGAGATTGAGCTGGTAACCAATACAGTAACCGGGCTTAAGATTCCTTTAAGCTCCATTGTCACAAAGGAATTCTATACCATTCCTTCCGAGTTCTCCACCCTGAATGAGGAGAGCCAGGAATT
Source organism: Blautia sp. (assembly GCA_021772055.1). GTDB lineage: Bacteria > Bacillota > Clostridia > Lachnospirales > Lachnospiraceae > Blautia_A. Next base: position 72,204 of record JAETNR010000009.1, on the reverse strand, counting down.
GGGCTTTATGATGGAAGGCAGAGATAAAGATGGAGAAAAGACCACCATTTTTAAAAATGTTTCCATTTATGCGAAGGTAGAACAGCCGGGCAAGGGGGGAACGGGTGATTCCAAAGAAGAGCCATCCTATCTCTACTATATTGACAAGAGCGAATTTAAAGAAGGGGATGCCATTATCAACCAGAAGAACCAGGGCAAATATATTATCGGCGACATTGGGGTTCTGGAAGGTGTTTATTGCATCAACAAAGGCTATGCCGTTTTTAGAAGGATCGAAATTCTCGACCAGAATGAAGAATATGCCATCGTGTCCAAGTCCACTGCTTACGGACTGGCGCGTTTTGACCATATTGTAAGAAATGCAGATGCAGTAAAAGAAGAAGATATTTTGTATTAAGCAGGGAGGCTTAAGAATGATAGCAGAAAATTTGAAACAGGTTCGAACCAATATTATACAGGCCTGTGAATCTGTTGGCAGAGACCCCGGGGAAGTAACCCTGGTTGCAGTAAGCAAAACCAAGCCTGCAGCGCTTTTGCAGGAGGCTTATGATGCAGATGCCCGTGTTTTCGGAGAAAACAAGGTACAGGAAATTATGGACAAATATGACAAGCTTCCAGGAGATATCCAATGGCATATGATCGGACATCTCCAAAGGAACAAGGTGAAGTATATTGTAGATAAAGTTTCCATGATTCATTCCGTAGATTCCCTGCGCCTGGCAGAGACTATTGAGCAGGAAGCAGCAAAGCATCAAATCTGCGTTCCTGTGCTGATTGAAGTAAATGTAGCAGAAGAGGAAAGCAAGTTTGGAGTCCGAATGGAAGAGGTCATCCCTCTTCTTTTGCAGATCTGTGATTTTCCCCATCTGGAAGTACGTGGGCTTATGACGATTGCTCCTTTTGTAGAAAATCCGGAAAGCAACCGCACAATATTTCGTCAATTAAAAAAATTAAGTGTTGACATTGCAGCTAAAAACATTAATAATGTTACTATGAGTGTTCTTAGCATGGGTATGACCGGAGATTATGAGGTCGCTGTGCAGGAGGGCGCTACGATGGTACGTGTAGGTACAGGTATCTTCGGTGAAAGAGAATATTTACGATAGAATAGAAGATTGGAGATTTAAAATGGGCGTTTTGGACAAGTTTTTAGATGCCATCAAGTTAAATGACGACTACGACGAAGAAGATGAATTTCTGGATGATAATTTATTAGATGACGGAGAAGAGGACGAGTTTCTTGACGATGACGAAGAAGAAAAACCGAAAAAGAATTTCTTCCAGAAGTTCAGCCGTAAGAAAGATGATCTGGATGATTATGATGAGTTTGACCTGGACGAAGAGGAACCTCCTGTAAAATCCGTTCCCAAGGCCAGTGCCAAGACTGCTGCCGCTAAGGCAGAGAAACCGGTCCGTCCATTGCCTTCCAATAAGATCACCCCAATGAGGAGCAGCAGAAAACAAGGACAGTCTGCCAACATGGAGGTCTGTGTTATTAAGCCTACTTCCATGGAGGATTCCAGAGAGATTGCGGATACACTGGTAGAAAATTCCACAGTGATCCTGAATCTGGAAGGAATCGATGTAGAGCTTGCGCAGCGCATCATTGATTTTACTTCCGGTGCATGTTATTCTCTGGGAGGAACGCTTCAGAAGGTTTCCAGCTATATTTTTGTACTCGGGCCGTATAATGTGGATATTACCGGAGATCTGCAGAACATTCTGGGCGGTGCCGCACCTTCTGTAAGAGCAGGTTACTAAGCACATGGAGCGGGAAGAATTTTTTAAAAAAAGAATTGAAGAGCTTGCCAATATTGCTTACCAGAGGGATATTGTCACATTTTCCGATTTTCTCAATCTTAATGAACAGAATATGATTAACAGCTGGCATTTCCATGTTCCGGGAGTCATTTCGGAATGGAGCGGCGGTTATGAACATGCAGAGCGTCAGATGGTGGCCTTTCATCCTGATGCTCTTGTCTTTCCCTGGGAATATCCCATTGACTGTCTGAAGATCGAGCCGAAAGCCCTGAAATTCTCGGAAGGACTTTCCCATCGGGATTATCTGGGAGCTTTATTGAATCTTGGAGTAGACCGCAGTGTGATTGGAGATATTCTGGTACAGGAAAATGCAGCATGGTTTTTCTGTCTCCGTAAAATGACAGGATTTTTCATGGAGAACCTCTGCAGGGTAAAGCATACCACGATCCTGATCAGCAAGGTAGAAAATCCAAAGGAGCTGCCAAAGCCCATTCTGGAGCCGGTAACCGGCACCTGTGCTTCTGTACGCCTGGATGCCCTGGTCTCATTGGCCTTCGGCGGCTCCAGAAGCAGTATGGTCTCCTTTATTGAAAGCGGTCTGGTGTTTGTTAACGGCCGTCTGGTTACTTCCAATGGATATGAGCCTAAAGAAGGGGATATTATTTCCGTTCGTGGAAAGGGCCGCTTCCGCTTTGAAGGAATCACCGGACATACCAGAAAAGGACGGTGTGCAGTAAAGCTTCTGCGATATGTATAATTAATATTTGGAGGGATTTTATGGCAGAACAGATTTTACATGTAAAAAGAGAAGGAGATTTCTCCTATCCCATATATTTTGAAGAAGATTTTCAGAAGCTTGCAGAGGCACTTTCTGCGGAAGGGATTGCCGGCAGAAAGCTTTGTATCGTATCTGATACCAATGTTGCTCCTCTCTATCTTGAGACTGTCAAAAACAGTCTCATGAAAGTTTCAGGAGAAATTTTTTCTTTTGTCTTTGAAGCAGGAGAAAAGAGCAAGCATCTCCTTACTGTACAGGAATTATATGTCTCTCTGATCGAGCATGGAATGGACAGGAAAGGAGTCCTGGTAGCTTTAGGCGGCGGCGTAGTTGGTGATCTTACAGGCTTTTGCGCTGCTACTTATCTGCGGGGAATCGATTTTATCCAGGTTCCCACAACCCTTCTGGCCCAGGTAGACAGCAGTGTGGGCGGAAAGACCGGTGTAGATTTCCAGCAGTACAAAAATATGGTAGGAGCTTTTCATCAGCCGCGCCTTGTCTATATGAATATGAATACCTTAAAGACCCTTCCGGACACTGAATTTGCCTGCGGAATGGGTGAGATATTAAAGACCGGGTTAATCTGCGACCAAAAGCTTTTCAGGGGCATATGCGCCCATTCTGCGGCTTTGAAAGGGTGCTGTGATCTTTCTCTGCTTTCCTCTGTCATCCGCAGGTGCTGCGAAATCAAAGCAGGGGTTGTGGAGCGGGATCCAAAGGAGCAGGGGGAGCGCGCTCTTTTGAATCTTGGGCATACTGTAGGACATGCTGTTGAAAAACTGAAGGATTTTCAGCTTCTTCACGGCCAGTGCGTAGGTCTGGGCCTTAAGGCTGCTGCATTTCTTTCCCTGAAAAGAGGGCTTCTGACTGTAAAAGAATATGAAGAGATTTGTGAAAGCTGCCGTTTATTTGACCTTCCGGAATATGTAGAAGGCCTAGAAATCCATACTATATTAGAGGCCACCAGAAAAGACAAAAAAATGGAACAGGGACAGATCAAATTCATTCTTATGGATGGAATCGGAAAAAGCTTTATTGATAAAACCGTAACGGATGAAGAATTAAGGGAAGCCATCGGGAGAATCGTAGTATGAAGAAAGAAAAAATTCCGGGCATAAGCGCACCGGCCGGGCTTTTGGCCGTGCTTCTTCTCACCTCTCTGGATCAGTTTACCAAATATCTGGCAGAGGTATTTCTTGCCGGTCATCCCTCTGTTGTATTGATTCCCGGTGTTCTGGAGCTGAAATACCTGGAGAATACCGGAATGGCTTTTGGGCTTCTGGCAGGCAGGAAATTATTTTTTGTATTGGTCTGCCTGCTTTTTTTCCTCCTCGGCATCTGCCTCTTTTTCCGGATTCCAAAGAAGCGGTACTATCTTCCTCTTTTTATCATTCTCTTCGTGATGCAAAGCGGTGCGGCCGGTAATTTTATTGACCGGGTCTTTCGGGGATATGTGGTAGACTTTATTTATGTTTCGTTAATTGATTTTCCCATATTTAATCTGGCAGATATTTATGTGGTATGCGCAAGCATCCTGTTGATCATATTAGTCTGCCTGAAATATAAGGAAGATGATTTTGCTTTTTTAAATCCCAGATATAAAGGATAAGATTATGGAACAGCTTGAATTTCTCATGGATTCACAGGAGGCCGGAAACCGGATTGACCGGGTTCTGGCAGAAAAATGCACGGATTATTCCCGTTCCTATCTCCAAAAGCTTCTGAAGGACGGAATGGTTTCCGTAAATGGAAAGGCAGTGAAATCCAATTACAAAGTACAGGAAAAAGAGTGTATCCGGCTGACGCTTCCCGATGCAAAGGAGCTCAGCATCCTTCCGGAAGAGATTCCTCTGGATATTCTCTATGAGGATGAATATCTTCTGGTAGTGAATAAACCGAAAAATATGGTGGTACATCCAAGCGCAGGCCATATGGAAGGCACTCTGGTCAATGCGGTGCTTGCTCACTGCCAGGGAAAGCTTTCCGGAATTAACGGTGTGCTTCGTCCCGGGATCGTCCACAGAATTGATAAAGATACCACAGGAGCGCTTCTCATCTGCAAGGATGATGTTACTCACCGTGCCCTGGCAGAACAGTTAAAAGAGCACAGCATCAAGCGCCGTTACAGAGCCATTGCCTACGGCAGCTTTAAAGAAGAGGAAGGCGTGGTGGAAGGACCCATTGGCCGTCATCCTGTTGACCGAAAAAAAATGGCCATCAACTACAAAAACGGAAAAGATGCAGTGACCCACTACCGTGTTCTGGAGCGTTTTGAAAATGCCGCCTATCTGGAATGCCGCCTGGAAACGGGACGCACCCATCAGATCCGTGTGCATCTGTCAAGTATCGGGCACCCTCTTCTGGGAGATGAAGTTTACGGATCCGGCAGGAATCCCTATCATCTTCAGGGACAGGCTCTTCATGCTATGGTACTCGGTTTTGTACATCCGCTCACAGGAGAATATCTGGAACTGGAAGCTCCTTTGCCGGATTATTTTGTAAATTTGCTAAATAAATTGAGAAAATAGTTGTCACTTATCACCAAAAATAGTATAATAAATTTAAACTATTTATCTTTTTCGTTAGTTCTTTACGCAGAAGGGAGTGCAGCTTATGAACAACAGTACAAGTTCTATTATTACAATTGGCCGCCAGTACGGCAGCGGCGGAAGACAGATCGGCCAGGAGATTGCTCAGCATTTCGGGATTAAATGTTATGACAAGGAGCTTCTGGAACATGCGGCGAATGACAGTGGTATCTGCAAGGAACTGTTTGAAAACCACGACGAAAAACCAACCAACAGTTTCTTATATTCACTGGTAATGGATACTTACTCTTTTGGATATTCTTCTGCCGGATTTTCAGATATGCCCATGAACCATAAGGTATTTCTGGCACAGTTTGATGCAATCAAAAAGCTGGCATCAGAAGGACCCTGTGTAATGGTAGGCAGGTGTGCAGACTATGCCCTTGCTGATAATAAGGACTGTTTCAGCATCTTCGTTCACGCAAACCTTGACTGGAGGATCAGCCGGATCTCCGGAAGACATCACAATTCAGCCAAGGAAGCAAAGGATATGATCGTCAAGGCAGATAAAAGCCGCGCAAGCTATTACAATTATTATACAAATAAAAAATGGGGCTCTGCGACCAGCTACAATCTCTGCGTTGACACCAGCAAGTTCGGAATTGACGGAGCGATCAAAACAATCATCGATGCAATTGAAACTTTTGATAATTGTAAAAAATGAGCATCTATACAAAAAAGGGGCTTCTCTTTATAGAGAAGTCCCTTTTTCCGGTATATCCCAGCCTTTTAGATTCCCATTTAAAATTGCAGTAAACATGCGCTCTTTTACCCCCGGATGCTCAGAGCCAAGTGTTCGCAAAAGATTCTTCACATATTCCCGTTTCGTGTTGCCGTCTGCAGGGCAGCGGTTTTTCACCACAGGCAGATCGTATCTATGCTGAAAACCAATAACATCCATTTCCTCCATATAAATCATCGGTCGGATCAGTGTGAGGTCCATGCGATCCCAGTAAGTTACAGGGGAAAAGGTATGAAACCGTCCTTCGAAAATCAAAGACATGAGCATTGTCTCTACCACATCATCCTTATGATGTGCATAGGCAACCTTGTTGCAGCCAAGTTTCTTAGCTGTTTCGTTTAATGCTCCTTTGCGCATCTTTGCACAGAGAGAGCAGGGATTGCTTTCTTTTCTGTCTTCAAAAATAATCTTATAGATTTCTGTGGGAATGGGAGTGTAGTGAACTCCAAGGTCATCACAGAGCTTTTGGATAGGTTCCATGGATACTCCCTCAAATCCCAGGTCAACAGTAACTGCTTCCAGTGTAAATGGTTTCGGATAAAATCTGGCAAGGCCATGGAGCGCATAAAGCAGCGTCAGGCTGTCTTTCCCTCCGGAAATACCCACGGCAATTTTGTCCCCGCTTTCAATCATATGAAAATCATCCACAGCTTTGCGCGTAACACTTAATACCTGCTGTAATTTCATAATATTCCTTTCTGTCTCATAATCTTTTAGTATCATTGTTAACCCACAATTATTATATCTCTTTTTGGTTGTCAGGACAATAAGAAACGTGGTATAATGTGAATACTTAATGAGTCCAAGCGAAGCGCCGGGCGAATTTAGTGAGAACATATGCCCTTGTGATATAATTGATGCATTACAGGTTTCAAATCAACATCATGAGAGTTGGCAAAAGTCGTATGGAGGAATAGCATTCATGAAATTTCGTTGGGAGAATAAATATCTGCATTGGGGAGTCACTGCATTTCTGGTAATTGCGGCAAGTCTGCTGTTTTACTACGGAATCTTTCATATGCGGACGCTTATCACAGGGATTAAAACCTTCTTCAGCATTATGGCACCCATCATTTATGGTTTTGCCATTGCTTATATTTTAAGCCCTGTGGTTAATTTTTTAGAAAAGCAACTGATTTATCCCTTTTTGAAAAAGAGAAAAAAAACACTGGCAAAGCGCGGCAGAAGAGTAGTGCGCTGGATCTGCGTCCTTCTTTCCCTGTTTCTGCTGCTGATCATTATTTATACCTTGATCATGATGATCCTGCCGCAGCTGATCCGAAGCATCATGAATATTATTTACAGCTTTCCTTATTATGTAAGAAGCATTGAAAGCTGGCTAAATACCTTTGTGGAAAAAGGATGGAAACTGGATCCTGAAATGATCGATATGCTGACACAGTATTCCGAGCAGGCTCAGAATTACCTGTCTACCAACATTCTGCCTCAGATGCAGCAGATGCTGAGAAATATCTCTGCAGGAGTTTTTGATATTCTGGTCTTTCTGAAAAACTTTCTGATCGGCGCCATCGTATCTATTTACGTTCTGGCAGATAAAGAGATCTTTGTGGCAAGGAGCAAAATGGTGGTATACGCGATTTTTCCTGCAAAGGTTTCCAATACGATCATCCATTCCATGCGTTTTACGCACCAGACTTTCGGCGGATTTATCAGCGGAAAAATCCTGGATTCCGCCATTATTGGTGTGCTTTGCTACATCGGGACCACCATCTTAAGCATGCCGTACGCCATTCTGGTCAGTGTTGTGGTGGGCGTAACCAATGTAATTCCGTTTTTCGGGCCTTATTTAGGAGCGATTCCCTGTATTTTCCTGATACTATTGGTCGACCCTCTGAAGAGCGTATATTTTGCATTTTTTATCCTGCTTCTTCAGCAGTTTGACGGAAATATCCTGGGACCGAAGATCCTGGGAGATTCCACAGGTTTATCAAGTTTCATGGTCATTGTATCCATTATGATCGGAGGCGGTCTGTTCGGAATCATGGGAATGATCATTGGAGTACCGGTATGTGCAGTTATTTATGCAGCAGCCTGGAAACTCCTCGGAAAAGCACTTCATGACAGGGAAATGCCTTACGATGTAAAGGATTACTGCAATATGGACTGCCTGGATCCTGAAACAAAAGAAATCCTGCAAATGCCGAAAGAGCAGCCAGACCGAAAGCTTCAGGAATTAAAGCGAATGAAAAATCCGGACGGTATGTTCATGAAAATCTGGAATTTCGTTTTTCAATTTCTTGAAAAAGTATGGAAACTGCTTCAGAAATACAGCATCATTGCCTGGAAAAAAATAAAGGAATTTTCAAAAGCAGCTACAGCCAAACTGAAAGAGCTTTACGGAAAATACAGGCAGGAACTGGATAAAAGAAGAAAAAAATCATAAAGGGGCACATTTGTAATGAAATTAGTCATACAGCGTGTAAATTACGCAGAGGTAAAGGTTGAGGGAGCAACCGTTGGAAAAATTGGCAAAGGCTTTCTGGTTTTTGTTGGCGTAGGACAAAATGACACCAGGGAAATTGCAGAGAAATATCTGAAAAAGCTTCTCGGACTTCGTATTTTTGAGGACAGTGACGGAAAAACCAATCTGTCCTTAAAAGATGTGCAGGGAGAATTGCTTTTGGTATCACAGTTTACCCTTTATGCCAACTGTAAAAAAGGCAACCGGCCAAGCTTCATTGAGGCAGGCAATCCAACGCTTGCAGAACAGCTTTATGAATATATGATTGCCGAAGCAGCCAAATCTGTTCCTGTAGTACAGCATGGCATTTTCGGCGCTGACATGAAGATTTCTTTGGAAAATGACGGACCGTTTACCGTTATTCTTGATGAGTCTATCCTGTAATAGGGATAGCGATACATCTATACGACAAACCCGAGTTTTTCAAATAGATATGGAGAATTTTTTTAATTGAGGTCAAACTATGGACAAACGAGTTACTTATCATGAACAAACAGACATTAACAATACGATAAAGCTTCGGGAAGTTTTAAAGACCCTGCCGCCTTTCTGCAGGGATTATTTTCGCGCTGTAGAGCCAACCACCACAACAAAAACAAGGATTTCCTATGCATATGATATCCGCATTTTTTTTCAGTTTCTTCTGGAGGAAAATCCGGCATTTAAAAATTATACCATGCAGGACTTTTCCGTTGATGTTCTGGATCAGGTGCAGGCACTGGATATTGAAGAATATCAGGAATATCTCAAAGTATACAAAAGCGGCGACAAAACCGAAACAAACGGTGAACGGGGGCTGAAACGAAAAATTTCCGCATTGCGCAGCTTCTATGCCTATTATTTTAAAAGAGAAATGATCCATACCAATCCCACCGTTCTGGTGGATGTCCCGAAAATCCACCAGAAAAGCATTGTGCGCCTTGATACCGATGAGGTGGCAATTCTTTTGGATTATATCGAACACTGCGGTGATCATCTGACAGGTCAGAAACGTGTATTCTATGAAAAAACAAAAGAACGGGATCTGGCTCTTGTGACTTTGCTTCTTGGAACCGGGATTCGTGTTTCCGAATGTGTGGGGCTGGATGTGGAGGATATTGATTTTAAAAATAACGGAATTAAGGTTACCCGAAAAGGCGGGAATGAAATGATCGTATATTTCGGCCCTGAGGTAGAAAAAGCGTTGAAGAAATACCTGGAAGTCCGGAAAGGGATCACACCCCTTGCAGGGCATGAACACGCTCTCTTCTACTCTGCCCAGCGCCGCCGCATCGGTGTCCAGGCGGTAGAAAATCTGGTAAAGAAATATGCCAGGGAAGTAACCACCACCAAAAAAATTACGCCCCACAAGCTCCGCAGTACCTACGGCACTGCCCTTTACCAGGAAACGGGCGATATTTACCTTGTAGCGGATGTTTTAGGCCACAGGGATGTGAACACGACCAAGAAGCATTACGCAGCCCTGGACGACGCCAGACGGCGCCAGGCGGCTACTGCAGTCAGGCTTAGGGAGGACTGACGGTTTTCCCGTAAGCCAGGAAGATCCGCGGAACATTTTTCAGGATGTTCTCAACACATAAAAAGGGACTATGCGTAAGAAATTCGCATGGCCCCTTCGTTTTTTAATAATTCTCCCGTATGTACAGCTTTCGTATCTGCATTATAACGAAACAGCAACTTTATCCTGGAAAGATTCCGGAATTTCTTCTTTATCAAGAGAAATACTGATTATGAAAGATACCCCGAACTTGGTTCCAATCGCATCAAGCTGCTCTAATGTACCTGTAACATCGGCTTCTTCCAGCTTCGCAATCTTCAGGAAGCTGTCAAGATATATCTGCTCAAGGTCATGATCCTGAGAAATGATGCCGCAGATAAATCCAACAAACTCATCACAGTTCTTAAGCGGATAACCGGAAACATCAATCAGACGGACCTTATTGTTTAGCTCATACATATGCTTCGTGCTCTTGTCTAAGTAAACAATGCTGCCATTTGCGTCTTTAATCGCGCCGTTCACTCTGTCTAACAGTACTTTTGTTTTGCCTTTGCCTTTCTTTCCTACAATCAGTTCAACCATCCTGTTTTTCCTCCTTAGACACTATAATATTAATTTTGAACAAATTCTATAATTAATATGTTTCAATTATAGTGCATTTTATCAGAAATATCAATCCTAAATTCATAAAAACTACAAGAAACTTTTTGGTGAATATTTCGCACATCCTCCGCATGCCTTTCAATCGGCTTTCACAATAAATTTCTTCTGTTGCCATGGTATCTGCATGGATCATACCGCCGCAGCCTTCACCAAATAAGAAATTGTCTTTATCATTTTCTCAATATCCACCGGCTTTGCAAGATGCTCGTTCATCCCTGCCTCTTTTGCTGCTCTTGCATCCTCCTCAAAGGCATTCGCAGAAAGGGCGATGATAGGGATCGACTTTGCATCGCTCCGCTCCAGACTGCGAATTTTTCTGGAAGCTTCCATACCGTCCATTACAGGCATCATCAGATCCATTAAAATGCAGTCAAACGCTCCATAGGAAGATTTCTCAAAGGCTTCCACAGCCTCCAAGCCATTTCCTGCAATTACCACGGACGCTCCTGCGTCCTCCAGCATGTACTGTACGATTTCACAGTTAATCTCATTGTCATCCACCAGAAGAACCTGCATTCCTGAAATATCAGCAGATTCCTCCATAATAGCAGGCTCCTCCTTCGTATCCATATCCATCCGGATCGGAATGCATACGGTAAAAGTACTTCCTTTGCCGATCTGGCTTTCCAGACCGATAGTTCCACCCATCTGATCCACCAGCTTCCTGGTAATGGACATTCCGAGACCTGTTCCGTGGTACTCTGTCCTTGCATCATGGTGCTCCTGGGTAAAAGGCTCAAAAATATACTTCTGGAACTCCTCCCCTATTCCGATTCCCGTATCTTCCACCACAAACCTGTATTGTGCAATGTCATTTTCAAAGGATAATTCTTCTGCATAAACCCATACGCTGCCATTTTTCCGGTTATATTTAATGGCATTCCCTATAAGGTTGATCAGGATCTGCCGTATATGCAAAGGGCTTCCCACTAATTTTCTATGCCGGATGTCCAGCGGCTTCATTTCCAGTGTAATTCCCATTTCTACGGCCCTTGGACTTATTATGGTCATGCAATTGTCTAAAAGGTCATAAAGATCAAAGGATTCTTCCATCAGAGACAGCTCTCCGCTCTCCAATTTGCTTATTTCAAGGACATCGTTAATAAGAGACAGCAGATGCTCTGCAGATATCCGGATTTTTGCTCTGCATTCCCTCTGCCGTTCCATGTCCCGGGGATTTTTTTCGCTGATGGAAAGCATGCCCAAAATCCCATTAATAGGCGTACGGATATCATGTGACATATGGGAAAGGAATTCGCTTTTTGCGGAACTCGCCCTCTGTGCCTTTTCAAGTGCCTCCAGAATAGCTTTCTCCTGCTTTTGTCTCGTAACCATGGTCTCCGTAATATCCTGATGATAACCTTTCAGGCAAGCGCCCTTTTTCGAGAAGCGTCCATCAGGCACGCCTCCGCAACGTACATAAATTTTCCCAAGCAGCGGATGGTTCCAGGGATAAACGGCTTCAGAACGGCCTCTTTTCAAAATTTCTTCTACCGTTTCCTGCACTAGATTCGTATACTCCGGATCGATATTGGAAAGCCAATGCTGATAACATTCCTCCGGTCCGATATTCTCTTCCACGCCAAGAAGCATCCGCATGGTTCTGTCCGCATACATCCGGGGCCTGCAGCTTTCCTCAAGTTCTATAGTCCACATGCCTGTTCTGGAACCCTCCAGAATATCTTCCACATTTCGTCTGGTCTCCAGTTTATATTGCTCTTCTTCCTTTACTACGGAGTCCACATTCCGAAATGCCAGAATCACCTTATTGAGATCATTTCCCATGCTTGCAAAGTGAATTTCAAAATTCTCTACGTTTTGTGGATTTTCTTTTACATGATATCTCATATAAAATTTCTTTTTTGTTTTAAGCTGTTCAAGCACATAATCTTTCTTTGTCACAGTACGCAGAGCTTCCTGGTCCCATTCCGATACATACAGCGAAATATAGTTTTCTATTGCACTTTGATAGCTCCTGCAGAATTCCAAATTGGGATTCATCGTTCCCCTGGAATGTTCTATTTTTTTGTATACTTCACACTTATCCGTATTAAAATCAATTTCAAAAATTCCTACATAATCCACATTCAGGGATTTAAAAATATCGTAGCTTCTCTCCTCCAGCCTTTTTAACAGATTGCGCTGCTTTAAACTGGAAACAATAAAATGTGCCGTGATCTGAAGCATATCGGACGCATACTCCATAGCCTTTCCCGGAGGATTATCCACACCAAAAAAGCCGATCACTTTGTCATTATCATAAAGGGGCACCACCACAAGGGAATGGATTTTCTGATTCTTAAGCACCTCATACTGCATCGGATTTGTTGTACGGATATCTTCCAGATCTTCAATCATAATATGCCTGCCGGCACGGAAACTGCGGTACCAGCTTTCACATACCTCTGAAGGAAGATCCTGAAGATTTTCTCTTTCCGGCATAATTCCCTTTGCAGTCCACTCGTATGTGTTGTCATCTCCACCCTTTGCATTTTTTTCAAATATGTAGGTACGTTCACCATTCAGGGCATTACCCAGATATTCCAGAAGGACAGCCAAAGTACCGGAGGGCTTCTTTTCCTGAAGGGCCACCCTAAGCCCTTCGTTAATGATCGCCTCCAGGTTCTGGTACCTTCCTTCCATGGTCTCCCTCTGCACCTGTCCGCTGACATCAATGGCCAGCTCCAGCCGGTATTTCCTTCCGTTTTCTTCCAGAACCGTTTCCTTCATCATCAGATGTCTGTCAAGAACAGGATTATAATACCGGTATTCCTTAAAGTATCCTGGTTTTAATTCCTCCGGATTACAAGTCGTACAGGGTAAAGAAGAATTCTGCAGAAGCTCGTAGCACATCCTTCCAGCAGCCTCTTCCATAGAAGAAAGTCCAAGAATCTCCAGGCCCTTTTTATTTACATAGACCAGACTATGATCTGCAATATCCAAAACATATACCAGTTCATTCATATTGTCAAAAAATTCCAGAAATCTATTCATGAAAAAAATCTCCTTAACATCAACGTGTTTCTGATGGCGGCAGCTGCCCTGGATGACAGCTGGTCTTCTTTATTTCGGAACCTTTATAACTTCTTGTATAATTCCAAAGTTGTCCTATAATCTCCTCCATAAAGAAAATAATAATCAATCTGCTTCATTCCGTCTGTATATAGATAAGTTCCGTACATAGGAATCGCACAGCACATTACAGTCTGTTCTGCTGCAGCACCGATACCGTAACCAAATTCAGAAAACAGAAACGGCATACGAAGCGGTTTCCTGCCAAAGCTGATGTACCTTGCCTTCTGGTTCATCTGTTCCAGATCGTCTGCAAGGACGCCTTTTGCATACAGCTTTTCATTTCTTCCCCAGTCAAAGTGCACCCAGGATTCCAGGACAGCACCGCTTTCGATCTGCCTGGGAATAGCTGCTTTCTCTGCAAGCAGCCGCTTTCCTTCCTGATTCCAGAAACTGATGGCACCTGTTTTTTTATCTGCTCTTACAAGGAGTTTTCCGGCTGTAACCTCCACCAGATTTTTCCCTTCTTTTGCAGCCCAGGAAACAGGATGCTGGGGAAGATAGTTCCAATGGCCGGGTGCAAACTCTGCAAGCCCTCCTTTTTGGAACTGCACACGGATCATCCCCTCCTCAAGAGGTGTGAGACGCAAGGTTCCATATCTGCTTGTAAAATCAATGTATCGTTTCATCTTTCGCACAATACGGATGGAATGGTCCATACGGCTGAATCCTTTTGGCCGCAGCAGCGCAGTAATGGGGCACGCGCCAAAGGGATAGGGAGAAGGATTGATAAGAACAGGATGCAAAGACTTTCCAGGAGCTTCCCGCACCTGCTTCTTTTTTATCAGAAGGTTATTGGCAGAAGCGGGCAATTCCCCATTCTTCTTTGCCCCTTTCTGGAAAGGGGATTCCCGGACACTGCTTTTATTCTGCTGTACTACAATGGGTTTCGGGCCAAAGCGATTGCGAAGCTCACGCTCAAGATCCCCCGTCTGTACATCCAAAAGATGCTGTTCTTTTGCGTTTCTTTCCTCTTTTGTGTATTGTGAAAGCCCCCTCTCTCCCTGCCCATCCAGTGACTGCATACGCTTTTCCATGGATACCGTTTTTCCGATCAGATCTGTCAGGTCTCCCATATGAACAACCGAAAGTTCATGCAAAGCGCGGGTGGCGGCTACATAGAGAAGCTTCACATAACGGTCTTCTGCCGGGTAGCTTTCCAAAGAAGGATGGTATAGAAGAACAGCATCAAATTCCAACCCTTTTGTATATTCCACAGGAAGCACCATAACGCCGCTTCCGAATTCTGCGGTCTCCAGGCAGCTGTCCTCCACTCGGATCACTTCGCCAAGCCGTCTGCTTACCATGGATGCTTCCGCCTCATCACAACAGATCACTGCAATCGTCTCATGTCCTTCCTTCTGCCAGTTTTTGATAATCTTTACAGATTGAAGAAGCATATCGCTTTCATCTGTACATTCTCTCACCTCAACCTCATTGCCATGACGGATAATAGGCTCCACAGGATAAACCGGAAAATTTCCGTGCCGGAGGATTTCTGTCGCAAATTCTGAAATTTCCACAGTATTCCGGTAGCTTTTCTTTAAAACGCCAAAGCCATCGTATGTTCCTGTTAAAATCAGACTTTTCAGTTCTTCCCAATCATTCAGGCCATAACCATAATGAATATTCTGGGACACATCTCCCATAATGGTATAAGTACATCCCCGAAGACAGTAGGAAAGTGCTCCATATGCCATCATGCCGAAATCCTGTGCTTCATCAATGATCACATGGCTTGCTTCCCGGATGCCGTCCGTCTCTTTGATCCGCTTGTAGAGATAGGCAAGGGCTGCCAGATCGTATACATCATATGCATTCTCTGTGACAGAAATGCACTTGCCCTTCTGTTCCTGGAACAGCAGGAATTCCTGATAAACCTGAAAAATGTCTCCCTTCCATTCGTCCTTTCCGAAGTGCCAGCGGTACATCCGTTTCAGTTCTTTCTGTTCTGCTTTTGTGTAGGATACATATTTCCCTGTGATTTCATTTTCCAGTCTGGAAAGAAGGATCTCATTCAGCATATGGATCTTACTCTGCATGGACATTCCCGGATATTCCTTCAGATAATCCGTAATGGTTTTGGAGTCCATGAGAAGAGCACCGTTTTTCTCCATGCAGATTTCCCCTTTTGGAATCTTCTCATACTCATATTCCGCGCAAAACTCTTCCAGGTCATGAAACCATTCATAACTTCCCTTCATGCAGGACTGGGAATCCTGCTTCTCAAGGGAACGGATTTTATGAATTTGGGGGTTCCAGTCCTCATAAAGAAGGCGGACAAACAACTGCTCCATTGTCATCTGGGATACGCCATACACATCCAGTTCCGGTAACACTCCTGTAATATAATTCAATAGGATCCGGTTACTTCCAATAATATAAAAATCCTCCGGACGAAATTCCTCCCCGTAATTATACAGAATATAAGAGATACGATGCATCGCTACAGTGGTCTTGCCGGAACCGGCCACTCCCTGCACGATCATGTTTGTTTTGGGGGATTTACGGATAATTGCATTTTGCTCCTTCTGGATGGTAGCGATGATCTCACCTAAAACGGCCTTCTTGCTTTTTGCCAGGTATTTTGTCAGAAGTTCATCATTGGCTACCACATCGGAATCAAAAAAGTCCTTCAGCCTGTCCTCTGCAATCTCATAAGTCCGCTTGCGCTTTAATTCAATGTCAAAGCGTCCCTCGCTCTTCACCGTGTAGCTGCATGGCCCTATGGCATTTTCGTAATAAACGGATGCCACAGGAGCTCTCCAGTCGATTACCACAGGTTCTGCTCCGCTTTTGGAAATACCGACTCTGCCCACATAATATGACTCATCCCGAGGAAGCCTGGAATCCCTAAAATCAATTCTGCCAAAATACGGCTTTTTTCTTGCATTTTGGCATCGCAGCAGATCACGCTTATTTTCCCGAAGCTGTGACTGCGTATTATGCAGAAGAGCCAGGGCTTCTTTATCCTTCGGCCCATAGGTCTCCATCAGATCGTGCAGTTCCTCTGACAGACTTCGAATATATCCTTCCGTCTTATCAAGATTACTCTGCGCTGCCCGGATAATCTCTGCAAGCATTTGTTCCTCGTCTTCTCTTGTAAGTCCCGGGATGGGGCGAAATGTCATTTTCTCCTTCATCCTGTTTTTCCTTTCTCCCTTATGATAAATTCATCCCGATATAAATCATTTTATCATCTTACAGAGCTTTTTCCTAGTAGAAAAACAAAAAAACAGCTAACCTTCTTTTACACTGTCTGCTGCAAAGGTTAGCTGATTTCTGCCGGATCCCCGGGCTTTTTATAAAGCGTTATTGATATTTTCCAAAAGAGAATTCATCTGCTGGTACAGAACTTCCTTGCTGGATGCCCCCATCACAATGGACACAAAAGGCTTTCCGTAAGCATTCTGTGAAAGCAGAGCCAGACAGTTTCCTGCATTATCCGTAGTTCCGGTCTTTCCGCCTAAAACGGTGACATCCTTGGGCGGAATAGCCTCTCCGGTAAGATAGTGGTCTGTTGCAGGCAGAGTGGTAGCCATATAGGAGCCGTCTGCCCTTGTATATTCTACCGTATAGGAAGGACTCTGAGTAATTTCCGTAAATTCCGGATACTTCAGTGCCTCCTTCAGCATCAGATAGATATCATAAGGCGTAGTATAATGGTTCTCGTCCTGCAGACCATGGGGATTAGTAAAGTGCGTTCCCGTACAGCCAAGCTGGGCAGCATATTGATTCATCATATCCACAAAAGCAGAAGTGGAGCCGGCCACATGCTCTGCAATGGCAGACGCTGCATCATTTCCGGAATATACAAGGAGACAGTTCAAAAGCTGGCTCATAGTCACTCTGTCACCTGCCTGGAATCCGCATACCTGCGAGCCTTCTTCCAATGTCACATTCTCCTGTGTAATGGTGACGGTATCCTCCATATTTCCGTATTTCAGAGCCAGCATTCCTGTCATAATCTTGGTAATGCTGGCCGGATAAACCCGGTTATAAGCGCCCTGAGCAAACAGAACCTTTTGCTCATTCAGGTCAAAAAGAAGGCCTGACTGATTATTTTCCAGCGCAGCAGACTCCAAAGGTACATCCCTTTCCACCACACACAAATCCGCAGCAAACGCCACGGCCCTTCCTGCACTGCCGGAAATGCCGGTATCCGTAAATTCCCTGGAAGCGCTGTACGGCTCTTTCGGTGTGGAAAAAGTACCGCCCTTCAGCAGATAAACCGCATAAATGCCTCCCGCAGTAAGGATTGCCATGAGAAACAAAAGGAGAATGGTATGAAGTATTTTCTTTCTGCGCCTTCTTCTCAGCCGCACAGCTCTGGCGCTGTTTCGGGCAGGCTTTCTATTTTGTAATTCTGAGGTGCGTTTCATAAGTATTCCTCTCTCTTATACGTGTTCTTTTTCAGAAGTTCTTTATTATAAGCACTGCTCTGCAGTCCTACATTCAGAACAAACCCCATGCCAATATACATGCTGACGATGGAGGTAAGCCCATAGCTGACAAAAGGAAGGGGTGTGCCGGTATTTGGCCCCAATCCGGTTGCCACCATAATGTTAATGGTTCCCTGAATCGCCACAAGGGTCCCCACACCGCAGCAGATGATCTTCCCGGCCATATCCTTTGCCCGCAGACTCATTCGGATACATTCCAAAGCGATAAGCAGCAAAAGCAGAATGATCGCCGTACATCCGATAAATCCGTACTCCTCTCCTGCCACTGCAAAAATAAAGTCCGTCTGATTTTCTGCCACAAAATTTCCTTCATTTACCGAGGTTCCCGTTTCCCCTTCGGAATATTTCTTTCCGATCAACTCTCCGGAAGCAATCGCTGTTATAGAATTGTTCTGCTGTTCAATATCATCCGAATATTCCTCATTTTCCGGATAGAGGAAGGACATAATACGATTTCTCTGATAATCCTTAATAAGCTTCTGGTCAGGCTGAATGACAATACTTAAAAATACAATAACCAAAGGGATCGCGATCAATATGGCTCCTCCTATGATTCGGTAACTCAGTCCTGCAACATAGATCAGCACACAGAACAGAATCGCAACCGTAATGGTATTTTTCATATCCGGCTGATTGTAGATCAGCACCAGCGGAACCATGAGCAGCAGCGCGGATTCTGCGATCACCCGAAGGGAGTTCAGCTTTTCTTCATGATCCATAAAAAATTTCGCAAAAAAGACGATAATAATGATTTTGGAAAGCTCCGTAGGCTGGAATCGGATAAAGCCAAGGTCGATCCAGCGGGCAGCGCCGTTTGCGGAATCTCCGAAAAGACGTACCCCCAGCAGCATTATGATATTCCCGAAATACATGATCCACTGGAAATTCATGATCCAGGAATAGTCCATCAAGGAAAGGATCACCATGATCATCACACCCATAATGACTCCTAAAAGCTGCTTATTGCGCAGATCTGCCGCAGCAATCCCGACAAGCTGAACACCGAACAAACTAAGCATCAGCAGAAAAAACACCAGTCTGAAATTATAAAAACGAAGCTTATACTGTTTAATCATGATCCAAACGATTCCTTTTCTTCTGTACAGGTATTTTCACATAAATCACAGGCGGTTCCTGTGTGATTTTTAAGTGTACCTGTTCCTCATCTATCAGAACATACTTTTTTACTGTATGTATCAGGTCATTTCGAAGCATTTTCATCATTTGCGGGGAGCAGTCGATCCGTTCCGAAACAAGAAGCAGCTTCATGCGCTCTCTTGCATAGCCTGCGGAACGTTTCCTGACATTCTGAAAGGCTTTCATGCATTCCCCTCCTTTATTCCAGGTGCATTATTTCCGAAAGATTCCCCCAAGTCTGCCAAATACGCCCTTTTTCTGCCGGATGTCCATAAACGGCACATTCTCTCCCAAAAGCCGCTTACAGATATTGCGGTATTCTTCTTCCGCCCTGGAATTTTTCGCAGAAAGAGGTTCCCCCTGATTGGTTGCAATTACGATCTGTTCATCATCCGGAAGGGTTCCGATGAGATTGACAGCCAGGATCTCAATGACGTCATCCACTGACATCATATCACCTCTGGCAATCATATCCGGTCTCAGCCGGTTAATGATCAGATGAATATCCCGAAGATCATGGGCCTCCAGAAGACCGATGATCCTGTCTGCATCCCGAATCGCCGACACCTCCGGTGTTGTTACCACAAGAGCCTTATCCGCTCCTGCAATGGCATTGCGAAAGCCCTGTTCAATTCCTGCAGGACAGTCTAAAAGAACAAAATCAAATTCCTCCCGCAATTCCTCCGTAAGCTTAATCATCTGTTCCGGCGAAACCGCAGATTTATCCTTTGTCTGTGCAGAAGGCAGAAGATAAAGATCCGGGTGGCGCTTGTCCTTGATCAGTGCCTGCCGAAGGCGGCAGCTTCCATTTACCACATCTACCAGGTTATAAACGATCCGGTTTTCCAATCCCAGCACTACATCCAGATTCCTGAGACCGATGTCCGTGTCAACAACCACTACTTTTTTACCCATCATAGCCAGTCCGGTGCCGATATTGGCTACGGTCGTCGTCTTTCCTACGCCGCCCTTGCCGGATGTTATGACAATGACTTCACTCATGTTTCCAATTCCTCCTAAAAAAATGTTCCATACTTCTGGTGTTCTCTAAAGTGTCTTAGTCATTGGAGGTCGTACTGACTTCTGTTGAAGCATAGCCAGTCAAAATAGACTTTTCATCTGCCAACTCAAAAATGTATTTCAGAATATCATTAGCTGCAAGGCACGCATTGCCGGAGGAATACCCGTTGGCAATACGTACTGCTATGGAATACTTCGGCTCTGAGGCCGGTGCATAGCCGATAAACAGACCATGGTTTGGATGATATTTGTCGATTTCGGCAGTACCGGTTTTTCCGGCAACATCAATCCCAAGATTATTAAACTGATCATGGGTCTGGATTACACGAAGCATACCGTCATGAATATCATCCCACACATTATCAGGTACATTCATGGTATTTTCCATTTCAGACTCATATTCCTCCAGAACGGTGCCCTTAGAATCCGTCACCTTGTCCAGAAGGGTCAGATTGTAAACCGTTCCGGAGTTTGCAAGAACAGATGCATAACGGGCAAGCTGGCTTGTGGTGTACAAATGGGTACCCTGTCCCATATAGGAGCGCACTGCAGCCGAATCGGATACATGGGGGGATGCCTCTGTAAGTTCAATTCCTGTTTTTTTGTCCAGTCCTATAAGAGATGCATACTGCTGAAGCCTGGAGAGGCTCAATGATTCTGAGAACTCATCATCCCCGGTTTTTCCAAGCTGGAAACCGATCATATTAAAGTAATAGTTACAGGACTCCTGAATTGCCGTACGGATATCTAAAGGGCCGTGTCCTGACCAGTTCCAGCAATGAACAGGAGGCTCCACATAATCGAAGGATCCTGTACAGTCAATATAGGTATTATCATCGATCACACCTTCCATCATACCTGCAATGGTAGACAGCGGCTTCATGGTAGAACCCGGTGCCGTCGTCTGCTGGGTAGCTTTGTTGAAGAAAGGGCTGGACAGATCGGTAGCCAGCTTCGCATAATATTCCGTATCCATGTTATTGGTCAGACGGTTATTATCATATCCCGGATAGGAAACGCACGCAAGCACCTGGCCGGAATTTACATCAGTAATCACTGCTGACGCGGAAAAAGGCATCAGGGCAAGCTGCGCAGGCTCGATCTCAAGGTTCGCAATTTTATTGATCATAAAATTATACGCACCAGTTGCACCGGAAGCCAGAGACTCATATACGCCGTCATCTTTGGACAGAACCCCCTGCTCGTAAAGCACAAGACACAATTCCTGGCCGGTGATCCGATCCTCGTGGAGCATATACTTGTACAAAAGCTTGGAAAACCCAAGATCTGTACGCAGATAATCCGTAATATAGGAAGTTAGGGAACTGTAGATTTCCCCGGAATCCAGATATTCTCCCTCAGGAGCGATCTTGGAAATATCAATCCAGTTCTGGCCGGCTGCATAGGTTAAATAGTCCTTTAAGCTGATGCTCTCCTCTATAGTCCATGCCTTGTAGGTTTCATCCGAGGTATCAATGGCATTCCTGGAGATGACCCCCAGCGTATCGCGGAGGAGCGTATTGCAGATGTAAAGAAAATATTCCTGCATCTCCTCACTTTCCTCTTTCTGGGCAGGAGAATCATCCCCTGTGAGCCTCTTTGTTATTGTATCAAAAACTTCCTGCTGCTTTTGTTGAAATTTGGCATATAATTTTTTTTCTGTGTTGGAAGCATCTTCGGATTCAAATTCCGTAATGTCAATGACACTGTTTTCCACTAACGCATTGTACACATCGTAAATGGGAATCTGAATCTGACTGGCATCGTGAATGCTTTCATAATCAAATTCCTTGGCTGTTGTAATATTGGACAGCAAAATACCGGCAACACGCTGCTTCAGGATCTGGTAAACGGCACTCTGCCATTCTGTATCAATGGTAAGATAAACATCATTTCCTGCAATGGGCTCAACTTTGGTGTCCTCATCAATTTTTAAGACTTTTCCCATATTGTCCACGGACACGGTTTCTTCTCCGTCCGTTCCCTGCAGGGTCAGCTCCATATATTGCTCGATTCCGGCCTTCCCGATCACGGCATCATTGGAATAGCCTGCATCCTGCCTGCGGAGCTCTTCCAGCTCTTCTGCGGAAGCCTTGCCTGTATAGCCAAGGATGGGCCCCATGCTTTCCTCATCCACATATTTACGGATGGAGTCCTCCACGACTTCGATTCCCTGAAGACTGCTCTGATTTTCCACAATGGAAGCCACCGATTCTTCGCTGATATTCGTAGCGATGGTCACAGGCACATATTTCATAAAGCTGTTATTGTTCAGTTCATACCGGATAATAGCAATATCCAGAATTTCCTGCTTGGTAAGCTCACCCGGCAGATGGTGGGCTTCCAGTTCTTCCGCGGTATAGGCATTCTCCCCGTACAGTACAATAGAAAATCCCCTGCTGCTGCTTAAATGCTCCACCATCTCCGCTGCAGTGGCGTTCTTTTCTTCCTCTTTCAGATCATCAATTAAGGGGTGGCCATAAATATCCGCCCGGAATCTGTTCAGGGTGAAGCCTTCCTCCACATCAAAGGCATATTCCCCATGATCATCTATATAAATATGGAAGTTATTGGAAAGGCTGTCTCCATTCTTTTCCAGAATTTTCAAAACCTGGTAAGCTACTCCGTTCAGCGTCAGATTTTTCTCACGGTTGGTCTCATAGCTTCCATTATCTTCCAGAGTCACTGTATAAGACAAAACATTGGAAGCAATCAGGTCTCCGTTTCTATCAAAAATATTTCCCCTGGTGCTTTTGATCACACGATGTTTGGTCGTTCTTGTCCGGAATTTACTGATATAATCTTCTCCCTGGATGATCTGCAGATCAAAAATCTGCCGTATCAGGAGAAAGGATAAAAAAACAAAAACCAGCGCCAGGACAGTCGTTCTTTTCAGCCGGATTTTCTTTAAGTATTTTTTTATTTTAGAACCCAAATTGACTCACTTTCTTTCCTGGTAGCACTCATAAAATGATAGTTTACATAGTAAAATACGCGATAAACCAACAGTGTTACAAACACTGTATAAAAAACCTCCGGCAGAATGATCCGCATAAGGTATGTAGAAAGCCCCAGGCGTCCCCGAAGCAGAAACTGCAGCGCATATACTGCCAGATTGTATAAAACATCTGCGATTGCCGTCAGCGCCAGAGGCACCTTGATATCATTATCATAGTAGATCCTGCAGGCATAGCCGCTGAAAAATCCGCAGTACATATAAATCAGGGCATAAAACCCAAACAGGGATCCGTAAAACAGATCAATGAGAAGCCCTGAAAAAAAACCCGTCCACATGCCGCATTTCCTTCCTCGCATCAGCCCCATGGACACACAGAGGATCAGCATCAGATTCGGCGTAATGGAACCAATGGAAATGAGGTGAAGCAAAGTACACTGCAGCAAAAAACAGACCAGGATTGTTCCTAAAAGGACCAGTTTACTCTTCATCTGAACTGCCCTCCGTTCCCTGACTGCCGGCATCCTGCTTATTCACTGTAATGACAAAAACATCCTTCAGATGCTGAAAGTCTACAGGAGTTACCACGGTGCCCGCTTTGGTCAGATTATTGCTTTCCAGCTCCACTTCACTTACATAGCCGATAAATAATCCCTCCAGATACTTTTCACTTATATTGGAGGTTACCAGCCGTTCCCCTATGGTAACCTGATCCTCCTGGTCATAAAGCTGATGAAAGCTTAGTTTCCCTTCATCGATCAGCTCCAAGTCTCCTGTTACGACACAGTTATCGGAAGTAGAAACCGTCATGGCAACCACATTGCTGCTGTCGTCAATGATGGAACGGACTGTGGCCCAGTGAGGACCCACGGATGTAATGATTCCCACAAGTCCCTTCCCTGCGATCACATTATTATCTACCCGGATTCCGTCATCAGAGCCCCGGTTTATGGTAAAGGTATCATACCAGTTCCCAGGATCCTTGGAGATGATCCTTGCAGCCACTTTGGGATATTCCGCATATTCTTCATCCAGATTGTAAAGCTGTTTTAACCGCTCCAGCTCTGCCTGATCCTGGAGAAGCTTATTGTTCTGGGTAGTCAGGCTGTCAATTTCCGCCTTCAGGCTCTCATTTTCCGCTATCAGAGTCTGTTTCTCCTGGAAACTGTCTCTGGTTTCGGTAAGCCAGGCACCGATCCGGCTGATACTGTTCTCAAAAGGAACAATGATCATCCCGGCAGCATCCTTTAAGGGCGCTGTAGTGATTCCGGAAGCAAAAGTCGCCGCAATGGTACTGACACAAAACAGCGTCATAATTCCAAGCAGGTGTTTGCTTTTTAAATTAATTCGAAAATGTGATTTCTTTTTCAGGTTTTTCATGTAATATCATTCCCCTAAAAGATTCTATCTATAAAAAAAGTTATAATTTTCGTTGTTTGATGGACTGTGCCCATTTTCTTAGTTCCCTGCTGCGAATGATCTTTTCCAGGCCGCAGACAGCGGAGGTTTCGTAAAGATCCGATAAGTTAAAGGCATAACCCGTATAGCTTGCCAGATAATTATCTATGTATGGAAGCCGTGTGCTTCCTCCTGTCAGATAAATTCCCTCTTTTGCAATCTGATAAGAAATCTGCGGAGGGATTCTTTCCAGGAAGGTTTTCATTTCTCCTGCAATTTCATTGACGCAGTTCATGATCCCTGCGTTTACCACATACGAAGAAATCACCTCTTCCCTGGGAAGTCCGGAAATGCTGTCGATTCCCACAACCTTTCTGGCATCCTTACGCTGGTCACTCAGCCTTCCCATCACAAGCTTTAAACGTTTTCCTGTTCTTGTTCCAAGCTGGAGACTGTAACGCTTGCGTACTTCACTGCATATGGACTCATTCATCTGACGGCCGCCAATGGATATCTTTTTGCTGATAATGATCCGTCCGTCTGTGATGATGGAAAACTGGGTGCTCTGTGCTCCGATATTGACGATCATGCTGCCTTCTTTTTTCTCCGGATCCACCCCCATGGCAATGGCATCTGCAATGGGCGCTTCCACCATGAAAACCCGGTTCTTGCGAAGCCAGTGTCCATTTGCCACATGGTAATAGGCCCGCTTCTCCACTGCAGTCATATCAAGGGGAACGGAAAAATAAATATCTGAACCAAAGCGGATGATCCTGTCGATTCTCTTTAACATGCTGTAAAGTGCGATCTCCTGAAGCTCCGTATCGGCAATCATACCAAAAGCCATCGGCGAACTGACCGAAATATTGGAAGGTGCCTTCTCATACATTTCATAAGCCTCATTGCCCACGGCGATAATGGTGCGCCCTCTGGACGCGATCATATTCTTTTCTAAAAAGGTTTTGTTTCGCAGAGCGGAATAGACTTTCATGGTACTGTTGCCAAGATCTATCCCATATGTATTTCTAAACAGCATATCTCTGTCCCTTCAATTATAATGTACGCCATGTCCTGCTTCCACCTAACCCCGCCAACGGAAGCTACGCACCGGCATACCCCTTCAATATCCCCTGTTCCATAAAGCTGACATAACGCTGATCCCCGATAATAATGTGATCCACCAGGTGAATCCCTAACATTTCCCCTGTATGGTAGATTCGTTCGGTAATCTGGAGATCTTCATCACTGGGTGTCGGAATCCCGCTTGGATGGTTATGGATCATTACCACGCTGACCGCATGATAACGAAGTGCCTCCAGAAAAACTTCCCTGGGCGTCACCAACGATGCATTGACCGTCCCTGTGGAAAGAACCTGTTCTCCCAGCAGGTGCATGCCGCTGTCCAGCATCATTAAGATCAGAATTTCCTTTTCCTCATGACGAAGCTGCTCCATATAATATTGTGCAATGGTCTCAGGATGACTCATGGAAAGATGCAGGCTGGCACTGGTAGCCGCGATCCGCTTAGACAGCTCCCCGATACATTTCAACTGGATCGCCTTCACCTGGCCCACACCCTTGATTTTCATCAATTCCTTCAAAGAAAGATGCATCAATCCCAGAAGACCGGCATATGGAGTATTTTCTGCTGTATTTAAAATCTCATTTGCAAGATCTATGGAACTGCTGCCTTTGACTCCGTTCTTCAAAATCACCGCAAGAAGCTCACTGTCGCTCAAAGCTCCCGGACCGTTTTTCAGACATTTCTCGTATGGCCTCTCTGATGCCGGCAGTTCCCTGATCGTTTTTTGCATAATCTGTTACCTGCCGCTCTCATAAACGGGTAAGAATAACAGAAACATTTTAGCATAAATTAAAATGGATGTACACTCTCTCCTAGAAATTTCTATATTTTTTAGAAATGCTTTCTGCAATTTTTATACCATCCATGGCTGCGCTTGTAATCCCCCCTGCATAGCCGGCTCCTTCCCCGCAGGGATAGATTCCCCGGATATTGGCTGCCAGGTCTTTGTCCCTGACCATGCGTACAGGAGAGGAGGTTCTGCTTTCCACACCGCTGAGCAGCGCATCCTCTCTGTCAAAGCCTTTCAGCTTTTCTCCGAAGGAAAGGATTCCCTCTTCAATGGAATCCCCGATTTCCTTTGGCAGAATAGAGCGCACATCCGAAAGCGTATAAGCCCCTTTGATCTTCGGACATACTGTGCCAAAAGAGACAGATGCCTGATGCATCCGGTAGTCTTTGAAGGTCTGCACAGGAATCTTTCCTTTTCCTGCTTCCCAGGCTCTTTTCTCCAGCAGCCGCTGAAACGCAATTCCACCCAAAGGTCCCTCTTCCGGAAAATCCTCCGGAGTCACGGTTACGATCAGAGCGCTGTTGGCGTTTTCTCCATCCCTGGCCTGATAGCTCATGCCATTGACTGCAAGCATCCCGGGCTCTGAGGAAGCATTTACCACAAAGCCTCCGGGACACATACAAAAGGAATACACTCCTCTTCCATTCTTGCAGGTATGGGTCACTTTATAGCTGGCAGCTCCCAGAATCTCATTCTCCGGTTCCCCGTAAAGCTCCTCATTGATCAACTTCTGGGGATGCTCTATCCGAAGCCCCACAGCAAAGGACTTTGGCTCCATACAAATACCCCTGTCATGAAGCATTCCAAAGGTATCTCTTGCACTGTGCCCGATGGCAAGCACGCACACACTGGCAGGAAGCACCTCGGTTTCATTGATTACCACTGCCTTCAGTGCCCCCTGTTCTATCCGAAGATCCGTTACTTTGCTTCGGAACCGGAAGGAGCCGCCCATTTCTTCAATCTGATGACGCAGGGTTTCTACGATTCTCACCAGCACATCTGTGCCAAGATGGGGCTTTTGCTGATAAAGGATTTCCGGGCTTGCCCCTGCCTCTACAAACCGCTTCAGAACTTCCTGATTTCTTCCAAAAGAATCTTTTACCAGGGTATTCAGCTTTCCGTCAGAAAAAGTTCCTGCACCGCCCTCCCCGAACTGCACATTGGAATCCGGATCCAGAATCCCGTTTTTCCAGAAGTCATTTACACGCTCCTGGCGCTTTCGCGCTTCCTCTCCCCGTTCCAGGACAATGGGCCGGTATCCTGCTCTTGCAAGATACCACGCACAAAAAATCCCTGCCGGTCCGCTTCCTACAATCACAGGCGGAAAATCAAGGGACTCCTCTCCTGGTTTTGGAAAATGGTATGGTTCTTCTTTGATTGACATAATGTTGTTATTGTAAACCTTCTTAGAAATCTTCTTTTCATCCTGAAAAAACACATCCACTGTATAAACAAATTTTTTATCGTTTTTATGGCGTGCGTCCAGAGACTGCCTTCGGATTTCATAAGTAAAGGGCAGCTTCCCGCACCGGAGGGTTTTTGCAATCTTTTCTTTCAATGCCTCCTTTGTATGGGTAACAGGAAGCTTCATTTGGGTTATTCGAATCATTTCGTCTCCTTTGCTGCATAAAAACCTGCGGCAGCTCCGCTGGACCATGCCCATTGCAGATTATAACCGCCGCACGTCCCGTCAATATCCACCAGCTCTCCGGCAAAATAAAGGCCCGGATGAAGCCTGGATTCCATCGTCTCCGGGTGGATCTCATCCGTATCCACACCGCCGGAGCATACCTGTGCCTGCTTAAAATCCAATCCTTTTGTCACTTTTAAAGGAAACTCCCGGATTGCCTCTTCCAAATCAGGAGCCTGGCAAAGCACAGTAATCAGCTTATCCGGGAACAGGCCGGTAAGCATCTCCTTTGTGTTTTTGTAAGGACAGGCTTTTTTTCTGTTCTCCAGAAGCCGGTGAAGTTCTTCCTTCGAAATCCCCGGCAGAAAATCGATCCTTATCTGCACCTTCCTGCCCTCTTCAACGGCGCGGATGGCATAGCGGCTTAACTGAAATACCGGTATCCCGGAAATGCCGTAGTCTGTAAGCTGAAGTTCACCTCTCTGCCTGCGCAAAGGCTCCCCTCCGATTATAAGAGTCAGTTCTCCCTCTGTGCGGACACCGGCCCAGAGAGCGAAGGAGCTGCTGCCTTTCTTTTTGCCTGCCTGGGAATACATGCATTGGCATTTCAGCCCTGTCAGTGCAGGAAGAGGCCTTACGATCCGGTGTCCCAGGGATTCTGCAAGGGTGTAGCCGCTTCCGTCTGCCCCCGGAATATTGGATGCACAGGAGCCATTAGCCAGGATCAGGGCATTCCCTTCATAAGTCCAGTCCTCTGTCCGGGCTTTCCAGAGTCCGTTTTCAAAGAACACTTCTCTTACATGGGCATTGGTTTTCAGTTTTGCCTTTAAGCTTCCGGCTTCCATACAGAGAACCTCTGTCACACTTGCAGCCTGGCCGCTTCGGGGATACAGATAACCGTTTTTATTCACAATAGAAATACCAAGCTCTGTAAAAAAATCAATCGTCTTTTTCACAGAAAATTGTGCCAGGATTTTTTCCGTAAACGCAGGATCTGTTCCCCGAAAAGCATCGAAAGGCATTTCCAGATTGGTCAGATTACATTTGCCATTGCCTGTGGCACAGATTTTCCTTCCCGGCCGGTCATTGTGCTCCAAAACCGTTACTGCAGCTCCTGCTCTTGCTGCCACAATTGCAGCCATCAGTCCGGCCGCACCGCCGCCCACAACGAGAACCCGCTTTTTTTCCATCATTCCTCCTGCTTTCCGCAATTTATCACGATTCAATTTATGGCAGTTTTACAAGCTTCCTGTCTATCATCTTCTGTAAGGACATAAGTACCCCAAGTTTTGCATGCTCGTAGGTCAGTCCTCCCTGGAAATAAACCGCATAGGGCGGCTTCATGGGGCCGTCTGCGGAAAGTTCAATGGAAGATCCCTGTACAAAGGCACCTGCTGCCATAATCACCTTACTATCGTATCCCGGCATATCCCAGGGTTCCGGCGCCACATAACTGTCTACCGGAGCTGCTGCCTGAATTCCCTGGCAGAATGCAATTACACCCTCCGGTGTGCCAAGAGTCACTGCCTGGATGATATCCTGGCGGGGCTCCGTTCCATTGGGAACTACGGGGAATCCCAGCCGTTCGTAAATATTTGCCGCAAGAACAGCACCTTTTAATGCCCCCTTCGTAACCATAGGTGCCAGGAAAAATCCCTGATAAAAGGAACGGTTTACCCCAAGGGATGCTCCCACTTCCATTCCAAGGCCCGGACAGGTCATACGGTAGGAAGCATTTTCCACACATTCCTTTGTTCCTGCAATATATCCGCCGATGGGCGCAAGTCCCCCTCCCGGATTCTTGATCAGAGAGCCCACAACCATATCTGCTCCCACATCGCTTGGCTCAACGATATCTACAAACTCGCCGTAGCAGTTGTCTACCATGCAGATCACATCCGGCTTAATGCTCTTCACAAAAGAGATCAGCTCTCCGATTTCTTTTACAGAGAAAGAGGGGCGCGTCATATAGCCCTTGGATCGCTGGATTTCCACAAGCCTTGTTTTTTCATGAATGGCTTTGCGGATGCTCTCATAATCAAAAGTGCCATCCGGGAGAAGATCTACCTGACGATAGGTAACGCCGTATTCTTTCAGGGAGCCTTTTGACGGACGAATGCCGATCACTTCCTCCAGCGTATCGTATGGTTTTCCTGCAGGTGCCAGCAGTTCATCTCCGGGACGAAGATTGCCGAAAAGTGCAATGGCCAGGGCATGGGTACCGCAGGCAATCTGCGGACGCACCAGACATGCCTCCGTATGGAAGGTATCTGCATACACCTTTTCCAGAGTATCCCTGCCGAAATCATCGTATCCGTAGCCTGAAGAAGAATGGAAACATTCAGCGCTTACACGGTTCTTCTGCATCGCATGAAGCACCTTCATCTGATTGTATTCCGCAATACGGTCAAATTCCTCAAATCGTTCCGTTAAGGATTGCTCTATTTTATATCCAAAATCATAAACCTGAGAAGAAATTCCCAGCTGTTCATACATTTCTTTCATCATCATATTTTATATCGTTCCTTCCTGTATTTGTAATCCCGATTCCACGCTCTTCTAAAATGGAAAGCATATATTCCAGAATACGGCTGTCTTCATAACAGAATTCATCCTTATTGACCCAGATCACGTCCTGCTCTCTTCGAAACCAGGTAAGCTGTCTTTTGGCAAAATGACGGGTATCCCGTTTTAAAACAGTAACAGCCTCCTCCAGAGAGCATTCTCCCTCCAGATAGGATAAAATCTCTTTATAACCCAGTCCCTGCATGGAAACCATGCCTTTTTTTAAGCCCATGGCCTTTAGGGCCTCCACTTCCTTTAAAAGACCTTCCTTAAGCATCTCATCCACCCTTTGGTCAATTCTTTCATAAAGGATTTCCCTGGGGGCATTCAGCACAAAATAAGCCAGGTTATAAGGGCTTTTGTGTTCCTTCTGCTCCTGATTATGGGCGGAAATGGGAGTGCCGTTCTGATGATAAAATTCCAGTGCGCGGATCACACGTTTTACATTATTGGCATGAATCTCCTTTGCGCTGACCGGATCCACCTTCTCAAGCATCCGGTGAAGGGTCTCCGCTCCCCGGCTCTCTGCCATGGCTTCCAATTCCCTGCGGTAGTCGTCCTCCTGGACAGCCTCAGTAAAATCAATATCCCTGGTAATGGCCTGGATATAAAATCCTGTTCCCCCTACCAGAATGGGAATCTTTCCTTTGGCATAGATTTCCTCCATAGCTGTTTTTGCCATTTTCTGAAAACAGACAATATGAAATTCCTCCCGGGGATCCAGCACATCCACCAGATGATGGGGAACGCCCTGCATCTCCTCCGGGCGGATCTTAGCGGAGCCGATATCCATATTCCTGTATACCTGCATGGAATCCGCTGAAATGATTTCACCGTCCACTGCTTTTGCAAGGGAAATAGACAGCCTGGTTTTTCCCACAGCCGTAGGCCCCGTCAGCACGATCAGGGGCTTTTTTTCTTCATGAGACATTCCGAAATCCCTCCGTCCTATACGATTCTCTTAAACTTTTTCTCCAGTTCCGCCTTGGACATGGAAATAATGGTTGGCCTTCCATGAGGACAATGGTATGGATTCTCCAGGGTAAGAAGCTCGTCGATCAGTGTGTCTGCCTCCGGAGGGGACAATTTATGATTTCCTTTCACTGCTGCCTTGCAGGCCATAGTGGCAAGCCGTGAGGTAAAAAGCTGAAGGGCATTTTTCTCT
Source organism: Blautia sp. (assembly GCA_021772055.1). Classification (GTDB taxonomy): domain Bacteria; phylum Bacillota; class Clostridia; order Lachnospirales; family Lachnospiraceae; genus Blautia_A. The sequence continues at coordinate 40,412 of JAETNR010000009.1, read as the reverse complement.
CCCTCAGCCCCCAGATGATCCAGCATCTCCAAAAACAGTCCCTCCTCATCGAACCCGTAGAGATTGGAGGGAACAGCACTGATGCAGTATTCCCTGCCTCCAAAAGGCTCGATCTCAAAGCCAAAATCCCGGAAATACTCCGCATTGGCTTTCAGAAGTTCCTCCTCCTGCAGATTCAGGGTGACGATCATAGGAGGACTTACATACTGGGATTCAATGGTCTGTTCCCGAAACTGCCGGACCAGACGTTCATAAAAGACCTTCTCATGGGCTGCATGCTGGTCAATGATATAAAAATCATCCCCAAACTGTACCAGCCAGTAAGTATCAAAAAGCTGTCCGATAAGCTGATGCCTGTTTCTGGATTCCGGTGAAAGAAGCTTTTCCCGGAATAATTCCAACTGCTGCCCTGCTTTTGGAATCTCTTCCACAGGAGATGCCTCTGTCCCGCCGGCAGCCGGAAGAACTGTCTCCTTCCCCGTTTCCTCCCTGTTTTCCTCGTCCGTTTTCCCGGAAGCCTGGCGGAGAGTTCCTGTAAATAAAGTCTCTTCCTCCCTGGAAAGAGCCGGACCATTGGGCAAAACAAGCGGATCCTCCATATTTTTCTTTTCCATGGTAAAGGATGGATAATTCGTTTTCTCTTTCACCATCCTGGTTTCTGCCGGCTGCGGAGTTTTCATGGAAAAACTCTGCTCCCGACGCTTCACCTCAAAGGGCTCCGGCACGTCCCCGCGTTTCACCGTTTCCTTTACAGACGGCGCTTTTTCCTCCCTGCCAAAGGACACCTGGGGAATCATCTCCTTATGGGTAAGTGCATTCCGGATCGTTTCATAAATACCGTCATAAACCTCCGGTCCCCGTGCAAAACGTACCTCCCTCTTTGCAGGATGTACATTCACATCCAGGTCATTTCCGTCCATCTCCATATGAAGGGAAACAAAGGGAAACTTATGCTGCATCAAAAATCCCTTATATGCATCCTCAATCGCCTTGGTAATAATATTATTCTTTACATATCTTCCGTTAATATAATAATTCTCAAAAGTCCGGTTTCCCCGGGATATTTCCGGTTTTCCCGCAAAGCCCGTGATTTTCATAAAGTCATTCTCGTAAGAAACGCTCAGGAGCGCTTTGGTAATCTCTCTTCCGTAGATATTATAAATTACGTCCTTCACACTGTAATTTCCGGAAGTATGAAGCTTCACCTGCTTATTTTGAATATATTTAAAGGAAATCTCCGGATGGGAAAGGGCAAGCTGTTCCATAAGGATACTGATATAATTCCCCTCCGTTGTATCGGATTTCAGGAATTTGCTCCTGGCAGGCGTATTATAAAAAAGGTTCCTCACCAGAAACGTAGTTCCCTCCGGTGCCCCCAGTTCCTCAAGGGAATGTTCCTGTCCCCCCTCGATCAGATATCTCACTCCGCTGATGGCGGAAGGCGTTTTTGTGATCAGTTCCACCTGGGAAACAGCCGCAATACTGGAAAGTGCCTCACCTCGAAACCCCAGAGATGCAATGTGCTCCAAATCTTCAATTTTTTCGATCTTACTTGTGGCATGGCGCAAAAAAGCAAGGGGAACCTGCTCTGCTTCCATTCCCCCGCCGTTATCTGTAATACGTATAAGTTTTTTTCCTCCGTCCGTAATCTCCACAGTCACCGCCGTAGCCCCTGCATCAATGGCATTTTCTACCAGTTCCTTCACTACGGATGCCGGACGTTCCACCACCTCGCCTGCTGCGATCTTATCAATGGTATGCTGATCCAAAACTGCAATCTTTCTCAATTCTTCCTCCAATCCGCCAGGAGCTTTCCCATTACCAGCGGTTCTTAATCTTGTTCTGCAGATTGTACAAAATATTCATGGCTTCCATAGGTGTGAGATTGCTCAGATCCAACGCCTTGATTTCTTCCACAATATCATTGTCCTGCACTGTGTCAAACAGAGACATCTGTGCCATATCCACCTGGTCATATACGATTTTCTGCTTCTTCTTCGGCGCAGTAAAATCCTTCACTGCTGCCGTAATGTCCGCATTACTCAGTTCCTCCACCAGTTCCTTGGCACGGTTGATAACGGAGTCCGGAACCCCTGCCAGCTTGGCTACCTGGATACCGTAGCTCTTATCAGCACCGCCTTTTACAATTTTGCGGAGAAATACGATATCATCGCCTTTTTCTTTTACTGCTATGCAGTAATTATTTACTCCCGGAAGCTTTCCTTCCAGTTCCGTCAATTCATGATAATGCGTGGCAAAAAGCGTCTTTGCACCGCACAGCTTCGTATTGCTGATATGCTCCACCACAGCCCATGCTATGGACAGTCCGTCAAAGGTACTGGTACCTCTGCCGATCTCATCCAGGATCAGAAGGCTTCTGGAGGTTGCATTTCGAAGAATATTAGCAACCTCTGTCATTTCCACCATAAAGGTACTCTGCCCGCTGGCCAGATCATCCGATGCCCCTACTCTTGTAAAAATCCGGTCCACAATTCCGATATTCGCTTTTTCTGCTGGAACAAAGCTTCCAATCTGGGCCATTAGAACAATCAGGGCGCTTTGACGCATATAGGTGGATTTTCCTGCCATGTTAGGGCCTGTAATAATGGAAATCCTCTTTTTCTGATTATCCAGATAGGTATCATTGGCAATAAACATGTCATGCTCGATCATCTGCTCCACAACCGGGTGACGTCCGTTCTTAATATCAAGGACCCCATTCTGGTTCATTTTAGGCCTTACGTAATGATTCCTCTCCGCCACCAGGGCCAGGGATGCAAACACATCCAGAGCAGCCACCGCTTTGGCTGTTTTCTGAATGCGCACCACCTCTTTTCCCACAGTATCCCGGACATTGCAGAAAAGCTCATACTCCAGGGCATAAAGTTTATCCTCCGCACCCAGGATCAAATCCTCCAGTTCCTTCAATTCCTGGGTAATGTATCGCTCTGCATTGGAAAGTGTCTGTTTGCGGATATAATTATCCGGTACCAGATCTTTAAAGGTATTGGTAACTTCCAGGGAGTAACCAAACACACGGTTAAATTTAATTTTCAGGCTCTTGATTCCTGTTCGCTCCCGTTCCTTTGCCTCCAGCTCGGAAAGCCATTTTTTTCCGTCTGTGCGGGAGCGACGGAATTTATCCACATCTTCATTGAAGCCCTCCCGGATGATGCCTCCATCTTTCTGAGCAATCGGCGGCTCCTCACAAATGGCACTTTTGATCAAATCGGTTACATCCGAAAGCGCATCCATATCCTCATTCAGCTTTTTCAGAAGAGGAGACTCGAAATCATTTAAAACCTGCTTCATATAAGGCAACATCTCCAGGGAAGAAGCAAAAGCCACCATATCCCTGGGATTGGCAGACTGATAGCTGATCCGGCTGATCAAACGTTCCAGATCATAAACCGGATTTAAGTATTCCCGGATCTCATCCCGCAGCATGGGCTTTTTCGTCAGTTCTTCCACTGCCTCCAGGCGTCTGTTAATTTCCTCAAAATCGATCAGGGGCTGTTCTACATAGGAGCGAAGAGTTCTGGCTCCCATAGCTGTCTTTGTCTTATCCAGTACCCACAAAAGAGAACCTCTTTTCTGCTTTTCCCGAAGAGTCTCCACCAGTTCCAGGTTTCTCCTGCTGGAACTGTCTATGAGCATAAAGGTATCTGCAGAATAAGGGCGAATCGTGGTCATATGGGAAAGCGCCGTCTTCTGCGTCTCCGTCAAATACAGAAAAAGAGCGCCGGAGGCAATGATTCCGCTGTCATAATCCTTGATTCCAAGTCCCTCAATGGCACTTACATGAAAATGTTCCTTTAAGGTCCTGCGGCACAGTTCATCATCAAAATACCAGGAATCCAGTGCATAAATGCAGATTCCCAGGCGGCTTTTTAAATCCTCCGTATCAATCCCGCTCACAAAAAAAGCATCATTACAGATAATCTCCGCAGGGACAAATTTGTTGATTTCATCCAGAAGCTTTGAAGGCTTATCAACTTCCGTAAGAAAACAATCTCCTGTGGTAATATCTGCAATGGCGCATCCGAAATGATCTTCCATAGAAACAATGGACATCAGGTAATTATTTTTTGACTCATCAAGGGCGGCCGCATCCAATGTGGTACCGGGCGTTACTACCCGGATCACTTCCCGCTTCACCAGCCCCTTGGCCAGCTTCGGGTCTTCCACCTGCTCACAGATCGCTACTTTATATCCCTTTTCGATCAGACGCTTAATATAAGACTCCGCAGCATGATAAGGCACCCCGCACATAGGCGCTCGCTCCTCAAGCCCGCAGTCCTTTCCGGTCAGAGTAATCTCCAGTTCCTTCGTTACCGTCAGGGCATCTTCAAAAAACATCTCATAAAAGTCTCCCAGACGGTAAAAAAGAATACAGTCTTTATATTCTTCTTTTGTTTTGATATATTCCTTCATCATTGGTGATAGTGCCATAGTTTTATTAACGTCCTTTTCTAAAAACTGCCTGTCGTTTCTGTTCCAAGAAGGACAGGGGATGCTAATCCAGTCTTAATATTATCATTTTTTAAAAATGATTTCAATAGGTCAAAAAATATCTGTTGAAACTCCCGTGCTCCGGCAGTATAATGATTTATTATCAGAAAGGCAGGTATCCGAATTATATGAATGAATTTAAAGATCCAAAAGAAATGCGAATGGCGGTAAACGGGAAGGTTGGCCTGATGGGAGGCGGGGTGATCCTGCTCTTAAGCGCCATCACCTCCACCTTAATGTATGGCTTAAATATGTTCAACATTGTGTCAGAGGTCTCCAAAGGAAATAAAGAATATGTGGATATGCTGAGCAAAACAAACCTCAGCACCAATCTGCTGGTTCTCGCAGGCATCTGTTTCCTGGTGCTGGCAATTGCGGAAATTTTTGCAGGGGTATTCAGCATCCGCTTAAGCAACCGACTGGATAAATGTTTCTTTATGAAGAAAATTGTCATTGTGCTGATGGTCGTGGAAATCCTGATTCAGATTTTCCTCTTCTTCACCGGATTGTTTAATTTCAGCATGCTGATCACTTCCATCCTGGTTCCTTCGTACATGCTGTGGAGCGTCACAAGACTCTGCAAGATTGCAAAGGCCTATCCGGACCGCATCTATGTATCAGACAAGCAAAAAAGGCCCGCTGCTTCTCCTAGCCAGGCTCCGAAAAAAAGTCTGCATGACCGTGCTATGATGCCGACATCCCTCTCGGACACAGAAGAACCCTCTGAGGAGGAATAATCGCTTTTACCATATTTTTCCCGTACATACCAAAAGCTGCTGACACACAGAAGAAAACACATTGTTTTCTCCTGCTGCCAGCAGTTTTTTTAAACCATATGACCGAAATAATAAAATCCCTTGCAGGTATCCAGGCTTACATTCACAAACTTCCCGATCAGGCTCACGTCCCCGGGGAAATGCACCAGGAGATTATGCTCTGTCCTTCCGGTCAGTATCCCTTTTTCCTTACTCTCTTCTTCTACCAGAATCTCCTTCACAGTTCCTGTAAAACGGGAGGAAGCCTTTCTTCCATTTTCCTGAACCAGTGCCAGAAGTCGGCCAAAGCGCTCCTTTACCACATCCTCCGGAACCTGATCCGGCATACTTGCCGCAGGGGTACCTGTCCTCTTAGAATAGATGAAGGTAAAAGCGGTATCATAATCGGATTTTTCCACAACCTCCAGAGTTTCCAGAAAATCCTCCTCTGTTTCCCCCGGGAATCCCACAATAATATCCGTGGTAAGGGAAATATCCGGAATGGCGGTACGAATTTTTTCTACCAGGCCTAAATATTTCTCTTTATCATAGCGGCGGTTCATTTCCTTCAGAATGCGGCTGCTGCCGGACTGAAGAGGCAAGTGGAGATGATGACAGATTTTTTTGCTTTTTGCCATTGCCTCAATCAGTTCATCCGAAAGATCTTTCGGGTGGGAAGTCATGAACCGTATACGCTTAAGTCCTTCGATCTCCTCAATCTGTCCCAGAAGCTGTGCAAAGGATATGGGATTTTCCAAAGTCTTCCCATAGGAATTTACATTCTGCCCAAGGAGCATGACTTCTTTCACCCCGTCAGCCACCAGACTTTTGATTTCCTCAATGATTGCCTGCGGCTCACGGCTTTTTTCTCTTCCCCGCACATAAGGTACGATACAGTAACTGCAAAAATTGTTGCAGCCAAACATCACATTGACGCCTGTTTTAAAAGGATATTTCCTGGAGGCAGGCATTCCTTCCACAATTTCATTGCTCTCCTGCCAGATATCAATGATCTGGTCATTGGTGGTCAGCACTGTATAAAACAGTTCCGGAAATTTGTGCAGATTGTGGGTACCAAAAACCAGATCCACAAATGGATAAACCTTCCGTATCTTCTCCACAACATGCGGTTCCTGCATCATACATCCAAAAAGGATGATCTTCATTCCCGGACGGCTTCGCTTAATACTCTTTAAATGGCCAAGATGCCCGAAAATTTTCTGATTTGCATTCTCTCTTACAGTACAGGTATTATATATCACAGCATCTGCTTCTTCGCTTTCGATCTTCTGATAACCCATTTCATCCATGATTGCTGCGATGGACTCCGTCTGAAGGGAATTCATCTGACAGCCCTCATTCTGGATTCGGTAGGTAGGCCGACAGCCCGGATACATATCCGGAAGCAGACTCTTACATTTTTCTACGTATTCCTTCTGAAATCTGGATACGTTCGTTTTATTCAAAAATATCATTCCTTTCCATTGTCATAAGTGATAAGATGTTCCGCATTCAATCTGATACCCTGCATATCGGTAACGAAACATATTTATCATATCGGATTTTGCCTGAACTGTCAAAGAGTTTCCGCCATATTTTTCATCCTGCTCACATCTTAAGTGCAAACAGCGGCCTATTTTTCCTCATCTGTCCATCTGCTGTAAATATTTGCCAGGATCGCACCGGAAATGTTGTGCCATACGGAGAAAATAGCCCCCGGAACTGTAGCCATAGCCAGATCCGGAAATGCAGTGCCTGCCAGGGAAGTCGCTAATCCGGAATTCTGCATTCCGATTTCCACAGACACGGCTTTTGTCTTTGCGGTATTCATATGCAGCAGTTTCCCAATGCCAAATCCGCAGGCATACCCCAGCAGATTATGTAAAATAACTACCACAAACACGATCGCACCCGTACTCATAATCTTTTCCGCATTATGAGATACAACAGCGGCAACGATCAGACAGATTGCCACTACAGAAACAGAAGGCAGGACTGTTACCATCTTCTGTGTAAACTTTCCAAAAAGCTTGTTTATGATAAAGCCCAGTGCAATGGGGACGATCACAACTTTGATGATGGACAAAAACATGCTCAGGGGATCCACCGTAACAGTTGTTCTCAGCAAAAGATAGGTAATCGCAGGTGTCAGAAACGGAGCAAGCAGTGTATTTACGCTTGTCATGCCAACCGAAAGGGCAACATCTCCTTTGGAAAGATAAGTGATTACATTGCTTGACGTACCGCCCGGGCAGGTGCCTACCAAAACCACGCCTGCCAGAAGCGCAGGATCAAGCCCGAACATCATTCCCAGAATCCATGCAAGCAAGGGCATAACCGTAAATTGTGCAATGCAGCCGATGGCAATATCCTTGGGACGGGTAAACACCAGCTTAAAATCCTCAAGCCGTAAAGTCAGGCCCATACCAAACATTACAATCATCAGAAGATAATTTACCCAGGAAGTCTGGATCCAAAGGCAGGTGCCGGGCGCAAATAATGCCAGGGCGGCAACCACCAGAACAATAAATGCCATGTACTTTCCAAAAAAGTCACTGATTTTTTCTAAAACTTTCATCTCAATTTCCTCCTCTAAGATAAATAAAATCGGACACGGCTGTTGGTTAGAAAACGAAACATTTTTCCTTCAGATGTGCTTCACAACCAAAGATACAAAAAAAGCCTCTGTCTCCCATTAAGAGACAAAGGCTTTTATCCTCTGCGGTACCACTCTTATTGCCGGCATCAGCCGGCCACTCCATCACATATCTGTCAATATGGAATAAGATAACGGATATTAGCCGTCCAGACTTACTAGACAATGTCGTTTGGCCTGAAAGCTCAGAGGTGATATTCGCGGGATCATCCGATTGCCTCGCACCAGCCGGCAATTCTCTGAAGCGTCCTATTCCCGTTACTCTTCCTCATCAACGCTGTGTCTTTTTATCTGTTTTGTACTTTACCACTCTATCTCATCTTTGTCAATAAAAATTTTTAATGAAGCAAAGAAAAAATATATTCCAGGGGAAGCGTATGGATTTCCTGATAATCCTGTTTTAGTTGATTTTCCTTTTCCATGTCTTTTCCAAAATCCGATGTCTCAATCAGCAGAGCCGGCTGCTTCGTAATCTCCCCATAAAACTGCTCTGGTGTGCCTTTCTCTTTGTGTCCATCCGCTCTTCGTTTTTCCATTTCCTCATGAGCAGACCTTTCCAGACGGTAACAGGTTCGCTTCTGCAAATGGCGCGCCAGGCGGTAGCTGCGCTGATTATAGGAAAATGCCTGGGGCTGCCTGAAATAAACGATCCGTTTGCCAAGATGGCAGAAAGACAATAATCCGGCACTTTTATATTCCTGAAAAATCCTGATCAGTGCCTTTGTCTCATTTTCACTGGCAGGCTCCTGATGGATCCGCTCCCTGGCGCAGTAGCTTGTAGGAAAATTATGCCGAATGTCCATCCCCCTTGCATTATAGACAAAATCCTGAGAATCCCATTCCATCATACGCAGCATCTGCCTGTAAATGGGATTCCGGACAGCTCCGAATCCCTTATCACAGATTTCATATCCGTCCGGATTCACAACCGGAATAAAGCAGACTTTCACTTCATCCAAAAGCTTCTGTACCTGATATTCCTCGTCCAATTCCCAACCGCACTCATAAGCTTTGCAGTATTCCTGGATCATCCAGACAAGACAGGCAGGCATCCACCGATCCATGCCATCCAGTCCAGCAATACAAAATACCGCATCACTTCCCTTTCCCAGCTCCAGCATGGGAATCATGCGGTCATCATGGCTTTTGCCGATTACCCGAAACTGTGTGAATCTGCTGTAACGCTGTCCGTTTTCCCAAAGTGTATAATAAATCTTCTCATAGGTAAGCGGCTCTGTCAGCACCATCCAGGAACGCCTCCCTCTTCATTTCCCCCGGAATTTCTTTGTATCAGCTCTTAGGATTCCGGGGATCCCTTATCACTACAGGATTAGTATATGAAAAGAGACAGGCACTCAGACCTGTCTCTTAAGATTTCTTTATTCTGTTACTTTTTTACGCTTTCTGGTAATTACATAACCCCCTGCAAGAAGAGATAATACCGCAAGCATGCTCATGGTTCCCACAGGAGAATCATCTGCAGTTTCTGCTCCTCCTGCTGCCGTAGAACCGGTTTCTTCCTCGTCATCGTCTCTTACAATAGGATTTCCGTATTCATCCACCGGATTGCCATTCTCATCATATCCATAGGTTCCCGGGATGATGGTAGGCGTAGGAGACAGGGAATAGTCAATCGCAGCAGACATAAACTGGTAAACCTGGGATACCACACTGTCTGTGGGCTGCCATTCTCTTCCGTTGTAGCGATCCTGGCGGAAGAATACATACAGGTTATAGGTGCCTGCCTCTTTGATGCCGCCTTTCGCTCCGATTCTCCAGGAGCTGTGTTTATCCTTATCTGCCGGATTGGAAGACATACTCCAATATAAAGGTACCCATCTGGTATCACCCTCGATGGGGTCATTGTTCTTTGTCCCTGCACCGATCACCGTAAAATCATAGAAAGTATTGGGATAGAACTCCAGCGGATTCTCCAAACCGCTGACCGTACTTTCACTGACAGAAGGATTGATTGGCTGGCGGGATGGCGTTACCGTAGGAGAAGCTGCCGGAGGCCGGTTGGCTTCATTCATTTTTGCAACTACGGGAGCAGAGATACTTCCGTCCTCTCCCTTCACATAAACATAAATATCAATGGGATGATCCGGATCAAGATCATTCGCATATACGGTAAAGTTCTTATTCGCAGCTACCGGAACACCATCCTTTGAAAAATCAATTTCCGGTGTTTTGCTGGATGCGGACGTGGACGCCTCAGAGCGTACAGACCATCCCCAGTAATAGCTTCCTGCTTTATCAGAAATGCAGACAACATTGGCAGAATTATGCCCTGTCCAGCCTGTACCTGCAGATACACCCGTTACCTTTGGCGGTCGTGCTGTTACATTCATATCTACGGAAGATACTGCTGTATTTCTTTCTGCATCTGCCACACAAATATATACGGTTACGGCATCTGAACCCACTTCCTCCTTTTCTGTTTTGGAAAAAGTATGGGCAAAAGCAAATTCTTTATTTGCAGTGACTCCGCCTTTCAGCTTCTGGTTTGCTGAAATAATCTGCTCTGCCGTAAGTGCTTTCGAACCTTTTTTTACAACCTTGATATAAGCATCTGCATCTTTTGTGGAAACACCATTGATCTGTACACGGTTCGTGCTCAGCCATTTCGGATCGTTCTTTAACGTCAATTCCAGTTTTTCTGCAGGAGGTTCTTCCGCAGACTTCAAAGCACCTGTTTCGTCAATGGAGAATTTCGCATCATCATAGATAAACTGAGGCAAAGCCGCTGCCAGAATTTCCTCCGGTGTTTTCCCTTCTTCATCCTCATAAGAAACAGTAACGGCAGGTATCCCGCTTGCAGGATTTACCAGCTTCAATCCGATAGAGGAACCGGATAACGGTGCACAAATATCCACAACAGCCGTTAAATCAGGATCTGTCTCATCAGCAGTATTATTCAGGGTGATATTATCCGTTCCGGCAGCACCTGTATTTCCGCTGATATTCACACTTCCTGCAACATATACCGTAGAGTCGCTGTAAATAGCGCCGCCCTGTCCCTGAGCAGCATTTCCCGTAATACTTCCTCCGGAAACGATCACCGTACCGGATGTACAATTTACCGCACCCCCGTTGCCGCCGGTCGTATTTCCTGTGAGGGTAACATTTTCAAGGCCAAGCCAGCCTCCCTCTGTGACGGAAACAATAGAGCCGGAAGAAACACTTCCATCTCCTTTTCCGTTGATATTCAGGGTTCCGAAAGCCTCATTGCCTCCCTCGTCAACGTCACCATATCCAAGCTGAAGGTCTCCGCCCTTCACTTCAATCATATTGCCCGCATATCCCGCTTTTCTGGTAATATTCACAGTCTTTCCTGTGGGAGCAGCGATGACAATATTCTTACCCGCAGGAACGGAGATCATTGTATCGGCATCAATCTCCAGATCTTCATTTATGTAAATAAGATCCGCATCTCCATTCGGCACAGCCTGTGATGCGATAATTGCCTCCATCAGCGTAGAATAGTCTTTTCCGCCCATGGTAAACGCTCCTGCAAGAGTCTCGGTCGGCGTAGGAGTCGCCGTTGACTCCGGCGAAAGATTTCCTTCCGGAGCTGCCATGGGATTCTCTGCCGGTGCCTGAGTTGGCTCCGCTGCCGGGGTATCCGCAGGTTCTGCAGGTGTATCTGTAGGTTCAGCTGCCGGCGGCTCTGCAGGATCTGCGGCAGGCGGTTCTGCAGAATCTGCAGCAGGTGGTTCTGCAGGATCTGTTGCAGGCGGTTCTGCAGGCGTATCTGCAGGTTCCGCAGGTGTGTCTGCGGCAGAAGGGTCTTCTGCTGCAGTATCCTGCGTGGATTCATCCGAAATCTCTTCTCCGCCGTCAAAAGCGGCACTCAGTCCATCTTCTATAGATAATGCGCTGACATCCTCTGCAGCAAAAGCAGCAGCCGGTGACATGCCCATTGTCAAAGCCCCTGTTAAAAGCAATGCAAGTACCTGTTGTTTTCTCATTTTAAATCCTCCCCGTAAAACGAGCATTGTAAAAAAGTTTTTCGAAACATAGAATCAGTATAGCACATCTTCTGCAAAAAAGTCAAACCTTGGGGAAATCCTTCTGAAGTTCCTGCTCTCAGGAAACAGTGCCGTGTGAACAATAACCCGGATCCAGATAAAATGTTTCTTTCTCCGTAACAATGATCTGCGGAAAAATATCGGTGGGTTCCGTGGGTACCTGGGGCAGAATCTGAAAATCAAATGCCACTGCCACCCGTTCCAGAGAAGGATGCTTTTCCAGAAAACGGTCATAAAAACCGCCCCCGTATCCAACTCTATGATTCTCCCTGTCAAAGGCTACGCCCGGCATGATCATAAGAGCCTCATCCCACTGCACGCTCTCCCCTTCTTCCGGTTCCGGAATTCCATAATATCCCGGCTTCAGCTGATCAAAATCTTTCAGATGGTAAAAAATCATATCTTTGCCAACGACCTTTGGGACTGCCACTTCCTTACCGGCATTCCACGCTTCCTCTATAAGATACCGCGTGATCACCTCATGGTTGTAATCTGCATATGCCAGGATTCTCTCTGCTCTTTTAAATGCAGGAAGAGCTATCACTCTCCTGGTAATGTCCCTGCTCCACTCCTCTACCTGGCTGTCTGTACATGCCTTTCTTGCGGCAAAAATCTTTTTCCTAATGTCTTTCTTGGTTTCCATATTTTTCTCCCAGATTCGTTACGCTGCCGTCCTCTTCCTGAATGCTGATGTTATCAAGCTGTGTCCGGACGTTCATCCGGATATTGGCAAGAAATTCCCTGCGAAGAGCGGCCTGCTCCTTCTTTTCTTCTTTTGTCAATCCTACGCTCTTGGATTTACGGGCAAGAGCATTGATTCTTTCGATCTTTGCATTCTCCATTTTTCTTTCCCTGCTCCTTACAAAAGCTTCTCAATATAGTCAATAAGATAAAACTCCTCTTTTGGCTGAGATACAAAAAGAGTCCCATACCTGCGGCCTTCCACAATCTTATGGATCACATGGAAATCTGCCCCGTTGGCGATCACCATATCCGTTCCTGCTGCTGTTGCAATTTCTGCTGCAGTCAGCTTCGTAGCCATACCTCCTGTGCCAACCTTGCTTCCGGTTGATGCTTTTCCCATATGGAGAAGGTGTTCATCCAAAGCTTCCACCACATCAATAAACCTGGCATCCGGATTGGTATTGGGATCATCAGTAAATAATCCGTCAATATCCGAAAGCAGGATCAGCAGATCCGCGCCGATCAGCGCAGCAACCACGGCAGAAAGCGTATCATTGTCACCGAACTGAATCTCATATGTAGATACGGAGTCATTCTCATTTACAATGGGAATGGCCCCAACCTTCAAAAGCTCCTCAAAGGTATTCTGTGCATTCTTTCTGTTCAGGTTATTCAGCATTGTATTTTTGGTCATCAGGATCTGGGCAGCAGTCTGATTATATTCCGAAAAAAGCTTCTGATAGATCATCATCAGCCTTGCCTGTCCCACTGCAGCACAAGCCTGCTTTTTTTCCAGTTCCGCCGGCTTGCCGTCCAGGCCAAGTGCGGCAGCTCCCACGCCGATGGCTCCGGAAGATACCAGCACAATATCCTTTCCCTGGTTATGCAGGTCACTGATCTCCCGCACCAAGACCTCCAGCTTCCGAAGATTCAGCCTTCCGGTCTCGGAATGGGTCAAAGAGGAGGTGCCTATTTTAATTACAATTCTCTTTTTATCTTTCAGTCGTTCACGATAGTCCATGATCTTTTGTCACTCCATTATTTTTTATACTCGAACTATCTTACAACATTTTTTTTCGTTCGTCCATTCTTTTCCGAAATTTTCTTAAGGTCTTATTCCAGCTAAGGCGGCATTGCACAGGTGCCTATTCCTCCCTCCCCCCTCCTGTGCAATGCAGCCTTAGCTGGAATAATTCTCCAGAAAACTATAAAGTTCCTGCTGATCCTTTAAATACTTTCCGTGTCGGATTTCCTCTCTGAGCAATTCAGGCAGAGAAGCGATCTGAATGGAAGTATTTTCAAAGACAGTCTTTTTATCGGAAAGATATACCTGCACAAAACCATCCTGCTCTTTCAGATAATAACTCCCATAACCGCTCTTTTCTCTGCTTCCGTCTGCCATAACAACTGTTCCCGGAAGCTCCGGCTGTACAAATGAAATACCGAAAGAATCCCCTTCCTCCGCCCGGACGCTCTGTTCTGTTTTCGAGTTTTCCGCCAGCCAGATCTTATCACGCGTATCTGCCAGGCGGTAGGTCTCATAATATCCGAAGGTCAAAAGCCCCAGAAACAAAATAACACTGATACTATAGAAAAATTTTCGCATTGGTACACGCTCCTTTGCAGCAGGCTGCTGCGGTTCTTTTCTATAGTATCAGCGTTCATCATTCGTTTATACGGAAATCCTACTGGTAAGTTACGGAAGTAATTTTGTCATTCAGAACAATTTCCACCCATGTTTTTCCAGTGTTTAACCGGATCTCCTGACCATTGGAATCATAATAACGGGTAATTCCCCACTCCGAATCCTTTTCCCAGCGAATATCCACGGCTTTTCCCCTGGTGATATATTTCCCTGCTCCGCCGGATGTGGGATTTACATTCAGATATCCGTTTGTATCGTACATCTGGTAATCCGAGTACTGCAAAATAATATTATCGCAGGAAAGCTGTTCCTGGGTAAGTTCATCTACCTGCGGACCGCCAAACTGAAAACGGTTGTATTTCTTCGTATTTCCATCATATTCAAACCATGGACGGTTATCTCCATAGCAGTCCAGATGTACGATATTGGCAGCCGTTCCTCCTTCCGGGAGGGTTTCTGTCCCTTCCACAGCAAACTGATAATGCCCTGTATACCCGTCCTTATATTCCTGACGGTATCCAAAGGACTGAATTCCCTGCTTAAGGGTCTCTCCGCTTGCATAAGCATTGTGAGGTGCCTGCCTGTCTGAAGTCCGAAAATAAACGCTTCCGTCAAGATTCAGCCCGTTCAGATTATCCACAAGGTGCTGGTCCAGATACTGCAGTGCATAAACTGCCTGGCCGAAATGGGCATAAACCGCATCAAATTCATTGGCATAAAAGAGATAATAATCACGGCAGCTCCTGACAGAGCCAATCTTCTCCAGGGAATCGTAATTTTCAAAGATTCCCATAAGCCTGGTCATATTTCCTTCCACCGGAGCCTCGTAAATGATACCGGCACTGCCGATTCCGCTTTGAGGGCAGGCGGTCTGACTGTTTCCAAGCATTACCGCAACGGGTCTTCTGCGCCCGATGGACGAGGCAATCTGTTCTCCTGTCAGATAGCTTTGTACTGTCTCGCTTGTCCCTTTCCCGCTGTCTGATGCCTCCATCTGCACCGGAGACTGTTCCTCTGCAAAGACGTTAAAGGAGCCGGACATGCTGCTTCCCAGCAATGCTGCTGCCAAAATGATACCAACATATTTTTTTCTCATAAAGTACCTCCTGTGTTATGGTCTGACAGTAGTCTAAACCATAGACCTCCTTAGCGTGTAATCCCCAGTTCCTCCAATGCATCCGCTTGTTTTTGTTCCATAATCTCAGCCTCTTCTTTTGTCATATGGTCATATCCTAAAAGATGGAGCATACTGTGGGCTACCAGAAAACAGAATTCCCGCTTCACGCTGTGTCCGTATTCCTTTGCCTGAGCCGCTGCCTTCTCTGCGGAGATCATAATATCTCCCAGAAGAAGCTCGTCTGTATCCAGGTCAAAATAAGAATCATCATCCTCTACGATATGATAATCTGCCGGTTTTTCAAAGGGAATCATCGGAAAGGACAGTACATCCGTAGGAGCCAGAATGTTCCGGAACTCTGTATTTACCCGCTTAATTTCTTCATTATCCGTCAAAACCAGATTGACCGATGTCTCATAGGGGCACCCTTCCATTTCCAAAACTTTCTCTGCCACCTCTTTTGCAAGGCTTGCGCAGTCAATCCCGAGATCCAGGTCTGTTTCACACTCAAACTGTAATGTCATGCATTCTCCTTACTGCGGCGGTTTCCGCGTCTTGGAACTGCCGCCGGCTTCTGTTTTTTCTCATAGGTCTCATAGGCCTGTACAATCTGCTGTACCAGAGGATGACGCACCACGTCTTTGCTGGTAAGCTGGCAGAATCCTATATCGTCAATCTTTTTCAGCACCTTCAGTGCCACGTCCAGACCGGATATGGCATCCCTTGGAAGATCCTTCTGGGAAGCATCGCCCGTTATAATCACCTTCGAACCAAACCCAATACGGGTCAGGAACATTTTCATCTGCGCAGGTGTGGTGTTCTGTGCCTCATCCAGAATAATAAAAGCATTGTCCAAAGTACGTCCGCGCATATACGCAAGAGGTGCAACCTCAATAAGCCCTCTCTCCATATTTTTGGCAAAACTGTCCGCCCCCATGATCTGATAAAGTGCATCATAGAGAGGCCGAAGATAAGGGTCTACCTTACTCTGCAGATCACCCGGCAAGAAGCCCAGCTTCTCTCCTGCTTCAATGGCAGGCCTTGTCAGAATGATTCTGCTGACTTCCTCATTCCGAAAAGCAGTGACCGCCATTGCCATGGCCAGATATGTTTTTCCGGTTCCTGCAGGTCCTACGCCAAATACGATCATTTTCTTCCGGATCTGGTCCACATATTCCTTCTGCCCAAGGGTCTTGGGCTTAATGGGTCTTCCCTGGATCGTATTGCAGATAAAATCTTTATCAATTTCGGTCAGCACCTGGCTCTGCTGTTCCAGCGCCAGGGACAGGGCATAATTGACATTTTGCTTTGTGATGGTGTTTCCCCTTTTTGCAAGGGTGATCAGTTCTTCTATCAGTTTTTTCGCTTGAGATGCACTCTGCTCCGTTCCCAGAATCTTTAAAGAGCCGTCCCTGGAGATCAGGGTAACGTTTAACGTCCGCTCGATCAGCTTCAGATGCTCATCAAACTGGCCAAATACGTTTCCCTCCAGACTGGCAGGCACATCAGCGTGCAATTCCATAATATTAGCCATTCTCTAATGTCCTTTCTTGTGCTACCTGTCAGCGGACAGGTATAATCCTGTTTTTTATTCTAGCACTTTTTCAGGGGAATGGCAAATACTCTTGCCAGGCACCTTCTCCCGGAAAAGCACCATGGAAAACCAGAGAATGGTATTTCCTCCCAGATTATATTCCATGGATTCACGTTCTACGATCTCATTCGCCACAACACCATGACTTTCCAGGCAGGGATGCATCCGGTCAGGATGCCTGCACGGCTTGCCCTCCTGATAGCTGCAGTTCTCGCAGATATCGCAGGATTCCGCAGAGAGAATATAAACTTCATACCCCTCGCCTTTCAGATAATTTCCTACTTCCGTAGTCAGGTCTTCATGCGCCCGTCTTGTAGAAAGCATCTCCTCCATATTTAAAATGTCAGAAACCTCCGCCACACTGGAGAAGAAGACTGCATTCGTGTAGCTTTTAATCTTCGCTTCACATTCTTCCAGCGCCCCCACTGCAGGAGGACATGCCCAGGTAGAACCGTAGCGCTGACACTCCGTCCTGCAGATCGTGCGCACCCGTTCTCTGACAAAAATGTCCCGGGTATCCAGAATCCGATATTCATAAATAGGATACTGGGAAATAAATTCGTTAAATTTTTCTATATTCATTTCTGAATTCCCTCTACTCTTCTGTATCATCCGGAAAATCCCCTCTTACCCGGCAGGATTTTCCGGTGGTTCCTCCTGCACTTCCACAGAAGTTTCCTTTCCTGTTTTTTCAATTACAGTGAAATACCCTCTGGCTACGCAGGATTTATAATTTGTCTCTATTTTAACATTATTTGCAGAGATTTGAAGCCCCTTTTCCATTAAATTTTTTTCATATTCCTGAAGCTCCTCTATGGCAAGGGCCTTCGCCTCTTCTTTTGAGTAAATTGCCTCCGCCTTCTGCATTTTCCCGGAAGTTATTTTCCCTAAGAAAACAGGAAGCGTAAAATTCTCTGTAATTCGTAAGGGACTCTCGCTAAGGATTCTCGTCCATCCCTCTTCTGCCTTTTTTCCTGTAGAAAAGATCCAATTGCCGATTCGAATCCGATAGTCGGACCGCGCATTCCCGGAAGGAATCTCTTTTATATAATTCAGCGGAAATTCTTTATAATAAGCCAGCTCATACTCCACATAAATATCTGCGTCTGCATGGACGTATTCATACCGTACCACCTCCTGGCTGTCGTTCAGGATCTCCAGACGCCCCAATACCAGAACGTCCCCTTTTTTGCATACATCGCCCTGTTTTACAAGAGGAATGCCTCTGCGGGTAATGATTTTTACGATCCTTCCCTCCGCATCAGCAGTTAAGCTGCAGGGAGACAGCTCTTCTTTGGAATCTTCCTGTCTGATCTCCTCTTCCTGTATGGTCAGGATCAGGCGTGTACCTTCTATTCGTGCGGAAACCCAGGTAATTTCCGGATACTGCCGCCGGATCGCAGCAGCCAGATTGCCGCAGTTGATCTTCCCCTTGGCGATTCCGTGGACAATCCCCTGCTCCTCCAGGAATTCCAGAATTTCCGGTGTGGTGTTTCTTAGATTTCCCTCAATATGAATATTCCAGATTTTGCCGGACAATATCACCATAAGACAAAAGCAAAGCAAAATTCCTGCAAAAAAAGCCTTTCTTTTTTTACTGTGCAAAAAAAAGAAGGGCATCCCGCGCTTTTCCAGCACATGAATATGTACCCCTGTTTTGTTTCGAATGGGCTTAAGACAAAAAAAATCCCGGACAGACATGACGCATACCATTTCTTCTTCTCCCCTGCGGCATATCTTTCTGATGGAAATCCCTCTGGTACGGCAAAGATTTAAAAAGCGTTCACACTGTTCTCCACATATCAGAAGCTTTACATATCCGGAAAGGAATTTCAGGAATTTTTCCATAGAACCTCCTTCCTACTGTTCCAGAGAAATCTGGGAAATGCACCCCCGAACCTGCATTTCCTCCCTGGTAAAACAGGGGATTTCCAAATGCTTTCCGCAGATGGTCAGCCTTCCTCTATAGGTCAGGACAATAATTTCTTCCCCGGTGTAGCGCAGGATACCGCGGTAGTTTTCAATCACTGCCAGATTTTTTCCGGTAACAGTGAGGATTGCATCCCGGTAAGCCAGATCCCCTGGCACTTCCATTGCATTCACCAGCATCTCCTTATATTGGCCGTTTTTTTTCATAAAAAAATCCCCGCGGCTTTTATTCCTAATCTATGCCGCAGGAATCTCTCTTATGTATGTCCCATCTGTGAAACAATCCCAAAGTTCTTCTTCTGTTTCCTTATACAATCAACTCCTGCTCACGAAAAAGCGTAGATACAGCAGCCTCATAGCTGGTAAAATGCTGGGCTTTTTTGATCTTCTTCGCATATTTTGCTGCATTGGAAAAACTCCCGGCAAAATAGCTCCACAATTCCTTCATGCGGAACAGCACATTCCGCTCATCCCCAAGCAGTTCCCTGTAATCCTCATAAATTTTATCATGAAACTTTCGGAAAATCTCTTTCTCTAACTTCTTTCCGTCACGGATTTCGCTGACCAGTCCGGGATTTACAATCAATCCCCTTCCGTACATCAGGATCTTCGTTTCCGGGAAGCGTTCCATGACTGCGTGACAGTCCTTTGGGCTGAACAAATCTCCATTATAGCCAAGAGGAACCTGTATGGCATCCAAGGCCATTCCAAAAGCATCCAGGCGCAAAGGTCCCTTATAAAAATCCTTCTGGATCCTGGGATGGACGATCAGTTCCGTAAGGGGATAGCGGCCAAAAATTTCAAGAAGAAGCCCCCAGTCCTCCTCATCGCTGGTTCCGATACGGGTCTTGACGGAAAGCTGCATTCCCTCTTTTTCCAGACCTTCTGTAATCGTATCCAGAAATTTTTCCAGAAGATATGGTTCTTTCAAAAATCCGGAGCCTTTTCCTTTGGCTGTTACGGTACCGGAGGGGCAGCCAAGATTCAGGTTGATCTCTCTATGTCCATATTCTTTCAGAATTCTGGCTGTCTGCATAAAATCAGCCCCATTGTTGGTCAGAATCTGAGGAACCACTTTCAATCCACGGTTCGTCTCGGGATGCACCTCCCGAATCTCTTTGGCGCTCAGGCGTTTATCCGGCTTGGCAGAAATAAAAGGCGTAAAATACTTGTCCATAGGGTGAAAAAACTGATGGTATGCATTCCGGAAAATGCAATTGGTAATTCCCTCCATGGGAGCCATGTAGTCCTTCATCGCAGAAACTCTCTTAATCAGTCTTTAATGATCAAAGCCATAAATACAAGATCTTCATTTCCGGAATTGGAAAGTGCATGGCCTTTTCCGTCAGGTGTCACGGTTTTCTCCCCTGCTTTTACCATGCGCAGTTCTCCATTATCGCTGTAAATTCCCGACCCGGAAAGAATATAATAAATCTCACTTTCCCCATGGTGCTCATGGTATCCCAATGAACATCCCGGTTCTATGGTTACCTGGGCATAAAGTCTGCATTTTCCCTTCATTTCCGCTTCATCCAGGATATGTTTTATAATCACATGACCATTGCCGCCGCACATATTCTCAATTCGTTCTGTCTTCATTTTTATCTCCTTTATGAAAGATTCTCATTTTTCTTTTATGAAATCATTATAGCCTAAAATCATCTTACTGTACAGAAAAATCGATCCATTGATCTTTTCCGGATTTTTTTGCCTCATACAAAGCACTGTCTGCCCTGGCAACGGAGTTGATCCACTCCTTATCCTCTGCCATTTCCATGGAAGGGATTTCTGTAAACAGACCGATGCTAATGGTAATGTTTCGCGGATCCTTCTCCGATGGTCCGATGATCAGATCCCGGATAACCTTCGTAAATTCTTCCGCTTTTTCCTGTGCAGTTTTATGATCCAGATTTGTTCCCACATAAAGGAATTCCTCTCCACCGTAGCGGATCAGATACTCCTGCTTCGGGTCCATTTCCTGCAAAAGACGCCATGTCATTCTGCGCAGGCACTCATCCCCCTGCTGATGCCCATAGGTATCGTTATAGTTCTTAAAAGAATCGATATCCATCATCATAATCGTCATAGTTCTTTGGTTTCTGGCGCAATACCGGTAAATTTCATCCATCTGTCCGTTCAGAAATCTTCTGTTGTAAAGTCCTGTAAGGGAATCATGGTTTGCAGCCTCGTTCAGTATCCGGTTCTTTTCCAGCATTTCCTGGTGTATCAAATAGCCTTTCCGGTAATTGGAATAGCGATAAACAGCGATCAAAAAAGACAGCAAGGTCATAACCACCGTGTTGAGCAAAACCCCATGCAGCCTTGTGGAGTCCGTCTGAAATGCGGGGATCGCCAGAAACAAAAAAATCTGTACCGTTACAAAAGACACAGCAGCCTGTCCGGGAGTCATATAAACCAATACCGAGACCGTAAAAGCCACGATCAGATAAACCGTTACATTGTCTGACACCCTCTGGTCATACGCAGTGGTACAGGCTCCCCACAAGATAAGAAGGAATCCATAAATAACCTGCAGCCGGACTGTGAGCATTGCCTTGGCAGGAAGATTTTTCTTAAGATATCTGTGTAAAAACAGCCCAATTACAGACAGCAGCATCAAAAACAGATAAAGAGACGAATACACCCTGCTTGAAACACTATGCAGTTTTCCATTTGTATAAATCAATGCATATAAAAGATTAAAGGCCTGTACGCCAATGATCACCCAGAGGAGATATCCGTCACACCGAAGTATACGTTCCGCAACTGTCAGGATATATCTGCTCTCCTGCTCTTCTGACATACTCCCGAACAATTTCTCCCGTATATTTGATTGCATAAAATTTTCCAACCCTTTCTTCCAAAATTCCCATTTTTATTTGTGGTACGGCTCATGATGCAGTATCCGGTAACCTCTGTAGATCTGTTCTAAAAGAATCATCTGCATCAGCTGATGCGGAAAGGTCATTTTAGAAAAACTCAGCTTATAATCTGCCCTGGCAAGAATCTTGTCACTCAGTCCCAAAGATCCCCCGATCACGAAAGCCACGGAGCTTACTCCATTAAGCCCAAGCTTTCCGATCATTTGGGAAAGCTCTACGGAGTCCAGCATTTTGCCGTCAATAGCAAGGGCGATCACATAATCCTGTTCTCGAATATGCTTCATAAGACGTTCTCCCTCAGTTTCCCTGATCTGACGGTTTTCGGCCTCTGACGCCCTATCCGGCGTTTTCTCATCAGCAACCTGGCAAAAAGTCAGGCGGCAGTATCGGCTGAGACGTTTTGCATATTCGCTGATTCCGTCAATTAAATATTTCTCTTTGATCTTTCCTACAGTCAAAATACGGATTTCCATGAAAGTTTCTGTTTCCTTTATTTTAGTATTCCAGATAGTATTCCCTGTGAGCAGCTTCGCTCACTTCTCCATTGGCTGCCTCTAAAATAGCATAAAAGTCATGATATCCCTCCGGCATGGAAATAGGATTCTGGTATTGTGTGCTGTTCACTGTGGGGATCTCATCAAATGCATAATATGCAATGCATCCATCCGGAACCTCCAGTTCTATCTCTGTTTTTTTATAATAATTGCCATCCTCCGGATAGATCTTGGGAGGAGCAGGTACCCCGTAAACCAGGATATAATCCCAGGATACCACATCACTGGGAATCCCCAGCGCATTGACTGCCATCGCCTTTAAGGTGGTGCTCCCTTCCATGAGAGGAATAGGCCCGGAATAGACAAGACTTTTTTCCGTAGGATTCTTTCCATCCATGGTATAATAAATCGTTTCTCCCTCTGCCGTGAGTTCTACCGTCTGCTCCGTCGTATAGGTTCCGGATAAGAGACTGGCATTGGGCGGTTCTGCTATATATTCCCTGCATACTTCAAGAACCTCCGGGCTTTCACATTCTGACAGCAGTTTTTTGATCTCCCGGGTACGGTTTTCGTGGCTTAAAAGCCGAAGGAGCATCTGGTAAACGGGCGCACTATCCGGAAATTTCTTAATAACCGGCTGCATTACCAGGATTGCCGATGAAACGTCCCCTTCTGCCTCCAGAATCTTGGCGCGGAGAAGATTCACACGCAGATGTTCGGGCTTTTTGTCCAGTGCCTGCTCTGCCAGAGAAAGAGCATTCTCATACTCTCCGCTTTGGTATGCCTGCTCTGCCCTATGATAAAGTGCAGAAAACGTATGAAGCTGCCTGAACATCAGAATCCCCAGCACCAGTATCAGGGCACAGAGAAGCACACCTTTCCTTCTGCTGACCAAAAGCTTTGGGAAACGAACCGCCGGTTCTTTCTTAATAAACGAAAAGCTCTGCTTTGGCTCTTCCAGTTTCTTTTTTTCCATCAGCGTTTCAACGGAATTAAATTCCTTCACCCAGGGAATTTCCGCCAGGCATTTATCACAATACAGTGACCCGTCCTTCACTTCTGCATGGCACTTAGGACATTTCACAGGAAGCACTTCCTTCCATATAAAGATAGAGTTCCAAACCTACAGGTGTTCTTCCATATAGTTCTGGAATTCTTCCATTGTCATCAATACCTTTCTGGGCTTCGTCCCCTCTTCCGGTCCGACAACCCCTGCATCACAAAGCTGATCCATAATACGGGCAGCTCTGTTAAACCCAATCTTAAACATTCTCTGAAGCATTCCGATAGATGCTTTTTCTTTTTCAATAATGAATCTGCCTGCCTCTTCAAAGTGGATATCCCGCTCATCGCTTCCGCCTCCGCTTCCCGGCAGGCTGACAGTATTCATCTGTTGTTCGATTTTTGCATCATATTCCACCCCGGGGTTCTTATCGGACAAAAAGTCCACAATGCTGCTGACCTCTTCATCCGAAACAAAAGCGCCCTGCAAACGGGCAGGCTTCTGATATCCCTGAGGATAAAAGAGCATATCCCCCTTTCCAAGGAGTTTCTCCGCCCCGTTCATATCCAGAATGGTTCTGGAATCCACGCCGGAGGATACGGAGAATGCAATACGGGAGGGCATATTGGCTTTGATCAATCCGGTAATTACGTTTACGGAAGGACGCTGGGTAGCGATGATCAAATGGATGCCCGCAGCGCGGGCAAGCTGTGCCAGACGGCAGATGGCATCCTCCACTTCTCCCGGGGCCACCATCATAAGGTCTGCAAGCTCGTCTACGATAATGACGATCTGAGGCATTTTGGGAGGGCGCACTTCTCCCTCCGGAATCCGCATATTTTCTACCTTTTTATTATATTCCTCTAAATTCCTCACACTGTACTCCGCAAAGGTATTATAACGGGAAGTCATTTCCGAAACTGCCCAGTTTAACGCACCCGCTGCCTTTTTGGGGTCTGTGACCACAGGAATGAACAAATGGGGAATTCCGTTATAGACGCTTAATTCCACCACCTTCGGGTCAATCATGATCATCTTAACCTCATCCGGTTTTGCTTTATAAAGGATACTGACGATCAATGTGTTAATGCAGACGGATTTGCCGGATCCGGTTGCACCTGCAATCAGCAGATGAGGCATTTTGGCAATATCCGCTACTACAGGTTTTCCGGCAATATCCTTTCCGGCTGCAAAAGCCAGTTTGGATTTTGCTTCCTGGAACTCTCTGGACTGCAAAAGGTCGCGAAGCATTACTGCACTGTTTTCTTTATTGGGGACTTCAATTCCAACGGCAGCCTTTCCGGGAATAGGAGCTTCAATACGAATATCCGGAGTTGCAAGATTCAGTTTAATGTCATCTGCAAGCCCCACAATTTTGCTGACCTTTACCCCCATCTCCGGCTGAAGCTCATATCTTGTAACTGTAGGACCGCAGCTTACATTGGTTACCGTTACATTTACACCGAAATTATGAAGCGTATCCTGAAGCTTCTGGGCAGTCTTGCGCAGATATTCATCCGAATCGCCCTGAGACTTACCGTCCCCGCGCTTCAAAAGCTTCAGGGGTGGAAAATGGTAAACTTTCGGTACCGGAGGCTGTTGGCTGTTGATCTCATGGTCAATATTTCGGATGCCATTCTCAATTTCACTCTGGGAAGATTTTGGATTTTTCGAAGGCTTCTTCTCCTTCTCCTCCTGAAAAGGGGGCTCTGTCTCCTCCTGGGCATAGCCCTTCGAAACAGGCTCTCTTTCCATAAGAGTCTCTGCGAAATCTTTCTCTGCAGAAATTGTCTCCACAGGCGGTTCTTCCCAAAAGTCCTCAGACAGATTCTCTTCCGGTTCCGCAGGCTGGGAACGCTGGATTCTGAGTTCCACCTGCCTCTGTCTGGATTTTCTGTTATCCGCAGTAATAGGATCCGGTTCTTCCTTTTTCTCCGAAGCCGCGGTTCTTTTTGCCGTCTTTCTCCTGGATTTTTCCGTATGTTTCAGATCGGTTCCTTCCAAAAATTCATGGGAGTCTTCCTCCTCTGCCAGGGCTTCCTCCAGTTCCCGAAGGCGTTCCGCCTGACGCTCCTCTTTCAGTCTGCGCCTCTCCAGTGCTTTTTGCTCTTTCTTCCGTTCTCTCTCCGGCCTGCCTTCCGCATAACGGTTCTGGCCGCCTTTTACCATATTCACAAAAAGCATTCCGATTCCTTCCAGAAATTCAAAGAAGGAACGCTGGGTAATAAGGATCAGGCAGACCAGGAGTACCAGAATGATGATCACATATCCCCCCCAGACGCCAAAAGCTGAGGTCGTGGAAATACAGATTGCCCCTCCGATCAGCCCGCCTCCTGTTCTGTAATCTGAGCTGATGGCATAATAATCCAGTAACGTAGTACTTTTCATATAGCCTTCTGTAATAAGCTGAATAAATCCGCACAAAAAAATAAAAAATACAACGGCCGCCAGAACCTTCTTGTAGGCAAGTGGGTTTCTTCTGTTGGAAATCAGAAATGCCGAACCTACAAAAAGAAAGACAGGGAAAGCGTATGCAAGAATTCCCACTGTACCAAAAGAGAAGGTACTGATGGCGTTTCCCACAAGTCCCCCAAGCCCGAAGTTACTGATCATCAGGATAATGGCTGCCGCTAATATGATCAGCAGGATAATTTCTGTCTGAAAGCCGCTGGATACAGATTTCTTCTGTGCTCTGCTTTTTGATGTTGTTTTACGTTTGCCTTTTTGACTTTTTGAAACTGCCATTCGATTGGCTCCCTCCCTTATTCTAAACCAGATAACTGCCGGCCAGTGCGATCATGCCTGCCAGAAAACAATAATATGCAAAGTAGCGGAATTTCATTCTATGTACCAGCCGCAGCAAAAAACGTGCACAAAAATAGCCAGTCACCGCAGATGCCAGCATTCCCAGAACGAAGTCAAATCCCAGCTCCAGGCTCATAGACGGAGAAGTAAATTCGCCCAGTTCCATAAAAAAAGCCCCAGCCACTGCCGGAATAGACATAATATAAGAAAATTTAACCGCATAAGTCCTGCTGAACCCAAAGAGCAAAGCCATACAGATCGTAAGACCGCTCCTGGAAAATCCGGGAAATACAGAGATTCCCTGACAGATTCCAAGCCACATTGCGTGATCATAGGAAACCTCCCTGGCTGATCTCGTCCCGCCGGCTTTTCCCATGTCTGTTACCAGAAGGATAATCCCTGTGATCAGCATTCCGATTCCCGCTACCAGAGAGGAAAGGGCGCTTCTTACAACCAGGCGCCTGCAGATATAGCCAATGGCAGCAGTCGGAATCATGGAAATCATGATCAGCACTGCAAATCTGCGGTAACTGCTGGTGATCACCTTCGCATAATGAAGCTGTTCTTCTGTTCTTCTGTTATGAATGTATAAATTCAGATTTCCTATAAGATCTGCAATTATTCCGAGAAATTCTACGCAAACTCTCCGGATATCCTTCCGAAATGCCATATAAACAGCAAAAAGGGTGCCGAGATGAAGCATGGCCTCAAAAAGAGCACCGCAACCTCGGGAGATTCCCCAATACTTTTCCAGGACTGCCACATGCCCAAAGCTGCTGACCGGAAGAAATTCCGTAATTCCCTGAACAATTCCTAATATGATTGCAAAAAAAGCTGACATAATCTTTTCCTTTTCCTGGGTTTCGAAAAAACAATCTATAAATTTTTCAATAAATTTTGCTGAACACGAACCGATGATGTGCAATATTATAACACAAATTCCAAAAAGATACAATAGATTCCGAATTGGCATCATAAGCACAAAATGCCCCTGTACAGCCCAAACCGTACAGGGACATTTTTTCATTTCAGTTCAGTCCAAAACTGAACTGTCATTTTTTCATACAGTTAAGAAAGTCCGATTATTTGGAAGCCTTCGGCAGTCTCTCATCGATCATATTCATAAGATGATCTGTGCATTTCAAAGGAGCAACCAGTGCCGCATCTTCTACAGCAACAAGTTTTGCACCCTTGCATTCCAGAATGCCGCCATAGATCTCACCCATTTCCGCATAACGGTAAGCAGGAAGAACCTCATTCATCTCATCGGAAATGTCTTCTACATCATCAAATGGCATTTCGATTTCATAAACGTGAGCCAGCTCTGCTGCAACTTCCCAGTTGGTAAATACTACATCCTCTTCGATTGCCTGCTCTACCGGCTGCAGTCTGCGTTCCGTATTGGTGAAGGTACCGTATGTAGATGCAAATCCGGTTCCCGGAATCACAACATCTGCCATCTTAGCAGTTTCTGTCATATGGGTATCACATACCATCAGGAATACAAGCTCTTTCAATGCATCTGCAGGAACATCCTCACCGAATACCAGAAGTGCTTTCACACCTTCCATAGCCTCAGCACCTGCAGTTACGCCCAGATCAATAAGACCCTGGCTGTTATTCTTAGCCTTCAGCTGAAGGATACCGTCACGTGCTTTGCCAATGTGTCCGGATACAACCGCAATATCGGAAAGGAGTGCAGCAGCCTCTGTAGTAACCACGTTCTGCTGGAATACGATCATTGCTTTCTTAGCATTAGCATAAGCTTCTGCAACCGCTTTTACTTCATCGCAGACAGAAGCGCCTTCCACGGAAGCCTTGAATGCATCATAGCCTTCCATTCCTGCACCCTTGCCCATATCAACCAGAGCCTTTGCAACGCCCTTGAAGAATGCAAGACTGTTGCTTGTGGTAATAGTCTTATATGCAAAGCTCATATGATCCTGCTCATATCCTTCCGGATTTACCAGGATTACTTTTGCACCATTCTTAGCAGCCTGCTTCAGTTTCAGACGGATTACCTGGTTCTCTTTTGCAATGAAGCCTGCGCAGAGGATCACTTCTGCACTAAGCAGCTCATCAATGGTATTTGGAGAAGCATTTACACCCAGAACCTTTTCAAGTCCGCTCTCTCTGTTGTTAAAGCAAAGTGTCTTAGCACCGATCTCATCAGCAAATTTCTTGATCACATAAGCTTCTTCATTGGTGTATCTGTCAGAAATCGCTACAGCAACTGCATCCTTGCCGTATTTTGCAGCAAGTGCTTCTGCTTTCTTAGCAACCAGAACAAATGCCTCATGATAATCTACTTCTGTCAGCTCGCCATTCTTTCTTGCCATTGGGTCAAGAAGCTTGTCTTCCATTACTGCACAGTCGAAACCGAATTTACCCCGTCCGCAAAGAAGGCCTTTGTTTACGGCACCCTCTTTATCCGGAACAGATTTCACCAGCATATCGCCGTAGGTTTCCAGATGAATGGAGCAGCCAACGGAGCAGTGTGCACAGGTGGTATCGGTAACTTCTGTTGCAAGAGGAACGGATTTCTCCAGGGACAGTCTTTCCTGCAGAGCGCCTGTCGGACAGACACTTACACATTGGCCGCAGGAAATACATCCTGTTTCGGATAACGGCTGTTCCAGAGCCGGTTTTACAACCGTATCAAATCCACGGTTCACCAGACCCAGTGCACCTACGCCCATAACCTCGTCACAGGCACGAACACAAAGTCCGCAGAGAATACACTTATTGGGGTCTCTCAAGATGAACAGATGCTCATCCTTATAATCCACTTCATTAATGTCTCCTGCAAAACGATCCGGCTCTACGCCATACATATTTGCATAGGAAATCAGCTTACACTCGAAATAGTCCTTACATCCGCATTCCAGACAGCGGTGAGCCTCTTCAAGAGCCTGCTCCTCGTCATATCCGAATACTACTTCTGTAAAGTTGTCTTTTCTTTCTTCTGCGTTGAGCTGCTCCATAGTCGGACGGCACATTCTCTCACGGTCTTCAAAAGTAGCCGGAGTTACGTCCTTCTTGGTCACATAATAGTTTGGCTCATATTTGATTTCTTCGCCCCGCAGATAAGCATCTACGATATCACAGCTCTTCTTTGCGTCTCCAATAGACTCAACAGCAATGGAAATCTTATCATTACCGCAGTCACCGCCGGCAAATACGCCTGGGATCGCAGTCATATAAGTATCTTTGTCGTAAACAATGCCGCCCTTTCTGGTAAGCTCTACGCCTTCGATTCCGGCTGCGTTTACTTTCTGACCGATTGCCAGGATTACAGTATCCACATCAATGGTCTTGGTCTCACCCTCTACAGGAACAGGAGCACGACGTCCGGATGCATCCGGCTCACCAAGCTTCATTACCTGAAGTACCATCTGACGGCAGTGGCCGCTTTCATCAGAAATGATCTCCAGAGGATTGGTCAGGTTCAGGAAGATTACGCCTTCCTCTTCTGCCTCTTCAATCTCAATCATATCTGCAGGCATTTCGTCTTTGGTTCTTCTGTAGATGTTGTAAACCTTCTTTGCGCCGAGACGTACTGCTGTACGGCATGCATCCATTGCAGTATTACCGCCGCCTACGATAGCTACATTTTCCCCAAGGTCGATCTTCTCATTGCGGACAACCTTACGCAGGAAGTCAATACCGCCGATCACACCCTCTGCGTCCTCGCCCTTGCAGCGAACGCCTGTGGATACCCATGCACCGATACCGATACATACGGCATCAAAGTCTCTCTTAATTGCTTCGAAGGAAATATCCTCACCGATCTTGGTGTTGGTTACCATGGTTACGCCCATTTTTTCCAGAACAGCGATTTCTTCGTCAAGGACTTCCTTCGGAAGACGATATTCCGGAATACCGTAGCGGAGCATACCACCAAGCTTCGGCATTGCCTCATAAATCGTAACGTCATGTCCTAACTGGCGAAGGAAATATGCCATGGAAATACCATAAGGGCCACCGCCGATGATGGCAACGTTCTTTCCTGTATCCGGCTCGCACTCCGGTACAAAAGGATCTTCCCCGAATTCATCGGTATCTGCTGCAAATCTCTTAAGGTTTGCAATTGCAATCGGCTCATCCACAAGGCCGCGGCGGCATGCTTTTTCACATGGATGCGGGCAGACACGTCCGATTGCGCCCGGAAGCGGGATATTTTCTCTGATCAGTTTGATTGCTTCTTCATACTGGCCGTTGGCAATCAGGCCTACATAGCCCTGGCAGTCAGTACCTGCTGGACATGCCAGCATACACGGAGGACGGCAGTCGCCCTTGTGGTTGGAAAGAAGAAGTTCCAGGTTTGTCTTCCTGGATTCAATGACACGCGGGGTATTGGTACGGATCACCATATTTGGAGCAATCTCTGTTGCACAGGCTTTCCAAAGCTTGGGACTTCCTTCCCACTCTACCATACACAGACCGCATGCGCCGTAAATTTCTGTTCTCTCATCATAACAAAGAGTAGGAATGAAAATATCATTCTCTCTGCAAACTTCAAGAATTGTCTGTCCCGGAAGTCCGTAGACCTCTTTGCCGTCGATATTTAATCTGAATTTATTCACAGTCTGCACCTCCTATTAAACTCTCTTCACTGCACCAAATGCACAGTTTTCTTCGCACTTGCCGCACTTGATACATACATTCGGATCAATGGTATGAACCTGTTTCTTATCACCGCTGATCGCATTCACCGGACAATTTCTCTTACACTTGCCGCAGCCCTTGCAGTCGTCTGTGATCTCATAATGAATCAGAGCCTTACAGGATTTTGCTGTACATTTATGATTGTAAATATGGTCTTCATACTCGTTGCGGAAATAACGGATGGTGGTAAGTACAGGGTTTGGAGCTGTCTGGCCAAGACCGCACATTGCACCGTCTTTGATCTTGCCTGCAAGTTCTTCCAGAAGCTCAATATCACCGTCTTTACCTTCACCTTTGGTGATCCGCTCAAGGATCTCCAGCATCCTCTTGGTACCGATACGGCAGTAGTTACATTTGCCGCAGGACTCTTTTCTGGTGAAATCCAGGAAGAAACGGGCCATATCTACCATACAGGTATCCTCGTCCATAACGATCATACCGCCTGAACCAACGATAGCACCTGTCTTGTTAATATCTTCGTATGTAACAGGAGTATCAATGAGCTGTGCCGGAATACATCCGCCGGATGGACCGCCCATCTGAACAGCCTTGAATTCCTTATCATTTTTAATTCCGCCACCGATATTGTAGATAACCTCACGGAGAGTCATACCCATCGGTACTTCTACAAGGCCGCCCTTCTTGATCTTACCTGCAAGAGCAAATACCTTGGAGCCTTTGGACTTCTCTGCGCCTCTGTCCGCAAAGGCCTGTCCGCCGTTAGCCATGATCCATGCAACGTTCGCATAGGTTTCTACATTATTGATATTGGTTGGAAGCTTCCAGTATCCCTTAGCTGCCGGGAACGGAGGTTTCAGACGAGGCATACCGCGCTCGCCTTCCAGAGAAGCGATCAGTGCGGTTTCCTCACCGCATACGAACGCACCTGCACCTGCCTTAATACGGATATCAAAGTTAAAGCCTGTTCCAAACAGGTTCTGGCCCAGATAGCCTTTTTCTCTGGCCTGCGCCATGGCGATCTCCAGACGTGCGATAGCAAGAGGATACTCGGCACGGCAGTAAATGATACCCTCGGTAGCACCTGCTGCGAAACCGCCGATGATCATACCTTCCAACAGAGAGTGGGGGTCACCTTCCAAAACGGAACGGTCCATGAATGCACCCGGGTCACCCTCGTCAGCATTACATACCATGTATTTCTGTGCGCCTTTGTTGGATTTGATAGCATTCCATTTAAACCATGTGGGGAATCCTGCGCCGCCGCGTCCGCGAAGGCCGGAAACCTTGATCTCCTCAATAACTTCATCAGGAGTCATGGAGGTGATTGCTTTTCTGGCCGCCTCATATCCGCCTACTGCAATATATTCTTCGATCTTCTCAGGATTGATCTGTCCGCAGTTGCGAAGAACGATTCTCTGCTGCTGGGATAAGAAAGCCTCATCCTCCTCAGGAATCACATATTCTTCTACAGGCTTGCCGCCCATCAGATGCTCCTCAACAATCCTTAAAACTTTATCCGTTGTACATTTTACATATCTGGCTTCCAGTGCGCCTTCGTCATTGTAAACGTCTACGATCGGCTCCAGATAACAGGTACCGATACAACCGGTCTTATCAACCACAACGTTTGTCAGATTTTTTTCTGCAATGATTCTTTCGAATTCATTAGAGGTTTTCTTCGCACCGGTAGCAATACCACAGCTTCCCTGCCCTACTACAACTTTCATATTTTTACCTCCTATGCATTCTTTGCTTTGTAATCATCGAGAATCTTCTTAACGGAAGATTTGGTCAGGTTCCCGAATGTTTCTTCACCGTCTGTGGTCTTTACCATCATTACCGGTGCCAGAGAACAGCATCCGAGACAGGCTACATTGTTCAGCGTAAATAATCCGTCCTCTGTAGTCTCTCCGTCTTTGATTCCAAGATGTTCGCAAACAGCTTCTTCGATCATGTCAGAACCATTTACATGGCAGGCAGTACCTTTACAAAGCATGATAAGGTATTTGCCGATAGGCTGTAAACGGAACTGTGCATAGAATGTAGCTACACCGTAAATTTTCGCAGGCATAATTCCGGTTCTCTCTGCAATGTAGTTGATCGCATCCAGAGAGAGATAACCGTAAATATCCTGTGTCTGCTGAAGAATGGTGATCAGGCTTCCTGGTACCTTTGCATATTTTTCCAGTACCGGAGCCAGCTCAGCGAAATCCGCGTTTCCGCCGTTCTGACATTCACACATATTTCCCATATGATTGTCCCTCCTGTGTAGATAATTTTAAACATAAATATTCATTCTTTTGCATTATAGCACAAAAGAGCAGACAATCAAAGGAAAAAGTACATTTTTTTTGCTATATTTTTTACTATTTTTTCTATAAATCCAGAGATTTTTTAAGCATATTCTGATGCTTCTGATCCTCCACCAGCTCATAAAGTTTGGCCAGAGCTTCTTTCATACCTCCCACTGCATCGATCAGGCCTTCCTCCACAGCTTCCTTCCCCTCCAGCATGGTTCCCACATCTTTCACAAGCTGGGTGGTATCCAGCATCAGCTCTTCCAGTCGTTTCTGGCTGATCCTAGAATGATTGGAAATAAAAGTAGTAATACGATCCTGTATTTTCTCCATATTCCGGTAAGTCTGCGCCACCCCGATAAACATCCCGCTGGAGCGTACCGGATGAATCACCATAGTTGCACTAGGAACCACAAAAGAATAATCCGCCGAAACCGCCATGGGAACCCCAATAGAATGTCCCCCGCCAAGCACCAGCGAAACGGTAGGTACACTTAAGGAAGCAATCATTTCCGCAATAGCAAGCCCCGCCTCCACATCTCCCCCCACTGTATTCAAAAGTATCAAAAGCCCATCCACATTTTCATCATCCTCAATAAGCGCCAGCTTCGGAAGCACATGCTCATATTTCGTAGTCTTACTCTGAGAAGGCGCCGATTCATGCCCCTCCACTTCCCCTATAATCGTCAAAAGCTCCACTCTATGCTTCTTAGCATTCCCCTCCAGCATCACCTGCCCCATCTCTCTAATCTGCTCGTTCTGTTCCTTTTCCTTTTCCAGCTCTTCCGACATAAAAAAACACCTCCAAGAAATAATCCTGAAGGTATTATGCACAATTATTCTATTTTCTATCCCATTTTCCCAAAACTCTTCGCGAACACAGGCGTGCCCAAGAAGAGGGGAGTTTGAGGGGGGAACTGCGGGCTTCGCAACTATGAGCTGTTCCCCCCTCAAGCCCTTACTCGTCCCAGTTATGCCACACATCCGTAACATCATCATCTTCATCCAGAAGATCAAGGGTCTTCTGAATATTCTTAATATCCTTTTCGTCTGTGAGCTCCACATAGGTCTGGGGAACCATGGCAACCTGTGCTTCCAGCATAGGCACACCTGCTGCTTCCAGCGCTTCACGAACTGCACTGAAATCATCCGGAGCAGTGATTACCTCATAGGAATCCTCCTCCTCGGAAAAATCCTCCGCACCTGCATCCAGTGCGATCATCATCAGTTCATCTGCATCCATCTCGCATTCTTCTTTGTCAATGATGATCTGCCCCTTCTGATCAAACATAAAGGATACACAGCCCTGTGTTCCGATATTTCCGTAACCTTTGGTAAAAGCATTTCTCACATTGCTCGCAGTACGGTTTTTATTGTCTGTCAGTGTTTCTACGATAATGGCAACACCGTTGGGACCATATCCTTCGTAGGTAGCTCTTTCGTATGCATCCGCAGAGTCGGCGCCTGCTGCCTTCTTGATTCCACGGTCAATGGTATCGTTAGGCATATTGTTTGCTTTTGCTTTTGCAATGACATCACGAAGCTTGCTGTTGTTATTGGGATCCGGTCCTCCGGCTTTGACAGCCATTACGATCTCACGGCCGATGACAGTAAAGATCTTTCCTTTTTTGGCATCGTTTTTCTCTTTCTTATGCTTTATGTTCGCAAATTTTGAATGTCCTGACATACTTCTCTTTCTCCTTTTGGTTCTTTATCATTTATTTTTTCGGCCCTTACTTTGTCAATGGTCTTATTGCCCAATGACAAAATTTTAAAGCGGTAACCGTTCGCAACGATTTCTTTGTCCAAATCCTTCTCCACAGGAATGTGTCCCAGAAGAGAGGTCAGATATCCGTTCAGAGTCTCAAAATCCAGATCCCCGAAATCAATCTTAAGTTCCTCTTCCACATCCTCCAGGTACGTCAGACCGTCGATGATCACGCTGTTATCCTTCTGGGTACGGATAGAAATTTCTTCGTCATCATATTCATCCATGATCTCGCCTACAATTTCTTCCACAATGTCTTCCATAGAAACAATTCCTTCGGTCTGCCCGTACTCATCCACTACAACGGCCATATGAAGCTTTTTGCTCTGCATGGACTTTAAAAGATCTCCGATTCCTCTTGTTTCCGGAATAAAAGCAGCCGTACGGATCAGCCCCGGAAGTTCCTTTAGAGGCGTAAACCTGGCCCAGGGATTTTTCGTCATAAACTTCATGGCGTCTTTGTAATGGACAATTCCTTTAATGTCATTCATATCCTCCCCGTAGACAGGATATCTGGAAATTCCCTCTTCCATCATCTGCTCCACCATTTCCTTCAGAAGAATATCTTCGCAGAAGGCAACCACATTTTTGCGGTGGGTCATGATGTCTTTTGCCGCCGTCTCGTTAAAAGAAATAATATTCTGGATCATTTCCGCTTCATTTTCTTCAATGACCCCCTGCTCATGAGCCTCATCCACTATGGAAATGATCTCCTCTTCTGTTACGGCATCCTCGGTCTGATTCATCTCTACACCGAAAGGAACTGCAGTAAGCTTGGCAATCCAGGTAATAAACATAGTCAGCGGATACAAAAGCGAAACGATGGAATAAACCAGCCCTACATACCGGAATGCAAATTTTTCCGGACAGTATGTTCCGATTCTCCGAAAAGTAAGGATTCCAAAAGCAGCCAGCACCAGTACACAAAAGAACAGCACCAGAACAAGCGCCGGCAAATGATCTATGTAGTAACGGGATAACCGGATTACCCACGGAACCAGAAATGCTCCAATGGAAATTCCAGATGCAGTCACGATCAGCGGAATTGCATTTACATACTGTACAGGACGGTCCATCAGCTTTTTCAGCAAAACCGCCTTCTTGTTTCCGTCCATTGCCTGCTTAAGTATTTCATTTTCACTGAGATTCCTCACTGCCGCTGAAAATCCATAAAAAATCCCATTCAGTACAAGCAGCAGGAACAGTACCAGACAGCCCCATAAGGGCAAACTACTGCCATCTTCCATATGCTCTAAAATTCATCCTCCAGTATGAGTCTCATAGTTAATTACTGCTAAAATATAGCACTTTCCCGGACATTCGTCAAGAACCGCGAAGAAAAAGTGCCGATCTCGCCCTTCCTGGTCTTTAAAAAGACAATTCCAGGCTGATTTCCAACGCATGATTCACCCGATCCAGCATCGCCTGATCCAGATGGCACACTTTGTCCTTTAAACGCCTTTTATCAATAGTCCGAAGCTGCTCCAGCAAAATAACGGAATCCTTCTCTATTCCGTAGGCCTGGGCATCAATTTCAATATGTGTGGGCAGCTTTGCCTTATTCATTTTGGATGTAATGGCAGCACAGATCACTGTAGGACTGTGCTTATTCCCAATATCATTCTGAATGATCAGCACCGGACGGATTCCGCCCTGTTCGCTTCCCACCACAGGTCTTAAATCTGCATAAAAAATATCCCCTCTTTTAATTACCACACAATTCACACTCCGATTCTGTTTCCGGCTTCTGCCGTGTTCTAGAATTAGTATTTCCAGATTTTTCTTGAGTATACATGCATTGTGTGTAGTGCTTTTTTATAACAGGCGTACCCTTATTCTATTTCCAGAATGTCAGCTCGGCAAACTCTTTGCCGTCTTTTTTATAAACCCTTGGAACCCGCTTGTTGACCTCACAGGCAAATTCATAGGAAAAACGGCCCGAAAGATCCCCTAATTCTTCCATACTGATCATTTCATCCCCATCCCGGCCAATCAGTGTCACTTCATCCCCTGCCGATGCTTCCGGGATATTCGTAACATCCACCATGAACTGATCCATACAGATCCTCCCCAGGATCCTGGCAGATTTCCCGTGAATCAGAACCCGGCCTTTATTGGACAATGCTCTCGGATAGCCGTCCGCATATCCTACCGGTATGGTTGCGATCCGGGTCACCCGATCAGTCACGAATGTACCGCCATAGCTGACTGCCGCTCCGGGCCCAACCTCCTTCACATAAGTAATATGGCTAAAAAGCTCCATGGCGGGCTCAAGACGTATGATATCCCGCTCTACTTCATTGGATGGGTAAATTCCATAAATCGCAATTCCGGCACGGACAACATTCAGATTTGCTTCCGGCACACGGATGATTCCTGCACTGTTGGAGCAATGCAGTACGGAAATTTCCACTCCCACAGCTTTGAGCATATCCGCAAATACCAGATAACGTTCCAGCTGTACCATGGCCGGTGTCCGGTCATACTCATCTGCCCTTGCAAAGTGGGTAAACATTCCCTCGATCTCCAGGCCTGGAAGCAGCGCGATTTTTTGAATCTCCTCTATGCTTTCCTTTGTATCTGCGAACCCGATCCTGGACATGCCGGTATCCAGAGCCAGGTGAATATGTACAGTTTTTCCCTGACGAAGAGCTTCTTCGGATAATCCCTCAGCCATTTCCAGGGTACATACTGTAATACGGACATCTGCCTGGATCAATTCTCTATAAGACTCCTCAAAGACGATTCCCAGGATCAGGATCGGCTTTTTGATTCCTGCGCATTTCAGCTGTATGGCCTCCTCTGCCGTGGCAACGGCAAATCCCCAAATATAGTCATATTCTTCCACCAGATGAGCAATGGCCTCCGCCCCGTGTCCGTAACCGTCCGCCTTGATCACTGCGATCATCTGCGTTCCTTCTTTCAGATTCTTTTTCATTTCCATCAAATTATGGGCAATGGCATCCAGAGATATCACAGCTTTTGCCCTGCTGTATCTTTTCATAATTTTTCTCCTTTTCCTGTGTTTTCTTTCTCATCTGATATCCGGCGAAGTACCCTTGGAATCATGCGGATGATATCCCTTGCGGTCATTCCTCTTGTCCCGATTTCTTCTGCTGCCAGGTCACCGCTTTTCCCATGAAGATAAACGCCAAGCGCCGCCCT
The DNA here is from genome assembly GCA_021772055.1 of Blautia sp. Classification (GTDB taxonomy): domain Bacteria; phylum Bacillota; class Clostridia; order Lachnospirales; family Lachnospiraceae; genus Blautia_A. The sequence continues at coordinate 2,446 of JAETNR010000009.1, read as the reverse complement.
CATCCCATGATCCGGACATTCTTCTCCCAGATACATGCACTGTATGGCCGCAAGCACTCCGGAAAGAACATCGCCGCTTCCTGCAGTTGCCATACCCGGATTTCCGGAAAGATTGAGATAGGTTCTGCCATCCTTATCCGCAACTACGGTACAGGCATCTTTTAATACGCATACGGCACCTGTTTCCCGAGCAAACTCCCGGGCGGTCTGCCCGATACGGTGCTGAATCTGTCCAATGCTTTTTCCTGATAGTCTGCCCATTTCCCCCAGATGCGGGGTGACAGTTACACGATCTGACAGACAGGAGTTCCATTCAGGGTGCATTGCCAGAAGATTCAGCCCATCCGCATCCAGGATCACCGGTTTACATTCCTTTGCGGCATTGCGTAAAAACCATTCCGCTTTTCCCCGGCTTTGCCCGGAGATGCCAAGGCCGGGTCCGATGACAAGAACATCACACCAGTCCAGGCATTTCCGGTTAGACTCTTCCGTAAATTCACAGGTGACCATGGCCTCCGGCAGCAGGGTCAAAAGAGGAATGCGATTTTCCTCCACAGTCTGGATCCTGACCATACCGGCTCCGCCAGCCAATGCTGCCGCAGCGCAGAGAAATGCTGCTCCGCACATGCCTTCCGATCCGGCCACCACAAGAACCTTGCCGAAGGTTCCCTTGTTTCCATATGGAACACGTTCCGGCAGCAGTCCCAGATCCGCCCATTCCAGATAACAGGTGCGGTCATCTGCCTGTTCTGCCCCGTAGATGCCGATATCCGCGGTTACCACCCGCCCCGCATACATTCTTCCGGGATAATAGCAAAGGCCTTGCTTTCGGTATGCAAAGGTCACCGTCAGATCTGCCCGAAAGGCAATGCCAAGTTCCCTTCCTGTGTCACCGTCCACCCCTGATGGAATGTCCACAGCCACTTTCCAGGCATCTGCCTGATTCATGCAGCGGATGATTTCCTTCACCCTACCCTCCACAGTGCGGGAAAGACCAACGCCAAATATGGCATCTACTATAGTAGTATATTCATTCCATTCCGGGTTATGCACCCGGGGCACCTGATAATTTTCTGCGATCCGGTACTGCCGTTTTGTTTCTTCTGTCATATGGTCCGCATCCATAGCCAGATAATAGGCTGCGTGGACTCCCTGGAGGTGAAGGAGCCTTGCTGCTGCGATCCCATCTCCTCCGTTATTTCCGCTTCCGCATACTACTAAAACATGTTCTTTCTGTTTTTCCAGAGGAAAGCCTTTTTGCAGTTCTTCCACTAATCTCAGGGCTGCCCGCTCCATCAGCACACAGGACGGAATCCCTTTCTCATTTATGGCTGCTCCATCCAATTCCTTCATACGGCTGCAGGTTACGATCTTTTTCATATGCTACCTCACTTAAGCTCAGAAAATACTTAAGAAAAAGCCGCCACCCTGCCCTTTTGAACTTCTCCGGCCGGTAACAGCTCATCCTGCTTTCTTTATTCTTCGTAACTGTTCAGTACCTTCACAGCTACTGCCTGCTGAATCGTTATGATTCGTCAATAATATGTTCCTGGCGGTATTTACTGAGATTATAGGAAAGTGTCATCAGGCTCTCGGACAGGTGAACATTCTCCACAATCACATCATCCGGTGTATCCAGATCCACATGGGCAAAATTCCAGATTGCCTTCACTCCATTCTGAATCAGAATATCCGCCATCTCCCTTGCCTTATTCTTCGGCAGGGTAAGCACCGCAATTTCCACCAGATTTTCTTTCATAAAAAGAGGCAGTTCACTGAGCATCTGAATCTCGATTCCTCTGACAGCGATTCCCTCCAACACAGGGTTTACGTCAAAAATACCAACCAGCTTAAATCCGCGTTTCTCAAAGTCCACGTAATTGGCAAGCGCCTGCCCAAGATTACCTGCGCCCAAAATGATCATCGGATGTTTCGTATCCAGCCCGAGAATTTTGCCGATCTCCGTGTAAAGATATTTTACATTATATCCATATCCCTGCTGTCCAAAACCGCCGAAGTTATTCAGGTCCTGGCGGATCTGGGATGCTGTTACACGCATCCTTGTGCTTAGTTCGTTGGAGGAAATCCGCTCTACCCCATCGTCCAGAAGTTCCCCTAAATACCTGTAATACCGAGGCATCCTGCGTATGACTGCCTGTGATATTTCTTTCTCCATTGCTGTTCCTCCTGCCCAATACATCAATATATTCTTATGACATATATTCTTATATTATAATAAGTTGGGGGTGGGATGTCAATGTGTGAAAAAATTTAGGGTGTGGGGATTTGGCGTTGTGGGGGCGGATGCAGTTCTGGGTGGAGGATTTGCGCGGGAGTTTGACAGTTGAATAAGAGAAAAATACCTTGCAGGCCTTGTAATGCCTGTATTTTTTTTGTCAATTTTTTCGTTTTTGTATGTACTTGTTTGTAATAGTGTGTTATACTA
>JAETNR010000155.1 GCA_021772055.1 Blautia sp. | reverse complement strand
GGGGCCGTTGCAAAATAGATGAGTAATCATCTATGGAGCAATGGCTCCATTCTTATGTCTGAAAATAGAAAAGCAGGTTCCGAAAAACCTGCCATCCATGGTATAATGAGATATGTCAAGTAAATTAAAATACCATAAAAATTATACCGAACTTGGCGCAGTTTATCAACTGGTTTTGCCATTAAGTTTGGAAGGTCTGGTTCCGGATGATGATTCTGTCCGACTGCTGAGCCACGAACTGGAGGAACTGGATTACAGCTTGCTGTATCAGGCTTACTCTGCCAAAGGCAGAAATCCAGCAGTTGACCCAAAGACCATGTTCAAGATCCTGACCTATGCTTATTCTCAAAACATTTACTCTTCCAGAAAAATTGAAACAGCCTGCCGCAGGGATATCAACTTTATGTGGCTGCTGGCTGGCCAGAAAGCACCGGATCACAGCACAATTGCCCGATTCCGGACAGGATTTATGGCAAATGCCTGCCAAGACCTGTTTTATCAGATGGTACGCCGTTTGAACCAAATGGGCGAATTATCAAAAGAAACGGTATTTATAGATGGGACGAAGCTGGAAGCGTGTGCCAATAAATACACGTTTGTATGGAAGAAATCCGTTGGAAAATGGGAAGAAAAGATGTTCCGGAACATACAGGAGACAGTTCGCCTGTTGAACCAGGAGTATCTGCAGACTTTCTGCGTAGCAGAAGAAAGCAGGGCTGAGGATCTCCGGAAGATCTGTCGTTTTCTGGAGCAGGTATGTGAAGAGCAGCATACTGTTTTTGTACAGGGAAGAGGAAAACGAAAAAGCCGGAACCAGAGGTATCTGGAGTTGTTCCGCCGTTTTCTGGAGCGTCAGACCGTTTATGACTGGCACACAGCCAGCTTCCAGGGAAGAAATAATTATTGTAAGACAGACCCGGACGCAACGTTTATGCATATGAAAGACGATCACATGAGGAACGCGCAGCTGAAGCCGGGATATAACGTGCAAATTGGCGTAGACAGTGAATACATTGTTGCAGCGGATATTTTCCAGGACCGAAATGATGTCTGGACGCTGGTTCCCTTTCTGAAAACAATGGAGAAGGAGGTAGGATTCCGTTATCCGAGTGTGACGGCGGATTCGGGGTATGAAAGCGAGGAGTGCTACACATATCTGCGAGAGCAAAAGCAGAAGCCATACATAAAACCACAGACCTATGAGAAATGGAAAAAACGCAGTTTCAAGCAGGATATCAGCAAACGGGAAAACATGGGGTATGAGGAAGCAACGGATACGTACACATGCCATGCTGGAAAGAAATTAAAGCCTCTTTTTATAAAAAAACAAAAAAGTAAGAGTGGATATGAATCAGAAGTAACGGTCTATGAATGTGAAGGCTGCAGGGGGTGTCCGCACAAAGAAAAATGCACCCGAGCCAAAGGGAACAAACGCCTGTACGTTTCCAAAAGTTTTTTAGAGAAGCGGCAGGAATCTTATGAAAACATTCTGAGCGAAAAGGGGATCTTATACCGGATGAACCGCTCGATACAAGTGGAAGGGGCATTCGGAGTTCTAAAAAACAGCTATGAATTCCAAAGATTTCTGTTACGTGGGAAAACCAAAGTAAAACTGGAGATTCTTTTACTGTGCATGGGATATAATCTCAATAAGCTGCACGCAAAAATACAGGATGAGCGGACAGGGAGTCATCTGTTCCCAGTAAAAGAAACCGAATAACAGAGTACAAAATCAGCCGCCTTATTAAAGTACGCAAAAAATCCGGAAAGAATCCACAGTCCAAAGGATTCCTTCCGGATTTTTATGTATACAGAGCGAGGTTGTCGCTCAATCATCTAATTTGATGATTTTGCGACAACCCCTTCT
>JAETNR010000065.1 GCA_021772055.1 Blautia sp. | reverse complement strand
TCGTCCGTAATATCGAAGTCAATGACTATATGATTCTCTGGAACCTTTACATAATGCAGTTTTGATGTGTCCAATGCCGCCAGTTTTGTTTTTACTGCATCCCATTTTTTAGACGGTGTCTCTTGGGATGAAGCGTACTGTGCAGGGCATCCGGAACACTCACGGTCAAATATAGATTCCGTACAGTCAAACTGCAGTAATGGTTTCATTTCCTGTTCTTTTTTACTCTCCTTCCTCTCGTCAAATTTTTCAGTCCGGAAACCAACATAATAACTGCGCACCCTTGTCCCATCATCAAAATTGAAGCGCTCCTTGTACTCATGGAAGTAATTCTTAAGCTCTTCTTTGAAGACTCTCTGGGAAAATGGAAAGCCAACTTTTGCTTCATCGCAGTAAGTCTTGTACATTTCCCAGGCAGCTTTCAAGGTCGTTCCGTCCTCTTTCTTGAACACATGGTAGGAATCAATAATGAAATTATAGAAGTCGTTCGATGCCCCCAACATCGTAATCGGAATATAATCGTCATACTCTCCGGGACTCGTCAGATACACTTCCTGACAGTGATACGCAATCGCACCAAGCTCAAAATCAATCTGCTTCACAATCGCTTTATAATCCTTTGGGTTCAGCTTTTCGCCAGTTGGTGACACGTCAATCAATCTTCGTATCAGACCGGATTTTGCGTCTGTAATCTTTACCGGCTTGTTTGTACCCATGAAAAGAAAACATTTGAAACGATTGGAATAGGTCGATTTAAATTTTTCGTTCACTGTCATAAGCTCGTGGGAGACCAGACTGTTCAGCCTCGTGTTGTCCTCAATCTTCGATAAATCCCCATCGTGCTGAATAGCCACTAAAGGATTGCTCTTGAATGCCTCCAAAGCAAAAGAGTTATTTGAAGAACCCAGACTCTTTGCATCGAAGACAGAATAGTATCCCTCAAAGAGCTGCTGTATGATATTGAGCACCGTCGATTTTCCGGTTCCGGCAGCCCCATACAAAACCATGAACTTTTGCAGCTTTTTGGACTCTCCGGATACAACTGATCCAACGGCCCATTCAATCTTGTGCCTCTCTTCTTCGGAATATAATACAGACATCAGCTTGTCATAAGCAGACAAATCGCCAGCTTCAAGCGGATAGTTCAGCTTTTTACTGGCGTAGTCTTTCTTGTCTGTAGGAGTGTTGGAAAATATAAGTTTCTCGTCCAACATATGGAAAGAATCCCTCATCTGCTTCTGGCAGTACTTATGCCATCGGTCAATCATGCCGGATTCGGCATCCCACATATGGAGAATCTTAATGTTGGAATCAAAACGCTGGCGGTTCTCCTCCGCATATCTATCCAGTTCACGGTCAATCAGTTGTAATGCATCCTGCTCATCTGTTGACCATAAACCACGTTCCTCAATCCAGATAGCATAGAAGTCCCCGCCCCGGATCATCAAATCGGAGCTTGTCCTGACAATAAACTTTGGATAGATTTCTATTATTCCGCGCTTTGTGCTGCGCGTTGAAATCATAAGAAAGTCAATCATCGCATTTTTAATCTCCTTCCTTGTCCCTAAGCTCCTTAATTTCCTCGTTCATATTGCTGAGCTTTTCTTCCAGCTCATTGATCTTTTGGTTCTGTGTCAGAAAGCAAAGTTCCACCACAATGCCAAATATAAACCCGGCTCCCATGACACGGCCGATTTTTCTGTCAAGTTTTTTAAAGCATCGTATGTCCGCCTCGACATTATCGGCTACAACCTTCATTAAATCGTGCATGTCCCCGCAAGGAACGTTTTCCACTTTCATCTTCATTCTGTATTTCTCCTCTCCAAATATAATTCAGCTCTTAAGCACCTCATCGAGATACCACATTGCCTGATACCAAATTTCCACCGACCGCATATCAATCCGACTATGATGTACTGTGAAGAGGCCGCCATCTCCATTCCGTCTGTATTCCCGGTTCAGGAAGCGGTCCAGAACACTCTCGACATAACGTTTGTCAAAATGGTCATCTGTCATCTTCTCCAAACCAAGGTTTACAATCATGTCCAGAAACCATTTGCCGGTCCTGTCCCCGATATCCGGGTTGCCCATGATATGCTCCTCGCACCGAATAGCAAGGGCGACCATCATCTCCAGTACACTGCAGTCTTTGTTGTCCAGACAGTCGGCAACCGCTGAATTGTCAAAGCCGCATTCATAACCAAAACGATACCGTAAATCCACTCCATCTTCCGCACGGTTGCCATCCATAGCAACCGTATAATTAAACGGGGTGTCATAAAGCTTACAGAGCAGCTTCCGGTAGGACAGTCCTTTGGCATCTTTGCATACGAGCTGGTAAATCCACTCAAAGTATTCGTTAATCAGCTCGTTTTTCATCATACCTCCACCTGATGGGGATTGTTGTCAGCTATTTCTGAAAATGTCCGCTGATCCATAAGGATCTCATAATCGCATTTCCGCTCATCGCATCTGACAAATACGGAATCATCCTCATATTCACCGAAATGATCCAGAGCATCGCCAACAATATCCTCCACGTCATCTACAACTTCATTATTGTCATCCGCCAGGACACCGTCCGCATAATAGGTAAGGCTGATCCTCTCATAATCCTCGAACTCGCCAAATTCTTCCGGTGGTATGACATAAGGGTATTTCTCTTTCATGGGAGCCTCCTTTTCTTCATCGACGGTTCCGCCATATTTATGTATCAGAGCCGCATATTCCGCTACATCTGGCTTTTCCTTCGCCTGATTGGCGGCCATACGTGCTATTCCATTATTAAGATCCCTGGTTACTTCCTGCCCGATTTCAGATGCGCTTTTTGCTCCTGTTTGTTCTTCTTTTCTGGCAAAGACTTCTTTCACAGACTCAATCTCATCCTGGGCAATCTTTTCGTACTTCTTTTTAACAGCAAACCATGTCGCCATAGAACCGATTGTCACACCGGCAACAAATGCGGCTAAATATAATCCTCTACTCATCCCGTTTTTCCTCCGTCTTTAATGTCATGGTGGTGAGCGCCAGACCGCCGAACAGAAATGACACGCTCAGTAGAATCCCACCGACAATATGCCGCTTACGTTTAGAGTCCAGAGTGAAATCCAACATGGCGATAATAGCTTCAAAATTTTCCATGTTTTCCACTCCTTCCCCCGAACAGGACAGCCAGTCCCGTTATGAAACAGATTCCGGACAACGCCGATAAAGTATAGGACATCACAACTAATCCACTATTCATAAGCTTCTCCTTTCTAAAATATAAAGGCCAACCATCCCTAAAACAGATAAGGATAGTCAGCCATGTCACGATCAAAGTTACCGGATAGCATGGTGGTGTACCCTTCCCTTCAAATCATCTCATTGTAAATATTGCCGTCCACATTGAAGTCGATGGCATAAGCTTCCTCGTACCCGCCCTGCTCATTCGGCAAAAGCACTTTCTTTACATCGAACTCCACATAATTGTCTCCGTTCGGATGGTCCAGGTCATAAATCCACCCAACAACCATGCCGGCCTTGTTCTCCTTGAAGCCAAGCATGTCATATACGGCATTTAAAGTAAGATGCTTGTCAGCTTTTAGCTTATCATTGGCGTAATTCTGCTGTGCCCGCAGGAACATCTCCACATAAGAAGAGTCATCTTCCCAGTAGGGATTGCTTCTCGTAAAATACTTTACATAGCCGCTGGCATTCGGGTCAGCAACTTCGACATTCTTTTTGACCTTCTTCTCCTTGCCTTTCTCGTCCGTAACAGTCTCCTCAACTTCAGTAGCCTTGATATTGTACCGGAGCTGATGATCTACTTCTTTACCGAACCGCTCCACGACACGATCCCTGTACTCCTTAAAACTGCGGTCAACTACCGCATAAGCTGCTGCCAGCGCTGCATTACGCTTTCTGAGGATATTGTTGGATGCCAGAATGCTGCTGATGGACAAAATACCGAGACCGACTGCCGGCGCATAGAGCTTGGCCAGCTTCACTCCCGCCTGGGCATAAACAATGGCTGTATCTCTCTTGGAATCTTCCACACTGTACTGCTTTTTCTCTGCATCCGGAGTCCCTGTATACTCGTGAATCTGATCCAGCTGCTCCTTGGTCTCGTCCAGGATAGTGCCAATCTTAGTGGTTGCCTTGCAGGCCATTACAGCGCTTACAACTGTGCCTACAACGCCAGCCGCCACCAGAATCTCAGGGCTACGCTTCTTCAAGCCGAACCCAATCTTATTCAAAGACCCACTGGCTTTACTCATAATCTCATTTGCTTTCATGATTTATTGCTCCTTTTCATATTTTTTTAGTTTAACGGCAACGCCCTCGGCAGTTTGATTGTATATCCGTCACGGACCCTTACCACCGAAGCATTCCGAATATCCGTCCAGCCGTACTTATTGTCCGTATAGCTGCCCGTAATGCCTACCAAATCATAGAAATCAGCCACGCTGACAAGGCCATATGTAGCAATCAGCTCATCCATTCGGGACAGAACTTCTTCCGCTTCCCCGCGATTGTCCAAGATAACATCATCATAGTCATATCCTGTTCGCGTTCTGGAAGAACCGTAATCCCTGCGATCATCCCGCTTGTCATAATAGCTCCGATAAGATACCTTGGAAGCCGTTCCGTTCTTTTTTGTACGTCCGGTCTCCCCATACAGAATCATATCGATTCCGTTTGTTACAATATCAGAAATGGCCTTCTTTACCGCCGGCACCAGCACATCCATCAGAATATAAGACTTCACTTTCTGCGCATCTTCCTGGATAAAGACATCTGCAAATTTCTGAATCTCGCTTTTCTTTCTGGATTTCACAGAACCGCTGACCACTTTCTCCACTTTCTTCTCAGGAGGTGCTGCCTGCTGTTCTTCCTTGGATTTATGGGAGTTTGGCTTGTATTCTTCCATAAAATATAATTCTCCTTTCAGATTATCTTCTGCAATTTGCCAGGCAACGTGATCTTCACACTGGCAATGCGGTTGTTCCTTTTCTTCCACTGGTAGGAAAGATTACTCCGGGCTTTTGTCTCTGATGCGGCCATTGTCTCTCCCTTCCAGTTACTCTGGACACAGCGATCAAACTCCATGACTGGTCCATCATACAAATACCTGTTCATTGCAATCCTCCTTCCAGAAAACGAAAAAAGGGAAAGCACCCTGTTACAGGTACTCTCCCTCTCGTCTGATCCACCGAATATCATTTCTCGGATTCTTCTTCGGACTCCTCTTCCTCGTCAAAGAGGTCGTCATCAAACTCCTCCGCTGTCACATCGATGATGGGAGCTGCCTTCCGCGCCTTGATCTTGGCGATTACCGGTCTTGCCAACTTGCAGATTGCCATACCCGCAAGAATGCCCAGGCCGAAACCAGCCGCCACCTTAAAGCCGCATCCGGAACTCGCCTTCACGATCTCCTCCGTTGCTGTTTCGATAACTTCCTCGTTTTCCATGATTTCATTAGGTTCCATAATTGTTCTCCTTTCGTCTATGAAATAGTGTGGATTCTTCCATTAAAGGCATTGTAATTTCTGCGCAGTCACATCAGGGTACGGAAATCATACCTGGGTGCCACCCGGTACCCGATTACAAGACACGGTGTCTCATCTTCCGCAAGTTGCGAACTGAACTCCAGATTGATAAACCCGTCTGCCAAATTCCATCCGAGATCATCGCCAATATCGGTAGAACGCAAGCCGATTTCGTAATAGAAATCGTTCAGAGAAATATACATCTCACTGATAAGTTTTTTATTCAGTTCATTTTCCACTCTCCGCAACTTTTCGATATCGCACTTAAAATATCGGGAAGTAATCGTATCATAGCAGAGCGTTTCTCCCCGACCGGTGATAATGACTTCTTTGTTCACGACCGGATCACGCTGAATCTTGTCCTTTGCTACCGCATCCCGGATTTCCTGCTCTTTCTTCTCCCCGATGGTCTCAATTACCTTCTCCTGGTACTCTTTTAAAGCGGACTCCGACAGAGAATAGGCCGCGGCCAGCGCTGCATTACGCCGAATGTTCACGGAGCTGGCTCCAATCAGGCAGGCAATAGAAAGTGCGCCAGTGATAGTAGCTGGAATATAACAGGTCCAAGTAGTCCGAACAAGCTCTATCGGCTTTAGCTGGTCAACTTTCGGATGGCTGTCTAATCTTTTCCTTTCGGCATCTTCATACAGTTCTTTATTCTGCCGGCGCTTCTCCTCCTCGATAAGAATCAGCGCTTTGGGCGTTGCCCGCACTGCCAATACAGTGGTGGTAATCATCCCGGCGATGCCAACCCCGGTAAGGATTTCAGGGCTATGTTTATGCAACCCTACCTTTACACTTTTGGCAATCCGGGAGAAATCAGGTTTCTTCATTTCATCGCTTCTCCTTTCAAAATATAAACCGCCCACAAGGGGCGGAGATTAGCCTAACCGCAAGCGGAGAACCGGACGAACCCCGCCAGAGTTCGACGCGCCGTCGTAGGCCGTATGGCCACCGCTGCCCACACGAGCGAAACACGCCCCAGAAGACTTCAGCTTGTTCTGCAGCCAGCCCCACTCATAAGCTTCTCCTTCTCGGATGGCGATTCGATTCTTGCGGTCTTCCATAAGCGGCCACTGTTTCTTTCCGCTCGGTTCATAAGAATCGACATCACCGAAGAATTCCTCCGCATACGGAATACGGAGCAAATCGCCATTCTTGAACGGAACCATCATTTCCCGGACAGAATCGAAGATTTCCAGAACACTGTTCTCCTGCAGCTCTTTACGCAGGTCGCTCGCCTCATAGCCGCCCTCGTTCGTATTCTCGCGATTCATCTTAAAGGCCTCATCCAGATACTGGTCCAAAAGGAAGAGTGCCCCTTTCCTGGTGACTTTCTGGCAGGTAGCGGTATACTTTCCGATCTGAATCTGATCTCCGACCTTGAACTCACCTGTTGTCTGAATAGATACTTCCTGTTTTCTTAATACTTTCATCTTTTTTCTCCTTTCGATATGTCATTTCATGGCAATCAGAACGTCCAAAATGTTCTCTGCTATGTCATGTGCGACTGAAAATATAAAACTGGTCTTTTTGTTCCGACATGAGAAGTCATCCATTTTACGGATGAAATCCTCAACAACCATGATGGGCGGCATGAATCGGGATTCTTCAATGCTTTTCAATATTTCACCCACCGCCCACCGGCTATACGAAACCTGCTTGAACCATTCTTTTGACATACGCCAACCAGGTTCTTTCAGGCATTTATCCGCATATTCCCGAATTACGGATAAAATATAATCGTTGCTCATTGCGCTGCCTCCTCTGCGCAAGAAGAAAGAGCCCTTGTTAGGACTCCTCTTCATTGTTGTCTCTTCTGGACAATGCCTCATTCACTTTCTCTTCGATCTTTTCATCCATCTTCTTTTCGTTGACCCAATCGGTGATGAGTGATGTTCCCATACCAATTACAGTCGCCGCCAATCCGATTCCTTTAATTACCGCTCCAGTCATAAAGCATCTCCTCCTTTCATAATAGTGGTTGCAAATTTTGCGGAGTTGTCAGCATTCCCATTCTTCCAAGACTTCCGGTGCAAATACCATGTCGATGGAATAGCAGGCCGGGCCACCGTCATCGTTATCAATCAGACGGTGTTCAAAATCCACCCACATGATTCCAGAAGACATAGTCCAGCCAACAGTTCTCCCGTATTCTGTTTGCGGCAACCCCAGGAATTCATAGAACTCGTTAAGGAACGCATAGCCTCTCATTGTAAAATTGCGGTTGAAATGATACTCAGCATCTATCACTTCCCGCTCATACCGCATAATGGATTCCCCGGATATCTCATCATAAAATATAACTTTACCATCCGGAACATCCGAATCAAGCGGATGAAAATTACAGTGTTCCCGTATCATGGCATTTCTGATTTCGGTATCTGCTTCTTCGCCATGCAGTTCAATCAACTTATCACGATATTCCTTGTGATAGTTTCTAAGCAAAGCGTAAGCGCTCATCAATCTTGCCTGATGCTGTTTGTTAAGAGCGTTTGCCCCGAAAATACAGAAAATGGTGCCAACTCCAATAGCAGCCGCCGGGATATACAAATGAGCAACAGTGACGACAATCTCTGTCCTGCTTAAATCTGTTCCCTTTTCGTCCGTAGCTTCTTCCAACAACTTCATAGCTTTAGGAGTCACCTTGACAGCGGCCACCGCTGTCCCTACAACACCGACTGCTGCTACACAACATAAGATAGTTGGCGATGAGCGTCTCAGATACAGCCTCGACTTGCCGCATATCCTATAAAATTTTTGCCTTAAATTCATTTCTTACCCTTTCCTTTCACTGTAAAAAAGTCTTTCAGCGAAAACGGTTTTTTCTTCTTTACAGGTTTCTTTGCAATCGGCTTTTGCGGTGAGTTATGTACTACTGGGGCCGTTCTTGGAGATTTCTCAACCTTAGGTATCTGAATAGGTTTCGGTTCCGGTTCTTCTTTCCGAAGCTTATTATTCCAAGACCGGATTCTCCGAAGCGTCCACACATCAGTGAAATATAATGGTGTATACCAGATGTCTTCCGGTCTCTTGTAACTCGGTTCAATGTTACTTCCGCAAACCGGCTCAGAAAGAGAATTGCCGATTACCACAAAGCCGGGACACCCCAAAAGACTGATTTGAATATAACACATCTTTGCAACTACCGAATCAATATCCTGTGCCACAAAAAGCACTGATTGCTGATAATTGATGTCTAAATCATTTTTGCAGACATTTGCGAAAGCTATAAGCATACAGCCCGCACCACAACACGGATCATTGACAGAGATATAATCCTGAGATGCAATCTTCTCTTTTGTCTCATCGCTGACCAGCATCTTTGCCATCAACTCGGCGACATGCCAAGGAGTAAAGAATTGCCCATGCCATTTGTTTTCAAAATTGAACTGCATGTACATTTCCCCCAGAAAGTCTTGTGCCGGGTTCTCTTCTAATGCCAATGTTGTGATGCTTAACAGTTCCGTGATGAGATTCAACTCCTCTTTGGAATATCTTTTAATAGTTGCCATATAAGAATCTTCCCTTAGTTTCCAGACATCTGGCCTCCGATCCACTGCATTGGCAATCGCACAGGCAGACATATTAACAAAATCCTGCCACACTTGCCATGAATGATGCCGATTACAAAGCCGATTGAAATTACTGATAAACCTCTTTTCCCATTCTGTACTGCCTCTTATTCCTTTCATTGGTTTCTCCTTTCAAAAAGGGGCACAAGGCCCCATTATTCATCTAACCAACCAGAACTCCGGACGAACCCCAAGAGAGCCCGACGCGTTGCCGTAGACCGTAACGCCATTGGCGCCCACACGAGCGAAAAGCGGTCCAGAAACGCTCTTCTTGGTTGCGTTACGGAGCCAGCCCCATTCCCACTCATTGTTGAGGTAAGCTACACGATTTTTCCGTTCCTTCATAAGAGGAAGCTGCTCATCCTCATCCGGCTCAAAATGCTCGTTATCCCATTCGTCATCGTGACCAAACAACTCGCCAACTGTCGGAATAGACAGATTCGCAATCCGACTTTTAAGCGTTTCAGGGAATGCGGCCAAGAGCACAGTATCGATCCACTTCTTTAAATCCGATTTCTCATAACCGCCCTCATTGGTTCGCAGATTGTTCATCGCCCTGCTTGTAATGTACTCATCAAAAATAAACAAGACGCCTTTGTCCGTAATCTTGTGAGCTGTTGCAGTAAAATCCCCGATTTCTGCCAAGGACACCAAAATCTGATCCCCGACCATAACCTCTCTTGTTTCCAGTTCCTGTCTCCGTAATACTTTGATGTTTTCCATTTCTTTTTCTCCTTTCATTTTTGAGATAAAATATAAGAGCCGTGCCGACTCAAAAAAAAACCAAGAGAAACAGATAGGACTCGAACCTATGCCCTCTACAGGATTCGGGCTTCCACCGATCGCCTGTAGTGCTCCAACCAACTGAGCTACTATCTCTCCATAATAGTCCTTGTAAATTTCGCGCAAGAAGAAAGAGCCCTTGTTAGGACTCCTCTTCGTTGCTAAAAATAATTTCGCTACATTTTTTTCCATTATACGTATGCGTGTTGTAAGTATGTTTAGGGTCGTATTTTTTGTGTATGAATTGCCCCATGGCAAACGATAGATTACCAAGTATCCATGCCAACTTTACAATCACCTTATCAATAATACATAACTTTACTTTCATAATGATACCTCCATGTAATTAGTTTATTTTTCCATAAAAGCCTTTGCAATTTTTGCGTATGTAAAAGCGAAGAGACCGTGTCTCCACGATCCCTCAACTCTTTACAAACCAATCGCTGCCAGAAGCTTTGTAAGTTCGTCTTTACCCAATTCCGCATCTACATTCAAGTGAACATGAGCCGTTCCGTCCGTAACCGTTGCCGTAAATTCATTCAGCTGGATATCTACTTCGTATCCTGCCTTTTTCTTTACCTCTCTTTTTACGAACTTAGCAATCAAGTTCTTCAAGAATTTTGAGTTGATTTTCATTTCGTCCATACTCCTTTTCTCCTTTCCAAATCGTTGGTTTTCATAAAGGCAGTTGTATTTCAAGCGTAAAGAGAAAGAGCCCTTGTTAGGACTCTCTCGCATACTGTAATTTCTGTAATGACATACGCATTTTTGCCAGTTCATTTCTGAGCGTTTCAATTTCGTACCCATTTTTACTCCGTAATAACATATCCTCAAATATGCGTATTTTGTTGCTTAAATGTCTCTCCGTTTTGCTCATTCTTTTCTCCTTTCGTAAATACGTAGCTTTCCATAAAAGGAGTTGCAAAATTCGCTAAATCTCACGCCGGTCGAATACCGTTTCCCAACGTTCTCTCGGAATTGGCTTCATTTTTAACGCCCACATAATTTGCCTGACCGTAACAGTAGGATAAAGACCATTCGTACAGTCTCCGGCACGATTTTCAAAGTATTCCTTGAATCCTGGATGTAAATATAAGTCATCCGTTATCCACGAATCTACTTCTCCCCACCAAGTACTTTTGGTTTCTGCATTAAATCGTTGCTGAATGACAGCCAATCCTTTTTCGCCAATTTTGAATAAGGTGCAGCTGTTGTAAACCGGGTGCTCACAAATATAACGTTCTCCATACATAGACAGATAAATAGTCGGCTTTTCATAGTGATATCTCATAACATGCTCCTAAGCGGCAAAGAGAAAGAGCCCTTGTTAGGACTCCTCTTTAAAATTCTTTAAGTAATTATCCAGATAGTCAAACTCATCAACACAAACTTTCATAGTTTTTAAAGCTAATTTAGTTCCTTCTTTACAGAAATGTTGATTTTTCTTCTTTGCCCATCTATGTATAAGCCTATATATACCACCTCTATTTTTTGTAAGAATATATATTCTTTTACACCGTTCCGCTTGTCGAGTATAGTAATCAACCTTTCTATGATTCTGACTAATACCAGTTAAAACTCTGTCATGATATGCTTTTGTTTTCTTTTCGTCTATCATAAAATCACGCTCCTTTCATAAGAGTAGTTGTTATCTATGCGGAGAAAAACGAAGAGTCCATGTGTTTTACACGAACCCTCCGCTCATTTGCTTTCAAATTCATTTTTTTGTCGGTCTGAATCGATTGAACAACCCTCTGAACGTCGTTGATGTATAAGTTCCCGTCTCTTCAAATTTGAATCCTCTCTTCATCCAGGTTGCATAGAAAATCAGCGGTAATACGATTCCTGCCACCTCTACTCCAAGTTTGAAATATCGGTCTTTAATCTGTTCCGCTAGCTGATCTTTCTTGAACTGTTCCTCGCGGGTCTGTCGATCCAGCTCATCCTGTTCGTGCTGTGCATCCACATCCCTGCGATATAGCTTTTCATCGTAATCAGTGTCGGCCTTTACATCCTCCAATCCCAATCTATAGAGTTTGGTGACATTTTCCACTACCGTCTGCTGCTCTTTGCTTCCCGGTTGAAGATTACTCAAACCGTTAAGTTGACTTAAAATCTCATCTGCCAACGCCTGTCTAATTTGTTCATCCATCGTTTTCTTCTCCTTTCAATGATGAATTTTTATGTTCCATAACAGAGGGTGTTATTTATGCGTTTTTCCTTTATTGACAACATTGAGTTTTACCATCGGTTGTACCCTCAGTCTTTCGATGTCCAATCTTGAAATTTCAAGAAACATATAGGAACCGTCCTCCGGATCATCCACAATCACCAAATTTCCGATGGTGTCTTTTCTCAAAATATGCAGAGTCGCAGCAACACCAAGCAAAAATCCAACAATTATTCCAACCACTATCAGCACTTCTTTCTCCTTTCTGAAAAATTCTCCCAAATTTCTTACCCGGGGAATTTTCCAAATACCAAAATAGCATGTTTTTCCGTTACCTTCGTTCTGAAAATATAAAAGAAAAGAGCCCTTGTTAGGACTCCTTCCTTGATTCTTCCAAATACTTCTTCACATTAAGCCCCATATGCTCCATCGCATCAAAGCATTTCATAGTGTGCCCTTTCATCACTTCTTCTGCTTTATCATCTTTTAATATGCCTAACTGGTTAGCCACATTACAGATGTCCAGCATGTTAGCATGAAAGAATAACCTCATTTTTGCTACCTTTGTTACCATACTCATATTGATACCTCCATGTAAAATTTTTATTTCCATAATAGAGATTGTATTTTATGCGAAAAAGAAAAGAGCCGCTGTTAAGCGACCCTTCCCTTTGACTCAGTCGGATTCTTTTGCTTCGGACGGCTCATTATTCGTCGGTAAGCCAACACCCGTAGCGATGTAATTCATGCAGTTGAGAATTTCCGTATCGCTCATGCCTTTCGCTCTAAGCCATTCGGTCATTCTTGCCACTTCCTGAACATTCATCATTTCGGTTTTCTCCTTTTCTTCAAAATTAGAACCTTGTTCCGTCATATGTATCCTCCTTTCATAAAGGGCGATGTATTATTTGCGCAAACAGTATCAAGTATCGGCTTGATTGTACCATTTTTCAATCAAAAAATAAAGAACCCTTCATAAAAGAAGTTGTCATTATTGCATACATCACCTCCTTTCCTGATTTAAAATCCAGAAGAAACGTCTGTACAGTTCGTAGTAAACATCCTTACAGCAAGGTACATTCACCCTAGCTCTGAGATGATCATAGGAAATCCCTTGTGTAACTGCCTGCAGAATATAATCACCCAGTTCGTCATCTGTCTCTACAGCCGCTTTCTCTATCAGCTCCATTCTCTCTGAGTAAAACTCTCTTGCCTCTACACATTTGGCAGTTGGATCGCCGTAACTTCTTGCCAGTATTACAGCATCCATCGGTCGCTGACTCAGTCCGCTTAGCGCCGCTCTTGCTTTCTTCCAAATCGGATACTGAAGACAGAAGTGTTTTAGTTCATAGTACCGATGCTTCTCAATCCAGTACGGATTTTTCTCTGATAATTCCGGTCGTATTGTTGTTGACATATGCATTTCCTCCTTCTAAATCTATTCTAGGTTAGAAATGCAGATCAGTAAAAACAACCTCGGTGGCATTACGGCAAGAAGAAAGAGCCCTTGTTAGGACTCCTCTTCACTTTCTTTTTTAGATTTCCGCTGTTTATAAATTATTCGTGCTCCTTCAACAAGGAAACCACAGCCAACTCCAATAGCAAGCCATACTGCTCCGGTAATTATTCCGCGCCTGTACATATCAGCGCCATACGCAACCAAAGCTGCTCCATGCTCAGGAATTAGCTGTTCAATCTCTTTCTTTTGAGTTTCTGTAATAATCATAAAATCACGCTCCTTTCATAAGAGTAGTTGCGTTTTTTGCGATTTCCAACGAATCATGGTCATTTCGCACGGATAATCCTCATAACCGATTGTCTCTGGAGTGATAAATCCTTCCAAGACACCACGAATGATTTCCGCTTCATACTGCTTATACGGGAAAACGTCGTCAGGTAAATTTCTATGTATGCAGCCACAATGCGAGCATCGGAATCTCTGTATTTTTATTTGTCCGGTCTTTCTTCCTTTTGTACGTATAATTCTTAATACACTATCGTAATATTTTACATCTTGTCCACATCTAAAACAAACCGTTTTTGTCTCTGCAGCCACTTAGCTTCCTCCTTTTCATACAATCAATTATACATGAAAAGCCAAAATGATAAGCAAAAAAAAGAGTACCAATAGAATTATCCGCTGATACTCTTCTT
This sequence comes from Blautia sp., assembly GCA_021772055.1. Classification (GTDB taxonomy): domain Bacteria; phylum Bacillota; class Clostridia; order Lachnospirales; family Lachnospiraceae; genus Blautia_A. The sequence continues at coordinate 4,353 of JAETNR010000065.1, read as the reverse complement.
ATCATGTTCATTTTTGTATTGCATCCGAGGCATTTTAATTCGTAAATAATTCGTAAAAGCCACAAAACAGATAAAATAGGACGTTGAAAGCCTTAAAATTTCAAGATTTTCAAATAATGATTTACATCATAATCAATAATTGCTGTCATACGCCGTTTCTTTCTATCTCCATCAATTTCCGTGTACTTCTATATTTATCGGCTGCCTTATTCCCTGAATCTGTTCTCCCTGGCTCCCGAAACCACTGTCCTCCGTCCATGTAGAAACATCCTCTCCCTGGGAAGCATTCCCTTCCGGAAGGGATGGATCAACCAAAGAATCATCGGCGGAAGAAGCTTCTTCTGCGGACGGCTCTACCGCCGCATCCCCAGATTCCTGCTGCGCCGTGTCTTCTTGCGGAATATCCTCTTCCGGCATTTCCTGCGGAAGATCCTGCTCTTCTGTCTCCGGGATCTGCTCTTCTTCCAGCAATTCCTGCTCTTCGGGAAGAATATCCGCCGTTGCAGCCGCTTCTTCCTTTTCCGCCGTTTCCTCCGGCATAATAAAGGGAGTATTATAAACGATAGACTCCAGCCTTTTCGTATAGGTCACATCATCATATGCTATGATTGTCTGCGCAACCGACTCCGCCAAACTATATTTATCGTTTAAAATATTTAAGATCGACTCATAAACTGCGTTGACTTCCTGAGTCACCCGATATTCCTCAGCCTTAGCCAGTATTTCAGGGTAATTTTCCACTCCTGACATAAGAGCATCCAACGCCTGCACTTCTTTTCCCATTCCGAGATAATTATGATAGGAATCCAGTTTCCTTTTCATTTCAAGGATCGTTTTTGCCTTATTGTATATAATATTATCACTCTCATCCAGTTTCTTTCCATACATCAGCTCATAGGATTTCATATAATCCGACTGGTAAAAAGCTTCCCTGGCCTTTCTTTTTTCAAAAAAGTCCGGAAGAATACTGCATGTCACAATAATCATTGCCGTTATCGTCAGGCAGAACGCCGTTATTGCCAAAACACTTTTAATAGAAATCCTCTTCCCTTTTTTAACGGTTCCGGCGCCTTCAGAATCAGCCGCCGCAGGTTTTTCCTTTTTCTTTTTCTCCTTCTTCTTTTTCTCTTTCTTTTCTTTCCCTTCTTCGTCGCCTTTCGTTTTTACTTTCTTCTTTTTCTTGTTTTTATCCTCATCCTCCAATTCCTTCAGGATGTTTTTATTTTCATCGGAAGGCTCCAGCCCATCCGCTTTGCCCTCTTCTGCGTCCTCATCGTCCGACTCTGTCAAAAACGCCATAATCCTGCCAAAAAGCCCTTGACTCTTTTCTTTCTTTTCTTCAGGCTCCTCTTCTGCATTTTCACCGGCGCCCTCTTCTGCAGCACTATTTTCCTCTGCGTTATCTTCTTCCGGATTTCCTTCTTCGGACTTTTCTTTTTTCTTTTTCCCGAATAACGGCTTCTTCTCTTTCTTTGCTTTCTTTTCTTTTTCCTTTTTCTTTTTCTTCTTTGACTGCTTTTGATCCTCTTCTATCGGCATTTCCAGTACGCCGTCTATATCCAGATCCTTAAACTCTTCGTTTTCCTCTTCTCCCTCCATGCCGTCGAACAAGTCAAAAATCTCATCTGTCTGCAAATCCGCGTCAAACAATACATCTTCTTCCGTCGCCAATGCATCCTCTTCTGCATCTGCAGCCATATCCATATCCGCCGCTGCATCTGCGGCCGCAAACATCGCATCCACTTCATCCGGCGAGATCAGGCTTTCTTCTTCGTCATTCAAATCCCCGTTTCCCATTTCGTCCGCCTGGAAATCGGATAATCCAAAATCATCAAGAGCAGGTTCTTCCTCCAGGATATTTTCCGGAATATCTTCCGCCGACGTTCCTTCTTCTTCCAATGCCAAGTCCGTCGGTATATCTTCTAAAACCTCTTCCTCCGGTATTTCTTTTTCAGCAGATTCTTCCATCACGTCATCTATTGCAGGCTCCTCCAAAATGTTTTCCAACTCAGGCTCCTCTTCCCCAAAATCTTCCAACGCAAAATCACCGGCATCAAACTCCTCCGGTGTCAAATCTTCTATCGCCAAATCTGCATCTTCCGGCTCTGTTCCTTCTTCCGAACCGAATCCTTCTTTCCCCTCTTCCAAAGGCGCAAGACCCTCTCCTGCCTCTTCTTTCATAAGAGAACTAATAAAATCATCTAAGTATTCTTCCTCTGAACTCATGAAACACCCTCACATCTTTACTCATATTTTATTATTTATCACTTTAGTTTATCATATATACCCTTATTAGACAAACCCATTTATCAGAAAATCTATCGGTTTTTTTTCCACTTTATATCCTCTGTCCCTAATTTCCTCTGCCAACTGGTACAATTTGCTATGTACTCTGAAAATATTTGACTTTTGATTAAAAAAGACTACTTTCTCAAAAGGCCACCGTATAACAGTAGGATATTTCATGCCGACTCCCAGTTCCAATACACATAGCCTTTTATTGACTGTTCCTTGCAGCCATTTCATATATTGGTTCCACTGAGGCAAATAACCCTCTTCTATATATCCAGGCTCTCCTGCAAGATTAAAAGCCAGCTTCTGGCCGCAAACAGGACATATGGGAGGCTTTAGCTTTTGTGCGGCTTCCTTTTCCATACAATAATCGTATACTCTTCCCGGAAGCTGCCGGTCTGCCGGATACAGCTGTTTATTACATCCGCCCCCGCACCGGCAAAATTGATATCCTCCGCATGGTGTTACGATCCTTTCCTTCAAAATTTTCGTCTTATAAATATAATCATCGGTGCGGGTGGATACGACAAAATAGTTTTTCCCGTCCAACAAATTCTCTAGTATATTGTAAGCCTTTCCGGTCTTATCCCCGCAATGCATATCCATATATGTTTTCCTTAAATAAGGATACATCCATGCATCTTCTTCCTCCTTCTCCATCCGCTTCAAGAGAACCAAAAAATCTGCATCTTCCTCCATCTTAGGCATCGATTCCTGAAATTCCTCTCCAATGCCGACCAAAACCAGCTCCGCATCCTTTATTTTTTCAAGCAAAATATCCGTTATCTCTTCCATCCCATTTCCTCTCCCTGCCATACGAGATTCTTTATTCATTCCCTATGCGGGTCTGCACATAAAAACAAGCCGGGAATTACTCCCGGCTCTATGCTTATATTTTATTGAAGTAATTCGTCCACAATGTGTACCAGATTTCCGATTTCCGGTTTAGACAGCTGAGCATCCGCTCCAAGAGCCTGGCCTTTTTTCTTCATTTCGTCATTTACCAGCGATGAGAAGATAACGACAGGAATATGTTTCGTCTCTTCATCCTCTTTCACCAGCTTTGTCAAACGATGTCCATCCATCTCAGGCATTTCAATATCCGTAATAATACACTGCACATGATCCCTCAAAGTGCCGTCCGCCTTGCATTGCTGTATTACATCATATGCCTGTTTCCCGTTCTCGGTATGGATCAAATTGGTGTAGCCTGCCTGTTTCAAAGAATTAACAATCAGTTTATTCAACAGCGGTGAATCTTCCGCAATCAAAATCGGAGTATCCCTCAGCGGTCTTTCACCCAGAGCTTCTATTTCTGATATCTTCAATCCGGTTTCCGGGTTAATATCCGTTACGATTTTTTCAAAGTCCAAAATAATAATCAATTCCCCATTAATTTTAACAATGCCTGTTGAAACGCCGTCTTCGCTGGTAGAGACAGTATTCCCCGGTTTGATAATACTGTTCCATGAAACTCTATGTATTCCAACAACGGAATCAACGTGAAAAGCGATATCCAATTTATTAAAATTAGTTACAATAAATAACGATGAAATCCTCTCCTTCTCTTCGTAATCCCGCATTTGCAGACAATTTCTTAAACTAATCGCCGTAATCATAGTATCCCTTGGCATAAAAATCCCTTCAATACTGGGATGTGCATTCGGTACTGGAGTAACATCCTGATAAGCAATAATTTCCCTTATCTTAGCAACATTTATTCCATAATGCCGCCCTTCCAGTAAAAATTCCAACACTTCTAATTCATTAGTACCATTTTCCAGCAAAATATTTGTATCCATACTCGATCCACCTCACACCATTTATTCGTAAATTTTTCCTAAACACACTCAACTATAGCCATTATATCATAGATTAGCATAGGTGTCAAAAGATAATAAAAAAAGCTATCCTATATAGAATAGCTTACAAATGCTATATAACGCATGGGACGCGCCCTCAAAACCGAATACCGTGCCTACAGGCTCCTCCAGGACACCAGCCAGACCTCCCGCGATGGGTAAGCCCTCGGCCGATTAGTACGCGTCCGCTCCGCGCATT
>JAETNR010000154.1 GCA_021772055.1 Blautia sp. | reverse complement strand
GACATGCCTGTCAGCAACTGCTATATATAAAGCAAGGGTGAAAAGTCTGATTTTTAAGCTTCTCACCCTTCATTATCATAGAAGAATCTAATTTACAGAGATTTTCTCATACCCTCCACCAGTTCAATTTGTTACAATTTTATCAAAATATCTACCATTTACTTACCGCCACAATGGGCAGGAAATCTTTTTTATTAGATTTCCTGCCCGTTTCTGTCTCCCCAATCCTCAAAATTAGTTAGGCAAAAGGTACGTTATCTTTCAGGCTCTTGGCTCATTGTCTTTCTTTTTGAATTCATTTTTATACTCTGTTTCTTCTGCTTTAATCTTTCGTTAATGGATCTTATTTCTGTTTCTTCTCCCAATAATTCAGAAACATCACGCTTGCTGTCAAACAGGATAAGCGGATCAAATTTTTCTCCGTATGCCTCTTTAATCGTGGAAGTGGCAGATTGAATCTTCTCCCCCTGTAAGGCGATCCGCTGTTCGGAGAGTTCTGCTGAATCCACATCTTTTGCCTGCTCCCTTAATTCTGAGAACTGCTTTAAGGCATTCTCCAACTCGGCAGCATATTTTTCTTCCTGCTTTGTCAGCCGCTTCAAATTTTCCTCCATAGCCGCAACACTCTTTTTGACTTCGGCGATTCCAGTATCCTCACTGCAATCAAATGAACTGAGGAGCATCGTCTTTTCGGATTTCAGTTCTTCCAAATCTTCTGTCAGTTCGGCAATCTTTTTTGCCAAATCATTATGAGCAACAAACTGATAAAATGGTGTCGCTTTCTTTTCTGCAAGCAGCGTTTTCCGTTCTTTAGTCTTATTTTTAATCTGCTGTACCAGTAAGGCGTATCGCTCCAGATCGGGCTTCAACACATTCAGGCTTTCCGATAATTTGTGTTTTCCAAAACCGGCATAGCGGATTTGATAGCGGAAAATAACCATGTTCGCCCGTAAGGACTCCATTGCTTCCGCAAGCGCAGGAACAGATGCTTTAACTGCCTGCATCAGCTTCTTGACCGTTGCTTTCAGCTCACGGAGCAACGCATTGTCTGCCTTAATCTGACGATTCAACTCACAGCGGTCAGAAACAATGCCCTTTTTCTCCAATGCTCTTGCAACCACACCCTCGTGAATGGTGGGCTGCTCGGTCAAGCCCCGATCTGCATGACTGCGGTGGTCGATGCGTTCTTCGTGTCCGGCAGTCTCCAAATGGCGATTCGTCACATCAGCCCATGCTGCTCTCCATAAAACAAGTTGTTCTTCGCTGTTCCAACGCTCGGCAATGGGATTCTGCCTTCCGTATTTCGTGCTTTTGGGATATTTCGATACCCGTTCATAGCCTTTTTCTTTAGCAGCAGAAGCAGTCATATACACCTTTTTCTTTCCTACCTTATACTGGTATTGCTTTTCCCATCCCTCCGTTTGTGCTGCCTTAAACTCATCCGCAGTAAATCCTTGTTCCTTTCCATTTTTCACACAGAGATATTCTTTCTGTGTCTTATATTGCCAGTTCCCTTTTTCATCTAACGGGCGCACTGTTAGCATGATATGAGCATGGGGATTGTGACCGGGAGGGTATGGATTATGAATTGCCACATCTGCACACATCCCATCAGCTACAAAGGTGTCAGAAATAAAATCGGACAGCAGCTTTTCCCACTGTGCTTCGTTCAGCTCAATCGGTAGAGCAACCACAAATTCACGGGCAAGTCGGCTGTCTTTTGTCTTTTCATTTTCTTCTACGGCGTTCCAAAGCACGCCCCGTTCTTTCCATTCTGACGGGGCGAACTCTGGTAGGAATATTTCCTGCCAGACCAGTCCTTTCTTGCGGGTGTAGTCATGCTGCACCCCATCATAATCATTGAGGATTTTAGAACAACTCAGATAAGCGGAAGCTGCAACAGCGCTTCTTCCTGTAC
>JAETNR010000153.1 GCA_021772055.1 Blautia sp. | reverse complement strand
GAAAGAAGTTCTTCATAGTGTTCTTTTAAGTTTTGTAAATCCATGGTATGACCTCCCTTTCGTTATAAGGGAATCATACACCAAAAATAAAATCCAAACCTTTTCAGATCTTATTTATTGCATTTCCTGCATCATCTGTAAAAGGTTTGGATTTTATTTAAGTTTGGATATCGAATAAAATCCAAACGTTTGGATTTTTTGCGTCATTCCCACGCTTCTTTACTTGTGGAAATGGGTTTCACACCATTAGCGATTGCGGAACGGTTGGGGCATGAGAAAATCGAAACAACATTAAATACTTATTCACATTTATATCCCAATAAGCAGGGGGAACTTGCAGATAAATTGGAGATGGAGAACAGCAGGGAGGAAGAAGAATGAGCGGAGTGCATAAATATCCGACAATCAGCTTTCGCATTTCCCCTAGAGAGAGGGAAGAAATCGAAGCAAAAATTTTAGCAAGCGGACTTTCTAAGAAAGATTATTTTGTCCGCTCCTGCATTTATAACCGAGTGTGCGTGGTCGGTAAAAAAGAACTGGTTTACCAGTTGGTAGAGGAATTAAAGATAATGCAGACAAATATCCGAGAAGTGACAGAGCAGTTTGAACAGACAGAAATTGATTTAACGCCGGAGGGACTGGAAGATATGCGGAATGACTGTCTTGATATGCTGAAAGCTATCCTGTGGGTATTGGACGGAGCAAAATATCTGTGGCAGGGCAACACCAACGGAGAAGAAAAAGCCCCGACAGCGGCAACTGTTAGGGCTGTGATAACTGGAAAACCTCTGTTATCAATCTCACAATATCAGTATAGCAGAGGTTTCTTCCAGTGGCAACGATTTTTCAGAAATGGAGGGCATATGGAAGAAACAAAAACAGAATTACAGTTGATTAAACTGTCGGAGATACAGTCGCAGGAAGTTTCCTGGCTGTGGTTTCCGTTTATCCCTTATGGCAAGCTGACTATTGTTCAGGGCGATCCGGGGGACGGAAAAACAACATTTATTCTGAATATAGCGGCGAAACTGTCTAAGGGAGAAAGTTTAGACGGTGGAATGAATTTTACAGAGCCTTTGAATGTAATCTATCAGAGTGCGGAGGACGGTCTTGCCGATACGGTCAAGCCCCGGTTAGAACAGGCAAAGGCAGACTGTGAGAAAATCTCGGTCATTGATGAAAAGATAAAATCACTTTCCATGATAGATGAACGCTTGGAAGAAGCCGTTATAAAGACAGGTGCAAAGCTGCTGATTTTAGACCCGATACAAGCCTATTTGGGCGGCGGTATGGATATGAACCGGGCAAATGAAGCAAGGGATATGACAAAGAAATTAGCGGCACTGGCAGAGAAACATCAGTGTGCGATTGTCCTTGTCGGGTATATGAACAAAGCAGCAGGGAATAAAGCTGCATACCGGGGCATGGGTTCAATTGATTTCTTTGCAGTCGCAAGAAGCGTTCTGCTGGTCGGCAGGGTAGAGGGAGAAGAAAATACAAGGGCTGTGGTGCAGATTAAAAACAACCTTGCGGCGTTCGGACACCCGAAAGCGTTTGCACTGTCGGAGGACGGTTTTCAATGGCTAGGGGATTATGAGATTACCGCTGATGAAGTCTTAGGCGGTATTGCCCCCAAAGCAAATAAAATGGAACAGGCGAAGCGGTTACTTCGGGAATTGGCAGAAACAAACAATGCCATGCAGAGTAATGAGATTTTCAATCTAGCGGACGAGCAGGGCATATCGAAGCGGACACTGGAAAATGCAAAGAAAGAGTTAGGTGTCCGGGCGAAGCGGATAAATAATACATGGTATTGGGAACTGGATAAAATCAGACAGTGACGGACAGGCAAGGTAACAGCGCAACAATGCAGGGTATTAGAATTTTGCAGTCTTGGAATTGCGTTCTTGAAGATTGCAAG
>JAETNR010000152.1 GCA_021772055.1 Blautia sp. | reverse complement strand
CGGGAGTTTGACAGTTGAATAAGAAAAAAATTCTTGCAGGCCGCATAATGCCTGTATTTTTTTGTCAAATTTTCTCTAATTTTATGTGGCTATTTGTAAGTATTTATGCTATAATAGAGATAAAGAGGAGGCTGCTTATGAAACTGACTTGCGCCGGAACTAAAAAATCCCCTGCTTATTATATCCAGAAATCTGTCCGTATTGGAAACAAAACAACTACCAAAACGGTTGAACGTCTTGGCAGCATTGAAGAAATCAAAGCCAGATGTGGTGATATGGATCCCATCGAATGGGCAAAGGAATATACAAAAAAACTGACCTTGGCAGAAAGACAATCAAAACAGGGAATTCTTCTCAAATATTCCGCTTCCATGCTGATTGACAAGAATGTCCGCCGCTCCTGCAACGTTGGATATCTGTTCCTTCAGGATATCTACTACTCTCTTGGAATCCATAAGATTTGTGACTCTATCTCTGATAAATATAAATTTGATTACAACCTGAATGGCATTCTTTCCATGCTTGTTTATTCCAGAATCATTGCACCCGGCTCGAAGTTATCCTCTCTTGAAAGCGCCCAAAACTTTCTGGAACAGCCAAAGTGTAACCTGCATCAGATTTACAGAGCTCTCGAAGTGATTGCCAAAGAAAATGATTTCTTTCAGGCAGAACTCTACAAAAACTCCCAGTCTGCCATTGAGCGCAAAAAGGAAGTCCTCTACTATGATTGCACTAATTACTACTTTGAAATCGGGCAGGAAGATGATTTCAGAAAATATGGCGTTTCGAAAGAACACCGTCCCAATCCCATAGTCCAGATGGGACTGTTCATGGATGCGGATGGCATCCCTCTTTCCTTCTCGGTTTTTGATGGAAACCAGAATGAACAGCCTTCCATGACTCCGTTAGAGAAAAAAATCTTAAAAGACTTTGAATCATCAGACTTTATTGTCTGTACCGATTCCGGACTTTCATCCACTGCAAACAGAAAGTTCAACAGCATCCAGGGCCGTGGTTTTGTAACAACACAGTCTATCAAAAAACTCAAAGGGTTTTTACAGGATTTCTGCCTAGATGATGACGGCTGGTATATCCCCGGCGATCAGAAAATGTATAAACTCTGTGAACTGGATGAAAAAAAGGATTCCGACAAAGTCTTTTATAAAGACCGATGGATTAATGAAGACAATCTTGAACAGCATCTTATTGTAACTTATTCCATCAAATACCGTAATTATCAACGCATGGTAAGGGAAAGACAGATCGTAAGAGCGAGAAAGTTCGTTGAAAATCCTTCTTCCATCTCAAGGAAAAAGCCAAATGATCCAAAGCGTTTTATCGAGCAGGGGCACTGTACTGCCGATGGAGAAGCAGCAAGCAAAACCATTACTTCGCTGAATCAGCAACAGATAGATAATGAAGCGAAATATGACGGCTTCTATGCCATATGCACAAATCTGGATTATGATGTTGCAGCAATCATCAGAATCAATCAGAAAAGATGGGAAATCGAAGAATGCTTTCGGATTATGAAAACAGAATTCAAAGCAAGACCTGTGTATCTTTCCAGAAGAGACCGGATTACCGCCCACTTTACAACATGCTTCACTGCACTCGTAATCTACAGAATACTCGAAAAGAAACTGAAAGAGCAGTACAGCTGCGAAGAAATCATCAGAACCCTGAGGACTATGGATATGATGATCGCCCCCGGAGAAGGATATATTCCTGCTTACACAAGGACAGATTTAACAGATGCATTGCATGATGCTTTTGGTTTCCGAAGCGACTATCAGATTACTTCTCAAAAAAATATGAGAAAAATTTTAAATCAGACCCAGAAGAAGCAAAAATAGCCACATACTTTTCAATTAAGAAAACCTCACAAACAGCGTATTTATGCTGGCTGTGAGGTTTTTACCCTTTCTCAACTGTCAAAAACAGGA
>JAETNR010000151.1 GCA_021772055.1 Blautia sp. | reverse complement strand
CGGGAGTTTGACAGTTTCATAGTTCCAAAAAACCTACAGGCCTCATAAAGCCTGCTTTTTTTATGTCAATCTTTTTGTTTTATTTTGTGGTATTATATAGCATTTTTATGAGAAGTATGATATACTGTATTCAGGAGGGTTTTATTATGAAAGTAACTACATCTAAATCGAAAAATTCTGAATCTTTTTATATCGCAAAAAGTTTTATCAACAACAAAGGGAAAAGCACCTCCGTCAATGTACGTAAACTCGGAACCCTTAAAGACCTTTTAATTGAACATGGCCCCACCCGGGAGGATGTCATGAAATGGGCAAAAGAAGAAGCCCGGATAGAAACTCTTAAATATAAAAAGGAACAACAGGCCAAAGCCGTTCAGATCACGTTTCATTCCAATCAAAAGATGGATTATGACCAGCAGGTCTTCTATCGCGGAGGATATCTTTTTCCGCAGTCTTTTTACTACCGCCTCCAGCTTGATAAAACCTGCCGGAAGCTCCGGGACAAATATCGTTTTAAATATGATATCAATGCGATCCTTTCCGATCTTATCTATTCCAGAATCCTGGAGCCGGCCAGTAAACGGTCTTCTTATAAGACAGCTTTTGAATTTCTGGAAAAACCTTCTTATCAGCTGCATGATACATATCGGGCACTTGATGTTCTGGGAAATGAATCCGATTTTATACAGTCAGAAGTGTATAAGAACAGTCATCTGCTTGGGAAACGCAACGATAAGATCCTCTATTATGACTGTACAAACTATTTTTTTGAGATTGGGCAGGAAGATGGTGACAAAAAATATGGCAAATGCAAAGAGCATCGTCCAAACCCCATCATCCAGATGGGAATGTTCATGGATGGAGACGGCATTCCCCTTGCCTTTTCATTGTTTCCTGGAAATGCAAATGAGCAGACTTCCCTGAAACCGCTGGAAGAAAAGGTACTTCAGGATTTCGGCTGTACAAAATTTATTTACTGCAGTGATGCCGGACTCGGTTCAGAGGCAGTCAAAAAAATCAACCATGCCGGTGAACGTTCCTTTATTGTCACCCAGTCTATCAAAAAGTTAAATAAAGACGATAAAAAATGGGCCCTGGACAGAACCGGATTTAAGCGTGTCTCAGATGACAGACCGGTTGACCTTTCTGAAATCCCGGAAGATGATAATGGGCTGTATTATAAAGATGAGCCCTATACTCCCCACTCACTCCACCAGCGTCTGATTGTTACTTATTCGCCGAAATACGCAAGGTATCAGAAAACGATACGTGATGTCCAGGTGGAACGTGCTGAGAAGATGCTGAATTCCGGAAAAGTAAAAAAAGAGCGCAGAAATCCTAATGATCCTGCCCGCTTTATTGGAAAGGCTGCCGTAACTGAAGATGGAGAAGCGGCAAAAATCCATCATTATCTGGATACAGAAAAAATCGGGCAGGAATCGCTCTATGATGGAATGTATGCAGTAACTACCGATCTGCTGGACGATGATGTGAAGGATATTTTAAAAGTCAGTGAAGGAAGATGGGAAATCGAAGAATGCTTCCGGATCATGAAAACAGATTTTGAAGCAAGACCGGTATATCTTCATGATGAAATACGAATAAAAGCCCATTTCCTCATCTGTTTTCTTTCATTAGTCATATACCGTTATCTTGAAAAAGAGTTAGAACACGCCTTTACCTGCGAGACGATTCTGGAAAAACTAAAAACGATAAATTTTGCAGACATACAGGAGCAGGGATTTATCCCGCTTTATACACGTGACAGGTTAACAGATGCCCTGCACAGGATCTGTGGTTTTGACACTGGCTTTAAATTCATCACCAAAAGTCAAATGAAAACAATTCAGAAACAAAGTAAAGGCAGGAAGTAAAATACTATAGTCCAAAACAACGTTTAAAATCGCTACAATACCCATGCCTTCTAGTATTGTAGCGATTCTATTTTCCCTCAACTGTCAAAAACAGGA
>JAETNR010000064.1 GCA_021772055.1 Blautia sp. | reverse complement strand
CCACTTAGCAGAAACTGTTAGGTGGATTTTTTTGTCAAAGTGCGGATGAATTGCTATGAGAATATTTTACCAGATACATAGATTTATAAACAGGTACGGATTATTTCCTACTTACGGTTGACATTATTAAAAAATAATTGCAAAAATGAAAAAATAGTTTACACAAATAAATTTGTATGTTAAAATAATTCATTGGTCGTTCTGGAATCTATTTATAGTTATTGGAATAATGAGATTCTGATGAGAATATCATATGGCCTGAGTCATAGCAAGACTGATTGATAATGGCAGAAGCACAAGAACATTAGGGGGAAGAAATGTTCTAATGAATGATTTTGATTATACAATTTCACAAAGGATAAAATCTGAATTAGAGAAAAGAAATCTAAAACAATGCCAGCTGGTTGCAAAATGTACAGAGATAGGTATGCCTATTGCACAATCGGATATATCAAAAATCTGTTCAGGTAAAAAATCGTTAAGCGCATACCAGCTGGCTTCTATTAGTATAGTCTTGAATTTGCCAATGGATTTTTTTGTGTCTGGAGAAAACAGACTCCGGGAAGACTTTTGTAATCCCCATGATTCGGACACATTGCATGATGGGAATAAATCAAATAAAGAAATGGCATGCTATGTAGGAGACTTCCATATGTATTATTTGTCGACGGCTGAAGACGAGGACAAAATTTTGCATGGAATTCTTCATGTAGAAGAGGAGGGGGAATTTTACGGCCTTCGACTAGACTTGGATACAGGGGTAAAAGATATAAGTGATAAAACCATAATAAAATCTTATGTGGGGCGGATTTTAGTTTCTGATTCGTTGGGTGCTGCATATCTTATTTTAAAGAACGAAATAATCGGGGAAGTATGCATGGTTTGTATACGCCATCGAAGTTATAATACTAAACAGGCAGAATGCCGCATGGGATTAGGCTTGACGGTTTCAGCCGGCGATGTGAAAGTGCCAACGGTGCATAAGGTTTTGTTGGTTCGGGAGGAATTGTCCAACCAGGCATTGGGAAATATATGCCCGTTTATGAAAATGGCTGGCAACGATATATATATAGATGTGGAAAAATTTGAGAAGTTGCTGGCGGAGATGGAAAAAGAAAATCCTGACAAGAGCGAAGAAATAAGTCGTTTGTTAAATTATGCAGTTAAAAAAAGTTTTTATGATGTGTCAGTGGATATTTTAAGAAAACAGACTTCTCTGAACCGTGAGGAGTTTGCTTATTTTGTTGCCCGAATATACCAGGAAGCGGAATGCGCTATAAATTATAAAATAGCATCATCGGATGATTTGAGGGTATATGAAAGTGTGCAAATAAACCGAGGAAAGGAACAAAAATTCGACAGGAGAGGAAGCCCGCCGTTGAATGAAGAAAAGTAAGGTGACATAGAAACGCGCTTTTACAGCGCTTGTACAGAGATGGGTGGACTTATGAATTATAAAATATTAAAATCAATAATGATTATTCATGACGTAATCTATAGGACGGATTTTTCTTATTTGGCGGAGATGTTCCGTTTTTTGGGTATATTTGTATGCGAAGATATATTAGTGAAAATGGATGCCAGGCAGCTATTGGAAAAGAGCAGCAGCGAGGATTATGATGCGTTTATTTTTGTGGGTAATAGGGAGATTACAAATCAGGAAGAGCGGCTGCTTGGATGCACGGCGGAGGAATATGCTTCCTTGATAGGGAGGCTTTCTCCTAAGACAGTATATTTTAGTGAGTGTTTAAAGGAATATGGCGAACGTTCGACAGTAAGTGATCCTTTTCCGAGGCCTGTTAATAAATATTTGAATAAAGAACAACAGAAGCAACTATTGGTTCATGTGATTGATAAGGTGTTGGAACAGGCAGATGGAGAAAATAAGGATGACAATATGGCCGGATTATTGGAGGATTTGGCGGAAATATATATACAAAATGATTTGATGCTTCATAGCATGAATCTGCAGTATTATGCAAAGCTTCCATCACTAGCAGCAGGAGAAGCGAAAGGAGCATTTATTCAAGGCTATAAACAAGTGAGGGAGTGCATAATCCAGGGAATTAGTGATAAAGTTTGCATGTATTATCGTTATGCACAATTGTGGTGTGCTGTGAAGGCGAATAATGCTTGCGATTATCAAAATGATATTCTTTATTTCCCTTTGGAGGGGCTTGTGAAGGATTGCAAGGACTTATGCAAAGCCTACGATAATTTTACTAATGCAAAAATATTATTAGGTTTAAGCTATGAGCCATCGTCAGGATGCGGGAATGAGGCGTTAATGGCTTTTAAAGATGCCCTGCAAGAGATGGGAGAGGTTTGTTTTGCATCTCCAGTATATTATTGGATGGGAAAGAGGTATGAGTCTTTCAAAAAAGAAGAAGAAGCAGAAATCTGTTATACCAATGCGAACAGGAAAAAGGAGAAGTTTAGGAATAATTATAAGCTGGCTGTTTTTAAAAGAGACAAGAAGGAATATGACAATGCCTTGAAGTTGTTTGATAATATTTTAGATAAACTGGAATTAAAATTGAAAATAGATTTTGCGGATTCTTTGGAATTGGAATATGCTTTTAAGGTATATACGCAGGAGTGTTTCATTTATTATCAAATGGGAAGTTATGTAGACGCTATTAAAATGGGCAATAGAGCCATAGAAATCATTGATAGGAAAATAGAAAATAGTAAGTTCCTTGAAGTGTTTTATGAAGATAAAAAGTTGGTTTATATAGAGATTTTGAAAAAAAGGCTGAATCCTAAGACGGTTTATCGGCTGATGATGGAATCATATAGAAATATACGAAATAAGGAAAAAGCGGATGAATACAGGCAAAAATTAGTAGATTTGTAAGCGGGTTAGACTTCTTTTATATAGTTTATACAGGGTAAGGCGAAAGGGGATAAAAATTATGAATAACGAGTATGATGAGTTGGAAATTATTATAGAAGAGGATCTGAAGGGGTGTGAAGAGCTTGGAATTGTACACCCATTGTATAAAAATTGTTATTGTGAGGCTTTGGGAATCATATTAAAAAATATCGAACTGATGAAAGTGGATAGGCAGAAGGCAGAGGAAGGGAGAAAAAGGGGAAACAGGGATGCTTTTCTTTTCCCGTCGGAAATTGCAGGCAATAATTATTTAATGCATAGTAATATAATTGCCTTCATAGGGAAAAGGGGGAGCGGGAAGACTACAGCGGTGAATGAGTTTTGTGAAGTATTATCAAATTATCAACATAAATTGAATTTATGGAATGATTATCTTTCGAATAAAAACATAAATAGAGTTCCGTACCGTTTTTATATTATGCCGCCTATTGATGCGTCTGTACTGGAAGCGAAAGAGGACTTATTAGAGTTGATATGGGCAAATATGTATCAAGTGTTTGAGGCCGAATATAGGAAAAGGATGGGGGCGGGGAGTCGGGATGAGTTAAGCAAAACAATAATGAAAGAGTTTGATGAAGTATATAAGAACTATAATAATGTCGGTCATAGCGAAAGAAGGGAGGTTTTAGGAGAGTCTGTATTGGTGAAACTGAAAAATGTTTCTAGCAGCCTCAAAACAAAAGAGGCTTTTGAAAAATTAATAAATGATTTTTTGGAACTGATTGACAAAGGAAATATGGATAAAGAGTCATATCTTGTAGTAACGGTAGATGATTTAGATTTAAACCTGAAAAAGGGATATGAAATGCTGGAGCAATTACATAAGTATTTATTAAACTGGAGAGTTATTGTGTTGATTGCAGTGGATTATAAACAGTTGCGTTCAGTTTCTGAAAGATATTTTGAAAAAGCTTTGATTCAGGGGAAAATATGTGAGGATTCCGAAGCTATTAAAGAGGCTGTCAAAAAAGTCAAAAAGCTGAATGATGACTATTTATTAAAAGTAATTCCATTATCGAACAGAATATACCTTCCCGGAGGACGTATTATAACAAAACAAACGAAGGTAATTGAAAGTAAGGGGAATAAGCAAGATGTTAAAAAATTTATTTTAGGGAAGATTGCGGAGAAAACTTTAATTTATTATGATGCATGCGGGTTAAAGAAACATTTCTGCCTACCTAATACAGTTAGGGAGCTGACTTCTTATAATCATTTTTTAAATACTTTGTTTCCGATACAGGAAATAGAAAAGGAAAATTGTGAAGGGGAAGAAAATCTTATTATATTATATGATCGAAACCATGACCGATTTAATCAGGATATTACAGAGCGCATGGCTCTTCAGTTGCTGAATGACAAGCAAATGGAACTATTTAAACTCATTTTAGAGAGGGGGATTGAAAGAAGGGCAGAATATGCGGTGAATTTTATTCGGTATTGGAAGCAGAGCGAGAGTATTTTAAAAATACCGGATAAAGTAGATGAGATGGATTATAAGTATAGTGATTTATTGAAAGAGATTTATGATATCGGGAGAGCAAATTATAATAATAAAGTATTGGGGCATTGTATCTTGGCATCTTTTACATCTGAAATGGTCAGGGAATATTTTAGTTATTGCCATAATATAGATCAGACAGCCAAAGAAAGGGCAGAAAATCGGCTGATAAAGTTTTTGGGACAAACATTTGGAAACCAATGGTTGGGCAAATGGATACCGAAAGTAGAAATCAAAAGTGATATTGGAAATTCAAGGTCATATTTGAAATTTGGCTATATGCAGAAAGTAAGTATAGAGAATATTCAAATTGTTAAAGTGATAGAAGGAAGCATAAAGGGGATAGAGAATGCAAAGAAACTGATTGTAAAATTAAATAAAATAATTCCTTATTTGGAATGCATATCTTTGCTCTTTTCAAATATAAAAACAGAACAAGGGAAAACCGATGTCCTGAAATGGAAATTTGAACTAAAAAAAGGGAGTAATATTTATGGAGAAGGTATACAAGTAAAAATTACTACTGATCTGGGATCTGCGGATTTTGATATGTTTGGGTTTATTGGGAAAGAGATAGCTGTTATGGCTAGGAAGGAGTTGCTTGATGATTTATGCAGGAATATTAAGGAGTGTATAACGAAATTCGCAGAGGAAAACAGCAATGAAATGCAGGAATCTGATTTAGCAGTATTGGATCATGCAATACAAGAAGGAAGAAAAGAATCCATATGGCATGAACATGATGAGAGGCATAATAATATTATCTATTTCCCGTTTTATAATTTAGATATGTCTTATAATATTATGAAGCGAGTTTTGCGCAAAATGAAAGATGGTGGAAAAATAGAGGAGTATGAGCAAATCGGTAATTATTTTAGAAAGGCATATGGATATATTATAGAGGAACTTAATAAAGAGGGAGAGTATTATGAGAAAATGAAGAAGGGTGGCGAGGATAAAGATGACGAGGGCTTTGCAGAGCTTGCCAAAAGGTTTATAAGTTGCCCGTTCATAAGGTATTTTGGCTTTTGCTGCGAAACAAAAACGGAGGTTCCAAATAAAGAGTTGGATAATTTATTAAGTACAGTATTAAAGAGTATAGACACTAATGTGGGAATAGACAGTCAGATAAGCCCTCAATAATACAAAGGAATTTAAAGGGGAAGAATGTGTATAATTTAGATCATATAGTAAGGTGGTATTATAGCGCAGTTTCGGCAAAATCGATTCTGGCAGAGAACGGTAGTATTAAATATAATGACTTTTCAAAAGAAGAGTTTCTGCAGATATCGAAAGCTTATATGCATCAATATAGCGATACAGAAAATGATCAATTATATAGATACATAAAGGATAGCATACATGAAGAGGGGCATCCTTTTGCCGGTATGAAAGACCGAAGCGGGCTTAATGTTTTTGCAGCCTTGGAAGAATTGGCGGAACAACTTTTAATTACGGAAGATAATGAAACGATGTGCAAGTATAGCAGTTTATTAAGATTCCGCCAGATTACAAATTATGTAGAAGAGGATTTGTTGGTATGTGCCTACTATGCAATGCGATTCATGCGTTTTCGGGATAAGCATGTTGATTTTGCATGGAATATGACAATTGGGCATAACAATGTACAGTTAAAACGCATTGTAGAAAGGGGGATTTCAGAAAATCATTTTCATCTCTATGGTTCCGCACCATCTTTTCATTTAATGTGGATTTATTTTATGAATCATGTGGTCTCTGGTGCATTATCAGACTTTTCTAAAGAAACAGAGAAAAAACAAAGAGTGACGAGGGAGCATTATAATCTCAAGTATTCGGAGGAATCTTTTGTAACAAGGATATTGAAGGCGGCATTAATACGTATATGTATTATTTATGCTCTTTTGGGTTTGGAAGAAACGGACAAAGAGAAAGAAGGAGAGAGTTGGCTATCATCGTCAGAAGGATTTGAATTGAATAAGGATGGCATCTGGATTCAAAAAATATTATCGGGTGACTTAAATGTTGAGGATTATTATTATCAGATCCAAACAATGATAGATTTTATTAGGGATATGGCTCTTCTGAAGGGATTAGGAGAGTTGCCTGATTATGCTTTTTATGGGGCGGGTTATGCAGGAAGAGCAAAGGCAGAGTCCTATTGGCTATCTGGAGAGCGGTGGTTCATGTATCAAGTATTGGTAGATGAATTGAAGGATGATAATGATAGGCGGCTGCCTAGTATTTATTATCAATGGTTTTATGCGTATCTTGTGATTAAACAGAATGTGAGAAGTGAATTATTGCAAGTAAATGATACGGTAGGGTTTGAAAATTTTCAAATTTATAGTAAGCGAAAAGGAGTATATACAGATTATGGAAAAATGATAGAGAATGCTGTATATGGAAGTATAGAGAACGGAAATATCCGTAGTCTGGAGATGCGTATTTTACCTCAAAAAAGTGCAGAAGAGAATGCCAGGATGGTTTTTGAAATAAATGAAGTTTTGCGGCGACGAAAAAAACCGATACTAAACAATAATTATTATTACGTTTTCCATTTTGCTAAAAGAAAAGATGAGGATTTGCCTCCGCGCGAATGCTTTGGTGGCTGTTATTGCAGGCATTATAAGCAACGAAAGGAATTGGAAGAGAAAGCAAATGCTATCTATGAGTTTCGGGAATATTATAGGGGGCTGGCTTCTAATGTGCTTGGCATAGATGCCTGTTCCCAGGAAATCGGCTGTAGGCCGGAGGTATTTGCAGTAGTATTTCGTTTCTTATCCGAACATGTTGTGGAAGAAGTGGCAGGGGCGAAAAGAATTCCCCAGATGAAGATGACATATCATGTCGGGGAGGATTTTCTTGATATTGTCGATGGATTACGGGCGGTGGACGAAGCGGTTCATTTTCTGAATCTGCAATGTGGGGATCGAATTGGACATGGAACGGTATTAGGAATTGACGTAAAAAAGTGGTATTTATTAAAAAAACATACTATAGTAATTTCCTGTCAGGATTATTTGGATAATGTAGTTTGGTTGTACCATAAGTTGATAGAATATGGGATGGATGGTTTTGGCAATTTAAAAGAAATGCTTCTTAAAGAGTTTGATTTTTATTTTTCACGTATCTATATGGAAAGCGAAGAAAAAGAGAATATAACTCCCAGTATTTATGCATATTATGAGGCTTGGAAATTAAGGGGGGATGAACCAAGCTTGTATATGGGGCAGAGATTTGGCAATGACAATACTTATAAAAGAAATTGGCTAATTAACCGTGTATATCCAGAGGAATTTGCGAACAGGATGCGGGAGGAAGTTGCCCTGTTATATTATTTGTATCATTATGATTGGAAGGTCAGGAAAGAAGGGGGGAAAAGTATACAAGTATATATTCCGCCAGTATATGTAAAAGGGGTGGAAGCAGTACAGAAAGCTATGGGGAAGGATTTTGCCGCAAGAGGGATTGGAGTGGAAACAAATCCTTCTTCAAATTTAGCGATTAGTATAGCTGAGAGTTATGATGAATTGCCAATTGTACAGATGTATAATAAGGATTTGACATGGGATGAAAAAAAATTGAGAGCGTGTCCGCAAATTAATGTATCTATCAATACGGATGATAAAGGGATATTTCATACTTCTTTGGAAAATGAGTATGCACTGATGGCATGTGCTATGGAAAAAGTAAGGGATGAAAGGGAAAACTTAGTCTATGACAGGCAGATGATATACCAGTGGATTGACAACATCAGACAGATGGGAAATTTGCAAAGCTTTAAGGAGAGCAGAGGGGGAAGACTAAAGAATTGGAGAATTTATTAGAGAAAATTACATTATATGATTTGCTGGGTTACATGTTTCCGGGATGCATTTTGAATTTGATCATAATAGTAGGTGCATCTCAACAATATAGTGGTATGGTGGAGAAAGTATATAAGGATTATGAGGGAGGGATAGTTTTCGCATTTTTTATTATAAGTTATCTGACGGGGATTTTGTTATCAGAAATATCAGCATCTATTATTAGCTTATGTGATAAATATATAAAAAAGGAAAGAAAGTTGCCTAGAAAAAAATGTTGGATAGGACGGTTGTTAGGGAAGATAAAAATCGATGAGCGTACAGGGGGAATAGAAGGGACAGGGATATCAGAAAAAGAGTTGGCAGCAGCATTGGTGAACTCAGGGCTGGCAGAAGGGCAGGATAAAATTAATGAAAAAATAGAAATGCAGGGTTGGCTGCTTTATAGGAAATATATGTACGGGATAATCCAGTCGGATGAAAAGTATAGAAGAATACATAATTATGCATCAATACCTGTTTTTTGCAAAAATGCAACAACTGCTCTAATAGTTGGTATTTTAGTACTTTTATTATATGGGAACCGCTCTTATATTTTGATGGCAATTTTGTTGCTGGCGGCAGTAGTATTTGCAAAGCGTGGTTTTCGATTTAAAAAGAAAACAGATATGTATACAATAGTATGGTTTGTGGATAAAAATAGAACGGAGAATACAGAATAAGCATGTGGTTTTGAAAAAGAACACCTCTTTTTTGGTAAGAATCAAGATATGACAATTCTTATTGAAAAGGAGGATTTTTTAGTAAACGGTAGATATCTGTACCTATATAAAACTGTAGCAACCCCATATGCTAGAGATAGATTATCTACAGTCTTATTTTACTTCTTTTTTACCCGGTTTCTGGCAGTTCGCGGGAAGATTAGGCGGCCAGGGAAGCAAGTCATCCAGAAAACTGCGTTCAGTGCCACCCAAATATTTCGGGATTTCGATAAGCAGATATTCGAAATAATCATACAGTTTCAGGTTATTGGCTTTTGCCGTTTCCGCAATACTGCATATAATGGCACTCGATTTTGCCCTTGCGATCATGCCTCGGATTTTTTGCCGATGCAGAATCCACGAACCGACTGCTCGACGGTGTTGTTGTCTATTGGGATGTCTTCGTCATTAAGAACATCTTCAATAAGCGGCAGATAATGAGTGCTTTGACTGATATAGAGAAGCATGAGACAATAGACTATATTTCTATCACGGGTATACAAAGTTAAGGCTCAATTTTTCATACTGACATAGGGAGTTAAGTCTATGAGTTTAGAAACAATCATAATGGCTGAGCAATGCCGTCTCCGTGAATAATATTTCCGTAAAGGGATCGTCTGGCAGCGCTGGTGGAGGCGCAGACGGGAAACAGACCTTATATGCCTGATGCCTTTTTCCTTTTCTGTGGGCGGTATACAGACCGTATCAAAGGATTGGTATGGGAAGAAGGGGCAGAAAGATTGTATTCTTTAACGAAGCAGAGGCTGTGGCTGACGAAGAAGCGGGTGAAGCAATGGAGACTGCCGTCCGGCAGAGGACAAAGAAGAGGCGGGGACAGAGGGAAGAAGATCTTTCAGGACATACTATATGACTAAAAAATTGAATATGAATGGGAATTTTGTTATAATCGAGAACATAAGTAAGAGGGAGGATTGAAATGGAAAAATATGATGCGTTTATTTCTTATCGCCATTTATCACTTGATATGGCTGTTGATTCCCGTCTGTAGATTTTGCTGGAAAATTCCAGATTGTACAAGCGGAAAAAACCGTTGTGCATATTTCGGGATCAAAGCGAATTGCAGACGAGCAATAATCTTGGACAGGATATTAAGAATGCACTTTTACAATCACGCTATTTGATTGTTGTCTGTTCGGAACAGACAAAAGATTCTTTGTGGTGTATGGAAGAAATCCGCTTGTTTAAGGAAGCGCATCACGGAAGCACGAAAAATATTCTCACCTTGCTGATATCGGGAGATTCGAAAGCAGTTCTTCCGGAAGAACTGCTCTATGAGGAGATGCCTGATAAACAATCAGAAGAAGGAGAAGAGGTCCAGAAAGTGGGGGTCAGGCCGCTCAGCGCCGATGTTCGGGCAGATTCACTTAAAAAGAGTCTGAGTAAGATGAAAGTAGAGTTCCTTCGAATAGCGGCACCGATACTGGGATGTAGGTTTGATGATTTATATCAGCACAAACAGAAAAGACGCTGCTCTACTATACACAGGCCTGGCGCTAGAACCGGAGCAGTCATCGGCCGCGATCGGGGCATCGTTATTGCTGCAAGAGTATGCATGGCCTATTTTGGAAGAAGAAGCGAACGGTCGTATTTCGGGGCAGGCTTTTCTTCCTGTGGCGTATGCTTATGCGGGAAACCCGGAAACAGGCAACTATCTTTGCGGGGGAAGAGACGGCTATCGGATTATCAATGTGGATGGACAGGAACTGAACAGACTGCCGGAAAGTTACCAGCATTTTCTTTCGGATTTTCCGATTGGTGGGTTTTCTGCGATGAGCAGGATATTTTTTTCTATCATCCGGGAATGGAGCGTGAATATACGATTCCGATACCTCAGGAAAGCAGTCTGATTTATGAGGAAACAGATCTGTTTTATGACGAATTGCTTCCTGCGGCTTCTGTGTTAAACGAAGAGAGAGCGGTTGCTTACAAGGGGATTGTTCATCTCTATTCCTTAAACGGATGGGAAGGGATGGAAGAACTCAGTCTGAAAACTGGCGTTCAGAGATATATAGACTATACGACAGGCATGGATATCAGCACGGATAATGCGTATTTTGCCTTAGCGTATGGCACAGAATTTCAGGGCGGTCTTGCTAATCCAGGAGGATATTTTGAAATATATTCACAGGATGGTGAACTGCTTTTTAAATCTGAATGTTATTCTAAAGAGGCTTTTCTGGGAATTGGATTTCATCCGGATCAAAATGAGTATTTGATTGTCTGGAGCGCATCCCATGTCCATGTCTGGGATTGGAAGGAAGGAAAGGAAATCGCCGGGGCGGTCAGAGAGGAGAATATCCGGGCTGCTTGTATTACAAAGGAGGGGTGTCTGTTAGTTGATAATCGTGATGATATGGTTTCTTTTTATTCGTTGCAGAAGCTTCTTACTGAAAAAAATCTCACGATGGATCTGAATGAGCAGGATAGCTATGAGAAGTTTATGACTTATTATTCCCATTTAAAGGAATTTGAAGAGGTGGGAAAACTGGATTGTGGAAATGAAGAGATTCTCAGAGTTTGTTTTGGGGATACATGGACGGCGGTGGAATTGCAATCGGGAGATATTTTACTTTTTGGGAATAATGGGCAGAGAATAGAAAGATTGATTCAGCATGTATCACAGAAAATGGAATGTTTTGCTGGAGCATAAGGGGCATAAGTGACAGCCTCATTCTGACCGTTCCGTTTCCGGACGAGGAAGCGTTGCGCTTTCTTTGTAACCTTTCATGTCTCAGTTTGGATGAAAGGCAGGATATTGTCTGTAAAAAATGATATAGATTTAGTTCATTATGTACTGCGGGAAATGGTGGGTGAATTGGATGATGCAAACGATTATGCAGAAGAGTCATGGTTTCAGCGGTGTGATGCGCTGTGGCAGTTTCTTCTTGAGGGAGAAATCGCTTATCGGGCTTTAGATTTGGATGGTTTTTATTTATGCTATTTCCGAGCAGCAGCTTATCAGGGACTTCCGGAAAGGGTGAAGCCTGGGCTGGAAGCATATTTGGAATTGCTATTAAAAGTCGGAGCGGAGGATAATAAATCAGAGGATGTATTGGATACATATACGATGTTTGATTGTTTACTGACCGAAACACTTGTATATACGCCAATATATGATGAAAAGATTATCCGCTTTCTGAAAGATGCCTGTTCCATTATGGAAGAAAATGAGGTAAGCATACCGGAAGGTGCCGATGATATCACGCGAATACAGATGGAAATGAATCTTATAGTTAAAGAGGTTGCTGTAGCGCTTTTACGGTCATGGATTGGAATGTTGGATGGAGATACGCAGATGGCATTGCTCAAACTTCCAGATGCTTATATGGAAGAACCTTTATACAAGTATATGTATAAGATGATGTGGGTGTCAAAAGTACACTAGCATCAAATTTTAGTCCTTTGACAACTGAATAAAGCTATGTTTCCTTGCTGTTTTCTGGTAAAATATAACTATGATATATATTTTACGAGGTATAAGCAATGTCTTTTGTTTTGAATAATTACCAGCAGATTTCCCTCTTTGATTCACTTGGGTTCTTATCGGAACGCAAACAAAAAATACTGGATAAATCATGGGCAAAGCCATTTTCAGACCACATTTTTTCTAATATCGATGAAAGGCTGTTTGCCCCTCTTTACAGCGGTAAGAAAAATTCCCGTCCGAATGCCCCGGTCAATGTGATTGTCGGAGCACTCATCCTCAAAGAATTTAATGGCCTTACAGATGAGGAGATCCTTGAGGAATGCGAGTTTGATTTCAGATATCAGTATGCCCTGCATACTACCAGTTATGAGAACCAGCCTCTGAGCGACCGTACATTCAGCAGGTTCCGGGAGAGGGTAACAGCATACGAACTGGTTACGGGAAAGGATCTCATCCACGACTGTATGGTCTCCCTTGCAGAAAACATGCGGAAATATATGGACATCGCGCCAACTGTCAGGCAGATGGACAGTATGATGATCGAGTCTAACATCCGCCAGATGGGGCGTCTGGAACTTTTATATACCTGTCTTGCCAACCTCGTACGTGAAATAGCACGCGATGGACAGGCTGAACTGATCGAAGGGCTGGACGGATATTCGGATCCGAATAACAGGAACCGTGTCATTTACCATGATCAGTCCACGCCACAGAATGAAAAGATCCAGAAGGTCATCAATGATGCTGTCTCCCTGCTTCCTAAATGCAGGGATGAGTATGGACAGACAGAGGAGTACCAGCTCCTGCAGAGAGCTATTGATGAGCAGACAAAGAAGGATGGCAAAGGCGGCCGTGTTCCCAAAAACAAAGGGGACGGGATGGCTCCTGATATCCTGCAAAACCCATCTGACCCAGATGCAACCTACAGAAGCAAGGCGGGGAAATCCCACAAAGGCTATTGTGCCAACTTTATTGAAGCTGTAGATGAAAAAGGCTCCGTAATCGTTGATTACCAGTATGACGTTAATACAAGGAGCGATGCTTCTTTTATTAAAGAATATCTGGAAAACGCAGAAGTATCAGAAGAAACATCTACTCTCATCACAGATGGCGCATATGCTGGCGAAGAAGCATCCAGGCTTGCCGCTGATAAAAACATGGATCTGTTAACGACAGGGCTTTTGGGGCGCAAACCGAAAGAGATACTTGGACAGTTTGATCTGGATGAAAGCGGACGCCGGATATCCAGCTGCCCGGCGGGCGATGTCCCCAAAAGCAGTTCCTATATCAAACAGACGGATACCATAAGGGTATCATTTCACAGACATCAATGCGAAGGCTGCCCTTACCAAAGCCAGTGCAATCCTAATATAAAGAAGAGAACCGCCAGCCTGCTCATCCCGTTAAGATCCAGAAGACGCATTCTGGAGTCTGTGGAGTTTATGGATGAGGAAACGAGGACCCTTATAAGCCGGATCCGCAATGGGGTGGAGACAGTTCCATCCATCCTTCGAAATAAATACGCTGCGGACAAAATGCCGGTAAGAGGGAAGCTGAAGACAAAGCAGTTCTTTGGCTTTAAGGTTGCTGCCTTAAATTTCAGTAAACTGATGCGGTTTACCCAAGGTAAGTTAAAATGTAGAAGCTTTGAGCCCGCATAAAACAGTAATAAGCGCTTCTGTCATGGCGTTTTATTTGAAAACATAGTTTTATTCAGTTGTCAAAGAACAAAAGTAACTTTTTGTGTGTCAAAAGTTAGTTTTTTTACTGACTTTTGACACACACATCATAAGATATAATAAATGAAAATAAGCTGATAAAATAATGAGCAGGAGGAATACCATGAGTTGCACACCCTTTGTTTTTAAAATTTATATTGCTACGTCTACGCATAATATGGCACAGTGGATAGAGGCGGCGGCAGACGCTGTGGATGAATATAATTCCGAGCAGGAAATATTTCGTTTTGATGTCACAGGATGTCATAATGTATCGAATGCATTTAATGCAGCAAAAAAGCAGGATACATATAACAAAATGGTTGAAAAATCTCATATTCTGATTGCATTGATTGGGGATGAAGCGGGAGCATATACACAGGAAGAGTTTTGGGCAGGGTATGAAGCATTTCAAAAGAACGGTTGTTATCCGCTTTGCTGTGCCTATATAATCAAAAAAGATACATTTTCTTTAAGCGTTTCCGACTTTTTGGAGCAGGTCAGGCAAAAAGGACAGTACTGGAAAAAAATAAGCAGGATGACGGAGATAAAACAGTTATTGTTTCAGGAAATGAATACAGTTGTCCAAAACTACAAAGAGCATATTGCGCAGCTTATGGAGGGAACTGTATTTGAACATTCCATAACCTTTGTGAAACAGGAGAATACCTGCCAATGGTTTGACAAGTCTTCGTTGAAAGGCATCTGGAAAAATGGATTTCCGGCAGGACAGGCTATTTTTACCCGTATGGATGGAAAAGCATTTGAAGGAGAGTTTTCGGTAGAAACGGAGCGTATATATGATAATGGTGTATTTACCGGGTATTTTTGTAATCATCCGCCGGTTGGAAAAGGTTACCTGATTACAAAGGATGGCAAATACTTTGGAGAAGTCCGCAAGGAACTTCTTCCTGACGGATATGGAAGCAGTGTACAGGCAGACGGCTCTAAATTTGTCGGGTATTGGGAAAATGGACATTTGGAGGGGATGGGGGTATACAAATCATTACATGAAAATACATATGAAGGAATGTTTCATAATGGAATGCCGGACGGTCATGGCATATATACTTTTGCAGATAAAGCAACTGTAGATTGTAGTGGGTGGACTTATGTGAATGAGATGAATATTAATGACCGCAAGACCTTTTACAGTGGAATGGCGTATCTTGAAAAGGGGCTGTTTGGGATTAAAACCATTCCTTGTGGTGAGGGAACGATTAGATGGCGGGACACAGGGGAATCCTATCAGGGAGAAGTTCGAAAATTTCAGCCTAATGGATATGGAGTTCATACGTTTGGATGTGGGAGTACTTTTTCTGGGATGTGGAAAGACGGTGGCATCAAAAATAATTATCAAGGAGTCTATCAGTTTATACACAGCGGGCAAAGGGTATCAGGTATCTGGCGGTGTGTATCTTATCTTGAAATCCATAATCCGGAACACCCGCAAAGCCGCTTTTATTATTCCGGTACTATGTGCAGAAATAATCAGGACAGTTGGAATATTACGGGAGACGGTATATTATATGACGATAATAAACTAAAAAAATATCGGGGTGAATTTTTGAATGGAAATTTTCATGGATATGGCGCAGTTTTTAATAACGGAGCAGAAGTCTGTGAAAGCGGTATCTGGGAATATGGTAAATTGATACATGCAGATTGCTGATGTTACAATAATTTATAGATTAAGATAAGGCAGGATGATAATAGGGGGAATACTATATGCGTAAAGAAACATTGAATGAACGACAGAAGCCTTTTGAGGATTGGATTGAGGGCGTGGAAAATGAAAGAATCAAACGATATATCCAGGAACGTGTTATCAAACAAATGGATTGGTATCGTACAAAATGTAATGTATGCAAAGCAAGATATCAGTGCTGGATGACAGCATCCATTATGATAAGCGGTATTATTCCTGTTGCATCTGTTTTTGCTAATAGCAGTATCATTTTTAAAGTACTGATTGCCGCTTTGGGTGCGTCTGTTACAGGGATCAATACCTATCTGTCCTTCCAGAATTATAAAAATCTTTGGAATACCTATCGGATAAGCCGCGAATATCTTTTGAGTACTTTGTATTTATATTTTAATAATGCAGGTGCTTTTGAAAGAGAAGCAGATCAGTATAAACGGGATATGATGCTGATTGATATATGTGAAAAACACTTTCAACAGGAGGCAATGGATTGGCGGGAAATTATGAAATAATAATGTCGGCAGGAAATAAATCAAATAATTTGAAAATGAAGATATTTTACAAGACGCAGGAAGAAATAAGAGATAAAATGTCTGAATCTTTCCAAAGGAGGCATTGGATTATTTTCAATGGTGTTAGTCAGTAAATGAGTCGGCAAGCCTTCTGAGTCCGGTCTATAGGACATAGAAAGCAGTATAATATTCCCGAATTGATCCATGAGGGAATATCATGACTAATAAGGAACTGCTCATCAGCCACATAAACCTGTTTTCGGAAGAAGACATTGCATTCCTATTGGATGCGGTTATCCTCATGGAGACAAAATGTACACTGACTCCGAAACCGAACTGTCCTTACTGCGGCTCCCATGCCATTATGTCAAACTCTCATTTCCCGCCAAAGGTATGGCGCGAAGTTATAAAGGACACTATTCAGGGCAATGCCATTGATTATACCGCGCAGAGAATCGGCTGTTCCCATCAGACGGTCTTTGATATGCGGCACAAAATACTTATGTCTCGGCAGCAGCCTCCTGAAATAAGCGGTGTTTTTCTTGGCGGTGTGTCCGAATATGTCCCGGACTGCTATAAGGGAAAAGAACTGGGCGGCTCCATTCCCAGAAACCCGCGCAAGCATGGGGCAAAAGCTGTAAAAAGGGGCATTTCTAATGAGTATGTATGCATCTGCACGGGCATCCAGCGTAATGGGGATGCCATTACTGCTACCATTAACAGGACAAAACCCAGTGCTGCGGAACTGGTCAGTATATTTGACGGACATATCACAGACGGAATGCCCGCCCTTTGCGACGGACTGCGCAGTTATCATGCCTTTCCGGGAATTGCAGACTGTACCGTTAAAGACTGCAATGACCGCAGTGCAGCGGCCGCCTATCGGAATGCCGAAAATGTCATCAGGCGACTGACTTGGGTCAGGATTGTTGACGAGTATGGGTTTGGCCCCCCCCGGAAACAGCCCGGACGCCCACGATGCCTTACCGAATCGTAAAAAGAAAATATTAAAGCCGCAATCGCTTCTGAACCCGCTTCTTTTGGTTATACTGTCTGGGACGGATCATCCTTATCGGACTATATTGCCTCGCAGTATGATGTCTTTTTGTGCGTAAGGCAGTGCCGGCGGCTCCTGCATGAACTGGGATTCTCGCTGATATGCCCGCAGACATTTCCCTCTAAAGGCAGCGAGGAAAATCCGCTGCGCAATGAGTTTAAAAAAACTCTCGAACCTAGAAAACGACCCGGATGCAGTCATATGCTACCAGGACGAAGTTCATTTCATGGCAGAATCCACGGTTACCCGTGCATGGTATCCGTAAACGGTAGATAGTGAGTACCTATACAAAACTGGAGCAAACCTGTATGATAGAAACAGATCTGCTCCAATCTTTATTTCATTTCATTCTTATCAGGCTTCCTGCAGTTCTCCGGCAGGCTTGGGGACCAGGGGAGCAGGTCATCCAGAAAACTGCGGTCTGTATCATCCAGATGTTTTGGGATCTCGGTAAGCAGAAATTCAAAGTAATCATACGGTTTTAAGTTGTTTGCTTTTGCAGTTTCCGCAATGCTGTAGATGATGGCGCTGGACTTTGCACCAGCAATGGCATCGATCATCACCCAGTTTTTCTTGCCAATGCAGAACCTGCGGATGGACTGCTCCGCAGCATTATTGTCCATTGGAACTTCGCCATCCTCCAGGAATACTTTCAGGTATTTCTCCTGGTTCAGGGAATAGCTCAAGCCTTCCCACGTCTTGCTTTTGGGCGGCACTTTCGGGAGGTTTTCACGAACCCATGTGAAATAAGCCTCCACCAGGGGCTTTACGCTCAGCTGGCGGCGGGTTTTCCGCTCGTCTGCCGGGAGATCTTTCAATTGTTTTTCCTCCCGGTAGATTGCCTGTATCATCGTCAGTGCAAGGTACGCACGGCTGTCATTCTGCCTCTGTTTCGGCAGGGCCTTGACCGCTTCGTCGAACCGCCGCCTGGCATGGGACCAGCATCCGGCGATCCGCAGGTCTTCCCGCTCCTCTTCAATGGTGTGGTAGACCTGGTAGCCGTCCGTGACACATACCCAGCTGAAATCCTTCAGGAATTCCCTTGGATGGCTGGCGTTGCGCGTCCGCTGGTATTCATACAGGACGATCTGGCATTCCGTATACATCCGTCCGGTGCGGTACGCCCACATGTAGCTTTTGCTCCCGGCGGGGCGGCCGTCCTTATTTACCAGTACAGGAGTTTCGTCTGCCTGCAGGACGTGATAGCCGTACAGCTTTTCGTGGAGGTAATCATAAAGAACCGCAAGGTAACGGTCTGCGCACTGGATCGTCCAGTTCGCCATATTCTGTTTTGAAATGTGCAGGCCGTAACGTTCAAACTCCTGTTCCTGCCGGTAAAGCGGGACGGCATTGACATATTTGGCGTTCATTACCGCTGCCTCCAGTGAGGGGGAAACAAGGCTTCCCCTTAATAAAGCCTGCGGATGCGGCGCCTTGACGACCTCTTCCGTCTCCTTCCCTGCATACACCTTTACATGGTGCTCCTCCACTTCGATTTTCGCCGGGGTAAAGCTGTACCGGCGGTATACTTCATCCGGAAGCTGTTTCCAGCCATCTTTTCCAAATCTATCTTCCAGTTCCCCATCCGCCATGGAATGTTCCACCACAACTACCGGGATCCCGTCCAGGTCTTCTTCCCGTTTCCCCTGCTTTTTCTTCGGCTTTGTGCGGGAAACGGCCTCCGGCTCCTCTGTGTTCTCCTCCGCAGCGACAGCTTCGGATTCGTTAAAGAATACAATCTTCCCATCCGCTTCCATAAAAGAAATCTGTTCTTCTGTTTCGTGCTTTTCCGATGACCTGCCAAACCGGTGCCTTTTTAAATCCGCCAGCTGTTCCAGTACCAGCTGGAGATTATGGTCAATCTGCTTCAGCTGTTCAGTTTTTCTTCTGTATATTCCAGGGCCATGCCTCTGCCTCCCGGTATTTTCACTGTTTCCAGTATAGCAGAAAATGGCGTTTTTTGCGAATCCGGAATCGACAGGCGTCCGTCATAATGCCTATGGTTAAAACAGCGGATACGGCTCCTGTACATTGCCTGTTCCAGAAGCTGTTTTCTTAGGAAAATGGGCGTCTGCATCCTTCCCGGGCTCTTTTACAGTGTCCCGTACGGCCATGCGGGGATGGGACAGGACAATTTTGCCGGCGGAAAAAGCGTCCTGAAATTTCTCTGTTCTGCACAAGGTCATCCCATGTATTCCGGCGGTTCCACCGTCCTGACCGATTTCTTCGGGGTGATCGTCAGCCCTTCCATCAGCCACCGGAACTGCTGCGGCGTTAATTCACGTACCTCCTCCGGGGTGCACGGCCACTGGAACCGGCTTTCCGAGAGCCGCTTGTATAACAGGAGCCATCCGTCCCCTTCCCATACAAGCCCCTTGATGCGGTCTGTACGTCTTCCACAGAAGAGATAAAGTGTAT
>JAETNR010000150.1 GCA_021772055.1 Blautia sp. | reverse complement strand
GTGTGTTCTCGGAAACTCATAGCCCTTATTTTTCATGGGTTTTACCATTTCCAAAATCACATTTTCACCTCTATTTTTTACTTCATTTTGTAACATTTTCCTTCTACATAGGTCTTTGTTCCTGCAAATATTTTATTTTTTTCTTAAAAATGTATTGACATTTACTCCAAAATGTGCGGCCGTTTTAGCTGATTAAAATCAGCTAAAACGGCCCTTTCGTTTAAGACATAGTTTCCATCATTTCATTTCTTAAACAAAAGGAGGTCACATTTATGTTCAAACCCGAATTATGGCAGAGCCACAACGAGTACAGAACCATTGTTACTAAAATTGGCCGCAGGCTTTCCCGTAACAACCCAAAATATTCCTTCGATTCTTATGAGGAAGAACGCCAGAAACTCATCAATTTAAACCTTGATTCGGTTGTCCAGTTTATCAAAGATTTTTATTCTGCAGATGGCCGGCCCGCAAAACATCAGGCGCAGATCCTGCGCTCCCTGATCCTCTTTGTCCTGCTTTTTAATAAAACCAAAGCACACACAAGCCTTACTTTATGGGTCAGGGAAGTCCTTCCTAAATCCATCGCACTGACTGTCCTTATAGGATGCACTTCTATAGAAGAACTGCCTCCGCTTGCTTCTTACTATGACTTTATGAACCGCTTCTGGCTGGCTCCTAGGGACAATTATTCCCGCCAAACACTGCTCCCTGCTGGTAAAAACGGGAAAAAGCCGAAAAAAATTATTGGCCCTGATGGCAAACTGGTGGAACCGGAAGATCCAAGTACAGTTACCACCAGGGATATTGTAAATGACATCATGGATGGAAAACCTGCCTCTGATAATCCGGAAGCTGCACTGCAAAAGATCTTTTCCATCCTTGCCGTCCTCCCTTCCGTACAGCTCGGCCTCATTGATGCAGAAAACCTTACTATGTCCGGAGATGGCACTGCCGTCATTTCACATGCTTCTCCTTTTGGCAGACACCTGCCTTCCTGCGGACACTCCTGCCCTTACCGCAGCGGCTGTTCCCGTCATTATTCTGACCCCGATGCCGAATGGGGATGGGACAGTGACAACAACACATGGTACTTCGGGCATACGCTTTATATGCTGTGCTGCAGGAACAACCAGCTGAAAGTGGAACTCCCCCTGTTGATGAAGTTTACCAGCGCCCGCCGCCATGACAGCAAAAACTTCCTCTATGCCATAGATGATTTCGGACGCAATGGCCCCGGTATTTCACCAAAAAATATCTGCCTTGACTCCGCACACGACAATATTCCGACTTATGAGCTGCTGGAACATTGGGATATCAACGCACTTATTGATATCAACGGACGGGCAAAGTCTTCGGAAAACGCCCCGAATGACATTACTTTTGACAAAGACGGCCATCCTCTTTGCAGGGCAGGACACAAAATGTGTTCCTGGGGGAATGATTCTGTAAAAGATGCACATAAATACCGCTGCCCACTGAAATGCAAACGTATAGATGCCTGTCCATACGAAAAAGAATGTTCTCCAGGAAGTTACGGCCGTACGGTTTACATAAAAAATAACAACGACCTTCGCTTCCAGCCGCGCATTTCGCGGGATTCAGAAGCGTATAAAAAAATATACCGTGAGCGCACCGCATGTGAACGGGTCAATAACCGCGTCCTGAATGACTACTGCCTGCAGCACTTAAAAATACGCGGCCAGGACCACTTTTCCTTCTGGAGCATGCTGATTGGAATCTGCATTCATCTGGATGCGAGATATAAAGCTACCCACCTGTACAATTCATAACTACAGGCACAAAACGAGCAACATTAAAACTACTATTAGTTTGCCAAAAGCATATTTTTGGCAGGCTTATTTCTCATGCAATTTTTTCTGATCTTTGTCTCCAAAATACCTCAAGAGTAACCACCTTTTTACCTGCTCTCAAACTGCTGTTTAAAAAATATATTTTTTACTGCCTTTTTACAGAGTTTCCGAGACTGCAC
>JAETNR010000149.1 GCA_021772055.1 Blautia sp. | reverse complement strand
AGTATAGCACAATCAGAGAACAAAGTCTATTTTGTTTTGGCATTAGCGGTTCTTAAATTCACCTACTACACCATTTTCTACACCAAAATCTGAAAATATCACGCTTCCCAACGAACCAAGACAAATTATAGGATATGCCGCAAAGCCCGTAAAATGTCATGTTCTACGCCCGCAAGCCTATATAAAAGCATTCTTACATTCTCATCATCAATTCTTGAAAAAATCACGTGTTCTAACTGTTTCTCCACACCATCAGCTTTAGCCATTATCAAATCATTAAAATATGAGTCATCCGTATTACAATCTCATTCCTTTAATTCATGTATCAGCTCCATGACAAGTGCGGGAACATTTCCAAATGCTTCTGACAAAAACCTGGCAATTTTAACGTCAACCACATTTTCCGGCATTCCGTTCTTGAACATAATTTCTCAAAAAGGCATCTACTATACTTTCTTTGCTATCACTGTCACAATCACTGCAAACAGCCATGTCTATATAAATAAATTTTGCAAACCCAATGTTTATGCGGGTTTACGGATTGTATGTTTTTAAAACATCCGGGAATTCTGCGCTATCCAAAGTTCAATAACCGATCCCTTCCAGCCAGTCTGCCACATCGCCCGCTGCATCGGGTACATCCCTTTCATTAACCGTAAACCCATCTGTCATAACCGTTGCCTCCGGCTCCAGTTCCTGAATGGTCTCAATGGTTCCCGAAAAACGGCTGCCATTATGGACATTAAAGGGAATGATGGTCTTCCCTGAAAAATCATATTCGTCAAAAAAGCTGTACAGAACCTGGGGCATATCGTACCACCATGTCGGAAATCCGATAAAAACAATGTCATACTGATCCAAATTTTCTATATGGCTGGTCAGTTCCGGCCTTGCATGCTCATCCTGTTCCTGTGCCGCGTACTCGATCAGTTCTCCTCCGTCTGCCGGATATACTACAGAAGTCCGGATAGAAAACAAATCCCCGCCGGTTTCGCTTTGGATCATATTTGCCACTGCACTAAGCCGTCCCACTGCTTCCCCGTTCACCATGGAGTAGCTTGCGGAAGAAACCGCATCCACACCGCTGTTTTCCGCCGCCGAAAAGTAAGCAATCAGAATCCTGCCCCCGTTCCCATTATCCGCACCCTCACTGTCTGCGCTTTCATCAAATGAAGATGCTTCATCGCTCTGTACCGCCCATCCATCGCCGAACGCCTCTTGCTCCTGCTTTTCCGGTTCCTCCGCCGGAAATGTTCCATTTCGTCTGCCCTCATCTCCGCATGCGGTAACACTAAATGCTAATATAACTGTTAAAAATAATGCTAGTAAACGCTTCATAATGTTCTCGGCCTCCCTATCTTTGAAGTCCTGCCATCATTTCTACCGTAGCCGGATCATAATGGGAAAAGAACAGGCTTTCCTGTTCATCCAACTCCCGGATTGCTGCCATATCCTGTTCATCCAAAGCAAAGTCAAACACATCCATATTCTGGAGCATGCGTTCCTTATGGGTCGATTTTGGTATTACAACCACATCATTCTGGAGCAGGAACCGAAGCGCGGCCTGTGCTGCGCTTTTCCCATGTTTCCTGCCAATTTCATTTAAAACCGGATTGGCAAAGAAATCCTTCCTGCCTTCTGCGAAGGGTCCCCATGACTCATGCTGGACACCATATTTTGCCATGTATTCATGAGCTTTGCGCTGTTGGCAAAATACATGAGTTTCCACTTGGTTCACCGCAGGGATTACTTCTGCAAAGCTGCACAGGTCAACCAGCCTGTCAGGATAAAAATTGGAAACGCCGATCGCGCGCAACCAGCCTTCCTTATAAGCCTCCTCCATTGCCCGGTAAGTTCCGTAGTAATCATTAAAAGGCTGATGGATCAGCACCAGATCTGCTTGTGTCAAGTAAGGAATAAAAAAAATTTCATTTTTTAGCGAGCCACAGGCAAACTTGCCTATGGCTCATATTTTACCATGCCTTTCCAATAATTGAAACAGGTTTT
>JAETNR010000148.1 GCA_021772055.1 Blautia sp. | reverse complement strand
GCACAGGAAGCTGATGATGTATCTGCTTTGTTTGATCCTGGCAGCGTTAGGCATTCTTTTGCTGCTTTTGACAGCCATCGGTGGGCCGCTGAAGGCGGAGCCGCAGATTGCGCAGGCGATGGAGAGTCAGTTACATACCACGTATGATAAAGTCTCGGAGGAAATGGAGACTTACACCGGATACAACCTGCAGCTTTCCAGAGAACTGGAACAGGACATAGAGGATTTTCTGGACGAAAAAGGAATGTCAGTCTCGGATCTGAACGACCGGCCGGAGCTGCTTTTGGAAATACAGAAAATGATGTATTCGGAACTTAATACAACAATCCGGCTGGGGCGAAGTAGCGGTGTATTTGCTTTGGTAAATGCAACGATAAATACACAGATTCCGGAAGCCGATCAGTCCCGGTGTGGTGTCTATCTGCGGCTGATCAATGTGAGCAGCAATGTGATTTTAAGCCCGGAAACCATTTTGTTCCGTGGGAATACGGAAATTGCCAGAGAAAATGGGTTGGAACTGCATAACCGCTGGAATATGGAACTGAATACAGAGGGGCTTCTGGGTTATCAGGAACTGGAAGCCGGCCTTGGGCAGTCGGAGTCCGGTTATTACTGGATCAGTCGAATGAATCTAAAAAACACTTGGGAGGATGTGATCCTGCTTCTTGTACCGATGTATACAGACACGGGAGAATTTCTGGGAGCTTGTGGGATCGAACTGAATGCCGTTCATTTCAGCCTGGAATATCTGGCTACAGCCAGTTCCTATGGTTCCGTAGTTACGGTCATCGCGCCAGTGGAAAACGGGAATCTGAGACTGGATCAGGGCATGGCAGGAAATACGGAAGGCACTTGGCTTGATAACGCGGAAAGCTTATCCATCATAGAAAAGAACGCTTATTACAGCACATACCGCTCCTTAAAGTGTGATTATTATGGAATTCAGATGCCCTTAGAGATACCTGGGAGCAGTGGACAGGAGTGGGCAGTTGCAGTTTTGATTCCGCGGGAAAGCTGCGACCAGTATATTCTGAGGAATAAGGCTGCCATCATGGGCGTCATACTGGGATTTGTCCTCATTATGATCGCGCTTGCATGGCTGTTGTCGAAAAAATTTGTACGACCGATCCTTCAGGGCTTTCAGGATATCCGGGATGGTCAGCAGACAGGCGATGGCAAATACAGATTTGCAGAGTTGGAAGAGCTTTGCAGATGGCTGGCGGAAAGGGGGAAACCACCAGAGGCAGGCGACCTGCCGCCGAATATGGCAGAACTCTTTGAACACTTTGCCCTGAATGTAAAAACGCTGACCAATGCGGAGTATAATATCTTCCGATATTATATGAACGGTTATGAGGTGGCGCAGATACCAACGGCAGCATGTGTCAGCATGAGTACCGTAAAAAAACACAACGGCAATATCTACAGGAAGTTGGAGATTTCATCCAATGAGGAACTGATGATGTATCTGGACCTCTTCCGGAGATGTGACTGCATTGAGAAACTTCAACTGGATGAGAAAACAGACGTTTCGGGAATAGAGACAGACAAGTGAACAAATGAAGCAAAAAGCACAAAAATTACGGATGGTTTTTGTGCTTTTTGTATGGTATACCGGGTCTACCATTGCCTTTTTGGTGGTAGACTCGGCTTACTTTTTTCTTTGGAGGCTAAAAAGTAGACCTGGTACCATAGATTTCTGATTTTCTAACTAATATGATGGTATTACAAGCGATGCATGCGTTGTTTCTCGGAAATTTTAGAATCTTGGAAAGGGGTTGGTCAAACGGTGCAGAGGGTTTTACAGGATATACTGACAGATTGCTCGACAGAGGATAAATTTGAGTTTTCCATTGTCTGCGAGGAATGCGGAAAGATATGGAAAAGCAAGGCCATTGTTTTTTCAAAAGCCCGTGTCCATCCTGTCACAGAGGGAAAGAAAGTGGTCTATGCAGCCCTCTATCAACGAGAGAAAAAAGAGGCGCATCTGAAGGCTTTGAAGGCTGGAGAAAAATTATTCAGCAGATGTCCG
>JAETNR010000147.1 GCA_021772055.1 Blautia sp. | reverse complement strand
GGGGCTGTCGGAAAATAGATAGTCATACACAGGGGCAGGTGTGATCTATGCGGATCACACCTGCCCCCGAAATTTATCTATTAAAAAGAAAAAAGATGGCTAACGACAACCATCTTTTCTCCGTTCCATGTTATAATGGAACTATGCTCAGACAAGATTATTATAATGACTTTTTTGATATTGGTCAACAAAAAATTAACTTCAGTTTCTTCGAATTGAGCTTACCCGACGACGATCCAGTCTATACCTTGAAAAAAGTGATGGAGGAATTAGATTTTTCAGGCCTTCTGGCCTGTTATTCAGATAAGGGAAGAACCGGGTATAACCCAATCATGCTGTATTCTGTGGTTACTTACGCAAATATGCGCGGAGTCAGGGCGGTTGACCGTATCGTGGACCTGTGCCAGAGGGATCTTGCCTTTATCTGGCTGACCAAAGGGCAGAAACCTAAGAGGGATGCTTTTTATGACTTTAAAGGAAAAAAACTGACAGGCGAAGTCCTGGATGAATTGAACTATCAGTTTATGCGCCGCCTGCAAAAGGAAGGGCTTCTTACGCTCAAAGAGCTTTATATCGATGGGACCAAGATAGAAGCGAACGCAAACCGCTACACCTTTGTCTGGCGGGGAAGCATAAATTATCATCTTGCCGGTCTGCTGGATACCATAGATGCCCTTTACGCAAAGTATAACGCGTTTGTACATGAGAATGGATATGGACCGAAATACGACATTGGAGAAGCCCGGATGTTCGTGATTGAGGGGATGGAAAAGGTCCGGAAAGTGATCGAAGAAAACAGACAGAGGAAGCTGACAAAGCATAAAAAAATTTCGAACAATACCCTTATTGAGATTGATAACTGTTCTCCGCTTGAACTCTTAAAGATGCAGAAAAACCTGATGCGGATCGCAGAAGGCGAAGGGATCCAGTCTGTCAGCAGAAAGGGGAAGCGTAAGCCGGAGATCCAGAAGCTTTATGAGGAACTGGAAGAGTGCGGCAGGCGTCTTATGGAATATAAGGAATGTTTTGAGATCATGGGGAAAGACCGTAACAGCTATTCCAAGACGGATCTGGAAGCAACGTTTATGCGGATGAAAGAGGACCACATGCTGAACGGGCAATTAAAGCCGGCATACAATGTCCAAATCGCGGTAGAGAATTACTTTATTGTCCATAGTTATGTGAGCAGCGACCGGACCGATTACAATACGCTGATCCCTGCTCTGGAAAAGCATCAGAAAGCATTCGGGGATATCCTGGAGGCAGTTACTGCTGACAGCGGCTACTGCAGCGAAAAGAACCTGATATATCTGAAAAAGAATGGAATCAGCAGCTATATAAAGCTCCAGGATCATGAGAAACGGAAGGCCCGTGCCTACAAAGAAGATATCGGAAAGTATTACAACATGACCTATGCCGTCTTTGAAGATGAGCCTTATTACGTCTGCCATGACGGAAGGGAGCTGCGCCATATCCGGACAGAAAGCAAAGAACAGGAGGGATATACCCAGACGTTTGAGGTATATGGATGTGCGGACTGCAGTGGATGTAGCCACAAAGCCAAATGTCTTTACAAATATAATGCCCAAAAGAATCCTGACCGGAATAAGGTCATGAAGATCAACGAACGATGGGAAGAACTGAAGGAAGAATCCAATGCAAATATCCAGAGTGAAACCGGCATCCTGAAGCGCCAGACACGCTCCATCCAGACGGAGGGCCACTTTGGGGACATAAAGGAAAACGAGGATTTTCGGAGGTTCAACTACCGTTCGGCGAAAAAAGTATATAAAGAGTTTATGTTGTATGCAATCGGTCGAAATATCATGAAATACCATCGTTTTATCCATCATGAAATTGAACGATATGAAGGAAAAAAGGAGGAGAAAGCAGTTTAGCCAAAAGAGCGCAAAAAGAAAGGGACAGTCCAGTAAAAATCCGAGGTCTTGAAAAAGCCCGAATTTCTAAGGGACTGTCTCTTTCTTACCTATCAGAGGCATAAATCGTTATTTCCCGACAGCCCCTTCGTCCACACTCAACCTGTTTTGTATCCTGACGGGACTGCTAACTTTCGCCGCATCCCGTCAGAACCGCTCCTGTAAGAACAAAGCCCAAAATCATAACAGCTACATTCTTCATTTTCTTTCTCACCTACTTTCCTCCTGTAATTTCAAATTCAATCTCCCCTGATGAACCAGGTGCAATTTCATATTTTCCAAAAACAATAACCGGGCGGTTATTCTTATTGATATAAAACTTTACCTCTTCCGAAATCCCTGCAAAACCACCTTCCTCTGCTGTAAAGAATACTTCTCCTGCTTTTTGTCTTTCAGCGATCTGTTCCCTGATGCTTTCGTTTACCATTTCCACATAACCATCGCCCAGCATATCCTTTAACGTGACCAGCTTTCCTGTTCTCAAATTCATGTTGTAATATCTTGATTCACTATAAGCGGATGTCCAGCTTTCAGTTCCCCACACAACAAAGGAAAGGTAATCGCTGCCCTGCTGCTTTATTTCATAATCCACGGTAATCTTGATATTGTGCTCCGCCCATTCTTCCAGCGTTCCTCCTGTTTCCAGAAAAGCGGTCCTGTATTCTTCTGCACGTTGGAGCGCCTCATCTGCATACTGGCTGCAGCAGGCAAGGATTTCCTGATTGATCCCATTCACCGTGATTCCGGTATCCTCTGCGATCATCTCAATCGTTGGAATTTCCACAGACACCGCTATATCATCCTTTTCTGTTTCATAAGAACGGAATGTCAGTACCCGGGCAAGCCCTCCAATCACCGGAAACTCTCCTGCTTCTTTTGCAAATACCGGACTCGTATTCAAAGCCGCTGTAAAAAGAATGCATACAGCCGCTGCCGCTGCTTCCGCACTGTGTATTATCCTATTGAATCTGCGGATACTGCCAACCCCATTTTTTTCTTCCTGCTGTTTCCTTGACTTTTGTATCTCCTGCTGAATCCGAAAGTTAAGTTCCTCCGGAATTGTAATCTGATCATATCTTTCTTTCATCGTATCTAATTTGCCCATATCTCTGCCTCCTGAATATTTTCCTTTAATTGTTTTAAGCCACGATAGAGTTTCGTTTTAACCGTATTCAGATTTAATCCGGTGATACAGGAAATTTCTTTCAAAGACAGCTCTTCAAAAAACCGGAGTTTAATAATTCCCTGCACATCCATATCCAATCGGTCTAATTCTTTTTCCAGGTCATCATCCTGTTCATAGCCCTTTTCGTAATACGCCTCCTCCTGTTCCAGTCCATCGTCGGAAAGCAAAAGCCTCTTCCGTTTTTTCAGAACCGTCAGACTTTCATTAATTAATATTCTATAAAACCAGGTCTGGATCGCATCCTCATTTTTTATGCTTTCATGCGCCTCAAGCGCTTTGCAGACCGCACTTTGGACAACGTCAAGAGCGTCCTCCTGATGCCTGGTAT
The DNA here is from genome assembly GCA_021772055.1 of Blautia sp. Taxonomy (GTDB): domain Bacteria; phylum Bacillota; class Clostridia; order Lachnospirales; family Lachnospiraceae; genus Blautia_A. The sequence continues at coordinate 2,214 of JAETNR010000147.1, read as the reverse complement.
AACTATAAGCTACTCGGTAAAACCGGTCTTGGTTTTCAAGAATATACTGAATCAGCCTTTCATATAATATTTGCTTCATAACAGGTGCACACCTTTCTTTTGTTCTTTTACTATATAGACTTTTCGGGTATCTCAAAAGTTTCAAAAAATAAATCTGTAAAATATGATTTTTGAACTTCTGCAATTTTCTTACTTTCAATGTCAGTTAGTTAAGCTATTGGGTTAGACTCTGAATAAGGGTCTAACTCAAATTTTCAAAATTTGTAACAGTTCAGCCTTCCAGCTGAACGGAACAAAAAGTTATTGTAAAAGTGACGAAATTTTTTTACCTCATCGCAATGACTTTTCCACCAAAAACAGACCTGCACCAAATGAATGGATATCAAAAAAACAGTTCTGGAAATTTATGTGGATAATCATTTCCAATTTTCCGCTTTTTCTTTGTATTGAGTGGAACTGATACACACCAAACCATTGAAAACAAAACTTATCCACCGTCATTTTGACGAAACAGGAAAACTCTTGGATTCGCTTTTTCCCTGGATTTCTGATAAAATCATTTTGTCAGGAATTCCAGGGAAAGGAGGCGGCCACAGATGGGTGGAAATTATGAAAAGGGTATGTATAACCAGCTCATGGAGGTTATGGCACGCCTCGACGCCATGGAGGATAGCCTTCGCAGTGAAAAAAGGGAACACAAAGAAGATGTTGACCGCCTGAACAAAAAAATAGACAGTCTGACGGAAGAAAACCGGCTTCTCAAAGATGACAACGCCCGTTTAAGAAGCATCATTAACAATGACAGTTCCAACACCTCCCTCCCGCCATCCACTGACCAGAAAGGCGGAAAACCCGCAAATGCATTTAACGGAAGAAAGAAAACGGAGCGTAAGGCAGGCGGACAGAAAGGCCATGCCGGAACGACGCTTACCAAATCCGACATAGAAGAAAAAATCGCAGCCGGAAGATGCAGACATGAGATCAGGACAATCGGCAAAGTATCCGGACAGAATTACATTACAAAATATGTTGTGGATCTAAGCGTGGAGCCCGTCATTACGGAGATCCGTATTTTTGCAGATGAAAATGGGAAATTTTCTATTCCGGCACAGTATCGCAGTGATGTAACTTATGGCGAAAATGTAAAGGCCCTGGCTGTTTCCTTATACAGTGAAGGGGTTATGTCGAATGACAGGATCGCCGCTTTCCTGAATGCAGCAGGAGGCGGGGAATTGGATTTATCAGAAGGGAGCGTTTACGGTTTCTGCCGGAAGTTTGCCGGGGCATCAGGGACAAGCATCCGGCATCTGGAAGAGAAGCTGCTTATTCAGGACGTAGTGGCAACGGATGCCACAACCGTAACAGTAAACGGGGAGCAGAAGTATATACGCAATTTCAGTGCAGGGGATACCGTGGTATACCATGCCATGAACAGTAAATCCATAGAAGCTCTGAGAGGACTGAATTTTCTGGGCCAGTATGCAGGGATTCTCCTTCATGACCACGAAACAGCCCTATACCACTTTGGGACAGACCATGCAGAATGCAATGTCCACATCATCCGGTATCTTCGAAAGAATACAGAGGAAACAGGAAACCAGTGGTCGGACAAAATGATTTCGCTACTGGGCGGGATGAATAAGCAGCGTAAGGGACTGATGGCACAGGGGGCGGAGGTTATGCCTGCCGGAATGATAGCTGATTATGAGGAAAAATACTTTTCCATTCTGAAACAGGGGTGTGAGGAGAATAAAGCCACTGCCCATAAATATGCAAAACAGGAGGAAACGGCGCTGCTTGGCAGGCTGAAAAAGTACAGCCATAATCATCTGCTGTTCCTGCATGACTTCGCCGTACCGTTTGATGATAATCTGTCAGAAAGGGATTTACGGAAAGCAAAGAACAGACAGAAAATGGCGGGAGGTTTCCGGAAAGAAAGCGGCCATGAGATGTACTGTTCTATCATGACTATAATCGAAACCCTCAAAAAACGAAATATGGGAATGATTGAAAATATAAGAAAGTTATTTATGGGTACACCGGCTATATTTTAGCCGGTGTAATACCAGTTGGTTCAGTTGGAAGGCTGAACTGTTACCAAAATTTCAAAAAAATTACTTTAAGGGGTTGACACGGAGCTCAAAATGTGCGGCCGCCCCCGTTTCTGATTGTTTTAGCGGAAACGGGGGCGGCCCTTTAGTTAAAGGATTCGAT
>JAETNR010000008.1 GCA_021772055.1 Blautia sp. | reverse complement strand
ATTTTACTTACCTGCCATCAGAGGAAGAATTGAAGCGCGAATTGAATTTGGACGATTTTTATAAACTGGAAGATTGATATGGGTGCTAACAACAAAATCTGTCCGAATTGCGGCAGGAAAAAGAAACAGCAGTTTATTGGTTTGCAACATTGTAAATGCGGTATGAGTTGGAAAAAAGACGAGGTTTTTTTGAACGTACCCCAGATATGGTCTTTGCACTGAAACGGCAAACGATTGGGAAAAGAGTAAAACAAGTTCCTGTCATAAGGTATAAAACAGATAATTGATACAAGGCGGTCTGCTTCGGCAGGCCATTTTCTTTTTGGAGAGGCGGAGTTATTATGGCAACCACACGCATCATGCCGCTGCACACTGGCAAAGGCCGTACAGAAAGCAAGGCCATCAGTGATATTATCGACTATGTGGCAAATCCGCAAAAGACTGACAATGGCAAACTGATTACCGGCTATGAATGTGACAGCCGGGCAGTCGATGCTGAGTTTCTGCTGGCAAAGCGGCAGTACATTGCCGTCACCGGACGGGTGCGTGGTTCGGACGATGTGATCGCCTACCATGTGCGCCAGTCCTTCCGCCCCGGAGAAATTACACCGGAGGAAGCCAACTGGCTGGGTGTAGAGTTTGCCAGGTGTTTTACGAAAGGAAACCACGCCTTTGTGGTCTGTACCCACATTGACAAATCCCATGTCCATAATCACATCATCTGGTCGGCAGTCAATACAGAATGCGACCGGAAGTTCCGTAATTTTTGGGGCAGCACAAAAGCCGTCCGACAGCTGAGCGACACCATCTGTATTGAGAACGGATTATCCATTGTGGAGATCCACAAACCTCACGGAAAAAGCTATAACAAGTGGCTGGGCGATCAGGCGAAGCCATCCCACCGGGAACAGCTGCGGGTGATGATTGACCAGGCGTTGGAACAAAAACCGGCAGACTTTGATGAACTGCTAAAGCTGCTTACAGAGATGGGCTGTGAAGTGTCCCGGCGCGGAAAATCTATCCGGCTCAAAGCTCCCGGCTGGAAGAATGTTGCACGCATGGATGAGAAGCTGGGCGAGGGTTACAGTGAAGATGATATACGTGCGGTACTGGCTGGGAAAAAACAGCATACGCCATGCAGAAAAACAGCCCTGCAACCGGAGCCGCCGAAAGTCAATCTGCTGGTGGACATCCAGGAAAAATTGCAGGCAGGCAAAGGTGCTGGCTATGCACGGTGGGCCAAGGTTTTCAACCTGAAGCAGATGGCGCAGACCGTGAATTATCTCACCGAGCATAACCTGCTGGAATATGCGGTTCTGGAAGAAAAAGCAGCGGCGGCTACCGCCCACCATAACGAGCTGTCGGCGCAGATCAAGGCGGCGGAGAAACGCATGACAGAGATCGCCGTCCTGCGGACCCATATCGTCAATTATGCCAAGACCCGCGAGATCTATGTGGCCTACCGCAAGGCCGGTTATTCCAAGAAGTTTCGTGAGGAGCATGAAGCGGACATTTTACTTCATCAGGCCGCCAAAAATGCCTTTGATGAAATGGGCATCAAGAAGCTGCCCAAGGTCAAGGAATTGCAGACTGAGTATGCCCAGCTGTTGGAGGAAAATAGGAAGGATTTCTCCTGGCTTTCTCAATATCAGCAATCTGTTTGGTAGAAACATGGGATTTATCGGCCAGCTGTTCCTGCGTTAGATTTTTTTCTTTTCGTGCTGCTCGGAGCGCCTCCCCCAAGGCTGTCAAATCGTCAATCGGCATTATCGTTCACCTCAATAATATTGCATCTTTCCGGTTTAATTTGAGGAATAACCTTATCGTTCCGGTTTGCCAGTACGATTATACCGATTTTCTCTTTAGGAGTCCGGGTGATTTGAACATTGTATTTCAATTTATAAACTGCTATACTGAAGAAAATGCGATGTACTGGCTGTTTATTTATGAATTACAGAAGGTGCCCATGAGCAGGACGGCAGCAATCGGGATACAGGATTTCAGCACACTGATAGAAAAAGGTGTTCCTGAAGCGAATATTTACACTTATGGGCTGGCATTTCAGGGAAAAACAGTATTGATTGTCAGAGGCCGATATACAGAATCCAATACGGGAAACGCTCGGTGACAGTCATCCGCTTCTACACAAAAAACACATACAAACTCCAGTTGGATTACAAATTCTCATGATATTCTTTGACTGTAAAATAAATAAACAGAAAAGGAGTTGGATATTATGAGAAAAAAGGCAGCAGCAGTTTTGGCAGGCGTAGTTTTTATCCTGGCAGCGGCAGGATCTGTGCAGGCGATGACCACCAGCATTGATCTGGGAAGTGCAGGAGAAGGACGGGGAAGCGTCATCTGGTTTTTCACAAATGAGAGCAATACAGTGGAGGACGTGGAATGTGAGCAGGCGCAGGATGCGGTGATGGGGGAAGCTACACTGACGGAAAGCGGAATGATCATGGAGTACGGGGACTTCAGTGAGATCAGGGGCCTTTCTGAGGAAGAGAAAAAGAAGTTTCTGGACTGGCACAAAGAAGAGATGAGAAATCAGCTTGCATATCTGGAACCTTATGGCGTGACCTATGACGGAGAAGCAGACAAGATCCTGTATCAGGGAAAAACCGTGCGCTGGCTGATTGACCGGCAGGTGGATGATACCTGCATGGCAGTGGAGATGCCGGAGGGAGAAATTGATCTTTATACAGTAAGAGCCCGGGATTATAAGCTGACAGGAGTGAGGATAGCTGCCAAGGAGGAATACGAGGAACGCACGAAGAATGGATTTAATGGATTTGAGTGCAGGCAGGAGTGTGATGTATGCGAAGCCATTGCAGAGGAAAGCTGCCTGGAAACAGAGAAAGAGTGTGAAGAAAGCCGGCAAAAGATCCGGGAGTATAAAGCAGCCGGCATTGATCTGGACGAAACGAATGGTGCCTGGCTGTGGCAGAACCAGCCAATTTACCTTTTGGCAGATGAAAATGGTTCCTTGTACCAGAACGGTTCAGAGGAAACCCTTGGCAGCAAAATATACGTGATCGTAAAAAGAAACAGCGACGGAAGTATCAAAGAAGCAAAACAGGTAACAATGGAAGAGGTGCTGAAGGAGAAAATGCTGCAGAAACAGTAGGGAAGAAGTTACTTTTCACACGCCACTATCCCGCGAGGTGTTTTGGCATGAATATGCCAAAATCCCGAGACATACAAGCCAAAATTCCATTGCCGAAGGCAACCTGGAATGAATTTTGGCTCGTTACTGGGAACGGAGTGGACAGCAACGGGAAGAAATCAGGCTCAAACTGTCGGAGTAAATCCGCCTGGCATGCGCCTGATTTCTGTGCTATACTTGAACTAAATGCAGAAGACAGCAGGATATGTTTGGAAAGCGCGGAGGGATTTTCCTTCTGTAGAATACCCGGGAGACAAGAAAGTATGAAAGAGAAAAAGAAAAGAAAAAAGATGCAATGGAAAAAGTATATTGGAATGATAATTTCCCTGATGATAGGCGGAGCAGGCGGATACTTTCTGGCGGGCTATGTCCTGGGAGATGAGGGAGAGGAGACCGGGAAGATCTTCCGCCTGCTGATTTTGCTGGCGCTGGTCATTGGTGCTCTTTATGTGCAGATTGTGATTCACGAGGCAGGGCACCTTGTGGGAGGGCTACTTTCCGGCTATCATTTTCTTTCGTTTCGTATTGGAAGCTTTATGTGGGTAAAAAAAGAGGGAAAGCTTAAGCTAAAGAGGTTTACACTTGCAGGAACCGGAGGTCAGTGCCTGATGTCTCCACCTGATCTTGTTGATGGGAAAATACCTGTGATTCTTTATAATCTTGGAGGGGCGCTTATGAATCTCATTACAGGGGCGCTCTTTTGGGGATTATATGTGTTGGTATCCGGGGAGATTTTTTCCACGGCATTTTTTCTGCTTGCCGCAGCAGGACTGTTTACCGCTATGCTCAACGGGATTCCTATGCGGGCAGGAAATGTGGATAATGACGGATATAATGCAGTTTCCATCTGCCGAAACCCCGTGGCTCTTAGAGCCTTCTGGCTGCAGATGAAGGTGAATGAAGAAATGGCGAGAGGCACCCGCCTTAGAGATATGCCTGAGGAATGGTTTGCCCTGCCAAAGGAAGAAGATATGAAAAACAGTATGGCTGCAGCAGTGGCCGTTTTTGCATGCAATCGTCTGATGGATCAACAGAGATTTGAAGAAGCAGACAGCCTGATGGCCAATCTGCTGGAAATAAAAAGCGGTATGGTAGAAATTCATCGTTATATGCTCATCTGCGACAGAATATACTGTGAGTTAATTGCAGTAAACCGTCCTGAGAAAATAGAAGAAATGTATTCTACGCAGCAGAAGAAATTTATGAAATCCATGAAAAACTTTCCTTCCGTACTGCGCACAGAATATGCGCTTGCTCTGCTTCACGAAAAGGACAGGGAGAAGGCTGAAAAGATGAAACTTCAATTTGAAAAATGCGCAGAGACCTATCCTTATTCCTCGGATATCCAATCCGAACGTGAGCTTTTGAATTTTGCGGAGGAAACCTGGAAGAAGTTCTGTGCTGCCTGAGTGCCCAACAGAAATCAGGAGGAAGAAGGAAAAGCATGTCTTCAAAGAAAACGAAAAACATTTACTTACTGTATCTTTGGAAAAAAATCAGAGATATGAAAATCCGCACAAAACTCACCGTTTATCTGGTCATGGTTGCGGTGGTCTGCAGCGCAGCCATTGGGGGTACCAGCTATGTTACCATGAGAAATACGCTGATCGATACAGTGGAGGATACTGCCATCAGCCTTTTGAAGCAGGCAGGGATCCAGATGGAAGACAGAATAAGGGAATTTCAGGATGCCTCCTATTCTTTCGGAAATGCAGAAGAACTGAGAGCCATTTATGAAGGTACAGGGGAAGAAAGTACCCCCTGGGAATATTCCTTAAACAAACAAAGGCTTACAGTCTCTTTTCTTATGCATCCGGTTCTTCATGATTATGCCAAAGCAGTGATCCTTGAAAATGGGGATGGGAAAATCTATTTTTATGACCAGGATCCTAAGAATAACAAAATGACAGAAGAAAAAGCCGGGGAAATGACGGAGAAGTTTCGGGACTGTGTAAGCAATACAAATCCCATTCAATGGATCAAAGAGGAAGATCGGGTTTATTTTGTACGGAAGATTATGAATCATCAGGGCGGAAAGAGAATCCGTACATTAGGAACCGCTGTATTTGAGATGGATTCGGATTTTTTTGACCTGGAATATGATCATAATCCTTATGTGTCCGGCGACAATGTGGTAATTGCAGGAGAAAAAGGGGATATTTTTCAAAATAATCTCCTATCTCTGGAGGAAAAATCCTTGTCTCCTTATCTGCATTATAAAGAAGGAAACTATTATGTATATTCCGCAAGGAGAAAGCTAAATGGACTGGAATATCAGGTAATCCCCCTTCGTACAGCAGAATTTCACTGGAATATGATCTGTTTCATTCCCTATTCTGTCATATTGGAGAAAGCAGGACAGGTGATTCCGAGAGTATTGTTTACGACTTTTGTTTTCCTGGCAGCCGGACTACTGTTGGGGATGGTCATTTATCGGAGTATCAAAAAAAATCTGGAAATAATCGAAAAGGGAATGGAGCAGTATGAAACAGGAAATTATTCAGCACTGCTTACCCCTGCAGTGTATGATGAGATCGGATGTCTGATTCTGCAGTTTAATCATATGGGGCTGAAGATTGATGAGCTGAATCAGTTAGCCAGAAAAGAGGAGGAGGAGAAGCAGGAACTTCAATATCAGATTCTGGAGGCTCAGATCAATCCCCACTTTTTGTATAATACCCTTGGCGCCCTGAAATGGCTGGCCTATGAAAAGGGGCAGGATGAAATTGCAAAGCTGGCAGATGCCATTATCAGTCTCCTTCGATTTACTGTAAAGAATGCAAACCAGGAGATTCTCCTTTCAGCGGAACTGGAAAGCATCAAAAATTATCTCTATATCCAGAAAGCCAGGTATGATGATGCCTTCCGGGAGGAGTTTGAGGTGACGGAGGAGGCGGAACACTTCCGGATCCTGGGCTTTTTGCTGCAGCCTTTTATTGAAAACAGTATCCTTCATGGGCTGGATACAGCCAGAAATGACGGTGTGATCAGAATTACGGGAAGGGTGAGAGAGAATACCCTGATTTTGTCTGTGGAGGATAATGGAAAAGGGATGACAGAAGAAGAACGAAACCGGCTTCTGGAAAAAATCCGGCAGAACAGGACAGAAAAATACAAAGGATTTAACGGAATCGGTATAATCAATATTATTTTAAGGCAAAAGCTGGTTTACGGAGAGGGATTCCGCTACGAGATTGACAGTGAACCGGGAAAAGGAACCAGGATTACATTAATGATTCCCGAAAGAGAGAGAACAGAGCATGAAGAAGCGTGTATTGATCGTAGAAGATGATAAGTTTTTCCGGTTTGCCATAAAAAAGGCAGTTTCCTGGGAAAAATACGGTTTTACCATTGCAGGGGAGGCGGTTCACGGGGCTGCCGCGCTGGAATACCTGAAAGAACATTCCGTGGAGGTAGTGGTGACAGACATGAGTATGCCTGTCATGAACGGTATCGAACTGACTGCTTTTATACGGGAAACATATCCGGAAATCCTGGTCATTGCCCTGTCTGCATATGATGACTTTGAATTTGTCAGAGAATCCTTGAAACTTGGGGCATCGGATTACATTCTGAAACAGGATATTGAGAAGGAAGATGTAGGACAGATAATTCAGCGTGCCTGGGAAAAGCATCTGGAAGGGCTTCTTAGTCAGGAGCCATTGAACCGGGAGTTTATGGATGTTCTGATAAATGGAAAGTCTGATTGCAGAGCGGAAACTTACATCAGGTTCTGCCTTGAAGGGCAATGGGGATTTTATTTATGCAGAGTCCGAAATCTGAATGAAGAATGGAAGAATGAGGAGTGCCGAAAGCAGGTTTGGATGGAGGAAAGCCTTCTGGAGCTTCATAGCAGGAAGGAGCATCTGTTGCTTTTTTCTGTAAAGAAGGAGCATAGCCAGAAGCTTCAGTTAGAGGACAGAAGCCGAAAGCTTTCTATTTTGGGGGATAAGCTGAAAGAGGAGCGTTTCCTGGGAGCAGTGAGCGGATGGGGAAGAGAGGAAGAGTCCCTTCCGGAAAGAGTAAGAGAGACAAGCGCTGTCCAGGAAATGGCAAAATGTGTGAAAAAGCAAAGGCTTTTGCTGTGGGAAGATGTGCGTCCTGCCTTAGAAAAAAGGGAAAAGGAGTATCAGGCTGATCCAGAATGTTTCAGAAACATTCAAAGCCTGGAAGAGGCGGAGGAAGCTTTGGATACCCTGACGGAAACCCTTTCCGGAAAAGTTCCTTCCGAAGAATCTGTGCAGGAAAATTATCTTCTCTTTTTGAATGCTGTAGCCCGGAATTTAAACTATGAAATGGAAAATATGGAGTTTGCAAAAATAAGTGAGGAGCTTGCAGGAACGGTCATGCTTTATGAGAAACAGAACCTGTGCCGGTCTGTTCTGGAAGAGCTTTTTAGACGGACGCAAGGCGAGAAATTTCATCCTGCAGTGGTACAGGCCATCCGTTTTATACAGAAGAATTACGGGAAAGACCTGTCACTTAATAGCATTGCCAGAGAAGCAGGCCTCAATGAAACCTACCTGTCCGGGATCTTTAAGAAGGACATGGGAAAGGGTGTTACAGAATACCTTAATGAAATACGGGTGGAGAAAGCCAGGGATCTGATAAAAAAGGGCAGTTATAAAAATTATGAAATCGCCCGGATGGTAGGCATCGCCAATCCATCCTACTTTAGTACGATCTTTAAAAAATTTACAGGGATGACCATTCAGGAATACAGGCAGTCTGTATCTCACATGACGGAAATCTGAAAAAATAAAAAGAAATCCGAAGAAATGAAATGGATGTTTGTGGTGAATCCTTTTTTAGAGAAAACCGTGGTATTTTCAGAGAGAAAATACTGCGGTTTTTTAATAAAATCAGAAGAATCCAAAAGGTGGTATGTGCCCTGATCTTTTATAATAAGATCATCAAAAAAACAAGCCCACTACAGGAGGTAAGGTTATGAGAAGAAAGGTTTTGGCAGCAATGATGATGTGTTCCCTGGCATGCACGATGGCAGCAGGAAGCGTATACGCAGAGGACGTGAAAGAGGAAGAGGTTTCCAAGGAAGAAGGGGAAGAAATCACCCTGGAATTTATCAACGGTTCCGCAGAAGAACAGTATGTAGCATGGCTGGATGAAGTAATCGCAGGCTTTGAGGCAGAAAATCCCAATATTAAGATTGATATTCAGAAAACATCCATTGACAGTTTTAACCAGACAGTTATGACAAGATTTGCAGCAGGGGATGTGCCGGATCTGATTTCTTTTTCCGGAAATGATATGTCGGACATGGTGCCCAGCGGATACATTCTTGACATCAGTGACAGCGAGAATATTGCCAATTACGCAGAGGGAATGCTGGATGCTTTTACAACAGAAGATGGTAAAATCTATGCACTTCCTATTGCAAATGATTTCATGTGCGTAACCTACAATAAAGCAGCGTTTGAGACAGCCGGGATTATGGAAATTCCAAAGACATGGAGCGCATTTCTGGAAGTCTGCCAGAAGCTTCTGGACAGCGGCATTACTCCCATTGCATCCGGATTCTCAGAACAGTGGGTGGTAAACGGTACCTCCCAGACTACATACTGTGCCCAGGTATTGGCCAAGGGCGGCCCCACCCTTGCGGAAATGGTGGACAGGAGCAGCACCTTTGCAGAAACAGAGCAGTGGAAACAGTTCTTTATAAAACTTCAGGAGATCTATCCTTATATGAATGACGATCCATTCGGAACAGACCAGAATACCTGCTATTCTCTGCTGGCAAATGCAGAAGCAGGAATGATCTTAAACGGAACCTGGACAGTGACCAATGCAACCGCTATGAACCCGGATGCAGAGTTTGGAATTTTTGCACTTCCTGTTTCCGAAAATGAGGAAGAAAACGTGATGCCCATGTGTCCGCCGGAATCCGCAGTTGCAGTTGCAGCAGAAAGCGATCATAAAGAAGAAGCTCAAAAATTCCTGGAATATATGATGTCTCCGGAGTCCGCTTCCCTTTATGCAGAGAAAGGAGCAGGAATCCCCATTGTAAAAGGGGTGGACACTTCTAACCTGGAAGGTGCTTTCAAGGATGCCGCAGACATTATGAACAGCGGTGAAGTGATGGTAATCTCCTCCAAAAGTTTCCCAAGTGCAAATGAAGATGCGTTCATCAATGATGTTTCCGAATTTTTCCTGGATGAATGCGAAGACATTGAAGGAGCCCTTGAGACCCTGGATGCTGATTTTGACAATCTTGTAAAATAATGTAGGAGAGAAAGCTGCCGCAGAGACAGACCCAACGCAGTACGTAAAAGGCAGAGGGAACCTGTTGCTGCGGCAGTTTTTTAGAAAGGAAGCCATATGAAACGACTGAAAAAAGAAATGAGTTATTTTGTTTTCCTGATCCCGTCTCTGATTCTCTTTCTATTCTGTGTGGTTTATCCGTTTTTCTCAGGAATCGGGCTGGCTTTTACGGATTGGGATGGAATTTCAAGAACTTACAATTATACAGGAATGGAAAATTTTATCAGACTGCTCTCAGATGCCAAGGTCTGGAAGCCTTTGAAAACAACCATCATTTATGGCGTCAGTGTCACCACGGCCAATAACATACTGGCATTGTTCCTTGCTGTTACCCTGAGCAAAAAGCTTATGGGAAAAGTATTTTTTAAAACAAGCTTTTTCGTTCCCCTTGCGATCAGTACGGTTCTGGCGGCATTTGTGTGGAAATATATCGATTCCAACCTGCTGTCCGTTGTTTTGGGCCATTCCCTCATGGGAAAAAGAGAAACTGTACTGTGGGGAATTATCATTATTTCCCTGTGGAACTGCCTTGGGTCAAATGTCATGATCTATATGGCAGGCATTGCAGGAATCTCCGGTGACTATGAAGAGGCAGCCATGATCGACGGTGCAAATGCCTGGCAGCGCTTTTGCAATGTGACCATTCCCATGCTGATGCCCTCCTTTACCATCTGTATTACATTGACACTGACCTCTTCCTTAAGAGAGTTCGGCATGGTGCTTGCAGCTACAGGGGGCGGGCCTGCAGGATCGTCCCAGACAGTGGCTATTTTGATCTACGATAATATGTTTAAGTATTCAAGAGCCGGATATGCCCAGGCAATTTCCCTGGTATTTATGGTATTCCTTGTGGTGATCGGGCAGCTTTTGACAAAATTTTTCCGAAGCAGGGAGGTTGAGGCATAATGAAAAAAGGCAGGGTAGGAGTGATTCCTAAAATACTGCTGTTTGGAATGACGGCTGTGTTTTTGTTTCCATTTTATATCTGTATTCTGATGTCAGTAAAGTCAAAACAGGAGACCTCCCAGGGAATCCTGGCTTTTCCAAAGGCGATTCGCTGGGAGAACTTTTCGGCAGCGATTGAAAAGGCACATATTTTTCTCTCTATGAAAAACAGTATTTTCGTAACTGTGAGCAGCGTGCTGATCATTTTGCTGGTAGCATCTATGGCTGCCTATGCCATTGGCAGGCAGTACAAAAAAAGATTCTATCGTTTTTATGAAACCCTTCTGGTAAGTTCCATGATGCTCCCTTTTCAGGTAATTATGATCCCTGTTTACAAAATGTATAAGAACCTGAATCTTCTGAACACCAGAACCGGTGCTGTCATTATGATCGCGGGACTGGCGATTGCATACTCTACCATCATGATCATCGGATTTGTCAGAAGCCTTCCGCTGGAGCTGGAAGAGGCTGCGGAGATTGAGGGTGCAGGAAGATTTAAGATATTTTTTTTCATCATTCTTCCGCTGTTAAAGCCGATCATGGCAACTGTGGCAACACTGCAGTTCCTTTCCGTATGGAATGAATTTAATGTTTCCATTCTTCTTCTGCAGGATGAAAAAATCAAAACCATTCCCATGCAGCAGTATGTGTTCTTCGGGGCCTATGGGGCAGATTATAATACTGCATTTGCAGCAGCGGTCATTACCATGATTCCTGTGATCCTAATCTTCCTGCTTTTACAGAAACAGGTAGTAACGGGAATGACAGCCGGTGCTGTGAAAGGCTGATGGGGGTGTAAATGATGAATAGGATACGATTTCCTGAGGATTTTTTATTCGGAACAGCTACAAGTGCTGCCCAGATCGAGGGCGGAGCATATGAGGACGGAAGGGGAGATTCCATCTGGGATACTTTTGCAGAGAAGAAGGGAAAGATCCTGGATGGCAGCACCCCGGCGTCGGCCTGCGATTTTTATCATCGCTATCCTGAGGATCTGGCTCTGGCAAAAGAACTGCATATGCAGAGCTTCCGTTTTTCTTTCTCCTGGTCCCGGATCTATCCGGAGGGATTCGGACGGGTCAATGAAAAGGGGCTTGACTATTATAAGCGGCTGATAGAAGAACTGTACAAAAACGGACTAAAACCCAATGCAACTCTTTATCACTGGGATCTGCCCCAGGCTTTGGATGAAAAAGGAGGCTGGCAGAACAGAGATAGTATCCGGTGGTTTGGGGAATATGCTTCCCTGCTTTTTCGGGAATTTGGGGACCGGATTCCTTTGTGGGCTACCTTGAATGAACCGATTGCAGCCTATGTAGGCTATGCACAGGGGATTTTTGCTCCGGGACACACCTCCGAAAAGGAAGGCCGTCAGGCAAATCATCATCTGCTCCTTGCCCACGGGGAAGCAGTAAAACGGTTCCGGGAAGAAAACTTAAAAGACAGTTCCATTGGAATCGTGGTGGATGTCTGGAAGCACCATCCTTACAGGAAAGAGAACAGGGAGGATCTGACACTTGCAGAACTGGAAAATGAAAAGACGTACCGTTCCTACCTGCATCCTCTGTTTCTGGGAGGTTATTCGGATGCGCTTCTTGCCTATATGAAAAAAGAGGCGTGTATGCCGGAGATTCTGGATGGGGATTTTGAGAAAATCCGGCAGCCTTTGGATTTCTTTGGGCTGAATTGCTATAACCGGGTGGTGGATTGTGCAGATGAGACGATTGCCAAAGAACTCCGCACCAAGAGGTCCGGGGGGAATTTTCAGGATAATGGAAATGAGTTTTACCCGAAAGCTGTGTATGATGCAATTCGCCTTTTGAAGAAGGATTACGGACTTTCCATTCCTATTTATGTAACGGAAAACGGGACGCCTTCCTATCATGAAAAAGTGGGAGAGGATGGATGCGTACATGACAGAGAGCGCATCAGGTATCTGCAGGGATTTTTATACTGGATCCACAGGGCGATAGAAGAAGGACACAATGTGAAGGGCTATTATGTATGGTCGCTTTTGGATAACTGGGAGTGGAACAGTGGATATTCGTCAAGATACGGACTGACTTATGTGGATTTTCAGACAATGAAGCGGACCGTGAAGGACAGCGGAAAATGGTATGCGGAGGTAATCCAAAACGGCGGTTTTGATATAAAGGAGGATACCGATTTTGAAGAGTGATTTTTTGTGCAACCGAAAAGGGGAACCTGTATTTCTCTGCGGCCTTCAGTGCCACAATTCATCTGTGGGTACGGAAATGATGGATCGCACCATACAGGCGATTCGCCTCTATGGGGGAAATCTTCTGGAAGCTCCTGTTTATTGGTGTGAAATTGAAAAAGAGCAGGACGTTTATGATATGAGCAGCGTGGCAGAGCTGGTGGATAAAGCAGAGGCAGCAGGGCTTTATTTACTTCCCCTTTGGTTTGGGGCAAGCAAAAATGGTCTGTATACCTATGCGCCTGATTATATCAAAACAAATCCAAAGGTTTACAAAAGGGCCAGGAACTCCGAAGGACTTCCTGTAGAATCCCTGTCTCCCCATTGTCCGGAAACAAGGATAAGAGATCAAAAAGCTTTTGTGAAGGTGCTGGAATTTCTGGAAGCATATGATAAAAAGGGAACGGTGATTGCTCTCCAGGTGGAGAATGAAATGGGACTGGTGCACACGGATCGGGATTATTCCAGGGAAGCCCGGGAACTGTTTGAAAAACCTGTACCGGAAAACCTTCGGACAGTGGTTTTAGAAGACTGTGGTTTATCAGAGGAAGAGAGAAAGGCCGGGAATGAGAACCCAACCTGGCACAGCCTGTTCGGACGATGGGCAAATGAAGCTTTTTGTGCATGGGGACATGCTTCTTATGTACAGGAACTGGTGAAGGCCGGGCGGGAAAAGACAGCGCTGCCTTTTTTGATGAATGTATCTATCGAAATCAACCAGTTTGAGGAACCTGCTTTCTGTTATGTTGCAGGTGGCCCTGTTTCCAGAGTAGTGGAAATCTGGAAAAGAACTGCACCGGGTATCCGGCTGTTTGGGCCTGATATTTATCTGAGTGCAGAAAGGGATTTCCGAAAAGCGTGCGAAGCATATTCGGGGAAAGGATTTCCGCTGTTTATTCCGGAATCCATGCATGGAGGTGTGGGGCCTGCCATGAATATGCTGATTGCTGCTGCTGACTATGAGGCCATCGGTTTTTGCTGTTTTGGCGCAGAAAGCGGGATCGAAAACGGCAGGCTTTTGCCTGAAGCAGAGCATACGGCATTGTCCATGAGGATTCTCTCTTCTTTAAGTTCGCTTCTTGTACGTTATCACGGTACAGGGAGGATTCATGCAGTGACACAGGCAGAGTTTTCCCCGTGGCAGTATGTAAAAACGCCGGATTACCATATTACGGCCTATTTTATCAGCAGTAATGAGAATCTGCAGCATTATTACGGTTCCAGATTCAATATGAATGCCCCGGAAAACAGATGGATGATGGAAGAAAGAGGACGATGCGTGATCATTGACTGCGGGGACGGGGAATTTTATGCAGCAGGTGTGGGAGTGTGTTTATCCTTCCTCCGAAGGCCGGAGGTACAGGATCCCATTCCTTATGCACATGTAAGCTCCGCAGTCTCCGGACAACTGAATTTCCTTTCTGTGGAGGAGGGACATTTTGAGGGAGAGAAGTGGGTTTGTGAATATAAAAGAAATGGGGATGAGGCTAATTATCTCCTGTATATTCATCCAGGAACGGTGGTGCGGATCAGACTTAATAAAGAAATGGCATGGAAGGAAGAAGAGCTTTGCTGATGGGATATATGCAAAGGAGAGGATGAAAAAATGAGCACATTTAGAAGCGCTGCGCAAGAAATCGTTAAAGAACTGTCTGTTTCGGAGAAGGCAAAGCTGTTATCGCAAATCGTTTGGGAAACGACAGATATAGAGAAGATACATCCCTCTCTCAGAGGATTTCTTCTGGCGGACGGTCCTGCAGGAATTCGAAGGCTGAAGGAATACTTTGACGAGGATATTTATAACACAAAACCGAGCACCTGTTATCCGTCTCCAAGCACCTTTGCTTCCTCCTGGGACAGAGATCTGATCTTTGCACTGGGAGAGCATATGGGATTGGAAGCCAGGCAGGAAGGCGTGGATACTATGCTGGCGCCTGCGGTAAATATCAGGAGAAGCCCCCTTGGAGGGAGAAATTTTGAATATTACAGTGAGGATCCCTATTTGACAGGGGAACTTGCTACGGAGTTTATCAAAGGAATCCAAAAGGAGGGCGTTGGAGCCTGCCTGAAGCATTTTGCAGCCAACAATCAGGAAACCAGGCGAATGAATATTAATGCGGAGATTGATGAAGAAACACTCCATGAAATTTATCTTGCTGCTTTTGAAAAACCGGTAAAGGAAGGAAAACCCAGAATGATTATGGCGGCATATAACCAGATTAACGGAGAACACTGTGCTTCCAATGAAAAGCTGCTGGATTTTCTTCGGAAAGAATGGAATTATGAAGGAGTGGTGGTGACGGACTGTTATGCTGCACATGACCTGGCAAAAGGAATCCGCCACGGTCTTACGCTGCAGATGCCCGGAGAAAAGGAAGAACGGATCATTGCACAGATCAGGGAGCTTTTGGACAAGGGAGAGATTACAGAGGAAGAACTGGACCAGGCAGTGGTAAGGAATGTGGAATTTGCGCTGGAAGCTGCGGATAACAGGATTGGGCAGTGTTCTTATGACAGAGAAGCGCACCATTGCTTTGCAGGAAAAATAGCAGAAGAGAGCATGGTTCTTCTGAAAAATGACCAGCACCTTCTGCCGCTGGAAAAAACAGCAAAAATTCTGGTAACCGGAGAACTGGCTGTTCGTCCCAGGTTTCAGGGAGGGGGAAGCTCCCATGTGAATCCCTGGAAACTGGAAATCCCGCTGGAAGAAATCCGGAAGCAGTCTGCCCGGGCGGATTACCTGCAGGGATACAAAACCAGCGCAGGAGAAAAAGAAAATCAGCGGCTTTTAAGTGAGGTACTTGCGGCTGCGGAGAATTACGATGCAGTTGTGGTTTTTGCCGGACTTCCTGATCTGACAGAGTCAGAAGGATATGACAGAATCACTCTGGAACTGCCAAAAGAACAAAACCGCCTGATCGGGGAGCTGGTAAAAAAGAACGGGAATGTTTGTGTAGTCCTTTCCAATGGATCTGTGGTGGAGATGCCCTGGAGAAATCAGATTCCTGCTATTCTGGAAGCCTACCTTGGAGGAGAGGCAGGCGCATCGGCTGCAGCCAGGATTCTTTTTGGGGAGGTGAATCCTTCCGGAAAGCTTACGGAAACATTTCCTCTTGCACAAAAAGATCATCCCAGCTATCTTTATTTTCCCGGGGACAGGAAACGTGTGGTGTACGGGGAAGGGAAGTTTGTAGGATACCGCCATTATACAGCCCTGGACAAGCCGGCGGCGTTTCCCTTTGGCCATGGTCTTTCTTATACGGAATTTGTTTATGAGAGCGGGGGAGCACTTTTTGACAGGGAAAAAAATTGTGTTCGGATGACTTTGGAAAACACCGGCAGCCGGAAGGGAAAGGAAATTGTCCAGGTATATGTACAGCGGAAAACAGAAGGAGAAAGCCCGATGCCAAGAAAGCTTGCTGGTTTTACGAAAATAGAGCTGGAACCGGGAGAGTGCAGGAAGGTTCAGATTCCCCTTTCCGAAAAAAACTTTTACTGTTATAAGAAAGAGATTCACGGATGGAAACTTCAGGCAGGAGAGTATGAGATTATGATAGGAAGCTCTGTTTCGGATATTCGTCTTCGGGAAAGCGTGTTCATATCCGGCGAGACCGAAAAAGCAGAGAGGGATCATACCCTGGGAGACCTGATCCGGATAGAGGGAATGTATGAGAAGCTGGAAAAGGCTTTTACAGGGCATGAGGTGTCTTTGGGATTTTTGAAAATGACACAGGACGAGGATCCTTTAAAAGCGGTTTCTATGGGTTCTTTAATGACTTTTGAGACTTTAAAGAGGACGGATCCTACACTTACGGATTCTGAAATAGAAAAAATATTGCTGGATATGAATGGGAAATGAGAAAATGATGAAAGAACGGGAAAAATTTTTGCAGAAAGCACAGAGTCTCATTCCGGAACTGCTTTATGAGGAAAAGACTCCCCGGTGTTATTGGATGCAGAGGGGGGAAACGGCAAAGGAACAGAAGCTTTATTGCTGCTTAAAACAGGAGGAATTGGGCAAAGGAGACAGAATTTTATTTGACTTTGGGCATAACTGTCCTGCATATTTTCAATTTGGTCTTAAAAAAACGGGAAGCCCGCAGGATGCACCGGCATTTTTGTATTTCCGCTTTTGTGAAACAGAAAGAGAGTTCCTGGAAGAATCGGGAGAGGATTCAGGTTGGATCAGCAGAGGATGGATACAGGAAGAGTGGCTTCATATTGATGAACTGCCTTGTACAGCAGAAATGAGCAGAAGATATGCCTTTCGTTACGTGCTCATCACGGTTTTGGATACTTCGAAGAAATATAAGATAAGTTTTGAGAATGTGCTGCGAAAGGAGGTTTCCTGTGTGGATGGGGAGGCCATGATTTCTGCATTACCCAAATGCGGGGATTCCATGCTTCATAAGATCCGGGAGGTTTCCATCCGGACTCTGGCAAACTGTATGCAGACCGTATTTGAGGATGGACCCAAAAGAGACAGAAGACTGTGGCTGGGGGATCTGATGCTGCAGGCATTGGTAAATTATGAAACATTTCAGAAAAACGATCTTGTCAAACGCTGCCTTTATTTATTTGCAGGACTTTGCAATCCGGAAGACGGAATGATTCCGGCCTGTGTATTTGAAAAGCCGGTTCCTTTGATGGATGACTCTTTTTTGCTGGATTATTCATTGTTTTTTATTCCCGTGCTGGTGGAATATTACCGAAGGACAGGGGATCTGGAAACAGTGGAGGAACTTTCTGAAACAGCATTTCGCCAGGTGACGATTGCTATGAAATTCACGGAGAATTTTCTGATTCGGGAAGAGGGAATTTCCTTGCAGGGGGAAAAATATTTTTGCTTTGTGGATTGGAAAGAAGGGCTGGATAAGCAGTGTTCTATGCAGGGGATTTTACTCTATGCAGTGCGGTATGGAGTGGAATTGTGTGAAATACTGGGACAAAAGGAAATGGCAGAAAAATACGGTGAGATGCAAAAAGGCCTGGAAGCGGCAGCTGTAAAGACTTTTTGGGATCAGAAGAAAAAGGTGTTTTTTAGCGGCAGGCAGCATCAAATCTCCATTGCCAGCCAGGTGTGGATGATTTTGGCCGGCCTGGTGCAGGGAAAGGAGGCAAAAGAACTGCTTTTAAGAGTAAAGGATTGCCCTATGATTATGGTAACGCCGTATATGCACCACTTTTATGTAATGGCCCTTTTAAGAGCCGGGGAAAAGGAGGAGGCCTTAAAGCATGTGAAAGAATACTGGGGAGGAATGATCCGGGCAGGAGCGGATACTTTCTGGGAGTTATATAATCCAATGAATGAGAAGGAGAGCCCTTATGGTTCTTACAGCGTCAACAGCTACTGCCATGCCTGGAGCTGTACGCCGGTTTATCTATTGAAATATCTGGAGGAATGAATTGACTGATCTATTGATCCATAAGTATGGGTTGTAGAAAAATATTCCTGACAATCTCCATACAAATTCCATATTTATACTGTATAATAAAGAGACATAAAACTGCGCGGCAGGATTTTACAGTAAGATATGGGGGAGGCTGTACGATGTATCGGATACTGGTAGTGGAAGACGAGGAAGATATTCGGGAAATTTTGAGGAATTATTTAAGTGCCCAGGGGTATGAGGTGGTTCTGGCAGGAGACGGTGTAGATGGAATCGCAAAATTCCACAGCGGAAAGTTTGACCTGATCCTTCTGGATGTAATGATGCCGAAAATTGACGGATTTGGCGTATGTGAACTGATCCGCAGGGAATCGGATGTCCCGGTCATCATGCTGACGGCTCTGGAAGAGGAGGAATATCAGATCCGGGGGCTTGACCTGAAAGTGGACGACTATATTACAAAGCCTTTCTCCATGCCGGTTTTGCTGCGGAAAATCGCGGCAGTACTCCGACGGATCCACAAAGAGGGAGAGACGGAACAGATTGTTTATCAGTCTCTTACTGTGGACGTAACAGGGCACCATGTGTATGTGGAGGATCCGGATCGCCGGGAAGGCAGGACAGAGGTGGAACTGACACAAAAAGAATTTGAGCTGCTTCATGTTCTGTTGATCAATAAAGGTATTGTGCTGACCCGCCAGAAGCTGTTAAACCTGGTATGGGGAGAAGATTATTTCGGGGAAGAGCGTATTGTGGATACCCATATAAAGAACATCCGCAAGAAGCTGAACCATCATTATATCAGTACGATCAGAGGGGTGGGATACCGCATTGATAAAGAAGGTTAAAAACAGTCTTACCATAAAAATCTTCCTGCTTATGAGCGCCCTTCTTCTTGCTGCCAGTATGATTACCTACGGGGCAGTGGCTGGGTTTCTTCCTGCATATTATTCCAGTCAGCTCAAGGAAGACCTGGATCTTTTGTCAAAGGAAATGGCCGATACCATCAGCAGCCACAAGACCATAGAAGAGGCTGCCAATGTAATCGAGCTTTTTGAGGCCGGCTCCGGAGTTTCTGTTGTGATCCTGGATGAGGAGGGCCGATTTGTCTGGCCCCAGATGGATGAGGGAACAGAAATGGCAAATATTGCAAGTGCGATGGAAGAAACGGATGTAACTTTTGAAGAAGAGCAAAGGATAGAAGGGATAGCACAGGTACAGGATCATAAGGAAGAGGCAGCGGAGATACAGGAAGGGATGGCAGAGGACAGCAGTATCGTCCAGGATGCCGAAGATGCGCAGGAGGAATGGATCAGAGAAATCCTGAATACGGACAATTCCGCTTCTGCTGTGAAACATTATGCCCTGAAGGTGGGAAAGAAGCCATATACCATGCTTGTATCAGGCGGTATGCAGCCGGTAAACCAGGCAATGGAGATTTTGAAACAAATCTTTCCCTATATTCTTTTGATATCTGCGGGCATTGCCGTTTTGTGTGCATTGGGGTCCTCGGTTTATTTGACGGCTCCTGTGGTTCGTTTAAGTCGTCTTTCAAAAAAGATGGCAGCTCTGGATTTTTCCGGTGTTTATGAAGGAAAGCGCACGGATGAGGTGGGGATCCTTGGAAGAAATATGAATGAAATGTCATCGAACCTTTCCGGTACATTAAGTGCTCTTCAGGAAGCAAATGCAAAGCTGAAATCCGATATTGAGATGGAACGGGAAATAGAGCGGAAGAGAATTGCCTTTTTTTCTGCTGTTTCTCACGAATTAAAGACGCCCATCACGATTTTAAAAGGACATTTAAACGGAATGCTCCAGGGAATCGGTTCCTACAGTGACAGGGACTATTACCTGAAGCGTTCCCGGAAAACTGCCGATAAAATGGAAGATATGGTGCAGGAGATTCTTACAGTTTCCAGAATCGAAAGCCGTAAATTTACCGCAGCGCGGACGGATATTGCAGAGCAGCTTCGGCTCCAGCTTGCAGAGCTGACGGAGCTTATGGAGGAAAAAGAGCTTACGCTGGAGGCAGAAATTCCGGAGCATGTCTATGCAGCAGTGAATCCGCCCATGATGGAAAAGGTATTCCGCAATCTTCTGATGAATGCCATTCGTTATACTCCGGAGGCAGAGGGGAATGAGATCAGGGTGTCCGTAATCCCGGGGGAAAATGAGGAGAAAACAATTACCTGTATTGTGGAAAATACAGGGGTACATATTGACGAGGATGCAATTCCGCATTTGTTTGAAGCCTTTTATCGTGTGGAACAGTCCCGAAACCGCCAAAGCGGTGGAAGCGGCCTTGGACTTTATATTGTAAAAATGATTCTGGAGCAGCATGGAGCAAAGTATGAAATAAAAAATACCAGGGATGGCGTAGGATTATTCTTTTCTATTTCTGAAGATGGCGTATAGGAATTTTCATGAGCAGTTTGGCTATCCCATGATGCATACTTTTTTTCGCAGCGGAAAATCTAAATAAAAATGCAGCGAAAAATTTCATGACAGTTTACGGGAGAATGGAATGGAGAGAAGAGAAATGAAAAAACTTCTGCTTCGCACCGCAAAGATTGCAGTGGGGAGCAGTGCGGCCATTTATACGGCAGAGCTTCTGCATTTGGAATATGCGGCTTTGGCAGGAAGTATTGCACTTCTGACTCTGGTAACTACCAAATGGGAAACGTTAAGACTTTCGTTTTTCAGGGTGATCACATTTCTGGCATCTGCGGCGCTTGCCTGGCTGGCGTTTGCCCATATCAGAAGTGAGTGGGTTGCTTACGGAGTGTTTATTTTTGTACTGGTTCTGGTAAGTGAACTTCTGGGGCAAAAAGCTACGATTTCTGTAAATGCAGTGATCGGTACCCACTTTTTAAGTACCCGGGATTTCAGTTCTGCGTTTTTGTGGAATGAACTTCTGCTGGTTCTCATTGGTATCTCCATTGCCATTCTATTGAATCTTTACCATAATAACCGCAGCAGGAAAAAAGAGATCATCTCTAATATGCGCATAACAGAGCAGAAGCTTCAGATGATTTTAAAAGAGATGGCATTTTATCTTCTGAATCAGGAGTCTGGAAGGAATGTTTGGGAGGAAATCAGCAGTTTGAATGAGCAGCTTCGCAGATATATTGAAAATGCCTATGAATACCAGAATAACACATTCCAGTCCCATCCTGGGTACTATATTGACTATTTTGAGATGCGGATAAAGCAGTGCAGAGTGCTTTATAGTCTTCATGATGAAATGAAAAAGATACGTACCATGCCCGGGCAGGCACAGATCATTGCAAGGTATATTTTGTATCTGAAGGATTATGTGATCGAGGTGAATGTTCCTGCTCCCCAACTGAAACGTCTGCATGAAATTTTCAAGGAAATGGAGAAAGAGCCCCTTCCTGTTACCAGAGAGGAGTTTGAGGGAAGGGCAATGCTCTATCATATTTTAATGGATCTGGAGGAATTTCTGGTTTCCAAAGAACATTTTGTCAATGATTTGGAGGAACGTCAGATGGCGCGATACTGGAAGCAGGATCATAGCCGGACGATGTAAGATAGGTGTCCTTTCCGCCCTCCCTCCCCCGTGTGAAATGCAACGCCGCGCAGAAGATGCGCGGCTTTTTCTGATTTGGGGCTTCTCAAAAACGGTCAATGGGGTATAATGGAGATTAACCGGAGCGGTCAACGGTGTTCTGATTTTATAGGAGAAAGCCCTGAAAGGAGTTCTGTATGAACGAAAAGTTTTTTGCTTTGCCAAAGGAAAAAAGGGAGAGGATCCTCAATGCAGGATACCGGATTTTTAGCCGGAATACCTATCGGAAAAGTCCTGTGGGCGAGATCGCAGCGGAGGCTCAGATCAGTAAATCTTTGCTGTTTCATTATTTCCATAACAAAAAAGAATTATATCTGTTTCTCTGGGATGAAGCCATGAGAATGACACTGCAGGTAATGGAAGAAGAAAAGTGTTATGAGGCCGGCGGGCTTTTTGAGATGATGTATAAGGGAATCAAAGCCAAAGCCCGCATTATGAAGAAGTACCCTGACGTGACAGCATTTGCGCTGAAAGCCTTTTACGAAAAAGAGCCGGAGATTTCGGAATATATTCAGGAGAGTTATGGGAAGATGATGAACGGAAAGGCAAGGGAGGCGCTTTATTCAGTGAATCCTGAGGATTTCCGGGAAGGACTGGATATGGAAATGATGTATCAGGAGATGTTATGGGCATCGGAAGGCTACCTTTGGGAGGGGATTCAGAAAGGCACTTTAAATGCAGAAAAAATTGAACGGGATTCTTTAAGGATGCTGGAATTTTGGAAAAAGATTTATTTAAAATAATCAGTAGTGAACGATCACAGGAAGGTGCCTGGTGCACCAGGGAGGGAGTATATGCAGGATATTGTAAGGACGATAAATCTCACAAAATATTACGGCAAAAACCGTGGGATCATAGACTTGAATCTGAATATTGGGGAAGGAGAGGTTTTTGGATTTATTGGTCCCAATGGAGCCGGGAAAAGCACCACTCAGCGCGTGCTTTTGGGACTGGTGAAACCTACCTCTGGGGATGCGGAAATCTTTGGACTTTCGGTGGGAAAGGACAATAAAAAGATACTGAAAGAGATCGGATATCTGCCTTCGGAGGCAGTTTTTTATAGTGGGATGAGAGTTTCGGAGATACTTAGTCTGTCAGAGAAATTATATGGAAAGGACTGCGGGAAAGAGCGGAAAGAACTTTGTGAGCGGTTTGATCTTGACCTTCGCCGCAGGGTTGGGGAGCTTTCCCTGGGGAATCGTAAGAAGGTAGCTATCGTGTCTGCTTTTCAGCATGATCCGCAGCTTCTTGTGCTGGATGAACCCACAAGCGGGCTGGATCCCCTGATGCAGAAGGAGTTTTTCTCCCTTGTGGAGGAATGCCATCATAGAGGAAAAACCATTCTTCTTTCTTCTCATGTGCTTCCGGAAATCCAACAACACTGTACCAGGGCGGCAATCCTTCGGGAGGGCCGGCTGATCGCCTGCGACAGTGTGGATCGCCTGGGAGGAAAGCAGTGCAGGAAGGTTTCCATAAAGGGAATTTCCAGCCTTCCGGACATATCCGGTGTCAGGGAAACTAACAGAGAAAAGGGGCAGGTAAGTTTTCTTTATGAAGGAGATATGCAGTTTCTTATCCGGGCACTGCAGGGCCTGCCTGTAGAAGACCTGCTGATTACAGAGCCGGAGCTGGAGGAAATTTTTCTTCATTATTACGAAAAGGGAGGGATGGAGTGATGATAGTTTTCTTTCATGAATTAAAACGAGGACGTATCGCGTTTGCTATTTGGACAGGGGTGATCGCCTTTATGGTCATTGTCTGCATGGCGCTCTTTCCGGAAATGAAAGAACAGATGGCAGGAATAAATGACCTGTTTGCCAATATGGGAAGTTTTACGGCTGCCTTTGGAATGGACGTGGTAAGTTTTGGTGAGGTAATGGGTTTTTATGCTATTGAATGCGGAAATATTCTGGGGCTTGGAGGCGCTTTTTATGCTGCCCTTCTGGGAATTACCGCCCTTGCAAAGGAAGAAAAAGAGCATACGGCAGAGTTTTTGCTGACCCATCCGGTGACCAGGTTTTCTGTGGCATGTCAGAAGCTGGCAGCTGTATTTGCGCAGCTTTTGGTAATGAATCTTCTGGTTGTGGCTGTGGCTTTGGTTTCCTTCCGTATGATTGGAGAACCATTGAAAACAGAGGAATTTCTGCTGCTGCATGGTGCCTTTCTGGTCATGCAGCTGGAGATTGCAGGGATCTGTTTCGGCATTTCTGCTTTTGTGAAAGGCAGCGGCCTGGGTCTGGGGCTTGGCCTGGCGGCGGTGCTGTACTTTCTAAATATCATAGCGAATATCAGCGACCAGGCTAAGGTGCTGCGTTTCATCACACCCTTTGCCTATGCGGAGGCATCTAAGATCGTGGCAGATGCAAGGATTGATATGGAACTTTTGGGGATTGGTGTGCTGTATGGAATGATTGCGGTGATTGTAGGAATCGGGTATTATCGGAGGAAGGATATTGCGGTGTAAATGATTACAACAATGGCTGTCAGATCAAACACCATTTGACTGCAGAGTAAATCACAAGGCAACATTTGAAGACATATTTTAAATGTATAAATAAAAAAGAATAATATTCTTTCTTACCTGGTTACGTTCAACTCGTGATACACCAACTTATGAGTTGATAACTGGAAGATCTATATAAGTAATAGTTTTTGGCCTGCCTTTTTGCAGGCCTTTTTCCTGTAACGGAATATACTATATAGAAAACAAAATTGCGCAATATGGTGTAGAAATATGTCTGATTTTGTAGAGAAATCGTTGGGAGTTCATTTGTTTTGGGCAAGGATTATGAAAGAACATTCTTTATTTCTGCAGGCCGGATTTCTTCCGGCTGGGGAATGTTATAAAAGAGAGGCTGACTGGTATCGAAGAAGGTGGGAAGATTTCTTGGGAAGAGCAGTAAGGATCAGCAATGGATTTCTTGATGAAGAAATTCTTTGCTCCGGAGAGGCTGTAACAGAATTTACGGAAAAGGCAGAGAAACAGACCAGCTGCTTAACCGGGATAAGGATTGACAGCTCTATCACGGAAGCCGAGTGTCTCCTGCGGGGAGGATGCTCCGGAGAAACGGACTGCAGGATGGTTTCCATGGTGCGGAGATTAAACAGTGAAGCATTACAGTTAATCAGCGGGCTTATTGAACTGAAAAAGAATATCCTGGAGGCAGTGGAGTCCTGCTGTTTATTTACAGTAAACTATCCATTGCTTATCAGACATATTATCCGGGAGGCAGAATTATATGAAGCTACGATTCGTGAACTGAATGAAACGGGATATCTTAGTTCTGCATGTCAGAAAACGATGGAAACTTTTTGGAACCGAATCATGATGGAGCATGCATTATTTACCAGAGGACTGTTAGACCCGTCTGAAGAAACATTGATTCAGACAGCGGATGGATTTGCAAAGGATTATAAAAAACTGCTGGAGGAGGCAAAAAAACAGGAATGCAGGACAATGGATGAGCTGACAAGAGAAACTGTGGAGGAAACTGTCAAATACAGAGATTTTAAGGCTGCAGGAGCAAAAGGAATCACAGAATGTGAAATCTCCTCACTGATCCTTCCGCTCCTTGCAGATCATGTTCTTAGAGAAGCGAATCATTACCTGAGAATATTGGGTTCGAAATGGGAAAGATGATGTGGTACGAAAATACCGACACAGTCAACTGTTTCATAACCAACGATAGCTGATTTCGCCGCTATCTTCTGGAAAGAGTTCGGAATTTCGCTTATCGACGAACGCTCCTTTCTGTGCTATGATAATAAATGTATTATTATAGACAAAAGAAAGGGGCATTTTCTATGGGAGATACCTCAGAAAATAAACGGAATAAACATATCTGCCTCGGCATCGTCGCCCATGTTGACGCGGGGAAAACTACCTTGTCCGAGGGAATTTTATTTCAATGTAAAAAGATCAGAAAGCTTGGGCGCGTAGATCATGGGGATGCATTTCTGGATACCTTTTTGTTGGAGAGGGAGCGGGGGATCACCATTTTTTCCAAGCAGGCTGTGCTGGAGATGGGGGATATGGAGGTTACCCTTCTGGATACGCCGGGGCATGTGGATTTTTCGGCAGAGATGGAGCGGACACTGCAGGTGCTGGATTATGCCATCCTGGTGATCAGCGGCGCAGACGGCGTGCAGGGGCATACGCTGACTTTGTGGCGGCTTCTGGCACGTTATGAGATCCCTGTATTTCTATTTGTAAATAAAATGGATCAGGAGGGGACGGACAGGGACAGGCTCCTTATGGATCTTCGAAAACATCTGGATGAAAATTGTCTGGACTTTGGGGAGGAAGACCGGGAAGAATTTATGGAATCCCTGGCAATGTGCGGCTGTGAAGAACTGCTGGAAAAATATCTGGAAAATGGCAGCCTTGAGAAGGAAGATATCAGGAAGCTGATTGCTGCAAGAAGGGTATTCCCCTGCTATTTCGGGTCTGCGCTGAAAATGGACGGTGTGGAAGAATTTTTAAAAGGTGTGGAAAAGTATACCCGTCCTCCTGTGTATCCTGTGGATTTCGGGGCGAAAGTTTATAAGATTGCCAGGGATGAGCAGGGAAACCGCCTGACCTACCTGAAGATCACAGGAGGGACTTTAAAGGTAAAATCCCTTCTCACCAATCAAAAACCGGATGGCATGCAGCAATTCCAGAGAGGAGATAAGGAAATCTGGGAAGAAAAGGCAGATCAGATCCGTATTTATTCCGGTGCCAAATATGAGCTCATTCAGGAGGCAGAAGCAGGAACCGTCTGTGCGGTCACGGGCCTTAATAAAACTTATCCGGGAGAGGGGCTTGGCATAGAAGCGGAATCGGACATGCCTGTTCTGGAACCTGTGCTGAGCTATCAGATACAGCTTCCCCCGGATTGTGATGTACACCAGATGCTCCGCAAGCTAAAGCAGCTTGAGGAAGAGGAACCCCAGCTTCATATTGTCTGGGACGAACAGCTTGGGGAAATCCATGCGCAGCTCATGGGCGAGGTACAGATCGAAATTTTAAAGAGACTCATCTGGGACCGCTTCCATGTGGCTGTAGAATTCGGGACAGGGAATATTGTTTATAAAGAAACCATCGCAGCACCGGTGGAAGGAATCGGACATTTTGAACCACTTCGTCATTACGCGGAGGTTCATCTTCTTCTGGAGCCAGGAGAACCGGGAAGCGGCTTACAGTTTTTTACCGCATGCAGTGAGGATGTACTGGACCGGAACTGGCAGCGCCTGATCCTGACCCATCTGGAAGAAAAGGAGCACAGGGGTGTTCTTACAGGCTCTGCGATTACGGATATGCAGATTACCCTGCTGACCGGACGGGCGCATTTAAAACATACGGAGGGCGGGGATTTCCGCCAGGCAACCTACCGGGCAGTTCGTCAGGGCCTGAAAAAAACCAGAACCATCCTTCTGGAGCCTTATTACGAATTTCGCCTGGAAGTGCCTGTGGATATGATCGGTCGGGCTATGGCGGATATTCAGAAAATGCAGGGAAGCGTTAAGGCTCCGGAAATAGACGGGGAAATGGCGGTTTTTACAGGAACCGCTCCGGTATCCGCCATGAGGGATTATCAGAATCAGGTGATTTCCTATACAAAGGGCTTAGGCCGTATGTTCTGTAACCTGAAGGGCTATGCCCCCTGTAAAAATCAGGAGGAGATCGTACAATTGATTGGCTATGATGCAGAACGTGACCTGGAAAATCCCACGGGTTCTGTATTCTGCGCCCACGGTGCAGGGTTTGTGGTACCCTGGGATGAGGTAGAAGATTATATGCATCTGGACGGTGTCAGCCCGGAAGAAATCCGGACATTCGGAAATGTATGGTATGAGTATGCGGATGAAGAAGAGGAGACCCCAGGGGATACATCTGCTGCGGGCACATCCCCGGGAGGACGCTCCGGCAAAAAAACGAATGATTCCTACAGCGGCAGCTATGAGGATGAAAAAGAGCTGCGGGCGATTTTTGAACGCACCTTCGGTCCTGTGAAGCGGGATCGGAATTCCCTCCAGAAAAAGACGGTTCATGTCTCTCATGATTATGGAAAATACACTCCTGTGAAGAAACCGCAGGAAGAATATCTTCTGGTAGATGGCTATAATATCATTTTTGCCTGGGAGGATCTGAACGATCTGGCAAAGGCGGACATTCATGCAGCACAGGATAAGCTTAAGGATATTTTGTCCAATTATCAGGGCTTCAAAAAATGCACCCTGATCCTGGTCTTTGACGCCTATAAGGTGGTAGGCCACAGGGAGGAAGTGCAGAAGTATCATAACATCTATGTGGTTTATACCAAAGAGGCAGAAACTGCGGATCAGTATATTGAAAAGACAGTTCACCGGATCGGGCGGCAGTATCAGGTAACGGTTGCCACCTCCGACCGCCTGGAACAGATCATTATCCTGGGGCAGGGCGCCCACCGGATTTCTGCCAGGGGGCTTAGGGAGGAAATCGACAAGACTGCGGATGAGGTGCGCAAAGACTGGCAGGGACGCCGCCAGAGCAGTAAATCCTACCTTTTTGACAATGCATCCCTGGAAGTTGCAGATTATGTGGAGAAAATAAGGCTTCAGAATTCCAAAAAATAGTTTGATTTACATGTTGACAATCTGTCTGAAATGGAATATTATGATGATATCAAAATGATATCATAATAATTCTCACATGGAGGGGGAAACAATCATGGAAAACAGGAAATTTAAGGAAGAGAAGATTTTAAAAGGGATGCCCGGCATGCTGATGCTGCTGGTATCTATTCTGGTGATTCTTTTAAGTGTTCCGGTATTTGTGGGAGGGAGCATTTATTTTTCCGGAGGCGGTTCAGGAGTCGTCCTTGCCTTATCCATTATTTTGGGAACGATTCTGGTATGCGCAGGCGCAGTCATGCTGTGCGGCCTTAAAGTGATCCACCCCAATGAGGCATTGGTGCTGACTTTGTTCGGTAACTATTATGGAACCTTATATGAAGCCGGCTTCCATTGGGTGAATCCATTCTGTACTGCCATCAATCCTACGGCAGGACAGAAAGAAGTGCCGCAGAAAGATCCATCAGGAAAAGAGATTTCGGTAAATATCAATCTGAACCAGTCGCTGACTTCCAAGGTGGTTTCCCTGAAAACCATGACCCTGGACAATAAGAAACAGAAGGTCAATGATGAACTGGGAAACCCGGTAGAGATCGGAACCATTGTTATCTGGAAGGTAAAAAATGCCACAAAAGCAGTGCTTAATGTAGAAAATTATAAGGAATTCCTTTCTATCCAGTGTGATGCCATCACCAGAAATGCAGCCCGCAATTATCCCTATGATGCCAATGACGGCGCAGATGAGAAGACCCTCCGGGGAAGCAGCCAGGAAATTGCGGATATTATGCAGGAAGAGTTACAGACCAAGGTTCTGGAAGCAGGAATTGAAATTCTGGATGTACGCATTACCCATCTTGCCTATGCACCGGAGATTGCATCTGCCATGCTGCAGCGCCAGCAGGCAACCGCTATCATTGATGCCAGGCAGAAGATCGTGGAAGGTGCGGTCAGCATGGTAGAAATGGCCCTGCAGCAGTTGAGCGAGAACCAGATCGTAGAGCTTGATGAAGAGCGCAAAGCAGCTATGGTAAGCAATCTCCTGGTAGTTCTGTGCGGAAATAAAGATGCACAGCCGATTGTCAACAGCGGCTCCTTATATTGATCTTTTTTAACAAAATGAAGAAAGTGAGGAATGGAAGATGCCCGACGCAAAAGCAAAAGAAAAAGCAAAGAAGCAGATTCCCCTTCGGGTTTCCGCCTCCCTCTACGATGATCTGGCCCGGTGGGCGGAGGATGACTTTCGTTCCATTAACGGACAGAT
The DNA here is from genome assembly GCA_021772055.1 of Blautia sp. Classification (GTDB taxonomy): domain Bacteria; phylum Bacillota; class Clostridia; order Lachnospirales; family Lachnospiraceae; genus Blautia_A. The sequence continues at coordinate 81,474 of JAETNR010000008.1, read as the reverse complement.
CGAATATCTTTTGACCGAATGCGTAAAATACCGGAAGAAAAGGAACCTGCAGGCAGGTTCCGGGGACTAAAGTTTCAGAAGCACAGGCAATGAATCCGGACGAATTATGAAAAGAACAGTGCCCAGAAGAGGAATTCTCTCAGGGCACTGTTTTCTATTTTCTGGTTGTTTCATGTTCAATGATACTTCCGGAATAGATCGTCTGGGAAGGAACATCTTTTCCCCCAAGAACCTGCATCATCTGGCTGACTGCGCTGGTGCACATGAATTCCACACGGTTGTCCAGGGTGGTGATCTCCGGGGAACTGCAGGTAGAAAGAAGAGAATTATTATACCCGGCGATCCGAAAATCTTCCGGAATACGCAGTCCGTGCCGCAGAGCATATTTGACGGCTCCCACAGCAAGTTCATCATCAGCGGCTGCAACCGCGTCAAAGAATATGCTTTTATCCCGGAGTGCTTCCAGGATCCGGCAGGTCTCTTCCACAGGACCCGGACAGGAAAAAGTCATGTTGTCCGTGGCTTTTATCCCATGCTCATTAAGAGATCGGCAGAATCCCCGGATCTTCCTCTGTCCGCTGTAGCTGAGGGTCCGGTAAAGATAGATCGGGGAGACAGCCCCTCTGTCAAAAAGAAGATCCGTAATACTCTTGGAGGCATTCTCATCATCGCAGAGGATGGAATAAATATTCTCCCCGTCAAGCTTTCCGTTCAGAAGAAAGACAGGAATTTTTTTGGCAGTATTTAAAATATAAGTATTTTTCTTCATGGTAGGCTCTATGAAATGGGAACCGATAAAAAAGAGGGCATCTACATTTCTGGAAAGAAGCAGCTCCAGATACTCCTTTTTTTCCTGAAGATGATAGCCTGTACAGCAGAGCATGGAGGCATAGGAATTGCTGCGCAGCTCCCGTTCCAGAAAATAAATCGCCTGTGCCTGATAAGCATCCGATGCGTCAGAACAGAGAATGCCCACAGTAGACATGGTGTTCAGGCAGAGACTTCTGGCAAATGCATTAGGAGTATAGCTGTTTTTGTCGATGACATCCAGAACCTTTTGGCGGGTTGCGTCGCTGACCTTGCTGCTGCCGTTTAAAACCCGGGAAACAGTGGCAATGGAAACTCCGGCCTGGTGGGATATGTCGTAAATATTCATAGGACATCTCCTCCTTGCTTTGATAAAGTCGAAAAAAGTAATTTTTTTCTAAAACTTACCATATCATACAAAGCTGTATTTTGCAATGAAATTACAGACAGGCTTTCATTTCGCTGTAAGTGCCGTTTGCTTCAATATTTTCCAGAATTTTTGCCACTTCCTCCATAAATCCCGGGATTTCACTCAGGTCTTTTCCCCAGAAATCCCTGTTGGTACATACGGCGTGTGCCAGTTCCTTTGGAGAATCATTTCTATGGTTATAGTAGAATTCCAGTACTGCGCGGTCATCGGAGATCGTATAGGCATCCCCGTTTGGACGAACCGCTTTGAGGCCTTCGTCTGTAAGCTCCGTTCCGTTATGATAAAATGCAATATAAAAGGCAAAGGATGCAGTAATGCATTTCGGAAGCTTGCCGAATTTGTTTACATAGCCTTCCAGAGAGGGCATGACACGTGCTTTCCATTTGGAAGTGGAATTCAGGGAAATGGAAAGCAGTGCGTGGTCAATAAACGGGTTTTTGAAACGCTCTGTAACAGCGGCGGCGAAATCTTTGCAGTCTTCTTCCGGAAGAGAAAGGGTAGGAATGATCTCTTCGTAAATGGTTTTGTTCATAAAACTGCAGATGGTGTCATCATGCATACAGTCCCTTACAATGTTCTGACCTGCAAGATAAGCGCCTAAAACCATGGAAGTATGGGCACCGTTCAGAATGCGGACTTTACGCTGTTTGTATGGTTTATGATTGTCTGTGATGAGTACGGGAAGCCCGGCATCTGAAAACGGGAGCTCTTTTTTGAGAGATTCCGGACCTTCAATAACCCAGAAACCAAATACTTCTCCTGTGTCAAGGACATTGTCTTCATAACCGTTTTCCTCATTGATCGCAGCTGCCTCACTGCGCGGAAAACCGGTTACGATACGGTCGACCAAAGTGGAGCAGAAGATGTTTTCTGTTTTCAGCCAGTGGATGAAGTCATCCCCAAGTTCCCACTGCTGTGCATATTTCAGAACACATTTTTCCAGTTCTTTTCCATTGTCATCAATGAGCTCACAGGCAAGGATGATGAATCCCTTTCCCGTTTCCCCGCCGAATTTCCGGAAACGGCGGTACATGAACTGGGCCAGTTTAGCGGGATAGCTTGCCGGAGGCGTATCTGTAAACTTACATTCCGGATCATAGGCGATCCCTGCTTCTGTGGTATTGCAGGTGATAAAACGGAGGTCTGGGTTATCTGCACATGCCATAACTGCTTCATAATCGCTGTAGACATTCAGGCATCGGCTGACACAGGAAATGACTCTTTTGGCATTGACTTTCTGATTATTTTCAAAACCGCGGAGATATAAGGTATAAAGACCTTCCTGTTCATTGATAATATCAGCAAGGCTGAAGCCGCCGTGATTGGCAATCGGCTGAACAAGAACCACTTTGCTTTGAAATCCAGCCTTTTCGTTCATCATATCAATAAAATAGTCTACAAATGCCCGAAGAAAATTGCCTTCCCCAAACTGAAGTACCCGCTCCGGGGCATTTTCCAGAAGGTATCCGTTGTATCCCTGTTCTTTTAGAGTCGTATAATTTATTTTTTTCATGATCGCTCATTTCTCCTTTTTATTTGAACGTAATGATTCAGGCTTACAAAGTTACGCCCTGTTTAAAAATTGCCATGTCATGGAAGCCGGCCTTTTCGGATTTGACTTCTTCTCCGGAGGCAACTGCGATGACATAATCAAAAAGTTTATCACGCAATGAGGCAAGATCCGTTCCTTCCACAAGCTCTCCGCAGTTAAAATCAATCCAGCTGCCTTTTTTGTGATAAAGAGCAGAGTTGCTGGAAATCTTAACCGTAGGAACAGGAGATGCAAAAGGCGTCCCTCTGCCTGTGGTAAATAATACAATGTGCGCACCGGATGCTGCCAAAGCGGTAGAAGCTACCAGATCATTGCCCGGGGCACTTAAGAGATTCAGTCCTTTTTCTTTTACAGGTTCGCCGTAGGAGAGGACTCCCCGGACTGCAGCGCTTCCGGATTTCTGGGTACATCCCATGGATTTATCCTCCAAAGTAGAGATGCCGCCTTTTTTGTTTCCGGGAGAAGGATTTTCATAAATGGTCTGATTATGGTTTTTGAAGTAAGTCTTGAAGTCGTTGATCAGATCCACTGTTTTGTAGAAAAGCTCTTCGGTTTCGCAGCGGTTCATAAGCAGTGTTTCCGCACCGAACATCTCCGGAACCTCTGTAAGGATGGTAGTTCCTCCCTTGGAAATAAGCAAATCGGAAAATGCCCCTACAGTGGGGTTGGCCGTAATGCCTGAGAGGCCGTCGGAACCGCCGCATTTCATGCCGATGATAAGTTCGCTGCAGCTGATGGGCTCTCGTTTCACGGAGGCTGCGTGATCGATAAGCTCCGCAAGGAGAGAAAGGGCATCCGCAATCTCGTCATCAGACTCCTGGGAAACCAGGAACTTTACACGATTTTCATCATATGGCCCGATGTGCTTTTTCAATTCATCAATGTTGCTGTTCTCACATCCAAGACCAAGAACCAGAACACCGCCTGCATTGGGGTGATTTACCAGGTCCGCAAGAATCCGGCGGGTATTTTCCTGGTCGGCACCCATCTGAGAGCAGCCGTATGGATGAGGAAAAGCGGCAATCGCGTCGATGCTTCCCCTGATCAGGGACTGGGCCTTTTTCTCAATGGCAGTGGCTACATTATTGACGCAGCCCACTGTGGGGATGATCCAGATTTCATTCCGGACACCAACCTTGCCGTCAGAACGCCGATATCCCTGGAAAAAACGCTCTTCTGTAGCTGCCAGGGAAGTGTCCTGCTTATCATAGGTATAGGTGAGAAGATCGCCAAGGGCAGTCTTCATATTGTGGACATGGATCCAGGAGCCTTTTTTGACAGGTTCTCTGGTGAGACCGATGGGGTATCCGTATTTAATCACCGGTTCATTTTCTGTAAGGTCTTCCAGGGCAAATTTGTGCCCCTGGGGGATATCCTCCGTTAAGGTAATTTCCTGATGATCAATGGAAATTACGGTTCCTGCTTTTAAAGGACAAAGAGCTACGGCAGCCTTGTCTGCAGGGTGTATTTTGATATATTTCTGCTGCATAAAAGCTTTCCTCCTGTGATAAGGGAAATAAATGTAAGGGCTTACATCAAATGTAACTCTGCATGGTTAAAAAGTCAATGAAAAACGAAAGAAAAATTGAAGTTCATCAATAATCCATAGACAATGAAATACAATACTGTGAAAAATGCCATATAAAAAAGATTTGTATTTTAGTATGAAAGAGGATATAATAAAAACAAGATGTAAGGGCTTACAATGTGAAATGTTGATATTATGCTGACCTTCAACCTGTGTATCGGTACCATTACCCCCCTGTGGCTGCCGGGGCTTTTGGGATATGTATAAAGCCTTGTGCTGAAGTCAGAAGATTTATAAAATAGAGCTATCATTATTTATTTATCATAAAATTCAAGGAGGATTTTTCTATGAAAGCGTTTATGGATGAGGATTTTTTATTAAGTACGGACATAGCCAGGGAGCTGTATCATGACATTGCCGCAAAGATGCCGGTGCTGGATTATCACTGCCATATTAATCCCCAGGAAATTGCAGAGGATAGAAAATTTGAAAATATTACTCAGGTCTGGCTGGGGGGAGACCATTATAAATGGCGTCAGATGCGCTCCAATGGTGTGGAGGAATATTATATTACCGGAGATGCACCGGACAGAGAGAAATTCCAGAAATGGGCGGAAACTCTGGAAAAAGCCATTGGAAATCCGCTGTATCACTGGAGCCATCTGGAGCTTCAGAGATTTTTCGGATATTATGGTGTACTGAACGGGGATACGGCAGAAGAAGTCTGGAATCTCTGCAATGCCAAATTACAGGAAGATTCCATGAGTGTGAGAAATCTGATCAGGCAGTCTCATGTGACTCTGATCTGTACCACAGATGATCCGGTGGATGATCTGAAATGGCACAGGTTCTTGAAAGAGGATGAGACTTTTGACGTACAGGTGCTTCCGGCATGGCGCCCGGACAAAGCCATGAATCTGGAAAAAACGGACTATACAGATTATCTTGCCCGCCTTTCTGCGGTCTCCAAAGTGAAAATCAAAACATTTGAAGACCTGAAGAATGCCATTGTAAAGAGAATGGAGTTTTTTGACAGCATGGGATGTTCGGTTTCTGACCATGGCCTTGATTATGTAATGTATGTGCCTGCTTCCGATGCAGAAGTAGAAGAAATTTTTGCTGCCCGTCTTGCCGGAAAAGAAATTTCCAAAGAGGACTGCGCAAAATTCAAGACAGCGTTTATGTTGTTCGCTGCATCCAAATATGAGGAACTGAATTGGGTTATGCAGCTCCATTATGGCTGCAAGAGAGACAATAATACCAGCATGTACAGGAAGCTGGGGCCGGATACGGGATACGACTGCATCAGCAATTACGCTCCGGGTGAGCAGCTTGCAAACTTCCTGAATGCAGTAAATGAGAAGAAGAATCTTCCGAAGACCATCATTTACAGCCTGAATCCGGGAGATGACGAGCTGATCGGAACGATCCTTGGATGTTTCCAGAACAGTGATGCCATCGGTAAGATTCAGCAGGGTTCCGCATGGTGGTTCAATGATAACAAGACCGGAATGATGAAACAGATGACTTCTCTGGCAAACCTGGGACTTCTGGGCAACTTCATCGGTATGCTGACAGACTCCAGAAGCTTCCTTTCCTACCCGAGACATGAATATTTCCGCAGGATTCTGTGTGAACTTATCGGCGGATGGGTGGAAAACGGAGAGTACCCGAAGGATATGAAGAATCTGGAAAAAATTGTAAAGGGAATTTCCTACAACAATGCGGTTCGGTATTTTGATTTTGATCTGGAAATGAAATAACAGAAAACATGGGAGTCTCAGATGGATCCTGAGACTCCCATTTCCCGTTGGAGATTTTCTTTTGTGCAGAGGATCATACTACGGATTTCCTCAATTCGTTTATCGCTCATGCGATCTTTAGGTGCGGAAACACTGATGGCATAGGTTGGTTTACCTTTATAATTTTTTAAAGAGACTGCGATACAGCGGACGCCAAGTTCATTCTCTTCATTGTCCAGAGCGTAACCGTTTTTACGGATCTGGCGGATAAGGTCCATAAACCGGGAAAAATCCGTAATGGTGTGCTCTGTGAGAGAGCAGATATTGCTGGAATTCCAGATTTCTTTGACCTTTTCATCGCTCATCTCTGCCAGCATGGCTTTGCCTACGCCGGAACAGTACAGGGGGATGGACTTGCCCACCATGGAAACCAGCCGGACAGAACTGCGGGAGGCTTCTACTTTATCAATATAAACCGCCTCTCTGCCGTTGATTTCTACCAGATGTACGGTCTCGCCTGTCTGCTCTGCCAGCTCTTTGATGTAAGGGCGTGCAAGGCTGATCATATTATTCTGGGCAAGGATCTGGTTGGTTAATCCGCAGAATTTAAAGGTAAGGCTGTATTTCAGGGATTCCGGGTTCTGTCTGGCATAATCCATGCAGATCAGGGAATTGAGGATCCTGTGGACGGTAGTTTTATTTAGATTCAATTCTTTACTCAGGTCAAGAAGACCCATGGAACCATTCCTGGCAAGGCATTCGATGACACTGAATATACGTTCTGATACCTGTATTGGATTTTTCTCTTCCATATAGGCTTGCTCCTGTTATGATTTCTTAAATTGTTACAGTGGGTATTGTAGCACGATTGGGGAAGAAGGGCAAATAAAATCTGCCGGATAATGGGGGATGAAAATGGGAAATACTATATAAGGAGTTTTTGCTGCATTTTACGGGAGGAAAGGACACCTGTCTATACGGGCTGCGGTTTCGGAGCACAAGAAACAGTAAGTTTCCTGTACTTCTGCTAAAATCGTCCAGAAAATCCGTGAACTCGCCTGACGGCTCAGACAGCACGGATTTTCTGAACAACGCAGAAGCACAGGAAACAAAATGTTTCTAGAGCTCCTACAAATGCAACCTGTATAGACAGGTGTCCTTTCCTCCCTCCTCCTTCCGTGAAACATAACATTTGCAGTATAAAAAGGTGAAAAAATAAAGGAATATCTTGACAATAGGAGGAAAATGAGTATAATCAGAAATATAAAAAGTTCGTAATATGAAATTCAGTTTCATATTATGAAATTAAACATGACGAGCATTCAGTTGGGAACTAAAGTCAGGAATGACAGGAAAAAAAGAAGGAAAGCAGGGGAACAGATTATGAATGAAGTATTAAAGAAGATTCAGGAAACAGGAATTATTCCGGTAGTTGTTTTAAATGATGCCAGGGACGCGGCTCCGTTGGCTAAAGCACTTTGTGAAGGCGGACTTCCCTGTGCGGAAGTTACTTTCCGTACAGATGCAGCAGAGGAATCCATCCGTATTATGAGTGAACAGTTTCCGGAAATGTTTGTAGGCGCAGGAACGGTTCTTACTATCGAACAGGTTGACCGCGCAGTAGGAGCAGGGGCGAAATTTATCGTAAGTCCGGGACTGAATCCTAAGGTTGTAAAATATTGTGTGGAGAAAGGAATTCCTGTAACACCGGGTGTCTGCACGCCGAGTGAAGTGGAGCAGGCGATCGAGCTGGGGCTTGACGTTGTAAAATTTTTCCCTGCAGAACCGGCAGGCGGGCTTAATATGATTAAAGCAATGGCAGCTCCCTATGTGGGAATAAAGTTTATGCCGACCGGAGGAATCAATCCGAAGAATGTAAAGGAGTATCTTGCTTATGACAGGATTCTTGCCTGCGGCGGAAGCTGGATGGTAAAAGGAAGCCTGGTAGAAGCAGGGGAATTTGATAAAATTAAAGAATTAGCAAAAGAAGCAGTAGAAATCGTGAAAGAAAGCAGAGGGAAATAATCATGAGCAAAAAAGTAGTTACATTCGGAGAATTGATGTTAAGACTTGCACCGGAAGGATATTATCGTTTCGTCCAGGCAGATAAATTAGGCGCAACCTTCGGCGGCGGCGAAGCGAATGTTGCAGTTTCCCTTGCCAATTACGGCTTTGATGCATCTTTTGTTACAAAGCTTCCTGCACATGAGATTGGCCAGGCAGCAGTAAATTCCCTGAGAAGATACGGGGTAGATACAAGCAAGATCGTTCGCGGCGGTGAACGTATAGGAATCTATTATCTGGAAAAAGGCGCATCTCAGAGACCTTCCAAAGTTATTTACGACCGCGCCGGTTCCTCTATTTATACTGCTTCTTCAGAAGATTTCAACTGGAAAGAGATCCTGGATGGAGCGGAATGGTTCCATTTTACCGGAATTACACCGGCCCTGAATGACAATGTGGCAGCAATCTGCCTGGAAGCCTGCAAAGCAGCCAAAGAACTTGGCGTTAAGGTTTCCTGTGACCTGAACTACAGAAACAAACTGTGGAGCAAAGAGAAAGCCGGACAGGTGATGGGAGAACTCTGCAAATATGTAGACGTCTGCATTGCAAATGAAGAAGATGCTGCTGATGTATTCGGCATCAAAGCTGCAGACACAGATGTTACCACAGGTACTGTAAACCATGAAGGCTACAAAGATGTGGCAAAACAGCTTGCAGACCGTTTCGGGTTTGAGAAAGTTGCCATCACCCTCCGCGAGTCTATTTCTGCCAATGATAATAACTGGTCAGCTATGCTGTTTGACGGAACAGACTATTATTTCAGCAAGAAATACAAGATGCATATTGTGGACCGCGTAGGCGGCGGGGACAGCTTTGGCGGCGGACTGATCGCAGCTGCATTGAATGGATATGATCCTCAGGGAATCATTGAGTTCGCTGTTGCGGCATCCTGTCTGAAGCACTCTATTGAGGGTGACTTTAATATGGTATCCATGGACGAGGTTGCAAAACTTGCCGGAGGCGACGCTTCCGGACGTGTCCAGAGATAATACATTTCATTTCCTGCATTAGGCAGGGAATGGACTCCTTAACCTATGTAACTGCAGTGCACAGGCAGTTACGATCATTTTACATTTTATTTCATGGCAAAAAGGACGGTTCTTCTGTAAAGGAACCGTCCTTTTTCCGAAGAAGGAGAAAAAATATGAACGGAAAAGAATTTGATCTTTTGACATTGGGAGAAATTTTGCTGCGATTGTCGCCTCCGGATAATGAGCGGATTGTGCGGGGAGACCTTTTTGAAAAGCAGGTAGGGGGTGCGGAGCTGAATGTGGCCTCAGGGGTTTCTTTGCTGGGACTGCGCTCGGGAATTATTTCCAGGATTCCGGACAGCAGTATTGGAATTTATGCGAAGAATAAAATTCGCTTTTGCGGAGTCAGCGACGATTATCTGATTTTTGATAAGGGAAAGGATGCCAGGCTTGGGATTTACTATTATGAAAACGGTGCATACCCCAGAAAACCGGGAGTCGTTTATGACCGCCAGAATTCCTCTATGACAAGGATTGCTATTGATGAGTTTGGCAGTGACATTTATGGGTCTGCAAGATGTTTTCATACATCCGGAATTACCCTGGCCCTTAGTGAAGCATGCAGAAAGACAGGCATTGAAATGATTAAGCGCTTTAAGGAGGCAGGGGCGCTGATTTCCTTTGATGTAAACTTCCGGCTGAACCTCTGGTCAGGAGAAGAGGCGCGAGAATGTATTGAGGGGATCTTGCCGTATGTGGATATCTTCTTTTGTTCTGAAGATACGGCACGTCTGACTTTTGGAAAGGAAGGAAGCCTGCCGGAGATTATGGAGAGCTTTGCAGCGGAATATCCGATTTCTGTGATGGCCTCTACCCGGAGAACTGTGCATAGTCCTAAGGTGCACAGTTTTACTTCTGTGATTTATGATGCAGGGGGGAAAGTATTTTATGAAGATACACCCTATGAAAATATTGAGGTGGTTGATCGTATCGGAAGCGGAGATGCCTATGTGGCAGGAGCACTTTACGGGCTTTTAAGCGAGGGAGGGAACTGTGAAAAAGCGTTGAAATACGGCAACGCCAGCAGTGCAGCCAAGAATACCATTCCTGGAGATATGCCTTCTTTAAACCGCTGGGAAATCGAAAATATCATCCGTGACCATGCCAATACAGGGTATAAGAGTGAAATGAACCGTTGATAGAATTTTGACGTTGGCAAACCTCTTTCGGATATGCTAAAATATACACAGAATATACTTGAAATATTGACTACCTTAACCCACCGTCTAAAGCCAGTGGGATTGCGGTAGTCAATATTTCACGAAAGCGGAGAGATAGAATGTATCAGTTTGAGAAGGCAAATAAAAAGCTGCTGGGCTCCCAGGTGGAAGATGAGCTGATGAATTTCATATTGGAAGAACCTTTGGAGGTAGGGCAGAAAATTCCCAATGAATTTGAACTGGCGGAGAAATTCGGCGTGGGGAGGAGTACCATAAGGGAGGCTGTGAAAGGGCTGGTGTCCAGGGGAATCCTGGAGGTGCGCAGGGGTTCAGGGACCTATGTGGTGAGTACCAGTTCGCTGGAGGACGATCCGCTGGGGCTTTCAAGATTCCGGGATAAATATAAGCTGGCGCTGGAATTGCTGGAAGTACGCCTGATGCTGGAGCCGAAGATTGCTTCTTTGGCTGCAGAATATGCGGGAAAAGAAGAGGGAATGCAGCTTAAACTTTTGTGCGACGAAGTAGAGCGCCTTTACACAGAAGGAAAAAATCATACGCTGAAGGACATTGAATTTCATACCTTTATTGCAAGGTGCAGCAGAAACAGGGTTGTGGAAACCTTGATTCCTGTAATTAATACGGCAGTTATGACTTTTGCTGATCTGACTCACAGAACTCTTCAGAAAGAAACCATAGAAACCCATAGAGCCATTACAGATGCCATCCTGACAGGGGATTCCGTAGGGGCGGAATGCGCGATGATTATGCATCTGACGTATAATCGCCAGATGCTGATGAAACAGCTTCCGGAACAGGAGGATAATGGAAACACAAGGTGAAATTGAACGAAAAGGCGGTTTTGCGAATGGCGAGCCGCCCTTTTTTGGTAGGAAAAGTAGAAAAAAAGAAAAATACATCATATGTATTGAAATAGAATGATGAAAAATATATAATAAATACGATATAACATAAGACGTCGGATGATAAAAAGAATTGGAAAGGGGTATGAATGATGACATTAGTAAGTCAGAAAATGCGGGAACTGGCTCCGGAACTGGATCCGCTTCGAATCGGAACAGGCTGGAGACAAGAGGATTTGAGCAAACCGCAGATTTTTATTGAAAGCACTTTTGGAGACAGTCATCCGGGAAGCGGACATCTGGATATCCTGGTGGAGGAAGTTCGTAAGGGAGTGGAAGAAGCCGGGGGACATGGCGCAAGATACTATTGTACTGATATTTGTGATGGGGAGAGCCAGGGGACGGATGGAATTAACTTCAGCCTTGTAAGCCGTGAAATGATTGCCAACATGATCGAGATTCACGCCAATGCCACGCCTTTTGATGCAGGCGTATATCTGGCAAGCTGTGATAAAGGCCTTCCGGGAAATCTGATGGGGCTGGCCCGGGTAAATATTCCGGCGGTTGTTGTGCCGGGCGGAACCATGAACGCAGGGCCGGAAATGCTGACCCTGGAGCAGCTTGGTATGTACAGTGCCAAATACCAGAGAGGAGAAATCGATGAAGAGAAACTGAACTGGGCTAAATGCAATGCCTGTCCGGGCTGCGGTGCGTGTTCCTTTATCGGAACGGCTTCTACGATGCAGATTATGGCGGAGGCCCTTGGCCTGGCTTTGCCGGGAAGTGCTCTGATGCCGGCTGACAGCCCGGATCTTCTTGCTTTTGCAAGAGAAGCGGGAAAACGTGCAGCAGAGCTTGCCTGTGAGACAAATATGCGGCCCGGTGATATTGTAACGATAGACAGTTTTGAAAATGCAATTTTAGTTCATGCTGCTGTTTCCGGAAGCACCAACTGCCTCTTGCACCTGCCTGCCATTGCCCATGAGTTTGGAATTGAGATTACAGGAGATACCTTTGACCGGCTCCACAGAAATGCACGTTATCTTCTGGATGTACGTCCTGCCGGGCGGTGGCCTGCGGAATGCTTCTATTATGCAGGAGGTGTGCCTGCAATCATGGAGGAAATCAAGGGCTGTCTCCATCTGGATGCGATGACTGTGACAGGAAAGACTTTGGGAGAAAACCTTGTGGAGCTGAAGCAGAATGGTTTTTACGAAAGATGCGAAAAATGGCTTGGAGATTTCAATAAAAGATACGGTGTTTTTCTAAAAAGAGAAGATATCATAAGACCTTATGACCGGGCTCTGGGAACGGATGGGAGTATTGCGATTCTTCGGGGAAATCTGGCACCGGAGGGAGCCGTGATCAAGCATACGGCATGTCCTGAGGAAATGTTTCGGGCAGTGCTTCGTGCAAGGCCTTTTGACAGTGAGGAAGAGTGTCTGGATGCAGTGCTGAAGCATAAGGTGCAGAAAGGGGATGCGGTATTTATCCGTTACGAAGGACCAAGGGCAACGGGAATGCCGGAAATGTTCTATACCTCTGAGGCCATCAGCAGTGATCAGGAGCTGGGGCGGAGCATTGCCCTGATCACGGACGGACGATTTTCCGGAGCATCCACCGGTCCGGTCATCGGGCATTGCAGCCCGGAAGCAGCAGATGGAGGGCCGATTGCCCTGGTGAAAGAGGGGGACCTTATTGAAATCGATGTGCCGGAACGGAAACTGAATATTATCGGCATTTTAGGTGAACGGAAAACGCCGGAGGAAGTGGATGCCATCCTTGCAGAGCGCAGAAGAAACTGGAAGCCAAGAGCCAGAAAGTATAAAAACGGTGTTCTGCGTTTGTTTGGGGAACATGCGGCAAGTCCTATGAAAGGGGCATATCTGGAATATCAGGATTAAAAAGAAAAAGGGGAGTGCGCAAAATCGCGGCTCCCCTTTATGATGCATAGCAGTGTGGATCGTTTCGGTATTTTAAAAGAGTGAGATTGCAGACTGACGTTCTACGATCTCTACATCCAGAACCACATGAGGCGGTGTGGAGGTGGTTCCTGTGCGGATTTTCTCCAGAAGAAGGCTAGTCGCGGTAAGTGCTTTCTGCGGAATATTCTGGGAGATGGTGGTCAGCTTGGGAAGTGTATACTGCCCAAGCTGGAGATTATCGTATCCTATGACAGACAGGTCAATAGGAATGCGGTATCCGCCCAGGCGGGCGCCCTCCATCACACCGATGGCACTGATATCAGCAGTAGTGACAGCCGCAGTGATACCCAGGCAGTCGGAAGCAATCTTCTTACCGGCCTCCAGGCCTCCTTCGTAAGAGGGAGGATAGGCGTATACGAATTCCGGTTTGAAAGGGAGCCCGCTTTCTTCCAGTGCCTGCCGGTATCCCAGGAAACGCTGCTCCAGCACATGGCTGCCCTCGCAGTCCGCTACAAAGGCAATCCGGGAATGACCGCGGTTGATCATATATTTCGTGGAAAGATACAACCCCTTACGGTCATTGGAACAAACGTTGATCAAGCCATCGATTTCCAGATTGCTGTCAAAGACTGCAACCGGACAGGAAATGGAAGAGGCAAGTTTTCCCAGTGCAGTCTGATGGGCGGGATCCAGAAAGATGATGCCGTCCACATTCCAGTTCTGCAGGAGCTCTGTCAGATCGGTTCCTTTTATAACAGAGCGTATCATCACATAATAGCCGTTCTGGCGCAGTTCTCTTTCAATAATGCCGATCATGGTACTGATATAAGGGTTTTCCAGATAGTTTTCATCTTTATTTGTTTCATATGCGGAAATGATCAGCCCCACGATATTGGATACCTTGTTGGTAAGGCTGCGGGCGTTCAAGTTAGGGGTATAGCCGTATTCCTGGATGATGCGGTTAACCTTATCCCTTGTCTTGGGGGAAACACGGCCGGTTTTTCCGTTGATTACGTTGGATACAGTCATCATGCTGACACCGGCTTTTTCTGCAATATCTTTTAATGTCATAAATAGTAATTCCTCTCGAATATAAAGTTTATTATTCTCATATTTTACTACAATTCAAGGTTTATTTCAATCAAAAACAATGAAATTTTAGAAAAAGTAGATTTACTAAACTTGCAAAAACGAGGAGGAGATAAAGTTTAGTAAACTATATCAAAACAGAGAATACAACGATGAGATGTTAAAAATGCACAAAAAACGGAGAGGAAATATAGAATATATGCCGATATTGAAATAGTGTGTTGACAAAAACTGGATCGTGATATAAAGTAATAATAGATTTAGCGCTAAACTAAAAAACGTAAAAGAAATCAAAACAGAAAGTCGAGGTCATGAAGATGAAAAAGAAATTATTAGCAGCAATGGCTGCAGCTTCTCTTGCAGTATCCGGTCTTGCAGTTACAACTGTTTATGCAGCCGATGAACCTTTCGGAGATACCATTAAATATGATCCCAGTGCAGAGATCAACAACGGAGAAGACATCACAGTGGAATTGTGGGAGTGGGGCAGTGATGATTTGTTCCAGTCTGTGATCGATGGTTATACAGAAATTCATCCGAATGTAACAATTAAGCTCGTGAATAACCCATGGGAAGATTACTGGACAAAGCTTCCCCTTTCTTTGGACGGAGAAAATGGCCCGGCGCTTTTCAACGTACATAACAGCTACCATGAAAACCTGATCAACTATATGGCTCCTCTGGATATTCCTGTAGAAGATCTGGAAGCAGATTTTACCGGTGTGGAAGCGCATGTGATTGACGGAAAAGTATATTATATTGACTACGGAATGATGACCGGTTCCGTATACTATAATAAAGCGATGTGGGAAGAAGCCGGCCTCACAGAAGCCGATATCCCCAAGACATGGGATGAATTCCGCGAAGTAGCAAAGAAACTGACAATTAAAGACGGCGATTATCTTGTGCAGGCAGGATTAAGCTTTAATGATGACTTCCATCAGAACTACCTTCTGGGCCTTAACTATCAGCTTGGTGAAAACCTGTTCCTGGAAGACGGCAAAACTCCCAATATGACCTCAGATGCGATGAAACAGGTAATGCAGATGCTGGTAGATATGTATGAGGTAGATGGTGTGGGCTCCAAAGACTTCGGCGAAAAATGTGCAGATACTTTCGGACAGGGAATGGCTGCAATGGTTATCCAGTGGGGACACTACTACAATACTCTGAATACCACATGGAGCGATATTGATTTCGGCGTATTTGAAATCCCGACTTTTGACGGAGATCCTTATGCATACAACCGTTATAACGGCGAATCCACCTTTGGTATTAATAAAAATGCGCCGGAAGACCAGCAGGCAGTTGCACAGGATTTTGTAAAATACTTCCTTGCGAATGACGATGCACAGGTTGCCTTTAACCTGGCTATGAGCACCTTCCCCGCTAAGAAATCCCTGGCAGATGACGAGCGGATCCTTGCAAATCCGTCCTTAAGCGTTCTTGCAGAGCACATTGATCATTACATCTGGCCGGGCCCGATGCCTGCGACTATAGAGACTTCCCTAAAAACAGCAGGGCAGGATATCTTCTTCAACGGCGTGGATATTGACACTGCACTGGAATCTGCTCAGGAAAACATGATTCGTGATATGAAGAACAGTTCCTTCCAGTCTGTAGAGAATCTTTATGCTTATGCAAAATAATAGAACCGTACCTGAAGACTTCCCGCTGTAAGACCGGCGGCATGATGAGTACATAAGCAGATGCCGGATAGGAAACCGGAACTTGCGGTTGAAATCTATCCGGCATTTCCTTTTAAAAAGAAGAGAAGGGGGAAAGTATTGATGTTTAAAAAATCCAATCCTCTGCAGAGTAAGAGTGAAATTCTTCTGCGAAATATTGTAGTACTGGCGATGATCGTGTTTTTTTCCATATTCCTGATCGTTCCCATTGGAATCGCTTTTGCAGGAAGCTTTCATGAGTGGAATCCCTTAAGCGGCACCTATCGTTTCCTGGGACTGGAAAACTATAAAGAGGTATTCACAAGTGCATTATTTGGAAAATCCATGCTGAATACTTTGATTTTTTCCGTAGTAGTGATTATTTTCCGAGTTGCTCTGGGGCTTGGCATTGCGTATGCGATCTATTCTCCCCTGGTGAAACTGAAAAGCTTTTTTCGTGCAGTATATTACATGCCGGTAGTAACCCCTATGGTTGCAGTGGCATTTGTATGGAAATTTATGTATAATCCTCAGATTGGTACGATCAATAAGATTTTCGGACTGAATCTCAACTGGCTGATGAATCCTAAGACTGCACTTCTGGCGGTTATGATTATGACCATCTGGAAAGACTTTGGATATGCGGTTGTCATGTATATGGCAGGCCTTTACTCCCTGCCTTCAGATGCTCTGGAGGCTGCGAAGGTGGATGGGGCAAATGCATGGCAGACATTTCGATATATCACTTTCCCGCTTTTAAAACCAATGACCCTGTTTGTTGTCATTACCTCTATTATTTCTTATATTCAGGCATATGTACAGATTTTGATCATGACAGAAGGCGGTCCCGGAACTTCCACCTATCTGGCGTCCTATATCATTTATGATGAGGCGTTTGTGAAGTATAATTTCGGCTATGCATCTGCTCTTTCATTTGTGCTTTTTGTAGTGACCGCTGCCTTTACCTTACTGTCCTTTAAGGTATCCGGCTCGGAAGAATAGGAGGTTCCTTATGAGAAGAAAAACCAGCAAAATCGCATTGAATCTGCTTTTGTTAGTGCTTGGTATTGTAACGGTATATCCATTTGTATGGATGCTGTCCTCTTCCTTTAAGCAAAACAAAGAAATCATGGCACTGCAGCAGCATCTGCTTCCACAGCAGTTTATTACTTCCAACTATGTAAATATGAATGCGCATTTTAATTTTATGCGATTCTTTGTAAACAGCTTATTTGTTACGATTGTTGTAACTGTTGCAGTGGCATATACCAGTACTATCTGCGGATTTGTATTAAGCAAATATCGGTTTAAGGGCAGAAATCTGCTGTTTGGATTCGTGCTTTCTACAATGATGCTTCCGTGGTGTGTAACAATCATCCCCAAATATTCCATGATTCAGTCCTTTGGATGGATGGACAGCTATAAAGCGCTGATCATTCCGTCTTTGTTCAGCGGATTTGGGATTTTTAATATGAAACAGCATATTACCACCCTGCCGGATGAGATCCTGGAAGCAGCCAGAATTGACGGAGCAAATGAATTCTTTATTTTCCACAGAATTGTGCTGCCCATGGCGAAAAACGGGATTTCCAGTATTGCCATTTTTCAGTTTTTGTGGACCTGGGAAGATTTCCTGTGGCCGTATTTGGTGATCAATTCTCAGGAGAAACAGCTTCTTGCAGTTGGTCTGAAAATGTTCAACGGCCAGTATTCTACAGATTACGGTGCGCTTTTTGCAGCAACTGCAATTTCCATTATTCCGGTATTGCTGATCTATCTGTTTTTCCAGAAACAGTTTATTGCCGGGATTGCGGCATCTGCAGTAAAGGGCTGATGAAACTTAAAGTCTGCCTGCAGCAAAGCAGAGGATTCCTGGCCCGTAAGGCAGATGGATCCGTTGGGTTCTGACAATATAGTTTGACAGCGAAGAGAGGAGATTTTTATGGAATTAAACTATAAAGTGGAAACAAGACCTGCAGCTTTACCGGCAAATATCATTGCCGGCAAAAAATACAGAATTACCATGCTGACAGACGGGCTGGTGCGTCTGGAATACAGCGAGGACGGGATTTTTGAAGACCGTGCCACCCAGATGGTGCTTTTTAGAGATTTTCCGGAAACGTCCTATCGGTTATTAAGGTCAGAAGATGGGATTGAAATTCATACCTCACGGATTCAGCTGGTATATGATGAAAAGGAGTTTTCCAGCCATGGACTGAGTATCCAGGTAAAAGGAAACTTAAGTGCATATCATAGTATCTGGCATTATGGTGAGGAAGTTCATGATCTGGGAGGAACAGCCAGAACGCTGGATATGGCAGACGGAGAAATTCCGCTGGATCACGGGGTGGTTTCCCGGTTCGGCTATTCTGTTCTGGATGACGGCAGATCCCAGATTCTTATGGAAAACGGCTGGGTCTTACCGCGCAAAAAGGGGGTACAGGACTTGTACTTCTGGGGGTATGGCCTGGATTACAAAGAGGCTCTTGGGGATTTCTATCTTCTTACAGGAAGAACACCCATGCTTCCAAGGTATGCTCTTGGAAACTGGTGGAGCCGTTTTTACGCATATTCGGAGGAATCCTATCTTAAGCTTATGGATCAGTTTGAAGAGAGGAAGATTCCGCTCACTGTCGCTGTGATAGATATGGACTGGCATGTGACGGATGTTGACCCGAAATACGGAAGTGGATGGACAGGTTATACCTGGAATCGGGAATTGTTCCCGGATCCTCCGGAGTTTTTGAAAAAGCTTCATGAACGGGGATTGCACGTGACGCTGAATGTCCATCCGGCTGAGGGAGTAAAAGCCCATGAAGAAATGTATGTGGAGATGGCAAAAGCCCTGGGCGTGGATTATGAAAACGAGGATCCTGTGAATTTTGATGCTGCCAGTCCGGAATTTATGGCTGCTTATTTTAAATATCTGCATCATCCTCTGGAAGAGGATGGGGTGGACTTCTGGTGGATTGACTGGCAGCAGGGCGGAAATTGTAAGGTAGAAGGCCTGGATCCTCTGTGGGTCCTGAATCATTTTCATTATCTGGATAATGGAAGAGGCGGAAAAAGAGCCATGACCTTTTCCAGATATGCAGGGCCGGGAAGTCACAGATATCCGGTTGGTTTTTCCGGCGATACGCTGATCACCTGGGAATCCCTGAAATTCCAGCCCTATTTTACAGCCACGGCTTCCAATGTGGGCTATGGATGGTGGAGCCATGATATCGGAGGCCACATGATGGGGTATAAAAATGATGAATTAACTGCCCGTTGGGTGCAGCTTGGCACGTTTTCTCCTATTCTGCGTCTGCACAGCTCCAGAAGTGAGTTTAACGGAAAAGAGCCCTGGCGCTTTAAAAAAGAGGCGGAGCTTGCCATGAGTGAGGCACTGCGGATGCGTCACCGAATGATACCTTATCTCTATACCATGAATTACAGGAGCTATGCACAGGGACTTCCCATAGTACTTCCTATGTATTATGAGTACCCGGAGGAACGAAATGCTTATGAGGTGAGGAATCAGTTTTTCTTTGGCACGGAGCTTCTTGTGGCACCTGTTACGGATCCGCGGATCCAGGATCTCAATGTGGCAAAGGTTACCGTGTGGCTTCCGGAAGGGCTGTGGCATGATATTTATACAGGCGTAGTTTATCGGGGCGGAAGATGCATGGAAATGTACCGCACTCTGGAAAGTATTCCCGTGCTTGCAAAAGCAGGGGCGATCATTCCCTTTACGGAGGAAATCAAAGGAATCCAGGCTTCCAAAAATCCGGAATCCTTTGCCATTCATGTATATTCCGGTGGGGACGGCTGCTTTGAACTCTATGAAGATGATAACGAATCCCGGGAGTATGAAAAGGGTGACTGCGTGAAAACGCGGATGACTTATGAGGAGCAGGAGGAGATTGTGTTTACCATATATCCTGCAGAAGGAAACCTTGCTTTGATCCCGGAAAAACGAACTTATCATGTATACTTCCATGGATTTGGAAAGGAAATGGCAGAGGAGCTGATGGTATCGGACGGAACGGAAAGCATTCCGGCAAAAGCGTTCTACGAAGAAGAGCGCGGTGCGGTGGTAGCGGAAGTTTCAGATGCGGATGTCGGGAAACTTCTGGTATTCAAAGCGGCAAACAGGCGCTGCAAACCGGAAAATACCACTTTGAAAAACTGTTTTGGTTTCCTGAACCAGGCAGAAATTGACTTTATGTGCAAGGACGCAGTGTATGAGGTTTTAAACTCCGGTAAAAGTACTTCTATGGTGATCTCACAATTAAGTGCCATGGATTTGAATAAGGATTTATTCGGCGCACTTCTTGAGCAGCTGACTGCTCTGGGATGAGCCGGTAAAAATTGCCTTCAGGTTAGTTCCTGGAGGCGTTTTTTTTAACGAAAGGAAATGAATGCTGTATGCAGGAATAAAATTCACTATACGAAAAGGTCTTGCTGTTTGGTGACGTGAAGGCCATGAACAATTATATGAATTGTGTGACTGTGGAGATATAAAATTTTTATAATAATCCAGCAGGATTCGACAAAAATTTCCTGAAAAATCCTATATACTGATTGCATCAACATCGTTAAATCGACTATAATAAAAGAAAGGATGCAGTCATTGGTATGAAAGATAATCGTGCAGGATGGCTGCAAAGGAACGATTGTCTATGCAGGATGAAATCAGAATAAACAGAGAACACAAGGACCGGCTGTTTCGCAGGATCTTTGAGAAAAAGGAAGATTTACTGTCTTTGTATAATGCGCTTAATGAGAGCGATTATACAGATACAGATGCCCTGGAGATCTATACCATGGACAGCTTTGTGTATATGGGGATGAGGAATGATCTTTCATTTCTCATTGATATGACCCTGAATATCTATGAACATCAGAGTACATATAACCCCAACATGCCGTTGCGGGGATTTTTTTATATGAGTTCCGCATTTCAGAAGTATGTGGCATTAAATAAACTTGATATTTATTCCAGTAAAATGATTCCGCTGCCATTACCCAGGTATTATATCTTCTACAATGGAGCAAGGGAGATGCCGGATGAATCCACCTTATATCTCACAGACAGCATGCCGGGTGCGGATGCAGCGGAGAAATCCAGTGCGCAGTTTGCCGCCCATATGGTAAATATCAATGCCGGACATAATAACGGAATCATGAAAAGGTGCCCAAAACTTTTACAATATTCCCTGTTTATTGAGGAAATCCGGATGAACCAGAAGAAGGGATTTTCTTTAAAAGAAGCTGTGGAAGTTGCCGCAGACAGTTGCATCCAGAAGGGAATCCTGGCGGATATACTGCTTGGAAATAAAGCGGAGGTGACGGAAATGATCTTACAGGAATACGATGAGAATCTGCACATCTCAAATGAAAAAGAGATCAGCTATCAGGAAGGGCTTGAGAAAGGACTTGAGGCAGGCCGAAGAGAAGAGCAGGAGAAGACACGAAAAGAAAAACAGCGGGCAGACGAAGCAAATAAGCGTGCTGAAGTTTTCCGGCTAAGGCTTCAGGGAAAAAGTGAAGAAGAAATATCTGTACTTATGAATTTGTCCCTGGAAAATATACAGGAAATATTGTGCGATAAATAAGGATAAAAAAGCGGAGGGCACAGCCTTCCGCTTCTTAAGGAAAAGAACAATTTTCTACCCCGTATACATTGTTGGATTTGGAATACGATATATCAGATATTGTAGAAAGACTAAAAGAACTAACGATAAATAATTATTCAGAAACATTGTTTGATAAAGATGATGATGCTCCACCGCTTTTGTTTGTGTTTGGTCAGGAAATCATTTCACTATGCAGAAAGGAAAATGGACTTTCCTTATGCATAGGAGACAGAAAAAAAGGGAGGTAGAATATGAGGAACGATTCCTGCTGTGCAGGAATTGTGCGGAAGAAGAAAATGAATTTGAGACGGGAAGTATGACTAACGAGAATATGATGGCTGCGCGGAACGCCTACCGCACAGCCCACGGCTTGCTGACTTCTGATGAAATTATAGAAATACGTGAATCCTATGGACTTTCACAGGTAGATCTGGCAAGGCTGCTGGGATGGGGTGAGGCTACGATCTCCAGATATGAAAGTAAGGCTATTCAGGATGAAGCTTATGATAATATGCTGCGTATTATCAGAGACAATCCTTTGAAAGCAATAGAGTTTCTGGATAAGAATCAAGATAAATTTTCCGGAATGAAAAGAGCACAGATTCGTGCCCGTATGGAAGAAAAGCTGGATTTATACGGGAGAGAATTTTTGACGCGCCAGGCTTTGGAAAGCGAGTATGTGAGATTCTCGCAGCCTTCTGAGTGGAATGGCAATCATACACTTGATATAGATAAACTGGAAAGTATTATTTCCTATTATGCAGAACGGGTTGAAAACCTGTATAAAGTAAAATTGATGAAAATGCTATGGTATGCAGATGCACTGTCTTTTCAGGTATGGAACAGATCCATGACCGGGCTTGTGTATCGCCACGAAGTGATGGGGGCGCTTCCGATTGGACATTATCGTATGATGAGTCTGGCAAATCTGAACATTCGGGAAGAAGAAGGCTATGATGCGGCGAGCTATCATTTTTATTCCAATAAAGCTCTTGATATGACATGCATCTCTGGCGAAGAAGCAGAAATACTGGATCGTGTAATTGACAAATTCAAAAGTTTTTCTGCATCGGAGATTGTGAATTACATGCATGAAGAGCAGGCATATAAGGAGACAGATCCAGGCGAGATTATTCCGTATACTTTAGCAGGGAAGATAAGACCATTTTGACTAATGAATGCGGAGATATAAAATTTTTACAATATTCCCTGTTTATTGAGGAAATCCGGATGAACCAGAAGAAGGGATTTTCTTTAAAAGAAGCTGTGGAAGCTGCCGCAGACAGTTGCATCCAGAAGGGAATCCTGGCGGATATGCTGCTTGGAAATAAAGCGGAGGGCATAGCCTTCCGCTTCTTTTAAATACAATTCTTTTTAATCTTTGCAGCGATATAGGTTTCCATTCGGTCCTAGGGTACCCCAAGGAGCATGGAAAGCTCTGAATAGAGCTTTTCTTCTGCCTGCTTCAGATAGCGTTCATCTGTGGCAGTTACTTTTTTCCCTTTGGCAAATCGCTCTTTTTTGCGAAGATAAATCGTCTTGATGATCCGGATCATTTCCCTGGATTCGCAGCTTCGCAGACATTCTTTGTATTTCTCTTCCCGAAGCTTATCGTCTGCAATATCCAATGTTTCAATTTCCGGTATTTCTGTGATCAGACTTTCCGCGTCTGTTTTTGTCATAACCTTTCGCATGACCGTTTTTTTGTTGTCTACAGGAGCAAAAATTTTTCCGTCCCGCTGCCCGTCCGGGCGGAGGACATAATACAGACGATCCCTGGGAAAGCCGTCCACATCCATGGTGGTGACTCCCATTACCTGACAAATACCTGCGCTTCCGTAAACAATATAATCCCCTGCTGCAAACATATTTCCACATCCTTTCTGCGAAAAAAGGAACCCTCAATGATATATTTCCTGTTATTAGTTTACTATTTTTTTGTTCGGCCTGCAAAAGAAAAGTTTGCAGCTTAGAAAAGTTTGTGAAAAAAGCGCATAAATACAGGAATGACAATTTGTGCATTTTACCCATGCCTTCTACGTAAATTTTTTTTAAATTCCTATTGACAAATTGTTCAAAAAGATATATTTTGATAATCAAAATACTTTAGATTCAAAATAATAGAATGAAACAGGAAAAAGACAATGATAGGAAAAATTTGCGGAACAGGTTCCTGTGTTCCGAAAGGACTATGGGACAACCAAAAGCTTATGGAGCTGGTGGATACCAGCGATGAATGGGTCAGAGAGCGAACCGGGGTGGCAAGAAGGCATATTGCAGAGAATGGAGAGACAACAGCATCTCTTGCTGCGGAGGCGGCTTTGACGGCACTCCAAAATGGAGGGATACGGGCGGAACAGGTGGATTTGATCATTACGGCCACAGTGTCTCCCGGAGATCTGATGCCGAATGTCTCCTGCCAGGTGCAGAAGAAAATCGGGGCGTTGAATGCCACCTGCTTTGATCTGAATGCCGCCTGTACCGGGTTTTTGTTTGCACTGAATACTGCCCAGGCATACCTTGCCCGGGGAATTTACCAAACTGCTCTTGTAATTGGTGCAGAGATATTATCCGATCTGACCAATTGGAAAGATCGTTCTACCTGCATCCTTTTTGGAGATGGAGCAGGTGCTGTGGTGTTAAGAGCAGGGGAAACAGGGAAGTATGCGCAGGTCACTTATTCCACAGGGGAAAAGGGCAATGTACTCACATGTGCCTGCAGGAACCAAAAAAGGTATGCAGCAGGGGCAGATGCACCGGAAACGTACATGCAGATGGACGGCAGGGAGGTATTTCGATTTGCGGTATCCAGGGTGCCGGAGGCTATTGAAGAACTTCTGAAAAAAGAAGAGATGCATATAGAACAGATTGCTTATTTTATTCTTCATCAGGCAAATGAACGGATCGTTCGCTCTGTAGTGAAAAGACTGGGAGCCAATCCGGATAAATTTCCCATGAATATGGAAGAATACGGAAATACCTCCTCCGCGAGCATTCCTATACTGCTGAATGAACTGAACCGGAAGGGGATGCTGAGGCGGGGAGAATATATCGTTCTTTCCGGTTTTGGCGCAGGGCTGTCCTATGGTGCCAGTCTGATGGAATGGTAGGCAGGATGGAAGAAAAGATAGAAATAAAATATTAGATTGACAGAGAAAAGGAGAAGAAAACTATGTTGGAAAGAATCAAAGAGATTACAGCGGAAGCATTGGGTGCAGACATCAGCACAATTACAGCGGACACATCCTTTAAGGAGGATCTGAGAGCGGATTCCCTGGATTTGTTTGAACTGGTTATGGATTTGGAAGAGGAATATGGGATAGAGATTCCAACAGAAGAGCTGGGAAATTTTGAAACTCTTGCAGATGTAGAAGCATATATCCGGGAATTACAATAGACCGGGTCGGGAGGAACGCATTTTATGAAGACAGATCTTACGAAATTGCTTGGAATTGAATACCCTATCATCCAGGGCGGTATGGCTTGGGTGGCGGAATACCATCTGGCAGCAGCCGTATCGCAGGCAGGAGGCCTTGGCATTATCGGTGCTGCAAATGCACCGGCAGAGTGGGTCCGCGAGCAGATCCGGGAAGCAAAAAAAATGACGGAAAAGCCCTTTGGAGTCAATATTATGCTTATGAGTCCCTATGCAGATGAGGTGGCAAAAGCAGCCGCAGAGGAAGGGGTGAAGGTGATTACCACAGGCGCCGGAAGCCCGGAAAAATACATGGAAATGTGGAAAGCGGCAGGGATTAAGGTCATCCCCGTTGTAGCATCGGTAGCCCTTGCAAAGCGCATGGAACGCTGCGGAGCGGATGCTGTGATCGCAGAAGGCTGCGAGTCCGGCGGCCATATCGGGGAAACAACCACAATGGTTCTGGTTCCTCAGGTGGCAGATGCGGTAAGGATTCCTGTGATCGCTGCCGGAGGCATTGCAGATGGAAGAGGAATCGCAGCAGCCTTTATGCTGGGCGCTGCGGGAGTTCAGATGGGAACCCGGTTTATTGCTGCCGAAGAGAGCAGAGTGCATGAAAATTATAAAGAAATGGTGCTCAAAGCCAGAGATATTGATACCAGAGTAACCGGCAGGAGTACCGGCCATCCGGTACGTGCGCTGCGTAATAAAATGACCGGAGAGTATCTGAAAAAGGAGGCAGAAGGGGCATCTTTTGAAGAACTGGAACTTTTGACCTTAGGCGGGCTTCGCAAGGCAGTGGTCGAGGGCGATGTAAAAAATGGAAGTGTTATGTCCGGTCAGTGCGCAGGGCTTATAAAAGAAAAAAAGACCTGTAAAGATCTGATCCTGGACCTTATAGAAGAAACGGAAAAACTGCTGAAAGGAACTTTTTTCTATGAGTGATCAGAGAAAAATTGCCTTTCTGTTTCCCGGACAAGGCGTACAAAAGACGGGAATGGGAAAAGACTTTTATGAAAACTTTGAAACTGCGCGGCAGGTATATGACCAGGCCTCTCAGTGGCTTTCGATAGATATGCGGGAACTTTGCTTTGAGAAAAATGACAGGCTGGATCTGACGGAATATACCCAGGCTGCTCTTGTAACCACCTGTATTGCTATGGAAAAAGTGGTGGAAGAGATGGGGCTTTTCCCTGATGTGACGGCCGGACTGAGCCTGGGAGAATACTGCGCCATTGAAGCGGCAGGCGGTATGAGTGCCAGGGACGCTGTGACAATTACCCGTAGAAGAGGCATTTTGATGGAACAGGCAGTTCCGGCAGGAGTGGGAGGCATGGCTGCAGTTCTTGGAATGGAAACCGGGCTGGTGCAAAAGATCATAGATTCCATGGAAGGGATTTCCATTGCAAATTATAACTGTCCTGGCCAGCTTGTAGTTTCGGGAAAAAGGGAGACGATTTCGCTGGCATCAGAAAGGCTGAAGGCAGCAGGAGCAAAGCGTGTGCTTCCTTTGAATGTCAGCGGTCCTTTTCATTCTTTTATGCTTGCAGATGCAGGAAAGCGGCTTGGGGAATATCTGGAACAGACAGAATTTTCGCCCCTTCGTATTCCTTATGTAACCAATGTAACTGCACAATACATAGAGGATATTGAAGTGACAAAGTCTCTTTTGGAGAAACAGATTTTTTCTTCTGTCCTGTGGCAGCAAAGCATGGAATGCATGATAGAAAAGGGTGTGGATACCTTTGTTGAAATTGGTCCTGGAAGGACACTTACCGGATTTTTGAGAAAGATAAACAGAACAGTAAAAATAATCAATATACAGACAATTGAGGATTTGTGCCATGTGGCAGATATGGCGAGAAAATATGGAGAATTGCCAGGGTGAAGATGCGGTCAGAAGGGAGAAGAATGAAATTAACGGAGAAGAAAATAGCGGTTGTGACAGGCGCTGCGAAAGGGATCGGAAGGGCCATTGCCATGGAACTGGCAGCGGCAGGAATCATTGTGGTCATTAATTATAACGGTTCAAAAGAGCAGGCAGAAGAGACGAAAAGGCAGATTGAAGCAAAGGGCGGAGAGGCCTTTGTATACCAGTGCAATGTTGCGGATTTTGACGCATGCGGTACATTTTTACAGACGGTTGTAAAGAAATACGGACATATCGATATCCTGGTAAATAATGCAGGAATCAACAAAGACGGGCTTCTGGCAGGAATGTCAGAGGAGGATTTTTCAAAAGTCGTAGATGTGAATTTAAAGGGAACTTTTCACTGTATTCGCCATGTTTCCCGCCAGATGCTGAAGCAGAGAAACGGTAGGATCATTAACCTGGCATCTGTGGTCGGCATCAGCGGAAACGCAGGGCAGGCAAATTATGCAGCGTCCAAAGCAGGCATTATCGGCCTTACAAAATCTGCTGCAAAGGAACTGGCAGGCAGGGGGATTACGGTAAATGCCATTGCTCCCGGCTTTATTAAAACGGACATGACAGAAATGCTTCCTGACCATGTGAAAGAAGGGGCAAGGCAGATGATTCCCGCAGGGGAATTTGGCAGGCCGGAGGATGTGGCAAAGGCAGCAGCCTTTCTTGCTTCTGAAGGTGCAGGGTATATTACCGGCCAGGTGCTGTGCGTAGACGGCGGCATGGCTATGTGAGATTTTAATGGGAGGTAAGGATGAAGCGGAGAGTAGTAGTGACAGGGCTTGGAGCCGTAACGCCCATCGGGAATGATACAGAAACTTTCTGGCAGGGAATCAGAGCCGGAAAGGTAGGAATCGGGCCGATCACCAGATTTGATACAACAGACTATAAAGTAAAGTTTGCAGCAGAAGTGAAAGATTTTTCTGCAAAAGAATATATGGATGCAAAAGCAGCAAGGAGAATGGAGCTTTTTTCACAATATGCGGTTGCTGCAGCCCTGGAAGCAAAGGAAAACGCTAGGCTTTCTATAGAGAAGGAGGATCCTTTCCGGGTGGGAGTGATCGTTGGTTCCGGTGTAGGCAGCCTTCAGACAGCAGAACAGACCACAAGGCGGATCCTGGAAAAAGGCCCGGCAAAAGTGGATCCTTTATCCGTTCCCAAAATGATCTCCAACATGGCTGCAGGGAATATTTCCATTGCCATTGGGGCCAGGGGAAAATGTACCAGTGTGGTAACTGCGTGTGCCACAGGGACTCACTGCATTGGTGATGCATACAGGACCATTCAGTATGGGGACGCAGATGTGATGTTTGCCGGAGGAACAGAAGGATCCATCTGCCCTATTGCGGTAGCCGGTTTCGGGAATCTGACAGCCTTAAGTACAGCAGAAGATCCTTTTCGCGCATCCATTCCGTTTGACAAAGACAGAAACGGCTTTGTCATAGGAGAAGGTGCAGGGATCGTGGTACTGGAAGAACTGAACCATGCCAAAGAAAGAGGTGCAGAGATCCTGGGGGAGGTTGTAGGCTACGGGGCAACTGCAGATGCATTTCATATTACTTCTCCCAGTGAGGACGGAAGCGGCGCTGCAAGAGCTATGACAGATGCCATGAAGGAGGCCGGAATCCATCCGGAGGATGTGGATTATATCAATGCACATGGAACAAGCACGCACCATAACGATCTTTTTGAAACAAGAGCCATCAAATCGGCCTTTGGAGACGCTGCGAAAAAGGTAAAGATCAATTCTACAAAATCCATGACCGGGCATCTTCTGGGAGCTGCGGGAGGGGTGGAATTTATTGTATGTGTAAAAAGCATTTTAGAGGGATTCATTCATCAGACAATGGGAACGACTCAATGCGGAGAAGAATTGGATCTGAATTATATGATCAGTGCGCCGGCAGAGCAGGAAATCCGCTATGCTATGAGCAATTCCCTTGGATTCGGGGGACATAACGGCAGCATTCTTATAAAAAGATATGAGGATCGTTAATAAAAAAGGAAAAAATGCAGAAATGCCGGAGGAAATAAAGAATGGAATTGGAACAGATTTTGCAGATCATTGACCACGTATCGCAATCAAAGCTGACATCCCTTCAATACGAAGCAGATGGTGTAAAATTATCCTTGAAATGCAAAAAAAAGACAGCACATATATCGTCTTCAGAAGAGACTGTTACGGAAAAGGAAGAGGAAGAGATCTTTTTCCAGGAAGAAAAAACGGAGGGAAAAGTGGTAAAATCCCCTCTTGTGGGCACATTTTATGCAGCTTCTTCTGAGGACGCAGCCCCTTTTGTAACGGAGGGAGAACGGGTGAAAAAAGGCCAGGTTCTGGCGATTGTGGAAGCCATGAAGCTTATGAATGAAATTGAAAGTGAATTTGACGGACATATAGCGCAGATCTATGTGGAAAACGGTCAGCCTGTAGAGTATGGGCAAAAATTATTCCGAATAAAATAGGTGAATATCCAGTGGAGAGGAGGAAGAAAGTGAATTACTTAAATGTGAAACAGATTGAGGAGATACTGCCTCACCGCCATCCGTTTTTGCTGGTGGATTATATTGAAGATTATGAGCCGGGGGTGTTTGCAGTTGGATATAAATGTGTTACCTTCCGGGAGGATTTTTTTCAGGGACATTTCCCAAACGAGCCGGTGATGCCGGGGGTTTTCATAATAGAAGCACTGGCACAGACAGGGGCTGTAGCCATCCTTTCCAAAGAAGAAAATAAAGGGAAAATTGCATATTTCGGAGGAATTGATAAGTGCCGTTTTAAGCATAAGGTAATCCCCGGAGATAAGCTTCGGCTGGAAACGAAGATCATCCGGCAAAAAGGTCCTGTGGGAATCGGAGAGGTATTGGCTACCGTAGACGGCAGGCTTGCAGCAAAAGCAGAACTGACATTTATGATTGGGTAAGGTAGGGATATGATTCAAAAGCTATTGATTGCCAACAGAGGGGAGATTGCAGTGCGGGTTATTCGCGCATGCAGGGAAATGGGGATTGAAACTGTGGCTGTCTATTCGGAAGCAGACAGGGAAAGTCTTCATGCACAGCTTGCTGACGAGGCCGTCTGTATAGGAGCGGGTCCTTCTTCCGAAAGTTATCTGAATATGGAGCGCATTATGAGTGCGGCTGTGGTATCCGGTGCGGACGCCATTCATCCGGGCTTTGGCTTTTTGTCGGAAAATGCAAAATTTGCGCTTCTTTGTGAGCGGTGCGGCGTGATTTTTGTGGGACCGGATGCAAATATCATAGAGAAGCTGGGGAATAAGCAGAAAGCAAGAAATACCATGGCGGCGGCTGGAATTCCGGTGATTCCGGGGACGGATCACCCGGTGAGAGATGTGGAAACCGGAAAAGAGGATGCCATAAAAATCGGCTATCCGGTGATCATCAAAGCTGCCTTTGGAGGGGGAGGAAAAGGAATGCGCACTGCCGAAAATCCGGAGGAGTTTGCACTTGCTTTTCTAACTGCCCAGAAAGAGGCGCAGATGGCTTTTGGGGATGGAACTATGTATATAGAGCATTATGTGGAGCATCCCCGCCATATTGAATTTCAGATTCTGGCAGACCGTTTTGGAAATGTGATCCACCTGGGAGAACGGGACTGCTCCATACAGAGAAAACATCAGAAAATGATTGAAGAATCTCCCTCCATAGCCCTGTCCTCATCTCTTCGCAAAAGCATGGGAATGGCCGCTGTCAAAGCGGCAAAGGCAGCCCGCTATGTGAATGCAGGAACCATCGAGTTTCTTTTGGAAAAGAATGAGAAGTTTTATTTTATGGAGATGAATACCAGGATTCAGGTGGAGCACCCTGTAACAGAATGGGTAACCGGAATCGACCTTGTAAAAGAACAGATCAGGATTGCATCCGGAGAATCCCTTGAGAGGAAACAGGAGGATGTGAAATTTTCAGGACATGCCATTGAGTGCCGCATTAATGCAGAAAATCCGAAGAAAGATTTCCGCCCCTGTCCGGGAACCATTCGGGAGCTGCACTTTCCGGGCGGTCCGGGAATCCGGGTGGATACGGATATTTACCCTGGCTATACCATTCCGCCTTATTACGATTCCATGGTTGCGAAATTGATCGTTCATGGAAAAGACAGAGAAGAGGCTGTTGCCAAAATGAAAAGTGCTTTGGGCGAGGTGATTATTGAAGGAATAGACACGAATGTAGATTATCAGTTTGAAATAATCAATGATGCCGGATATCAGTCCGGAGATTTTGACATTGAGTTTTTGGAATTACGGGAGTGAGTTTCATGAAATTTCAGCATATGTTTAAAAGAACTGCAGTGATAGCAGAGAAAAGAGCTGCTGCACCGGAAGTTCCCGGAGGGCTTTTGCGCAAATGCAATGCGTGCAGAGCTGCCGTTTTTGTGGAAGAGGTAAAAGAGAATTATTATATATGCCCTCATTGCAGGAACTATTTCCGGGTTCATGCACGAAGGCGGGTGGAAATGCTTGCGGATGAGGGAAGCTTTGAAGAGTGGGACTGTCAGGTGACGGGAGGGAATCCCCTGGGGTTTCGGGGATATGATGAAAAAATTGCCCTGCTTCAGGAAAAAACAGGCCTTTCGGAGGCAATTCTCACAGGAAAGGTTAGAATCAAGGGGAAAGCTGCAGTACTGGGAGTCTGCGACGGGCGTTTTCTGATGGCAAGTATGGGGGAAGCGGTTGGAGAGAAAATTGTAAGGGCAGTGGAACGCGCTACAGAAGAGCGGCTTCCGGTAATTCTTTATGCCTGTTCCGGAGGGGCCAGGATGCAGGAGGGAATTGTCTCCCTGATGCAGATGGCAAAAACTTCCGCTGCGATTAAGCGCCACAGTGATGCGGGACTTTTGTATATCAGTGTCCTGACAGATCCTACAACAGGAGGAGTTACCGCAAGTTTTGCCATGCTGGGAGATACTATTCTGGCGGAACCGAATGCGCTGATCGGCT
Source organism: Blautia sp. (assembly GCA_021772055.1). Lineage (GTDB taxonomy): Bacteria > Bacillota > Clostridia > Lachnospirales > Lachnospiraceae > Blautia_A. Next base: position 49,704 of record JAETNR010000008.1, on the reverse strand, counting down.
TTGCAGGGCCAAGAGTGATCGAGCAGACCATTGGCCAAAAGCTTCCGAAAGGATTCCAAAGAGCGGAGTTTCTTCTGGAACATGGATTTATTGATGGAATTGCAGAACGTGGGCAGCAGAGAGATCTGTTGGCTCTTCTTTTGGAGATGCACTCGGGCAGCGTAGAAGCAGAGCATTGTCTTTTCAAAGAAAGAGAGAGAAATCCGGCGAAAAAAATATTCCGTGCAGATTCCCGGGAAAGCAGCTTTTCCAGGAAAATGGATGCCTGGGAACATGTGCAGATCGCAAGGCAGAAAGACCGTCCTTCCGGAAGAGACTATATCAGGCGGCTTTTTACAGATTTTGTGGAAATGCATGGGGATCGTTATTACGGAGATGACAGGGCTGTTGTCGGAGGGATTGCCATGTTTGAGGGAATGCCTGTGACAGTGATTGCCCAGGAGAAAGGTCGGGGAACCAGGGAGAATATACAGTGCAATTTTGGCATGGCATCTCCTGAAGGATACCGGAAATCCCTGCGCCTGATGAAACAGGCGGAGAAATTCAAGAGGCCTGTGATCTGTTTTGTGGATACTCCGGGCGCATTCTGCGGCATGGAGGCAGAGGAACGGGGACAAGGAGAAGCCATTGCAAGAAACCTGTATGAAATGTCCGCTTTAAAGGTTCCCATTCTTTCTATTGTAATCGGGGAAGGGGGAAGCGGCGGGGCATTGGCTCTTGCTGCAGCAAATGAGGTATGGATGATGGAGCATGCCGTTTATTCTGTTTTGTCTCCGGAGGGTTTTGCTTCCATTCTCTGGAAAGACAGCAAAAAAGCAAAAGAGGCAGCCAGGGTCATGCAGCTGACCGCAGGTGATTTGAAAAGGCTTGGAATGATAGAGGAAATCATTCCGGAGGAGGATGCTCTGTCAGTGGAAAATATGGATAAGACAGCGGAGACGATCTGCGCAGGTATCCGGATTTTTCTGGACAAATACGGGACAATGGACGGAGCGGTTTTGGCAGAGCAGCGTTATCGGCGCTTCCGCTCCATGTAGGAAATCAATTATTGTAACATCTTCCATTCTTCTCTAAAACTCCGATGCATTTTTTTCCGGAATGTGTTATACTAATTCCAGAAAAAAATGAGGAGGACTGCTAATGCGTAAGACAAAGATCATCTGTACGATCGGACCATCCAGTGATAATGAGGAAACCTTAACACAAATGTGCCAGGCAGGCATGAACATTGCCAGACTGAATTTTTCCCATGGAACCCATGAGGAGCATCAGGTGAAAATCGATCTTGTGAAAAAAGTTCGGGAAAAACTGAATCTGCCTATTGCAATCATGCTGGATACCAAGGGACCGGAATACCGCATAAAGACTTTTGAGAATAAAAAGATCCGCCTGGAAGACGGCGATATCTTTACTTTTACAACGGATGATATTGTAGGGGATCAGACAAGAGTTGCAGTTACTTATAAACATCTCATTGAGGATCTGAAGGTGGGAGATACCATTCTGGTAAACAACGGCCTTGTTATTTTTGAGGTGCAGAGCCTTGAAGGGAGCAATGCGGTATGTAAGGTAATTGCAGGAGGAGAGTTATCCGACAGAAAGAGTATGAACTTCCCCAACAGACTGATGGCCAATGAATATTTAAGTGAGCAGGATAAAGAAGATCTTCTGTTCGGAATTAAAAATGATGTGGATTTTGTGGCTGCATCCTTTGTCTCTATCAGGCAGGATATGAAGGATATCCGTGAATTTCTGGATGAAAACGGGGGCGAAAACATTGATATCATTGCCAAGATCGAGAACCGATCAGGCGTAGAAAACATTGACGAGATTTGCAGCCTTGCGGACGGGATCATGGTAGCCAGAGGGGATCTTGGAGTGGAAATCCCCTTTGTGGAAGTGCCTTCTGTTCAGAAGTTTTTGATCCGCAAATGCCGTCTGATGGGCAAAAGAGTCATCACTGCAACAGAGATGCTGGAATCCATGATTCACAATCCCCGTCCCACCCGTGCGGAGATTTCTGACGTTGCCAATGCCGTATATGACGGAACCTCCGCAGTTATGCTTTCCGGTGAATCAGCAGCAGGTGATTTCCCCGTAGCAGCAGTAAAAAATATGGCCGAGATCGCAGAATTTACGGAAAAAAGAATTGACTATACGGATTGGTTTCACTCCACAAAATATACGATCCAGAGCAATCTGGATGCCATTTCCCACGGCACCTGCGCAATGGCCATTGATGTAAATGCAAAGGGAATCGTGGTAAGCTCCTTAAGCGGAACTACCGCACGTATGGTCAGCCGTTTCCGCTGTCCTGTAGACATTATCGGAATGACTACTTCCGAAAAGGTATGGCGAAAGCTGAATATGAGCTGGGGCGTGACACCGGTACTCAGCGAAGAATTTAATTCCCAGGATGTGATGTTCTATCATGGAGTCAGATCCGCGAAAGAGATTTTCGGTCTGAACAAAGGCGACAGCATTGTGCTGACAGGCGGGCAGATCAACGGGAAAACCGGAAATACCAATACCATTAAAATTGAGACAATTTAAATGCCCCGGAGCAAACAGTGAAAGAAAAGCCATCGCTCAGATCCCTTTCCGGGACAGGCAGCGATGGCTTTTTTGTAAGAGAAAAATCTGTGTGGGAGGAATGGATATGAGGGAGAGTTATCTGACAAATACAGAGAAGGACAGGGCGGACAATTATGAGTTAACCTGCGAAAGGTGGAGGAATATTTTTCTGGGAATGGAGCAGGAAAAAATTGCGGAACGTTTTGGATTGGAAATGGATGAGAGCGCATTATATATCCTTTATTTTGGCCAGAAATACCGTATAGACCGCAGAAACGGAATAATTACATTATGGGATGATCCGGAAAGGAAGCTGGCTTTTAATACGCTGATCTCTATTTATAATCTTTTTTATTATGCGCGGCCAGGTGCAAAAGAGAAGGGTGAGTTCGTTCCTTTCCGCCTTGTAAAGCGAGCGGCTCCCTTTGACCCCGCTTTTCAGAGAATGGTTTTGAAGCCTTTGGCAAAAACCTTTGAAGGACACGGGGAATTGCTTAGAAAAGCCTGCATTGCCCTTCATGGGATGCCGATTCGGCAGGGAGATGTGGGGTATGTGGTAAGAGCGTTTGACTGCATCCCCCTGACTGTGGTTTTCTGGGATGGGGATGAGGAGTTTGAGGCACAGGCCAATATTCTTTTTGATGCGGATATTACAGATTTCATCCATGAAGAGACTGTGGTATGCATTGCTTCTGACTTTGTTCGCCGCCTGTCAGAAGAAGCGTATGGAAAACACTCTTGATAAAAGAGACGAAATTCCATACGTTTTTTTGTCTAAAATGTAGTTGACTTATATTGAAAAATCAATTAACATGAAAAGAAGTATTAACTTAAAATTAATTAAAAGCATTTAATATAAATTATGATAAAGGAGGAAGAGAATGGGAATTCAATTTGACGAGAAGAAACAGCTTTTTAAAATGGATACGGATCATACCACTTATGTAATAGGTCTTTCGCCGGAAGGATATGTGGGGCATGTATATTATGGAAGAAGGCTTGGAAAATTATGTAAAAATGCTTTGCTTCGTATGGAGGAGAAGCCGTTCACTCCATCTGTGAACAAACGGGATAAATCCGCTTTTCTGGATTTCTACCCAATGGAATATCCTACAGGAGGCATCGGAGACTATCGGGAGAGCTGCCTGGATGTACGCAATGAAAGGGGAAACCTGGGCAGTGAGATTTTTTATAAAAGTCATACCATCCGAAAGGGAAAGCCGGGGCTTAAAGGCCTTCCTGCTTCTTTTGGAACGGAGGATGAGACAGAAACACTGGAAATCATCTGCGAGGATCCGATTCTTCAAATGGAGGTGCACCTTTCCTATTCTGTTTTTGGCAAAGAGGATGTCATTACCAGAAATGTACGTGTGAGTAATCATGGGGAGGAGACTCTTCGGCTGGAAAAGGTATACAGTGCCTGTCTTGATATGGATGATGAGGATTTTGAAATGCTTACCCTGTGTGGTTCCTGGGGGAGAGAACGCCATATCCAGAGAGCCAGGATACAGCGCGGTAGACAGGGAACTGCCTCCCTGCGCGGGGAATCCAGCCATCAGGAGCATCCCTTTCTGGCACTTGTAACTCCGGAAACTACACAGGAGACGGGGCAGGTTTACGGCATGCATTTTGTATATTCAGGCAATTTTAAGGCGCAGGTTGAACTGACGCAGTATGACAAGGTGCGTATGGTTCTGGGAATCCATCCGGAGGAATTTTGTTGGAAACTGGAACCCGGCTGTGAGTTTCAGGCACCGGAGGCTGTGCTGGTATATTCTGCTGAGGGAATTGGAAAAATGACCCGAAATCTGCATGATTTTTACCGGAATCACATGATCCGCAGCAAATATTTGTATAAGAAACGGCCGATCCTGATTAATAACTGGGAGGCTACCTATTTTGATTTCAACTCAGAAAAGCTTCTTTCCATTGCCAGAGAGGCGAAGAAAGCGGGCATTGAAATGCTTGTGATGGACGATGGATGGTTTGGAAAGCGCAACAGTGACAACTGCTCCCTGGGGGACTGGTATGTAAATGAAGAAAAAATCACCTCAGGCCTTGCGGATCTGGTGAAGCAGGTGCGGGAGATCGGACTGGAATTCGGCATCTGGTTTGAGCCGGAAATGATTTCGCCGGATTCGGATCTTTACAGAGCACATCCGGATTGGGCGATCCGGATCCCGGGACGGGAACCTGTACAGAGCAGAGAACAGTATGTACTGGATCTTTCCAGGCCTGAGGTGCGGGATTATGCTTACGAAAGCGTGGCAAAAATTCTGCGGTGTGCTCCCATCTCCTATGTAAAATGGGATATGAACCGTCAGCTTTGTGATATGGGAAGTGCATATCTTGCACAGGATCAACAGCAGGAACTGTTTCACAGATATGTGCTGGGCGTTTATGAGATGCAGGAGCGACTTGTTACGGAATTTCCGGATCTTCTTTTGGAAAATTGTTCCGGAGGCGGGGCGAGATTTGACCCGGGAATGCTCTATTACAGCCCGCAGATCTGGTGCTCTGACGATACGGATGCCATAGAACGTCTGCGTATTCAGGAGGGAACTGCACTTCTGTATCCCCTGTCCTCCATCGGTGCTCATGTCAGCGACTGCCCGAACCACATGGTGGGAAGAAGGACGCCTTTTGCCACGAGAGGAAATGTGGCCCTTGCAGGGACTTTTGGGTATGAACTGGATATTACAAAGATATCAGAGGAAGAGCGCGGGCAGATCCCGGGACAGGCAGCATTATGCCGCAGATATCAAAGCCTGATACAGACGGGAGACTATTACAGGATTGCGTCCTGGTCTTTGAAATCCCCTTATGACTGTTGGGAAGTGGTATCTAAGGACAGGACTGAAGCTTTGGTGACTTATGTGCAGGTTTTGGCTGTTCCTAATTCGCACAGCACAAAAATCAGAATTCCGGGCCTTAATCCGGATGGAGTATATATGCTGGAGAAAACAGGAGAATGTTTTACCGGGGAGGAACTGGCATACTGCGGTTTTCTCATAAAGGATCTAAACGGAGATTTTCAAAGCAGGTTGTATCATTTTTCGCTTGTACAGGAGTGATCATATGGGAAAAGTAAGGCTTGCAGATATTGCAGAGCAGGTAGGTACCAGTACGGTTACGGTACATAATGCTCTTTCCGGAACAAAAGGCGTCAGCAGTGAGCTGCGGGCGAAAATTCTGGAGACCGCAGAGAAAATGGGATACCGTCGGCCTTCCTCAGGGCAGAAGCAGGAAAACGGACAGGAAGAAGCCTGGAAGATCGGAGTTTTGATCGCGGAAAATTATCTTGCCCACTATTCCACCTATTACTGGAAACTTTATCAGGAACTGTCCTTGTATGCTACGGAAAAAAGATGCTATACGACCATAGAAGTTCTGAAAAAGGAGATGGAAAAAAGAACCCTGGAACTTCCTATGATCGTAAGGAATAACAGTATAGATGGTCTGATCATCATTGGAGAGATTGATAAGCGGTATGTCCGGGAACTGTACAAAAACGCCGGGATTCCCATTGTTTTTGTGGATTTTTATGATAATGACATTGTCGGGGATGCGGTGATTGCAGATAACTTTTACGGAATGTATCAGATGACAGAGCTTTTATTTGCGCAGGGCTTCCGGGAAATCGGATTCGTGGGTTCCATATATGCCACAAGCAGTATTATGGACCGCTACTGCGGCTATAGAAAAGCAATGCTGGAACATAGAAGAGAGGTGCTGTCTGAATGGATCATTGAAGACAGGGATGAACTGGGACAGGTGGGGTTTGACCTTCCCAAGAGACTGCCGGAAGCGTTCGTTTGTAATTGTGATCTGATCGCTGCCATTCTGATTAAGAAGCTGAAGGAAAAAGGATATCGAGTTCCTGAGGATGTGTCTGTAGTAGGATTTGACAACTATTATCTGTATCCGGGATACGGGGAAGAAAAAATTACCACGTATGAAGTGAATACCAGGGCAATGGCAAAGGTAGCAGTGGATAAAATGCTGAAGCGCCTGAAAAATCCTCGAAAGACCGGAACCCTTGAAATCATTTCCGGCCAGGTGGTTTTGAAGAAAAGTGTAAAATTAAAATAAAAAGGCGGATCGCCGGAAGAAACTTAGCAGGTACTGGGAACGGAGTGAACAGTAACACTTAGTAAAAGTTCATAAAAATTTAACACATAGTAGCGGTATCTTGTGATATTCTATATACGAAAAAGACTCTTTTCTTGTTGATTTTAAGTTTATGTTTTGGTGCCATATATAGTATATGGTTTGATTGTTACAAGAAAAGAATGGAGGGATAGTTATGGAAAGAGCGATTGATGTTGCTCACTACATCTGCGAGGAGTATCGCAAGATTTCAGGTGAAGTAATTGATGAGATGAAACTGCACAAATTGCTGTATTTCTCACAAAGGGAATGCGTTGCGATTACAGGAGAACCGCTCTTTGAGGATGTGTTTGAAGGATGGCGTTACGGCCCTGTGTGTGTGGCAGTGAGAAATGGGTTTTGCAAGGGAGAAATCCTGGGTATCACGAAAACACTGTCAGAACCAAGCGCATATATTGTGAAGAATATTATTTTGCAATATGGTGAACTTGCATCCTGGAAATTGAGCCAGATTTCCCATGCAGAAATTTCCTGGATGAATGCAAGACAAGGACTTGCATCCAATGAAAACGGGGATATTCCGCTGAAACTGGCAGACATTAGGAAAGATGCTGAAAAAGTCAGACCTTATGATTCATTGTGGGATATGTACCTTGATGAGTTTGAAGATGATGAGGAGTGGAAATGATAGGAAAAGCATATAAATCCATAGTTCCTTATTATGATCGTGTCAGCAGAATGCAGAAGTTTAAAAGCAGGCCTTGCTTAATTATCGGTCAGGCGGATACGGGAGATTATGTAATTTTACCGATTTCATCCGTGTCTGATGAAAGTAGGATTGATCCTAAATATGACATTCCCTTGCGTAAAGCCATATTTACTTTTTTAGACAAGGATTCTTATTTAAGAACGCATAAGCAGACAGTTGTGAATATTTTATCGCTGAAAGGTTCGATCGCGAACTTTAAGGCATTATACGAAGACACCTATCTTGAGGCGCTTTTGAATGTAGAAGAATTTCAAAAGCGTTTGATAGCAGATGCATTATAAAGAGGCAGATGTGCAGCCGGGAAAGCAGCGAAACGCTGTTTTCCCGGCTGTTATAGTGTCACAGTAAATTTTTTTCCCTGTGTGGTGAAAGCTTTAGAGATAAAATATTGTGCAGACTGAAAATTAATTAAAAAAAGTAAAACAGCTTAATTCTTTAATTAAGCTGTTTTTTGTGCGAAAATATATAAAATAAACAAAAAAAGCAATCATGAAAATAGACGAAATAGTGACAAGATGGGAAATACCTATTGGTAAAATCAAAAAATGTGATAAAATAATACTAACTTAAAAATTAGTTAAAAATAAACGCAGGAAATTAAGATGAAAGTGAAAAGAATCTTGAGTTTGGGAATTGCAACGGCAATGGTACTGTCAATGCCTATGGCTGTAAAGGCCGAGGATACCAGCATCCTTGATGTAACGCTTGGTGAGGATTATACGGATTTAACAGCAGATCTGAAGTTCGTGACACACAGAACAGACTTGGTGGATACTGTATTTGCAGACTACATAACGGAATTCCAGAAAATGTATCCCAACATCACCATTACTTACGAGGGAATCACAAACTACGCTGACGATATCATGACCCGTATGTCTACCGGAGACTGGGGAGATATTGCAATGATTCCTACGGCAATTGATAAAGACGAATTACCTTCCTACTTTGAGCCTTTTGGTGAGAAAGCAGCTCTGGAAGAAAAATACACAATGCTGAACAATTTTACATATGAAGGTGTTACTTATGGACTTCCGTCCGTAGGAAACGCGCAGGGAATTGTATATAATAAGAAAGTATTTGAAGAAGCAGGAATTACGGAACTTCCGAAAACACCGGATGAATTTCTGGATGCATTGCAGGCAATTAAAGATAACACAGATGCAATCCCGCTGTATACGAATTTTGCAGCAGGATGGACAATGAGCGCATGGGATGCTTACATCGGCGGTTCTGCAACGGGAGATCCGGACTTCATGAATGAAGGATTGGCACATGGAGATAATCCTTTTGCAAAGAGAGAGGAGATGACAGGTCCATACGCAGTTTACTATGTATTGTATGAAGCTGTTGCAAGGGGTCTGACGGAAGATGACCCAACTACCACAGACTGGGAAGGAAGCAAAGGAATGATCAATGGCGGCCAGATCGGAACGATGGTTCTTGGCTCCTGGGCAGTAACCCAGATGCAGGAGGCAGGCCCGAACCCGGATGACATCGGATACATGACCTTCCCCATCACTGTTGACGGAAAACAGTATGCAACAGCAGGCCCTGACTATAACTACGGAATCAACGTAAACAGTTCTGATGAGAATAAACTGGCTGCAAAGCTTTATATCAAGTACCTGATGGAAGAATCGAACTTTGCATTTAGCCAGGGTGGTATTCCTACAGTTGTAGGTGCTGAATATCCGGACATTTACGCTGCATTTGACGGCATTGAACTGGTAGTTGATAATCCGGCAAAAGAAGGCGAAGAAAACCTTTTCACAGAAATTAACAATGACTCCGAAATTGGCCTGAATGTATCTCCTGATGATAAGTCACTCATTGTAGAAGAAGCAATCAGCGGCGGAAGATCCCTGGATGAGATTATGGAAGATTGGAACGAGCGCTGGACATCTGCACAGGAAAACGCTGGTATTAAATAAGAAACCGGATACAGGACTGGAACCGGCGTAAGCCGGTTCCAATTGCCAGGAAGAAAAAGAAGGAGGTTTCTTAATGGGAGAGACAAGAAAGAAAAATGGATTTGTTAAGTGGATCAGCAGCGGAAAAGTAAATAAAAGGCTTTGTATTGTAACCTTTATGTTCTTTCCTCTGCTTCTGCTCTTGGTATTTACTTATGTTCCTTTTTTTAAGATGTTTCAGTTTAGCTTTTATGACATGAAATATATTGGCAGCAGGGAATTTGTCGGACTGGAAAATTACATCAATGTGTTTAAGCGTGATGATTGTTTTCGCGCACTGGCACTATGCGGGTATTATATTATTGCATCCTTTATCCAGCTGGGACTGGCGCTGTATTTTGCATCTGTTCTCAGCTTTAAGGTGAAGGGCGGCGGTGTGTTCAAGGGCCTGATGTTTTTCCCGTTCCTTGTATGCGGTATTGCAGTAGGTTTTGTATTTAAATTCTTCTATACAAGAGGCTTTGTATTGGATACGGTTTTGCAGTGGATCGGTTTTGAATTGGATAATCTTCCTTATTGGCTGCGTGACAGCAGTATCAATAATGCTTCCCTGGCAGCATCCTCAATCTGGCGCTATATGGGACAGAATATGGTATTGTTTATCGGCGCGATCATGTCTGTAGACAGCTCTCTGTATGAGGCGGCTGCTATTGACGGAGCTACAGGCTGGCACAAATTCCGCTACATTATTTTCCCAAGCATCAAGACGATTATCGTACTGAATATGATTCTTTCTATTACAGGTTCTCTGAGCGTATTTGAACCTCCTTATGTTATTACAGGGGGAAGCTTCGGAACCTCTACATATTTCGTTATTATGAATAAGCTGGCACATGAAAACCAGAAAGTAGGACTTGCATCGGCGATGGCAATTGTATTGCTTCTGATTATTCTGGTGGCAACCGCCGCTCAGAAGATCAGCTTTAAGTATTTCTTCGGCGACGGAGAGGAAGAAGCCATTCGTACCAGACGGAAACGGGAAAAAGCAAGGAGGGGACAGGCATGAATATCAACACAACTGCAAAAGTAAAAAAAGGCATATGGGCTGTTTTTAAATATTTTACTTTGATTCTTGGATCCTTTATTTCTGTTCTTCCGCTGGTGAGCTGTGTGATCACTGCTTTTAAGACGGAAGAGGAATATATCCCCGATTACAAAGACCATAACGGAAAATATCTATCACCGTGCCTATGTGAACCATTCCCTCCTGAATGAGGCGGAAAACGGGGCGGATGATACCACAAGAGTGTGGTGGGTGCAGGCGGAAGCCATTGTGGGCTTTGTAAACGGTTATGAGAAAGATCCGGAGAAGAAATACTACCTGAAGGCTGCGGAAGATCTGTGGAACTATATTTGTGAATATGTGATTGATAAAAGAGAAGGCTCTGAGTGGTTCTGGTGTGTGGACGGAGAAAACCGTCCCCTGGAGAAACCCATCGTGGAGCCCTGGAAATGCCCCTATCACAATGGGCGCATGTGTATGGAAGTGATCAGGAGGTTAGGGCAGTGATACATAAACAGTACTCTGTGGAACAGCAGAAATTAGAGAAATTGATTGCCAGAAAAAACCGGAAAGCGGATTTTTATAATGGGATTTATGATCGTTATGAGGATCCGGTTCTGACCAGGGATCATGCGCCGGTGTGCTGGAGATATGATTTCAACGAAGAGACAAACCCTTATTTTATGGAGCGCCTTGGAATCAATGCAGTGATGAATTCCGGAGCCATCCTGTTAGACGGGAAATTCTATCTGGCTGCAAGGGTGGAAGGGAATGACAGAAAGTCCTTTTTTGCAGTGGCAGAAAGCGATAACGGCATTGACGGCTTTCGTTTCTGGGATTATCCGGTGGTTTTGCCGGATACCTGCCCGGAGGAAACCAATGTCTATGACATGCGTCTCACGAAGCATGAGGACGGCTGGATCTACGGGGTTTTCTGTTCCGAAAGCAAGGATACGGACTCGGCGGATCTTTCCGCGGCAGTGGCCCAGGCAGGAATTGTACGCACAAAGGATTTAAAGACCTGGGAACGCCTGGATAATTTAAAGACCCTCCGCTCTCCCCAGCAGAGAAATGTGGTTCTTCATCCGGAATTTGTAGACGGGAAATATGCATTTTATACCCGCCCCATGGATGGTTTCATTGAGACCGGAAGCGGCGGCGGGATCGGATTCGGGCTGTGTGAGGATATCACCCATGCAGTGATTGATGAGGAAAAGATCATCAGCAGACGAATCTATCATACTCTTACGGAATCCAAAAACGGAGCCGGTGCCGTACCCATCAAAGGAAACAAATGCTGGATCCATATTGCCCACGGGGTAAGGAATACGGCTGCGGGGCTTCGGTATGTACTGTATGTGTTTGGAACGGATCTTCATGATCCTTCTAAGGTGGTCGCAGAGCCGTCCGGTGTTTTCCTGGTTCCTCTTGGAAAAGAGCGGGTGGGCGATGTGTCCAATGTGGTTTTTACTAACGGTGCGATCGCCGGAGAAAATGGAGACGTGTATATTTACTATGCCTCCTGTGATACCAGAATGCATGTGGCCACAACCACTGTGGACAAGCTGGAGGATTATCTATTCCATACGCCAAAAGATCCCCTTCGCTCCCCGGACTGTGTGAGACAGCGCTGCGGGCTGATCGAAGAGAATTTGAAACTTTTAGAAAAAGAAAATAGATAGAAAGAATTGTGTGAAGCAGATGAAGGTTGCATTAGACAGAAAAGAACTGGCTTACAGCGGAAGAATCGACATGGCGGATCCAGGGAGGCCGGAATTCATATTTCCGGCTTCTTCTGTAAGGTTCCGCTTTTTTGGGAAAAAGGCTGTGCTGACGGTAAAGAGCAGGCGTGCCTGTTGGGATAATTATGCCGGTGCCATTGTAGACGGCATTCAGAAAAAGTGGCTTTTGGAGACGGACAAGGAAACCTCGCTGGTTCTGGTAGAGGAGGAAGAGGAAGGGCTTCATGATGTGCTCTTCTTTAAACGTCAGGACAGCTGCCATGAGATGGTGCTGTGTGAGCTTGTGTTATCGGAAGGCAGCAGGCTTTTGGAGGCGCTGCCAAAACCGGAACGCAGGATGGAGGTCTACGGAGATTCCGTTTCAGCCGGAGAAGTATCGGAGGCTGTGGAATACGTTGGAAAGCCGGATCCGGAGCATCAGGGAGAATACTCCAACAGCTGGTATTCCTATGCATGGATTGCAGCCCGGAAATTGCATGCGGAAATTCATGATATTGCCCAGGGCGGAATTCCTCTTTTGAATGGAAACGGATGGGTGGAACCGCCGTTTTATCCGGGAATGGAATTTATGTGGGATAAACTGCATTACCATCCCAAATTCGGAAGAGAAGTTCTCTGGGATTTCTCCAGGTATACCCCTCATCTGGTGATCGTGGCTGTTGGGCAGAATGACAGCAATCCGGATGATTATATGAAAGATGATCCGGAGGGGGTGAGGGCGGTTTACTGGAAATATAAGTACAGGGAGCTGCTTAACGCACTTCGGGAAAAATATCCAAAAGCAGTGATCCTGCTTACGACTACGATCCTTGCCCATGACAGGTCATGGGATGAGGCGATCGATGAGGTTTGCAGGGAAATGAAGGATGACAGGATCCGTCATTTTCTTTATTCACGAAACGGACGGGGGACACCGGGACATGCCAGAATTCCGGAGGCGGAGGAGATGGCCCGGGAGCTTGCTGAATTTGTGGAGAATCTGGATATTCCTGTCTGGGAGGAGGCATAAAGAATGGATTGGAGTAAATTGCGGAAGCTGGCTGCCCGTATGGAGCAGGCAGATCGTGGTGAGGAGCTGACCATCGGATTTTTGGGAGGTTCCATTACACAGGGAAGTCCGAACCGGCAGTGCTGGTACTGAATAATGTATTTTATGATACCGGAATAAATGCACAGGAGTATCATAACCCTGTGGCGGATCATTATCAGGTGCCCCATGTCAGCATCCGGGACAGTATCTATGAGGAAATGAAGGCCGGGAAATATACCCGGGATGAACTGACGTCGGACGGGCTCCATCCCAATGATTTGGGCCATGGTTTGGTGGCAGGAGAAATTATCCGGCTTCTGGAATATATAAAAGAGCACCGGAGGGAAATTCTGCAGGAGAAAAAGGATGAGATAACAGCGCTTCCGGAGGCTTTGACAGGGAATGCTTACGAAAATGCAGAACGTCTGACCATCCGGAATGCATTTCCTGCCCTTTGGGGATTTCGGGCGGATGCGGAGGAAAAGACCGGGCATCTGGACTGCTTTAAAAACGGGTGGACAGGAAGAAAAACGGGGGACTGCCTGTATCTGGAACCGCTTCTTCATCATGGAGAAGAATGTATTCATACGGTAGAAATTGAAATTATAGAGTCCCATAAAGAGGATCAGGTTCCCTTTTATTTATTATCTTTGATTGTTGCATAGGGAGTATAAATATGGCATTACTGAAATTGATTCCAAGCTGTAAAGATTACCTCTGGGGCGGACATCGCCTGGCAGAGGAATACGGAAAAGAATATGACGGTGAAGTTCTGGCAGAATCCTGGGAGCTTTCTTGCCATCCGGACGGACCGTCTGCTATTGCAAACGGTCCTTATAAAGGAAAAACGCTTAGGGAATATATTGAAGCGGAAGGCCGGGAGGTATTGGGAAGACACTGTGCCAGATTTCGTGATTTTCCTATTTTAATTAAATTTATTGATGCAAAGCAGAATCTTTCCATCCAGGTACATCCGGATAACCGTTATGCACTGAAAAACGAAGGCCAGTATGGAAAGACCGAAATGTGGTACATTATGGATGCCAAAGAAGGTTCATTTTTGTATTACGGATTTAAGAGAGAGATTTCGAAGGAGGAATTTTCAGAAAGAATTCAGAATGATACTCTTTTGGAAGTGCTCAATGCAGTGCCTGTACAGAAAGGAGATGCGCTGTTTATAGAATCCGGCACCATCCATGCGATCGGCAAGGATATCCTCATTGCAGAGATTCAGCAGAATTCAAATGTGACCTACCGTGTATATGATTACGGCAGGGTAGGAAAGGATGGGAAAAAAAGAGATTTACATATCGAAAAGGCGCTGGCAGTGACGAAACGTGTTCCAATTATCAAAAGCGGCAAAAGTTATCCCCATGTGGCGGACTGCGACTATTTTACAGTGGACAAGATGAACCTGGACGGCAGGATGATGAAAAAAATGGAAGGGACGGTAGGGCCGGAGTCCTTCGCCAGCATTTTGATATTGGACGGAAGAGGAATCATTACCTGCGGAAAAGAGACCGTGGAGTATAAAAAGGGTGACAGTCTGTTCCTATCGGCAGGAAGCGGCACCTATGAAATCGAGGGAAGCTGCGATGCCCTGATTACCACCATCCGTGAAAATGCGGGGCTTGTAAGAGTAGGTATTGATATCTGCAGGAAGGATACCAGAATCGGCCTTGTAAATATGGATTACAAGCTGCTGGCTCATAAAGTCATTCCAACAGAACCCGGAAAGCATCCGGAGGAGATCGTCAGGAATATTGGGGAAACGGTTCTGGGCTTGATGGAAGAGCATGGGATTACCGTGGATCAGTGCGCCGGCGTGGGTGTAGGCGTGCCTGGAACAGTAGACTGCCAAAAAGGCGTGGTGATTGATTCTGATGATATTTCCTGGAGGCAGGTTCCTCTTGAGGATATGCTGGCGGAATATCTGCCGGTTGCGGTAAAGATTGCCGATGATTCAGACTTTGCTGCTCTGGGGGCGGCATGCCTGGTATAAACAGATAATCGAGGAGAAAACGTATGGGCTATCAAGAAGTTTATAAAAAATGGTGTACAGATGCTTATTTTGATGAAGAAACGAAGGCGGAACTGAAAGCACTTGAAGGGGACGAGAAGGAGATTGAGGACCGTTTTTACCGTCAGCTGGAATTTGGAACAGGAGGCCTGCGGGGCGTGATCGGTGCCGGGACCAACCGCATGAATATTTATACGGTGCGGCAGGCCACCCAGGGACTTGCCAACTATATTTTGTCTCAGGGAGGGCAGGAGAAAGGCGTAGCCATTGCCTTTGACTCCAGGATCATGTCTCCGGAATTTGCAAAGGAAGCAGCTCTTTGCCTCAATGCCAACGGGATCAGAACCTATTTGTTTGAAAGCCTGCGCCCTACGCCGGAGCTCTCTTTCGCAGTCCGCACCCTTGGCTGCATTTCCGGTATCGTCATTACAGCCAGCCATAATCCCAGGGAATACAACGGATACAAGGTATATTGGGAAGATGGTGCACAGATCACACCGCCCCATGATAGAAATATCCTGGCCGAGGTTGCCAGGGTAACGGATTTTGACCAGGTAAAAACCATGACAGAGAAGGCCGCCTTATCTTCGGGACTCCACAAGATCATCGGTCAGGAAATGGATGATGCTTATATGGCACAGCTGAAGGCACAGAGCATTCATCCGGAGCTGATTGGGGAAGCTGCAAAAGATATGAAGATCGTTTACACTCCTCTTCACGGTACCGGAAACCTTCCAGTGCGCAGAGTCCTGAAGGAGCTTGGCTTTGGGCAGGTGTATGTGGTGAAAGAGCAGGAGCTGCCGGATGGAAAATTCCCCACAGTGGCTTACCCAAACCCTGAGGATGCAAAAGCCTGGACGCTGTCCCTGGCTCTTGCGGAAAAAGTGGATGCAGATATTATTCTGGCTACAGACCCGGATGCGGACCGCCTGGGTGTTTATGCCAAAGATACAAAAACCGGAAACTATGTAAGCTTTACCGGAAATATGTCCGGCATGCTCATTGCGGAATATATTCTCCGTGAGCGCACGAAAACAGGAACCATGCCGGAAAAACCTGCCCTTGTGGAAACTATCGTAACCACGGATATGGCAAAAGCCATTGCCGGGGCTTATGATACGGCATTGATAGAAGTGCTTACCGGATTCAAGTATATTGGCGAGCAGATCAAGTTTTTTGAACAGGAAAACAGCTATCATTATGTGTTCGGGCTGGAAGAAAGCTACGGCTGTCTTGCAGGAACCTATGCCAGGGATAAGGATGCCTGTGTGGCGGTGATGATGCTCTGTGAGGCGGCTGCTTACTATAAAACGCAGGGGAAGACTTTGTGGGATGCCATGGTGGATATGTATGATACCTATGGCTATTATAAAGAAGACTTGTCCACACTGACGTTAAAAGGAATCGACGGTGCCAAAGAAATTCAGGAGATGATGAAGGAATTTCGAGGGAATCCGCCCAAGACCCTTGGGGGGTATAAAGTCCTTGCAGTGCGGGATTATCAGGCAGATACCAGGTCAGATCTTGAAAGCGGTACAGTTACAGTAACCGGGCTTCCAAAATCCAATGTACTGTATTATGAATTGGAAGACAATGCCTGGTGCTGTGTCCGTCCCTCCGGCACAGAGCCGAAGATCAAGTTTTACTATGGCGTAAAAGGAACCTCCATGGAAGATGCCGGGGAGAAACTGGAGGGCCTGAAGAGGGATCTGGTAAAAGAAGACTGAACTAAAAAAACAGAGTCAGGAGAAGATAAACGAAAAAGCATTCCTGTAAAGTGGAAGTGCTTTCTGAAAAGCTTTGAAGGAAAAGAGTCATTGCAAAAGCAATCATTCAGCTTTTGCAGCGGCTCTTTTTTTATGTGGGAAAATGTTGTATAATAATTTTCGATATGCATTCAAAGGAGGCGATTATGCTGAAATATAGAATATTAGTGGCAGATGATGATGAACTGTTAAGAAGCCTGATCCGGGATATTCTGGAAAAAGAAGGTTATGAGGTCATAGAGGCAAAAGACGGGGTTCAGGCCATAGAGTGCTTCATGCAGGAAGCAAACCTGAATCTGGTCTTATTAGACATTATGATGCCGGGAAAAGACGGCATGGAGGTTTTAAAGGAAATCCGAAAGTCCTCTTCTTTGCCGGTGATCATGCTGACCGCGCTGGATGATTCCGAGGAGGAGATCAAAGGGTTTCAGCTTGGAGCATGCGATTATGTGACAAAACCTTTTCACAGAGGCATACTTCTGGCAAGGATCCGTGCGGCTTTGGAGTATAAAAACGGAGTGCAGGAGGAGGCTTCAGATATTCTGCGCTTTCGGGAACTTTCGGTGGATTTAAAGCAGTGCCGTGTTTTTTCTGCGGGAGAAGAGGTGGTTCTTACCAATAAGGAGTACCGTCTTTTGTTGTACCTGATGGAAAACAGGAACATTGTCCTTTCCCGTGACCAGATTCTGGAGCGGATCTGGGGATTTGATTATGAGGGAGATATCCGCACTATTGATACCCATATTAAAATGCTGAGAAATGATCTTGGGGTGTGCGGAGACTACATCCGTACCATTCGGGGAATGGGCTATGTGTTTCAGTGGGAGGAACGGGCATGAGAGGGACGCTGCGGAAAAAATATATTCTGGCAGGAAGCCTGCTGATCGCCGGGTTTATGATCTGCCTGCTTTTCACAGTGAGCCTTTTGAAAGAACGTGTGGTAGAGAATTGGAATCACAGGAAGCTGAACTCCATTGCAATGGAAGTATCTGCGGAACTGGTGAAAGCGAAGGGGATGATTCCTCAGGAGCGGATTGATAACCTGGCTACAGAAAACGATGTGACAATTGCAATTACGGATGAGAATCTGACCGTTTTATCCAGTACCAGAAGCTGGGAGACTATTAACGGACATCTTGGAGAAAAGACGAAGAAAACCATCTACAATGACAAGAAAAAGCTGGACAGTGAGGGAAACAGCTTTGCCAGCTATTTTGATGATGCAAACAGCGCTTTTTTTGTAGAAATTTTAAAAGTTCCGGAATATGGATATCTTATTATACGTCGGTCGATCAACGGTCTGAACAGCAGTATGCAGGTCATGGTGATCTGTTTTCTGATCGCAGCAGGGATCACCATGGTATGCGGAACTCTGGTGATCATTTATCTTTCCGGCAGGATGGTTCAGCCCATTCAGGAGATAAATAGGGTGACAGGGCAGATTTCCAATCTGAATTTTGATGAAAAGGCCATTGTAAAAAGCAAGGATGAATTCGGCGCATTGGCAGAATCGGTAAATGTGATGTCTGACAGACTGAAGGAATCTATGGGAGAACTTCAGAAGGAAGTGGAAATGCGCAAAACCCTGGTACGGAATATGGCACATGAACTGAAAACTCCGGTAGCCGTGATCATGGGCTATGCGGAAAATATGGCTTATATTACAGACCAGCCGGAAAAGATCGAGAAATACTGCAAGGTGATCTCTGAAGAATGCAACCGTATGGATGTGATCGTCCATCAGATGCTGGAGGATTCTGCCTATAAACAAGGGGAAAATTTGCTTAACAAAACAGATTTTCTGCCCCGGGAGCTGCTGGATAATATCCGCAGGTGCTATTTGGATGAATTTCCGGAGCGGAAAGGCAGATATGTGGAAATAAATGAAATCAAAGGGAGCATCCGCGGGGATATGGCTGTGATCCAGCGCGCTGTTTATAATTTTATAAAAAATGCAGTGACCTATGGGGAGAAGGATGGTGAGATCAGGATTACGGCAAAAGAAGAACGCGAGTTCGTGCATTTTATTGTGTTTAATCAGGGGAAACCGATACCAAAGGAAGAACAGGAAAAAATATGGAATGTCTTTTATAAAGTAAGTACAGCACGTACCAGAAGCAGAAACAGCTTCGGGATTGGCCTTTCCATTGTGAAGCAGGCTGCAGAAGCCCACGGGGGCAGTGTGGGCGTGCAAAACGTCCCTGGGGGAGTGGAATTTTGCTTTACCATAAAAAATAGATAAAATAAAAACAAATATTAAGCAAATATTTCACAAAGATTACACAATGATGCTTCATGATAACGTTGAAGAAAAATGGAAGAGGTAAGATACATGGTATGTAATGTGTTGGATTATCTGGAAGCCGGCGCAGGAAGGCATCCGGATAAAATTCTGTTTGCAGACGAGAATCATGAAATCACATATGAAGAATGTATGGAAAGTGCCAGGCGTATCGGAACCGGTATTGCAGGGAAGGGCTCAGGAAGAAAACCTGTGGCTGTACTTGTGGACAGGGACGTGGAAAGCCTGGTAAGTTTTATGGGCTGTATATACAGTGGTAATTTTTATGTCCCCATCAGCAAGGAGATTCCTGAGAAAAGGATGGAGATGATCTTAAAGCAGGTTTCCCCCATCTGTCTTATCTGCCGGGAACGGGACAGGGAATTGGCGGAGAAGCTGGACTATGAGGGAGAATTATGTTTGTATGAGGATATGCGAATGGAAAATCCGGATGAGATGCTTTTAAAGAGCATTCGGCAGCGCCATTTGGATACAGATCCGCTGTATGCCATCTACACGTCCGGGTCCAGCGGAACTCCCAAAGGAGTGCTTGTGTGCCACAGATCCGTGATTGACCTTGTAGAGCAGTTTGCAGCATGTTTTCAGTTTGATGAACATGAGATATTCGGGAACCAGGCACCTTTTGATTTTGATGTGTCTGTAAAGGACATTTATTCTACGCTGCGAAACGGCGCAACCCTGTACATTGTCAATAAAAAAATGATCATGTTTCCCAAAAAGCTGATCGCTTATCTGAATGAAAAGAAGATTACGACCCTGATCTGGGCAGTTTCCGCCCTGGCTATTGTTGCAGACTTTAAGGGAATGGAAAAAGAGGTGCCCCATAGCCTGAAAAAGATCATGTTTTCCGGTGAAGTCATGCCTGTAAAGGTACTGAATTACTGGAGGGAAAAACTTCCGGAGGCGATGTATGTGAACCTGTACGGTCCTACGGAAATTACCTGTAACTGCAGTTACTACATTGTGGACAGGGATTTCAGGCCGGATGAGTCGCTTCCCATTGGAAAGGCATTTCCCAATACGGAGGTTTTTCTTCTGAATGAGCAGAACCAGCCTGTAAAAGATGAGGAGGTTGGGGAAATCTGTGTAAGAGGAACATCCCTTGCCCTGGGGTATTACCGCAATCAGGAAGCAACAGACAGGGCCTTCTGCCGGAATCCTTTGAATCCGGATTATCCGGAGTTGATCTACCGGACTGGTGATCTGGGGCGATACAGGCGGGGCGAATTGTATTACGTGACTCGCAGGGATTTTCAGATCAAGCATATGGGGCACAGAATTGAACTGGGAGAGATCGAGGCGGTTCTGGACAGTCTGGATTACATTTCCAGAAGCTGCTGCATGTATCATGAGAAAGAAAATGCAATTTATATGTTTTATCAGGCTGAGGAAGCCTGTGAGAAACGCATCATCAAAGATCTTCAGGTTTATCTTCCGAAATACATGTGCCCTAACCGGTATGTATACCTGGAACGCCTTCCCTTAAGTAAAAATGGGAAAATCGACAGGATGATGCTGAAAGAGAGGTATATCTGCCATGGAGAGAGTGAAGTCCTATCAGGAATTCGGGGATAAAGTGAAGGCATTCAGAAAAAAGGCTAGGACAGAATCCAACTGTTATTTCCTGCCAAAGGAAGTCCGGAAAATGACAGAAAAGGGTACGCTGTACCTGGAAGAGTCTGAGGACTGCCTGCTGTTTCTGGTACGGGAAACAAATTGCTACCGTCTGTATTATTATCTGAGAGAAGGCGGGACACCTGTGACGGAAAAGAAGGACATGCCTGTTTTTCTGGATTTTGTTTACAAAAAGGAAACAGAAGAGAAGGAGAAGTTCCTGATCTCACTTTGGAAAAAACAGGGGTTTCAGGTATATAAAAAGTACAGGCGAATGGAGTGTCTGGGCGAAAATTTTGTTTCTCCTGTAGATCAGGCGGAAATGCAGAAGAAGTATCCCATACAAAATCTGGGCCCGGAGAATTACGAAGAATGTATTGCTCTCTGGAAGACCTGCCTGGACGAATACAGTACGATTCTGCCGGACAGAGAAGAGTTTACTTATGCCTGCGAAAAAGGACAGATTATGGGCGTGATCCTTCCTGACGGAAGCGTGGGAGCTGTGGACAGGGGGATTTTTAAAGGCAGGACTGCGTTTATGCAGCATCTTTCCGTGAGTCCCTCTCTTCGGGGAATCGGTATGGGAAGAACTCTGTGTTATGCGTCCATTGCAGTGATGTTTACGGATCGTGGAGCAGAAAAGGTGAATTTCTGGGTGGATGAGAAAAACACCCATGCCATTGGGATTTATGAAAGAATGGGATTTACCTATGACGGCAAGGTTTCAGGACAGCTAAAGCTGGATAAAAAATAAAATTAACAGAAAGGAAAATGATCATGAGAGAAGAATTAATGGAAATACTGGGGAGGTTAAGACCGGAGCTGGAGTTTGAAAAAGAGGATAAGCTGATTGATGACGGCATTTTGGACTCCTTTGATCTGGTTTCTCTGATCGGAGAAATCAACGACTCCTTTGATGTGGAAGTATCCTTTGACGACATCGAGCCGGAAAACTTTAATTCCGTGGAGGCGATGCTTGCCCTGATCACGAAGCTGCAAGAGGAAGATTGATATGTCGGTAAATCAGCTATCGTTTTTTGTGCTGTTTTTTCTGTCGGTGATCTTTTATTATTGTGTGCCCCGAAAGTGCCAGTGGATGGCACTTTTGGGAATCAGCCTGTTGTTCTACCATCTGATGGGTGTGGACAACTTTATTTATGTTTTGGTTACTGCAGGGACTCTTACCTGGACGACAGGGAAAATGTATCAGATTGACGTAAGCCTTGCGGAAGAACTGAAAAATGCACCTGTCAAATTAACGCGCAGCGAAAAGAAAGAAAAGAAGTCTCAGGCGAAAAACCGGAAGAAGCGCTGGCTTCTTTGTATGATATTCATCAATCTCGGCATTCTGCTTGTACTGAAATACGGGGATTTCTTTGTGCATAATGCAAACCGGATCCTGGGAGTATTCGGAATTGACGGGATGAATAAGCTTGGGTTTGTGGCTCCTCTGGGACTTTCCTATTATACTCTGCAGGCCATTGGTTATGCCCTGGATGTTTACAAGGGCAAAAGCATTCCGGAAAAAAATCCTCTTAAGGTGCTGCTTTTCGTAACCTTTTTCCCACAGATGACCCAGGGACCCATAGGCCGATTCGGGATGCTGGCACCTCAGCTGTATGAAGGACATACATTTTCCTACCGGAATCTTTCCTACGGGTGCCAGAGGATTTTGTGGGGAATGATGAAAAAGACGGTGATCGCGGACAACCTGCGTCCTCTGGCAACCGGGATTTTCCGCCAGTATAAAACAGTAAACGGATTTACTCTCTTTATGGCGTGTATTTATACAACCTTTCAGATTTATGCGGATTTTTCCGGATACTCGGATATTGTATGTGGTATCGGGGAAATTTTTGGAATCCGGATGGAAGAGAACTTTACCCAGCCCTTCTTTTCCAAATCGTTGAGCGAATACTGGAGAAGATGGCATATTTCTTTAAGTTCCTGGTTCCGGGATTATATTTTCTATCCCGCATCCATTTCCAAAGGTGCGGTAAGCTTTGGAAAATTCGGCGGAAAATTTCTGCCTCCGAGGATCAGCAAAATGTTTCCTGCCGTTTTTGCACTGTCCCTTGTGTGGCTGTGCACAGGGCTCTGGCATGATGCAAGCTGGCGGTACATATTGTGGGGCGTGGCCAATGGTGTTATTATCATTTCTGCAATTATTCTAAAACCGCAGTTTGATGCAGTAAAGACAAAACTGCATATCCGGGAAGAAGCATGGTGGTGGCAGGTGTTCTGTATGATCCGGACATTTCTGATCGTTGCCCTTTTGAAAGTATTTCCCGGAGCCGGAAGTACAATGGGCAGCCTTAGGATCTTCAAAAAGATCCTGCTTGAATTTCAGCCTGCAATGGATTATGCAGTGTGGTTTTTGGACACAGAAAGCTACCGTCTGATCTATGCGGCAGTTGGCCTGGTGCTGTTTCTTATTGTAAGCATTTTGCGGACCAGAGGGAAGGTCAGGGATTTCCTGGCCGCAAAACCGGTAGTGGTACGCTGGGCAGTGTATTTGTTCCTGCTGAGTCTGATCCTGTTTATGGGGGCTTTTGATTCCACGGCAATTGGAGGATTTGAATATGCGCAGTTTTAGAAAGATTGTTTGCCGGATCGCAGTGCTTCTGGCGTTCGTTCTGATCGTCAATAAGGTAAGCAGGTATATGTATGAATCACGTACCAACCCGCTGATTTTTGTGCGGGAAGAACTGAAGGAAACCAAAGGAACAGTGGATACCATCCTTCTGGGCACCTCACTGGTTGCATGGGGGCTGGATCCTGCTGTGATCAGTGAGGAGCTGGATGCAGTTTGCTTTAATATGGGAACGGAGTCTCAGCCAATCTCCGGTGCTTATTTTCTGCTGAAAGACCAGATTAAGAACAACCCCATAAAACGGGTATTTCTGGGAGTGGGTGTAACGGGAATGGTGCAGGACAACAATACGCTGGTGGGACGAAGGCTGGCAATTCTGGACAGGATGTTTTCGCCTCTTGTAAAGACGGAATATATGCTGACAGACGGAACTTTCCGGGATTTTGAGCAATTCTTTTTGTATCCCACAAGGGTGGAGAACCGCCTGAATTTTCAGTTTGTTGAGAGAAATATTACCTATAAACAGTCCGAGGATTTTCAAAATAAAGTTCCGCCAAGCTATGCCAGGTGGAAATACGCAGGTATGGGCTTTAAATATAATGAACAAGTTTATGATGGAAGCTTTGATGCGGAGAAATTAAGAAAAAACGGAATATGGGACAGGGACAATATTGAAGAGCGCAGTGTGGAATACATTACCAAAATGGCTGAGCTTTGCAAAAAAAATGACATTGATTTTAATATTGTCATCTTCCCACATGCTTATGAATATGCTAAACTACAGGGAGACCTGTCAGATATGGATGCTTATTTTGAGGAGTTCTGTCAGGAACTGGATGTTGGACTGTTTGACTATAATTACACAGCATATGAGGGCATTTATGATATTCTTCCGGATGAATACTACTGGGACAGAAAGCACCTGAACAAGGATGGTGCCGCTGCTATTGCCCGCCTGCTGTGCAGCGATTATAAGGAGAAAATGGAATCATGAGAGAAAAGCTGACCCACAGGGATGTGGAAAAAATTCAGGAGGAAATCGATCACCGTAAGCTGGTTATCCGCAAGGAAGCCATTGAAGCAGTGAAGGAAGCGCGGGCGCAGGGGGACCTAAGTGAGAACTTTGAGTATTATGCAGCCAAGAAGCACAAGAACCAGAATGAAAGCCGTATCCGGTACCTGGAGAGAATGCTCAAAACTGCCGACATTGTGGAGGATACCTCAAAATCCGATGAAGTGGGTATGAATGATATTGTGGAAGTGGAATTTGAGGAAGACGGTGAGATCGAAAAGTACAAGCTGGTGACCTCCATCCGGGGAAATTCCCTGGAAAACCGTGTAAGTATTGAGTCCCCTATCGGAAAAGCCCTGAAGGGACATAAGGCAGGGGAGCGGGTAGAAGTAAAAGTAAATGACAATTACAGCTATTTTCTGCTCATCCGCTCTATAGACAAAACCGGATCTGAGGATGAGGAGATCAGAGGCTTCTGATGATGCTTATTGTTTTTTTTACAAATATAAGGCGGGAGAATACAAAAATCGTGTTCTTTCGTCTTTTTTTGATACCAAAACGGATTTTTTACATAGATTTAACATAAAGCTTTTGGGAATTTTACATAACCATTCTAAAATAAGGCCATATTAAGAGCATTAAAGGAGATTAATCATGGACTTTTTCAGCTTTTTGACCTTATTCGGCGGTCTTGCCATGTTTTTATACGGAATGCAGGTGATGGGGGACGGACTTGCCAAGGTATCCGGAGGAAAACTGGAGCGTATTTTGGAAAACCTCACGTCCAGCACACTAAAAGCAGTGCTTCTGGGAGCGGGGGTGACTGCGGTGATTCAGTCTTCCTCTGCCACAACGGTTATGGTGGTGGGATTTGTAAATTCCGGCATTATGAAGCTTTCCCAGGCAGTGGGAGTGATCATGGGAGCCAACGTAGGTACTACCGCTACATCCTGGATATTAAGCCTTGCAGGAATTGAAAGCGAGAGCTTTTTCCTGCGCCTTTTAAAACCCAGTTCTTTTGCGCCGATCCTGGCGCTTATAGGGGTCTTTTTCCTGCTTTTTACAAAAAGCACCAAAAAGAGGGATGTAGGAACTATTATGGTGGGATTTGCGGTGCTCATGTTCGGAATGGAAACCATGAGCGGTGCAGTGAAGCCTTTGGCAGATGTGCCGGAGTTTGGTAATTTGCTGCTGAAATTTTCCAACCCGGTTCTGGGAATTCTGGCAGGTGCCCTGCTGACTGCAGTGATTCAGTCTTCTTCCGCATCGGTGGGAATTCTCCAGGCCTTATGTGTGACAGGCGCGGTGCATTATAGTGTGGCGATTCCCATTATCATGGGACAGAATATAGGAACCTGTGTGACTGCTCTTTTGTCTGCAATCGGAGCGAGCAAAAATGCAAAACGTGCGGCAATGGTACATTTGTATTTTAACCTGATCGGAACGATCGTCTTTATGGGAGTATTTTATCTGCTGCGTTTGGCAGTGCCTCTGGAATTTCTGGATGAGGCTGCAGGTCCTGCGGGAATTGCAGTGATCCACAGCGTCTTTAATGTGACTGCCACCATATTATGGATTCCTTTTGCAGGGCTTTTGGAGAAGCTTGCATGTCTTACTATCCGGGATTCCGGGGAGGAATCAGGGACTTCCCTGGAGGATCAGGAGTTTATGATCCTGGAGTCCCGTTTTTTGGAAAAACCGGCTTTTGCAGTGGAGCAGGGGAGAAATGCTGCCCGCCGCATGGCCAGAGAATCCCATAAAGCGCTGCGGCTTGCATTAAGCCTTCTGGGCAATTACGAGGAGGAGGCAGCAAAGCGTGTGGATCAGATGGAATCCAAGGTTGACCGCTATGAAGATGAGCTTGGTACTTATCTGGTAAAGTTAAGCCATAAAGATCTGTCAGAGAATGACAGCCACAGCGTTGCCATTATGCTTCACTGTATCGGGGATTTTGAGCGAATTTCCGACCATGCGGTAAACATTATGGAATCTGCAAGGGAACTGTATGAAAAGAACGCAAGCTTTTCTAAAAAAGCCATGGAGGAACTGGGGGTCTTAAGCCAGGCGGTGGAGGATATCGTACAGCTGACTTACCATGTGTTCCAACAGCAGGATGTACGTCTGGCTGAGCGGATCGAGCCTTTGGAGGAACTTATTGATGAGCTGAACAAGGAACTGAAGCGCCGCCATGTGCGCCGTCTGCAGGAAGGAACCTGTACCATTGAAATGGGATTTGTCCTGTCTGATATTATCACGAATCTGGAGCGGATCGCGGATCACTGCTCTAATATCGGTGTTTGCATCACCCAGGTGAGGGAGGATCTTTTTGATACACACAGCCATCTTGAGGATGTAAAAAATGCTGCGGATGATTCGTTTCGCCGGAATCTGGAGGAGGTTCGCAGCCAGTATGTCCTGCCCTGACCGGGAAGCGGAACAACAAAGCGTCTTGTACTGGAAGAAAAATACAGGTATACTTAAGACGAATGCCTGTGGATGGGCAATCCTGCCTGCTGCAGTGAATGGAACGAAGGAACGTTTTCCGATGACGCAAACATGACGAGGGGGGGATAAAATGATTTACTGTGTGGAGGATGAGCGGAATATTCGGGAGCTTCTGGTATACACCCTGGAAACAACGGGCTTTCAGGCAAAAGGACTGGCAGACGGATGTGAACTGATGGAAGCTCTGAAAAACGAAAAGCCGGAGCTTATCCTGCTGGATGTTATGCTTCCCGGGGAGGACGGCTACGCAATTCTGACAAAAATCCGGAATATGGAGGAAGTAAAAGAAGTTCCGGTGATCATGGTGACGGCCAAGGATGCGGAATTTGATAAGGTGCGGGGACTGGAGTCCGGAGCGGATGATTATATTACCAAGCCTTTCGGCATGATGGAATTTGTGGCCAGAGTGAAAGCCGTGCTGCGCAGATGCGGCCAGAATAAAAAAAACGAAGATAAAATGCTTTCCTACGGGGAACTGTGCATGCTGGTGGGCAGACATGAGGTTCGCTGCCGGGGATGTAAGGTAGAGCTTACCAGGAAAGAGTTTGAGCTTCTTAAGTATCTTCTGGAAAATAAGGGAATCGTGCTGACAAGAAATCAGATTTTGTGTAAGATCTGGGGATATGATTTTGACGGGGAGACCCGAACCGTGGATGTGCATGTGCGTACGCTCCGCCAGAAGCTGGGGGAGGAAGGAAACCTGATCGAGACTATTCGGGGGGTAGGCTACCGGATCGGAGGATAAGATGAAACAGAAAATTTTAAATCACGGAAGTTTTTTGGTGCTGTTGTCTGTGCTCCTGACATTTTTTGCTGCGAGCTTTGTGATGTATCATAAATTCAGCATGAATATGAAGCAGGATGTGCGGAACGAAGCGGAATATATAAAAATGGGAATCCAGGCCATGGGGCAGGATTATCTTACGGAAGCAGTGGGAAAACTGACGGATTCCAGAATTACGCTGGCTGATGAACAGGGAAATGTTCTTTTTGATTCGGAAAAGAACCCGTCAGAGCTTGAAAACCACAGCGACCGGCCGGAGGTGATCCAGGCTCTTAAGAAGGGACACGGGGAACTGGTGCGGTTTTCCAGCACCCTTTCTACCCAGACATTTTATTACGCTCTCAGCCTGGAAGATGGAAAGGTTCTCCGGGTTGCGAAAACCACGGACAGCGTGTTCCATACCATGATGTCCGGTTTTACTCTGCTTGGAATTTTAACCATTGGGATTTTGCTGCTGGATTTCTTTCTTGTGCAGAAGCAGACGACGGACCTGATCAAGCCCATCAATGAGCTGGATCTGGAGAATCCTTTAAAGACAGTATGCTACGAGGAACTCAGGCCCCTTCTTGTACGGCTGGATCAGCAGAATCAGCAGATTGCCCGGCAGATGGAAGAGCTGAAAAGCGCGGAGGCGATGCGCAGGGAATTTTCAGCCAATGTGTCCCATGAACTGAAAACGCCTCTGATGTCCATTTCCGGTTATGCGGAGCTGATGATGAACGGTCTGGTATCCGAGGAGAAAGTGCCGGAGTTTTCCGGAAGGATCTATCAGGAAGCCAGCCGCCTCAGTACCTTGGTGGCGGATATCATTCAGATTTCCAGACTGGATGAAAAAAACAACGAGTTGGTGTTTGAATCCGTGGAACTATATGAGCTTGCCCAGGATGTGGCTGCTCATCTGAAACCTGCTGCAGAGAAGAAAAAGATCGATCTCACTGTGGAAGGGCAAGAAATATGTCTGGAAGGAGTGCGTCAGGTTTTATATGAAATGTTCTATAATCTGGCGGATAATGGGGTGCGCTATACAGATGAAGGCGGAAGGGTAAAAATTACCGTTTCCAGAAAACTTTGTCAGCCCTGTTACTGTGTGGAGGATAATGGAATCGGAATCCCGAAAAAGGAGCAGGAAAGAATATTTGAACGGTTTTATCGTGTGGACAAAAGCCATTCCCGGGAGAGCGGAGGTACGGGGCTCGGGCTTTCTATTGTAAAGCATGGGGCTTCCGTTCATCACGCAAAGATCAATTTGGAAAGCGAACCTGGAACAGGAACCAGGGTAGAGGTGGTCTTTCCAAAAAAAACGGAGAATATATAGACAGGCGAGAAAAACGGAAGGAATCCCATGCAGCGGGAAATCCTTCCGTTTTTTTGCGGAATCCATGCTTTATTTATCTGAGGTATAAGGCGGATCGGCCGGAAAACCTCCGGCTGCTTTCTGCATCCCCCGGGGCAGTGCATCCTTGGAATTTTTCCAGTCTGCATCTTTATAGCGGTAATCAAATTTGTCGCAGAACCAGTCCAGATCATCGTAGAGACGCTTCATATTCTCCTGCATCATAGGCAGAAGTTCTCCGAAGAATTCTTTCTTTTCTTTATCCGAAAGAACCCGGTCACCTTCCTCTGCAAGCTCTCCGAAATGGGGAATGCAGAAGCCTTTGCAGTTCTTAAAAAGCTCCCGGAATTCCGGATTTTTGCGGTACATCTCAAAGAAAGTATCCAGATAGCGCTGATAAGTATTTTTGTAGAAATTACAGATATAGCAGTTTTCTTTTTTGGATGCAGCCCAGGCTCCGATGGAAGTGCGTGCGGCAGTCTCGGAAGATTTGTTTTTCTTCAAACGTCCCATCAGGGAAGCCCTGGAAGGGGCAAACATTTTGATCTGCTCATCCAGTTCCTGGTTTAGTTTTTTGAAGTGGGTTTTTAGGATTAGACCGGTTCCCAGGCGGTTTCCGTAATCATACATTTTTTTGTAATGAGTGCGGCAAAATCCCATGGCATCTGTCTCCGCGCGCACATCATCTTCCATATAAGAGGCCCCGGGCCCGAGAACAAAGTCCAGAGTATGTTCCTCAAGGCTTCGCTCCACATTGCAGAAGGGGCACTCGCCCTCTGCCTTAAACGCATCCATCAGCGGGATAGTATAAAGTTTTTCTTTCATGTAAAAGCCCTCCGTTTGTGATAACTTAAGAATATCACAAATCCAGGAAAAAAGATAGTGCAGACAAAACATGCCCATGGTATAATATGGGAGTGCAGATGATTGCGAATTCTCACAGAAAGAGGAGACGATCATGATAGGAACGATATTATCCGGGGCTTTAGGTATTCTTTTTTTGATAGCAGCCTTGATGCAGTACCGCTGCCGGGGGCCTGTATGGTCTGCCGAGTATTTTGCTTCTTCCCCCAGGGAAAAAAAGCGCCTTCGGACGCGCCGGGGGTATTATGGTTCTGCAACAGCATGTCTGCTGATCGGAGTTTCACTGGTATTATCGATGATTTATAATCTGACAGATATCCCGGGATTTTTGTACGGAGTATATGTGTGTGCGGGACTGTTTTTTCTCCTGCTTGTCTATGGTTCCATGAAGGCTGCTGTAAGAAGCAAAAGCCGCAGGCAGGATGCTGTGATGCATCGGGAGAACCTGGATGACGTGTTTCCTCATGAGATTGAGGAAGAAATCCGAAACCGCAGGAGAGCCGGCAGACAGAAAAGAAAATTGGAAGAATGAGAAAGGATGAAATTAGAAATATGAAGAATCCAGTATTAGTAGTTATGGCAGCAGGTATGGGAAGCCGTTACGGAGGGCTTAAGCAGATTGACCCCGTAGATTCAGAGGGACATATTATTATGGATTTTTCCATTTTTGATGCAGTAAGAGCAGGATTTCAAAAAGTTGTTTTTATCATCAAAAAAGAGAATGAAACAGATTTCCGAAATGCCATCGGGGATCGCCTCAGCAAACAGATCGAGGTGGCTTATGTATTCCAGGATCTTCATAATCTGCCGGAAGGCTATGAGGTGCCGGAAGGAAGAATGAAGCCATGGGGAACCGGGCATGCTGTTTTAAGCTGTATCGATGTAATTGACGGACCTTTTGCAGTGATCAATGCAGATGATTATTATGGAAGACACGCATTCCAAATGGCATATGATTTTCTTTCCTCCGGTGAAGAGGAGGAGGGGATATCTCATTATATGATGGTTGGTTACCAGCTTGAGAATACCCTTACGGAAAACGGACACGTAGCCCGGGGCGTCTGTGTAACAGATGAAGAAGGCCATCTGGTGAAAATTAACGAGCGTACCCATATTGAAAAACGGGAGAATGGCGCAGCTTATACGGAAGACGGGGGAAATACCTGGGTAGAGCTTCCAAAGGGAAGCATTGTATCCATGAATATGTGGGGCTTCTCTTCCGGTATCTTAAAAGAGCTGAAAGATCGTTTCCGTGCATTTCTGGATGAGAACCTGAAAGAGAATCCGCAGAAATGTGAGTATTTCCTTCCTTTTGTGGTGGATGAGCTTTTGCATGAAGGGAAGGCAACTGTACAGGTTCTGAAGTCTATGGATAAATGGTATGGCGTGACTTACAAGGAGGATAAGCCTTTGGTAGTGAATGCCATCCGGAGGATGAAAGACGAAGGGCTTTATCCGCAGAATTTATGGGAGGAAGCATAGGTGAAGGGGATTCAGATCGACCGGGAAATAATCGATATGTTCTGCTTTTCGGGCGAAGTGGTGGAGTGTGTTCCTTTTGGAAGCGGGCACATCAATGACACCTATCGCTTGACCTGCAGGAGGAAAGAGGAGACAAAATACTTTATTCTGCAGAAAATGAACAGAAATGTGTTTAAGAATCCTGTGGAACTGATGGAAAATGTGAAAGGCGTGACCACGTGGCTGAGACGTAAGATTCTGGAAGCCGGCGGGGATGAAGAGCGGGAGACGCTGAACGTGGTGGAAACCCGGGATGGCATGCCCTATTATCTGGATTCCCGGGGAGAATACTGGAGAGCCTATCTCTTTATTGAGCGAGCCTCCTGCTTTGATGTTGTAAAAAATGAAAATGATTTTTACCAGAGTGCAGTGGCATTTGGGCATTTTCAGAGGCTTCTGGCGGATTATCCTGCGGAGACTCTTCATGAGACTATTGCTGATTTTCATAATACGCCGGATCGCTTAAGAAAATTCAGGGAGGCTGTTGATGCGGATATCTGTGGCAGGGTGGCAGAGGTACAGGAAGAAATCCGGTTTGCCCTTGAACGAGAGGAACTTGCCCATACGCTTTATGACCTTCAGGAAAGCGGGAAGCTTCCTCTTCGCGTTACCCACAATGATACGAAGCTTAACAATATCATGATTGATGATACTACCGGAAAAGCAATCTGTGTGATTGACCTGGATACGGTGATGCCGGGGCTTTCGGTAAACGATTTCGGAGATTCCATTCGCTTCGGCGCGAGCACAGCTGCGGAAGATGAGAAGGACCTTTCCATGGTTTCCTGTGATCTTCACCTGTATGAGCTTTATGTAAAGGGCTTTATTGAAGGCTGTGCAGGCTCTCTCACAGAGACGGAGCTGGATTTGCTGCCTATGGGTGCGATCCTGATGACCTTTGAATGCGGAATTCGTTTCCTCACGGATTATCTGGAAGGTGATCATTATTTCAAGATCCACAGAGAGGGGCATAACCTGGACCGCTGCAGAACGCAGTTTAAGCTGGTGGCGGATATGGAAGAGAAGCTTCCTGTCATGAAAGAGATTGTAAATAAATATAAGAACTGAAAAAGGAACCCGTGTAGCTTTTGACTGCCCGGGTTCTTTTTGGGATTTACTGGTATTTCTTTTCTTTTTCAAATTTCGGTTCACAGGTAAGCTCAACGCCAAGCTTACGGAATTCCCAGATGTCCACAGAAGAAAGCATGACAGAGGTGTGGGCCTGGCAGCCTTTCAGTTTGGGAAGCTGTTCCAGGGCAA
Source organism: Blautia sp. (assembly GCA_021772055.1). Classification (GTDB taxonomy): domain Bacteria; phylum Bacillota; class Clostridia; order Lachnospirales; family Lachnospiraceae; genus Blautia_A. The sequence goes on along the minus strand of JAETNR010000008.1, from coordinate 16,929 downwards.
GTCTGGCCTCCGGATTGCTGGCAGCACTGACGGATAGGGCGATGAGCGTCTCATCAGAGTGCAGGCGCGGGTTCTTGCTTCCCAGGTATTGGGTTTTCAGCTCCTGGATAGGACGAATGGCCTCCGGAGAAATCACGTGGTGCTTATGGTCGATTCCTGCAAGGGTCTTCAGTGCATTGAGCAGCAGAGCAGACGAAGCCCCCAGAAGATCGGAGGTTTTGCCGTATACGATCGAGCCGTCCAAAAGCTCCATTGCAGCAGCGGGAGCACCTGTTTCTTCAGCCTTGGCAAGACAGGCAGGAACAACCTTTCGATCTTCTGCTGTGGCGTGCGCCTGTTTCAAAAGAAGTTCGATCTTGTAGGCTTCCTCTTCCGTCCCGTTTCCGGATACCAGAGCATCCATGCTCTTATAATATCTGCGGATGATTTCCTGGCGGGAGGCTTCCCGGCATGCCTCATCATCTACAATACAGTTGCCTGCCATATTGACCCCCATATCGGTAGGGGATTTGTAAGGGCATTTTCCGATGATCTTCTCAAACATCGCCTGGAGAACCGGAAAGATTTCCACATCGCGGTTGTAATTGACTGTGGTTACTCCATAAGCTTCCATGTGAAACGGGTCGATCATGTTGACATCATTCAGGTCTGCGGTGGCTGCTTCATATGCCAGATTGACCGGATGCTTCAAAGGAATGTTCCAGATGGGAAATGTCTCAAATTTTGCATATCCGGCGCTGATGCCCCGTTTGTACTCATGATAAAGCTGGGAGAGGCAGGTGGCCATTTTTCCGCTTCCCGGTCCGGGGGCAGTAACAACGACTAAGGGACGGGAGGTTTCGATATATTCGTTTTTTCCATAACCTTCATCGCTGACGATGAGGGAGGTGTTGCTGGGATAGCCCGGAATGGAGTAGTGCAGGTAAACACGGATTCCTAATTTCTCCAGGCGGTTTTTAAAGAGATCTGCGCCCTCCTGACCTGCGTAGCGGGTGATGCAGACACTGCCTACATAGAGATTCCTTTCGGTAAATTCCTCGATCAGGCGGAGAACGTCTGTGTCGTAGGTGATGCCAAGATCTCCCCGCATTTTATTCTTATCAATATCAGCAGCGCTGATGACAATAACGATTTCTGCCTGGTCGCTGAGCTGCATCAGCATCCGAAGCTTGCTGTCCGGCTCAAAGCCCGGAAGAACTCTGGATGCGTGATAGTCGTCAAATAATTTTCCGCCGAATTCCAGATAAAGCTTATTGTCAAACTGACTGATGCGTTCCCGGATATGCTGGGACTGCATTCTAAGATACTTTTCATTATCAAATCCTGTTTTCATTTGTCTCTGGTCCCTTTCCTGTATCTGTAACGAATAATTTGCACACTATTTTATAAGTATACTACAAAGTTTGAGGAAGTGGTATCTTTTTTTACAATGAACAGAACTTTTCAAAGTTATTTCACATATGCAGGTTGATTTATGTGGAAAATCTCTTTATAATAAGTAATAGTTATGCGCAAACAAGAGGAGGAACAGAATGGATAATCATATGGACAACAACCCCAATGGAAAACGTCCTGACAACAACAACCCCAATAACAGACAGGGACCTAATAAAAATCACCAGTCAATCCTTGCCTTTCTTATCTGCCTTCTGATTACTCTGGTATGCTTAAGCCTTTTTACGAATATGCTGCAAGATAATTCCAGTGAGATCACCTATGACAAATTTATAGAAATGGTAGACAAAGATCAGATAAAAGAAGTGACTCTGCAGTCCGGCACACTGACCATTGTTCCAAAGAAGCAGTATTCTCTGTACCAGGAAATGACCTATTATGCCCACCAGATGGAGGACGTGGATTCTCTTACAAAGCGTCTGGAAGGGAAAGATATTATTTTCAGCTATGAACCGCCGGATGCCATGCGGGAGTTTATGGCAATGATCATAAGCATTTTGCTTCCCACAGTGCTTTTATTTGTGATGCTGATGTTCCTTATGCGCCGTATGAATAAGGGCGGCGGTGTGATGGGTGTGGGCAAGAGCCGTGCCAAAGCTTATATCCAGAAAGAAACAGGAATCACGTTTAAAGATGTGGCAGGGCAGGATGAAGCGAAGGAATCTCTTCAGGAGGTTGTGGATTTTCTGCATAATCCAGGCAAATATACCACGATTGGAGCCAAGCTTCCCAAAGGAGCTCTTCTCGTAGGCCCTCCCGGAACCGGAAAAACCCTTCTTGCCAAAGCAGTGGCAGGAGAAGCCCATGTGCCGTTTTTCTCCTTATCCGGTTCGGAATTTGTGGAAATGTTTGTAGGTGTGGGAGCCTCCCGTGTAAGAGATCTGTTTGAAGAAGCAAAGAAAAACGCTCCATGTATTGTTTTCATTGATGAGATTGATGCCATCGGAAAAAGCCGTGATTCCCATTACGGCGGAGGAAATGACGAGCGTGAGCAGACCCTGAACCAGCTTCTCGCAGAGATGGATGGTTTTGATACTTCCAAGGGTCTTTTGATCCTGGCGGCAACCAACCGCCCTGAGGTTTTGGATCCTGCACTTCTGCGTCCGGGACGTTTTGACCGCCGTGTAATCGTAGACCGCCCGGATCTGAAAGGGCGGGTGGAAATCCTGAAAGTGCATGCCAAGAATGTACTTCTGGATGAAACTGTGGATTTTGATGCCATTGCGCTGGCAACCTCCGGAGCCGTGGGCTCTGATCTTGCCAATATGATAAATGAGGCCGCCATCCTTGCTGTAAAAAACGGCAGAAAGGCGGTATCCCAGAAAGACCTCCTGGAATCCGTAGAGGTAGTTCTGGTAGGAAAAGAAAAGAAAGACCGCATCTTAAGTACCCAGGAACGCCGCATTGTCTCCTATCATGAGGTAGGACATGCACTTGTAAGCGCCCTCCAGAAAGACGCGGAGCCTGTGCAGAAAATTACCATTGTTCCCAGAACCATGGGAGCGCTGGGATATGTCATGCATGTGCCCGAGGAAGAGAAGTTCCTGAATACCAAAAAAGAACTGGAAGCCATGCTGGTAGGCTATCTTGGAGGACGTGCAGCAGAAGAAATCGTATTCGATACAGTGACTACCGGAGCTGCCAATGACATCGAGCAGGCCACCAAGGTAGCCCGTGCCATGATCACTCAGTATGGCATGTCGGAGAAATTCGGTCTTATGGGTCTTGCTGCCCAGGAAAACCAATACCTGACCGGCAGGGCAGTGCTGAACTGCGGCGATGATACGGCAACGGAGATCGACCATGAAGTGATGAAGCTCCTTCATTTCTCTTACGAGGAGGCGAAGAAACTTCTTTCCGGCAACCGCACAGCCCTTGACAAAATTGCCGAATACCTCATTAAAAAGGAAACCATCACAGGCAAAGAGTTTATGAAAATTTTCCGTGCAGTGCAGCATGGTATGGAGATTCCGGAAAATCTGGATGACCTTCCTGATTTTGCCGCAGAAGCTCCCAAGCTTCCGCAGCAGGAATCAAATAGCGAAGCATAATAAGAAACGAAACCAGCCCCGGGTTGGGTGCGAGAGGATTGCCAAAGCGCTGCAGTTTGGCAGACTCATGCACCTGATCTGGGGTGTTCTGTGTTTTCACATTACTTTCCATAGAAAGGATCCCGCCTATGTTTCAAATAGAAGAAGAATTAAAAAAACTCCCTGCAAAACCGGGCGTTTATATTATGCACGGCGAGGCTGATGAGATTATCTATGTAGGAAAGGCGATTAGCCTGAAAAACCGTGTCCGCCAATATTTCCAATCCAGCCGCAACAAGGGGCCGAAGATTGAGCAGATGGTTACGCATATCACCCGATTTGAATACATTATCACAGATTCAGAGTTGGAAGCCCTGGTACTGGAAAGCAACCTGATTAAGGAGCACCGTCCGAAGTATAACACCATGCTTAAGGATGACAAGAGCTACCCGTTCATCAAAGTGACTGTCCAGGAAGCCTACCCCCGTGTCCTTTTTGCCAGAAGGATGAAGAAGGACAAAAACCGCTACTTTGGCCCGTATACCAGCGGCGGAGCGGTAAAAGACGTGATCGAACTGGTAAGGAAGCTTTATCAGGTCCGTTCCTGCAGCCGGAATCTTCCAAGGGATACCGGGAAAGAACGTCCCTGCCTGTACTATCATATGAAACAGTGTACAGCTCCCTGCCAGGGGAAGATTACTCCGGAAGAGTACAAAAAAAATATCCAGCAGGTGATCCGCTTTCTGAACGGAGATTTTAAGGAAACCATAGATGAGCTTACGGAGAAAATGCAGCAGGCATCGGACGACCTTCGTTTTGAGGAAGCCATGGAATATCGTGATTTGATCCAGAGTATCCGAAAAATCGGAGAGCGGCAGAAAATCACCAGCTACGGTGAGGATGACCGCGATGTAATTGCAGTTGCCATGGATGAGAGCCTGGATCTGCGGGAGCAGGATGCAGTGGTACAGGTATTCTTTGTAAGGGACGGCAAACTCATCGGCCGTGACCATTTTTACCTTCGGGTTGCCAGGGGAGATACCAAAGAACAGGTACTGTCAAGCTTTCTGAAACAGTTTTACGCAGGGACGCCTTTTATTCCCGGAGAAATTATGCTTCAGAAAGAAATTGAGGATGCTGAGATCATAGAAGAATGGCTGACCTCCCGCAGAAAGCAGAAGGTCCGCATCCGCGTGCCGAAAAAGGGAACGAAAGAAAAACTGGTGGAGCTTGCAGAGGAAAATGCAAAAATGGTTTTGAATAAGGACCGGGAGCGGATCAAACGGGAGGAAGGCAGAACCATCGGTGCAGTGCATGAAGTGGAAGAGTGGCTTGGGCTGAAAGGAATAACACGTATGGAAGCATATGATATTTCCAATATCAGCGGGTTTGAGTCTGTAGGCTCTATGGTGGTTTATGAAAAAGGCCGCCCGAAACGCAGCGATTACCGTAAATTCAAGATCAAATGGGTACAGGGTCCAAATGATTATGCAAGCATGGAGGAGGTTCTCACCAGGCGTTTTACCCATGAAAGCAATGGAGAATTTGACAGCTTTTCGAGAAAACCGGATCTGCTGCTTATGGATGGCGGAAGAGGACAGGTAAACATTGCCCTTCGGGTTCTTGAAAATCTGGGTCTGGATATCCCTGTATGCGGAATGGTGAAGGATGACCATCACCGTACCAGAGGGCTGTATTTCCGGAATGAGGAAATCCCTGTAGATACTTCCAGCGAGGGATTCCACCTGATCACCAGGATCCAGGACGAGGCCCACAGGTTTGCCATAGAATACCATCGTTCCCTACGCAGCAAGGAGCAGGTACACTCCCTTCTGGACGACATTCCGGGAATCGGTGAAACAAGAAGAAAGGCTCTTATGCGGCGATTTAAATCCCTGGAAAATATCCGCGACGCATCTCTGGAGGAGCTGGCCCGGACGGAGTCCATGAACGCAGGCAGTGCCCGCCAGGTATACGATTTTTTCAGAAAGTCCAGTCCGTCTTCCGGTGAGCATGTTGATGAAACTTTCTAAAATGTGCCTCATTCGTTGAAGTTTCAATGGAAATTTGCTATAATAAAAACATTGAGCGAGCGCCCGAAAGCGCGTGCACACTTGATTAACGAAGGAGATAAGTATATGAATGGTGTAGAGTTGACTAAAATGATGCAGGAACTGAATCTGACGAACCTGACTCCTGAAATCGATTTAGCCGGAATGCGGGTCATGACAGCGGAAATCAACCGCCCGGCACTGCAGCTTGCCGGATATCTGGCACACTTTGCAAATGAAAGAGTTCAAATCATTGGCTATGTGGAATTTACCTATCTTATGCAGCTTAGTGAGGAAGAGCGGAAATTCAAGTATGAGCGGCTGATTTCCAGCAAGATCCCATGTGTGATATTCAGTACCATGACAAGGCCCACCCAGGAAATGATCGATCTGGCTATAAAATATAATGTGCCAACGTTTGTGACAGACCGCACTACTTCAAGCTTTATGGCTGAGCTTATTCGCTGGCTGGGAGTTCAGCTTGCGCCTTGTATTTCTATCCATGGAGTGCTGGTGGATGTTTACGGTGAAGGTGTCCTGATCACAGGCGAGAGCGGAATCGGAAAGAGCGAGGCTGCGCTGGAACTGATCAAGCGCGGTCACCGATTGGTCAGTGACGATGTTGTAGAACTGCGGAAGGTCAGTGATGTAACTCTGGTAGGTTCGGCGCCGGATATTACCCGCCATTTTATTGAGCTGCGTGGAATCGGCATTATTGACGTAAAAACTCTGTTCGGTGTGGAAAGTGTAAAAGATACCCAGTCCGTCGATCTGGTGATCAAGCTGGAAGAATGGGACAGGGATAAAGAATATGATCGTCTGGGTCTGCATGAGGAATACACAGAATATCTGGGAAATAAGATCGTGTGCCATTCCCTCCCGATCCGTCCGGGGCGGAATCTGGCCATTATTGTAGAGTCTGCTGCTGTCAACCACAGACAGAAGAAGATGGGCTACAATGCTGCAGAAGAGCTTTATAAGCGTGTTCAGGCAAATATCGCAAGAAAACGTGAAAAATAAATGCAAAGAATAAATGACAGGGAGGAAAGAGAGAGATGGGATCCTATTGTTTTGGAATTGATGTTGGAGGAACTACAGTAAAATGCGGTCTGTTTCTGACAGACGGAACTTTGGTGGAAAAGTGGGAAATCCCCACAAGAACCGAGAATCAGGGAGAGGCAATCCTTCCGGATGTAGCAGATACCATTAACGCCAAGATCGCAGAAAAGGGGATTGCGAAAGAAGCAGTAAAAGGTGTGGGAATCGGAGTTCCAGGTCCTGTTAATGGAAAGGGAGAAGTTCTCTGCGCAGTGAATCTTTTCTGGGGATTTACACCTGCAGCAAAAATTCTCAGCGAGCTTACCGGGTTACCGGCTATGGCCGGAAATGATGCCAATGTGGCTGCTCTTGGAGAAACATGGAAGGGAGCTGCGGAAGGTTCTAAGGATGTGATCATGGTGACTCTTGGCACCGGTGTAGGAGGAGGAATCATCATCAACGGCAAGATCATCTCCGGACATCACGGGGCAGGCGGCGAGATCGGACATGCTGCGATGAACCATCAGGAAACAGAAGCCTGCAACTGCGGAAACAAAGGATGCTTGGAACAGTATACATCCGCAACCGGTATCGTACGTGTTGCTCTGCAGGAGCTTGCTTCCGGCAGTGAGGACAGTGTTCTGAGAGCTGTGGAGAAAGTGACGGCAAAAGATGTTCTGGATGCATATAAAGCAGGGGATGCGGTAGCGGAGCGTATTATGGAGAAGGTAGGAGATACCCTTGGGGGTGCTCTTGCGGTTTTCTCCTGCGTTGTTGACCCGGAAACCATCGTGATCGGCGGCGGTGTTTCTAAAGCAGGGCAGCCTCTCATTGACTGTATCCGGAAGTATTATGAGAAATATGCATTTTCTCCTTGCAAAGATACTCCTATCGTAACTGCAAAGCTTGGCAATGACGCAGGAATCTACGGCGCTGCCCGCCTGGTACTGCAGGATGCATAAAAGAGCAAATATAGAATTACATAGAAATTGCTGCTGACAACAAAAAGGATGCCTCCAGATGGAAGCATCCTTTTTGTTAGTAATAATAATAATATTGTCCTGTCTCAGGATCCCAGTCGCCTTCTTCTTCGCTCCATTCTTCGCCGCTTTCACCGGAATCGCCGCCTTCGCCGGAGCCGTCGCCTTCACCGGAACCGCCGCCTTCACCAGAGTCCCCGCCTTCGCCAGAATCGCCGTTTTCGCCAGGATCACCGCCTTCACCGGGATCGGTTTCAGATGGAGTGGGTGTCAGTTCCGCGCTTTCCGGATCAGTTTCGTATTCTTCTTCCACCTCATAGAAGTGCTGGTCACAATACTCCGTGGGCATACTGCCAATATCAAAATATTCTGTAATGACAGGGCAGCCGGCTCTTGGAAGAAGTCCTGTTTCTTCACAGATACTGGTCTTTTCAATACCTGCAGGCTGTGGGAATTCCATATATTCCAGACCCTGATGGATACGGCTCATGACCTTTTTCCACAGACCTTTATGGAAATCCCGTGCATAATCCGGAAGCTTCACGTTATTATCATAGCCTGACCATACGGCACAGGTATAATAGGGGGTATATCCTACAAACCAGAGGTCATTGTATGCTTCTGTGGTACCTGTCTTACCGGCAACAGACATATTATCAAGCTGACAGGCAGTACCGGTACCGCGTTTTACAACGTCCTCCAGGGCGTTGGTAAGAAGCCATGCAGTTGTCTCTTTAATGACAGAACGTTCTGCGGAAGTATTTTCAATCAGTACATTTCCATTGTGGTCCAGGATCTTTGTGTAGTAAATTGGCTTGATATAATTTCCGCCATTGGCAATGGCAGCATAAGCTGCACAAAGTTCCACGTTGGTTACACCTTTTGCAATACCGCCCAGGGCAGTGGGAAGCTGTGCATCGTTCCAGACATTGCCGTTGGCATCCCGGTCAGCTTCTGTTCCGTGGGCAAGAGTAGTAAAGCCGAAATTGTCAAGATATTTCAGTCCAAGTTCCGGAGTTACATCTGCCAGACATTGTACAGCCACTGTATTGACAGAATTCTGAATCGCAGTCCGGATCGTGGTGGTGCCGTTGTAGGTACGGGAAGCATTGTTTACCGGAGAGCCGTCCGGATAAGTATATCCTTCCTCATCCTCGTAGGCAGTGGCAAGTGTCATGCCCTTTTCATTCAGGGCAGGAGCATAGGTAGAAACAATTTTAAAAGTGGAACCGGGCTGGCGGGTACTGTCTGTAGCACGGTTCAGTGTAAGACTTGCAGTCTTTTTGCCGCGGCCTCCCACGATTGCCTTGACATAACCGGTGTACTGGTCGATCACACTCATAGAGGACTGGGGCTGGGGGGCAAAGCTTACACGCTCTGCAACAACCTTACCGCCTCCGGCCAGGATATTTTCTTTATAGCGGTCTACATAGGTCTGTCCTTCTTCCGGGGAATCAAACAGCAGGTCAAACTCAGGATCCTCGTTTCGGAAGTACAGCGTCAGCATTTCCTTGCTGTAGTTCACTTCCTGTCCGTCTGCATCGGTAATGGTCAGTGCAAAATCCAGAAGATACTGAACCGTCGAAGGATAGTTTTCGGGGTTGGCATATTCCTCATCCAGGATAGACTGAATATTCGGATCCTGGGTGGTATAGATTTTCAGACCGCCGCTGTACAGCATATTGCGGGCCTGGGTCTTTGTGTAGCCTTTAATATTCATCAGATCATTAATTACCTGATCTGTGAGCTCATCCTCAAAATAGCTGTAAACCTGATTCCTGGTGCTGGAGGTTTCTTCCTGCGCCGCACGGATCCGGGAGTAAACATCGTCATTCAGGGCAGAATCATACTGTTCCTTAGAGATATAATTCTGATCCAGCATATGTTTCAGGACTTCCTTTTTACGCTTGGCGTTTTCCTTAGGATTCTCAATAGGATTGAAGCGGCTTGGGTTCTGGGTGATTCCGGCCAGAGTGGCACACTCTGAAAGATTCAGATCCCATACGTCCTTATTAAAATACTGACGGGAAGCAGCCTGTACCCCGTATGCGCCCGCCCCAAGATTGATGGTGTTCAGATAATTCTCAAGGATCACATTCTTGTCATTGATCTTTTCTTCAATCTTGATAGCAAGATACTGTTCCTGGAATTTACGGGTAAATCGTTCCAGCCAGGTGGATTCCTGGGTCCAGTTTGTGAATACGTTATTTTTCAGGAGCTGCTGGGTAATGGTGCTGGCACCTTCTGAAAGATCTCTTGTGGTAATATTCCGGACAAAAGCACGGACAATACCTTTCACGTCGATCCCATTATGTTCATAAAAACGTTCATCCTCAATGGCAACCACTGCATGCTGCAGATCCACAGGAATCTGTTCTATGGAAACCGGAAGACGGTTGGAATCCGGAGCTGCCAGCTTGCGGAGCTGATTTCCCTGGTCATCGTACAGGAAGGACGCATAACCAAGAGGCATGATATCTACGTCATCCACATCCGGTGCATTATCAATAACGCCTTTAAAAGCTCCAAGGCCAAGACATACACAGATGACACAAAGAGCAATCAATGATATGAATAAAACTCTGAGAAAGGAAACATGCGCACGCTTTCCCATCATAGATGAACTGGAGACCAGGGAACTTCGCCTCTTTGAAGTCGCTTTTTTTCCGTAATTCATGATATTCCTCCTTTATAATCCGTTCTATTATATCAAATATAAATAAGTAAATAAACCCCCAATTAAAAACTTAACAGATTTCTTTCCTTCTTAGGATTGACAGAATCCATTGGGAAAATGTACAATAATTATACCCGTGCAGTTTTTTGCACTGTAATATGAAAATACCGGAGGCAGGGGCTTATGTTGGAATGCTATAAGACTTTACTGGAGGGCGGAACCGGAGAGATTGTGGAAAAAAAGTCCAGATTTATTGCAAATGTCCGTCTGGTTGAAACAGAAGAAGAAGCACTGGCTTTTATTGAGGAAATGAAGAAGAAATACTGGGATGCAAGGCATAACTGCTACGTTTATTCTGTGGGCACGAACCGGGAATATACCCGCTGCAGCGATGACGGTGAACCTTCCGGAACAGCAGGGCGGCCTATGCTGGATGTGATCCTGGGAGAAGAGATTTATAATGTGGCAGTGGTGGTGACCCGCTATTTCGGAGGAATCCTTCTGGGAACCGGAGGACTTGTGCGCGCCTATTCCAAAGCAGTCCAGGAAGGTCTTAAGAACAGCAGGATCATTGAAAAGCAATACGGGATTTCCATGGAAGTTACCACAGATTACACCGGAATCGGCAAGATCCAGTATATTGCCGGGGAGCGCAGGCTTCCCATTCTGGATTCTGAATATACGGACAAAGTAGTCCTGAAGCTGCTTGTACCAAAAGGTGATGCGGAATCTGTACAGAAGGCCATTACAGAAGGAACAAACGGCAGGGCAGGGATACGCAAAGAAAAGGATCTTTATTTTGCTGTGCTGGACGGCGAAGTACATCTGTTTGAAAAGTAAAAGACATAGCTTCCGGGGAAAGATCTGATAAATTTAAGAATGTACCGATGATTTTAAAAGGTATCAAAAATGCTGCTCCCGAAAAAGAGCAGCATTCGTATTCTTTGAAGTTTTATAAAATCAGCATTTCTCCGGTTCCGGATATTCTGTATCAAAAGTTTCTACTGTTACAGAACTCATTTTCTGCTCATCCAGCGGTCTGTCGCCGTAATCCGTGTCCTCTTCGGCAATACGGTTTACCACATCCATTCCCTCTATGATCTTGCCGAATGCAGCGTAGCTTCCGTCAAGATGGGGAGCGGCTTTGTGCATGATAAAGAACTGGCTTCCTGCAGAGTTGGGATGCATTGCCCTTGCCATAGACAGCACGCCGGGGGTATGCTTCAGATCATTTTTTACACCGTTTTGGGCAAATTCGCCTTTGATAGAGTATCCGGGGCCTCCCATTCCGGTCCCGTCCGGACATCCACCCTGGATCATGAAACCATTGATCACACGGTGGAAAATAAGGCCGTTATAAAACCCTTTTTTCACAAGACTGATAAAATTGTTTACCGTATTCGGTGCAATTTCCGGATACAGCTCTGCTTTCATTACATCTCCGTTTTCCATGGTAATTGTTACAATTGGATTTGCCATATTTTAGATCTCCTTTTCAAAAAGTATTGTTTTTCTCTTTGCGCTCTATTATAATATGCGGAGAACAATTCTGCAAGAAAAAGGTAGAATGGCAATGAGAAATCAGGGAGAAGGGAAGATATGGTAATAGAAACGGGAGCACCGGAAGAAACATTTGCATTAGGAAAGAAAATCGGCAGGGCTGCAGGACCGGGCCAGATTTATACGCTGACCGGAGATCTTGGCGTGGGAAAAACGGTATTTACCCAGGGAGTTGCCGCTGGGCTGGACATTGAGGAACCTATCAGCAGCCCTACCTTTACCATCATCCAGGTGTATGAGGAAGGAAGGCTGCCTTTTTATCATTTTGATGTGTACCGGATCGGGGATATTGAAGAAATGGAAGAGATCGGCTATGACGACTACTTTTTCGGACAGGGAATCTGCCTGATTGAATGGGCTGATCTGATCGAAGAGATTTTACCGGAAAATCTGATTCGTGTTACCATTGAAAAGGATCTTGCCCGGGGATTTGACTACCGGAAAATTACGATTTCAGGTTTGGATGAAGAGGTTATGTTATAGATCGTTTTTGGAGGAGAATTTATGAAAATTTTGGCATTAGACAGTTCAGGAATTGTGGCGTCTGTGGCAATCGCAGAAGATGATACATTGCTGGCAGAATATACGGTGAATTATAAAAAGACACATTCACAGACCCTGCTTCCTATGCTGGATGAGATTATCAGGATGACGGAGCTGGATCTGAATAAAATAGATGCCATTGCTGTTGCGGCAGGCCCGGGTTCTTTTACAGGGCTGCGGATCGGCTCTGCTACAGCCAAAGGGCTGGGACTGGCTCTGGGTAAGCCGCTTGTTCCGGTGCCTACGGCAGATGCCCTTGCATATAACCTGTATGATACAGAGGGAATCATCTGCCCGATCATGGATGCACGGAGAAACCAGGTTTATACAGGAATTTATCGGTTCCTGGATCATAGGCTTGCAGCAATAAAATGTCAGTGGGCTGGTGCTGTTACGGAACTTTTGGAAGAGCTGAATGAAATGGGAGAAAACGTAACATTCCTTGGGGACGGAGTTTCAGTATACAGTGAAACGATCAAAACCAAATTAAAGGTGCCGTTTTCCTTTGCACCTGCTCATGTGAATAAGCAGAGGGCAGCGGCAGTGGCTGCTCTTGGAATGGAATATGTGAAGGCAGGAAAGATACAGACTGCAGCAGAACATTGTCCCGATTATCTGCGCGTTTCCCAGGCGGAACGTGAGCGTGCCCAGAGGGAACTGCTTTTGCATGATGCATCTCGGAAACCGGAGGAAAGCGTATGATTCTCAGAGAGATGCTGGCAGAGGATCTGGATCAGGTAATGGAAATTGAAGAAGATTTATTTCATGTGCCATGGACCCGTGAGGGATATTTTACGTTCCTTACCAAAGAAAATACCATGTTTCTGGTAGTGGAGGAAAAGAAGCAGATTTTAGGTTACTGTGGACTTTTGATGGTACTTGATGAGGGCGATGTGACGAATGTGGCTGTACGAAGGGACAGACAAAAAGAGGGAATCGGAAACTTTCTTATGGAAAGTATGATCCGCCTTGCAGAAGAACAGGGTGTGAATACGATTCACCTGGAGGTTCGGCAGAGTAATGAAACAGCCATCCGCCTTTATGAGCGCCTTGGATTTACCAGGGACGGAATCCGCAGGAATTATTACGAAAACCCTGTGGAAGATGCGATCCTCATGACCAGAGGAACAGTGGCATGAACTGATTTTCGAGGAGGAATTTATGTTAGATATTTGTTTGCTGGGAACCGGAGGCATGATGCCCCTGCCAAGACGGTGGCTCACTGCACTGATGACAAGATACAATGGAAGCAGCCTTTTGATTGACTGTGGGGAAGGAACTCAGGTCGCAGTCAAAGAAAAGGGCTGGAGTTTTAAGCCCATCGACGTGATCTGTTTTACTCACTACCATGGGGATCATATCAGCGGACTTCCGGGCCTTTTGCTTACCATGGGAAATGCGGACCGTACAGAGCCGCTGACCCTGGTCGGCCCCAAGGGACTGGAACGAGTGGTGAATGCATTGCGGATCATTGCGCCGGAGCTGCCTTTTGAACTGAAATTTATAGAGATTACCAGGCCTGAGGAGGTACTGGAGATAAACGGTTACCGAATCACTGCTTTTAAAGTAAATCACAATGTGCTTTGTTATGGTTATACACTGGAAATTTTAAGACAGGGAAAGTTTTCCACGGAGAGCGCCAGGGCGCATGAGATCCCGCTGAAATTCTGGAATCCCCTTCAAAAAGGAAAGACGATAGAAGAAAACGGAAAAATCTATACTCCGGATATGGTTCTCGGCCCTTCCAGAAAGGGCATCAAACTTACGTATACGACAGATACCAGGCCTACAGAGTCCATTATGCGCAATGCAGCAGGGTCAGACCTGTTTATTTGCGAAGGAATGTACGGCGAGGAGGATAAGGCGGATAAAGCAAAAGGCTATAAGCATATGACATTTCAGGAAGCTGCAGCTCTGGCACGGGATGCCGGCGTAAAAGAGCTGTGGCTGACCCATTATAGCCCGTCTTTGATCCACCCTGATGACTATATGGATAGCGTACGCAGTATTTTTCCAAAAGCCTATCCGGGGAAAGATGGAAAAAGCGTTGTACTGAATTTTGAGGAAGACGAGCAGTGATCTTCTGGAATGGTGAAAATAGGAGGAGACAGACAAATGAAGGATACATTGATTCTTGCAATCGAAAGCTCCTGTGATGAAACAGCAGCGTCTGTTGTAAAAAATGGCAGAACCGTTCTGTCCAATGTGATTTCATCTCAAATAGAACTTCATAAATTATACGGAGGCGTGGTGCCGGAGATTGCTTCCCGAAAGCATATCGAAAAGATCAACCAGGTAATTGAAGAAGCATTAAGCGAAGCAGGAATGACCTTGAATGATATGGACGCCATCGGGGTTACTTACGGCCCCGGGCTGGTAGGGGCGCTTCTGGTAGGCGTAGCGGAGGCGAAAGCAATCGCCTATGCGAAAAAACTTCCCCTGGTAGGGGTACACCATATTGAAGGACATGTTTCCGCAAATTATATTGAGAACCCGGATCTGGAACCGCCTTTTTTATGTCTGATCGTTTCAGGGGGACATACCCACCTTGTGATCGTGAAAGATTACGGCGAATTTGAAATTTTAGGGCGGACCCGTGACGATGCGGCAGGAGAAGCCTTTGACAAGGTTGCAAGAGCAATCGGGCTCGGGTATCCGGGAGGCCCGAAGATTGACCGCCTTTCCAAAGAAGGAAATCCCGATGCAATAGAGTTTCCCAGAGCAAAGATCGGGGACTGCCCCTATGATTTCAGCTTCAGCGGCGTAAAATCTGCAGTTTTGAATTATCTGAATAATGCGAAAATGAAAGGGGAAGAAGTGAATTCTGCGGATCTGGCTGCTTCTTTCCAAAAGGCGGTGGTGGATGTTCTTGTGGATCGTACCATGCTGGCGGCAAAAGACTATGGAATGGACAAGATTGCGATTGCAGGCGGCGTAGCCTCAAATGGAACGCTTCGGGAAGCTATGAGAAAAGCCTGCGAAGAGCAGAAATACTGTTTTTACCATCCATCCCCTATTTTTTGTACGGATAATGCGGCGATGATCGGAGTTGCTGCATACTATGAGTATAAGAAAGGGACAAGGCATGGGTGGGATTTAAATGCAGTTCCCAATCTGAAGCTTGGGGAACGATAATAAGAGGAAGACAGAAGTAATACAGGAGGAAACCATGGGTCTGAAGAAATGTACAGCGATCGTTTTGGCGGCAGGACAGGGAAAACGGATGAACAGCAAGATTCAGAAACAGTTTATGGAGGTAGGGGGATATCCCATACTTTATTATTCCCTGCGCTGCTTCCAGGAAAGCCCGCTGATGCAGGACATTATCCTGGTAACCGGGAAAGACGTTATTTCTTATTGTAAAAGTGAAATTGTGGAGAAATATGGATTTTCCAAAGTAAGAAGCATTATTCCGGGAGGAAAGGAACGGTATGATTCTGTTTATGCCGGCCTTTTGGCGTGCGAGAACTGTGATTATGTATTTATCCACGATGGTGCCAGGCCCTTTATTACGGAGGAGATTCTGGAGAGAGGGCTGAAGGGAGTGATGGATACCGGAGCCTGTGTGATTGGTATGCCGTCAAAGGACACCATAAAACTTGCAGATGCCGGCGGATTTGTGGAGAAAACACCAGACCGCAGCCGGGTATGGACCATTCAGACTCCTCAGATATTTTCCTATGCATTAATCCGAAGCGCACATGAAAGTATCCGCAGGAAGGAGATGACTGCGATTACAGACGACGGGATGGTAGTAGAGCAGGAGACAGGTACCAAAATTCGTCTTGTGGAAGGATCTTATCAGAACATCAAAATTACTACCATGGAGGATCTGGCCATAGCGGAAGCTTTTCTGAAAAAATAGTGGTGACATTTCACAGGGTGGGGAAGGGCTCCTGCAAATAAAATTTAAATTTCTTATTGACATGGGAAATGAATGATGATAAAATACAAAAGCGTTGGTGATGACATGCTGAAATGAATCTGTCAGAACATGCATGGAGAGATATCGAAGTGGTCATAACGAGGCGGTCTTGAAAACCGTTTGTCCGCAAGGGCGCGTGGGTTCGAATCCCACTCTCTCCGTTTGTTAAGCAATATAAAAAGAATTTGAAAAAAATCTAAAAAGTGCTTGACAAAGAATGACATATTAAGATATAATACTTGCTGTTGAGCCGCGAAAAGCGGCGATGCAAAATAAGTAAGTAGGACAATTTGGAGAAGTACCCAAGCTGGCCGAAGGGGCTCCCCTGGAAAGGGAGTAGGTCGTTAATAGCGGCGCGAGGGTTCAAATCCCTCCTTCTCCGTTTTAAGTTTTTTGATAAAAATAAACAATAAAAAACTTAAAAAAGTCTTGACAGAATATGGAAGATATGGTAATCTTAATAAGCTGTCAAGAGACAGACACCTTGATAACTAAACAGTGAAACACATACGATTCTCGAAAATTCTTTACATTCAAAGAACGGTTCGATGAACCAAAAACAGTAAAAACGAGAGATAGCTAGTAGGTTGTCTTGAGTGAATCAAACACATTTTATCAGAGAGTTTGATCCTGGCTCAGGATGAACGCTGGCGGCGTGCTTAACACATGC